>NZ_JBIVBS010000009.1:0-390479 GCF_044746205.1 Streptomyces sp. NPDC086549 | reverse complement strand
TCAGGCTGCCCTCAGCTTCAACCGCCCTGCTGCGACAGGACGATGGCGGTGGTCTTTCACCTCCGCTCGAACAACAAGCGCCTCACGGCGCACACAGCGGGAAACACAAGGCCCATGGCCTGCTCTTCCTCGCGCTGACCGACGAGCAGGGAAACCTGATCTGGATCTCTTCCGCACGCCCCGGCCGGGCCAGCGAGATCACCGCCGCCCGCCACGACCACATCACCAGGCATCTACGCGAGGCCGGCCTCGGCGCCCTGGCCGACCTCGGCTTCGTCGGCCTCGACGACGACCCCGACGATGCTCCGGTCATCATCACCGGCCGCAAGGCGACCCGCTCCCACCGCCTCACCGACGCCGAGAAGGAGGCGAACCGGCTGGTCAGCCGCGAACGCGCCGCCGTCGAGCACGGCTTCGCGAACCTGAAGACCTGGCGCATTCTGACCAAGGTCCGCATGAACGTCCATCACGCCACCACGCTGCTACGAGCCCTGCTCGTACTGGCGAACCGCGAAGTCCAGCGGTGACAGACGTTCACCCGACGGCAATCACTCCGCCTGCCAGCACGAGGACCGCATCACGGACTCACACCAGTACCACGACCTGCGAGTTCACGATGAAACGATCTCAGTGAGGACGGGGGTCGCCTGACTCCTCCTCGCTGGTGGGCACTGAGTGGCTGTTGCTGCTCGGTGATTCGACAGCAACGAGCTGTTCAGGAGTGGCTGGGGCGGCAATTCGACGGCCCCAGCAAGGCGCCTTCAACCGGCCCCGGATTCGCGATAGTTCGTGAAGATCGGGCGTTATGAGGTGGCTCTGAGGGGCGGCTTGATTTGGGACCGCCTTCCTTCGAGATCGGCAGCCGGGACTGGCGCTGTCTTCACCACGCCAGTCCCGGCAGTTCATCAGCGGGAGCAGACCACGGTGACGAGGGTGAAGGAGGCGAAGAAGGGCCCCTCGGAGAGGGAGGTGAACCACCTGCGGCCGCGTGCTTCGTCGATGTGGCCGTCGTGGATGGCTTGTTGCATGTTGCGGCCGAGCCCCAGGGTGTGATCCGCGTCCTGAAAGTCGAGCAAGACCGGTGTCGTGGCCCTCACCGTCTCGATGACGAAACCCGTTTGCACCGCGAGACGGGCGAGGCTGCGGCCGATGGTGGCGTGCCGGACCACTTCCGAGGTGGTGTAACGCGTGAACGCACGGCTCGTGTCGAGATCCTCGGCATCGACGACCAGGGTGTCCCAGTCAGGCTCGGCCAGGCCGATCCGTGCCCCCGGCCGCGTGACCAGGTGAAGCTGTTCCAGCACTCCGGCCGGGTCGGTGACATGCATGAGGACCCGGTCGATCTTGCCCCGGTCCACCGTGCCGGGTTCGACGGGCAGGGCGTGAACGTCTGCTTCGCGGATCTGAACTGCCGGCAGGTCGCTGGTGCGTCGGCGGGCTTCGGCCAGCATCGCAGGATCACGGTCCACGCCGATCACTGTGCCGCTCGCGCCGACGCCCTCTGCCAGCGTGGGCAGGTCCGTGCCCGGGCCGCATCCCACGTCGAGCGCGGTCTGGCCTGGCTGGACGTCCAGCAGTTCCATTAACTCCTGCTTGTAGCCGCGGCTCGCAGCATGTAGGCCGCCGGGTCAGGCCGGGGTGCACCGAGAGTTGTTGACATGCGGGAAGTGAAACACGGTCCATGATCCGCGGGCAGCGCGATTCGAGAACAAACCTCTATTCGGCGCTGTTGTTCCTGACCTTGGTGCGGGCCAGGCGATAGGACTCGGTGCCGCCGGTGCCGGTTTTCCTGCCCTCGCCCGCCGAACCGGACGTGCCCGTTGGCCGAGCATCCGGCTTTCCACGTGATCCGCTGGGTCAGGTGAGGTATGCGCTGACCTGGCCGACGAAGGCCACATCCTCGTGGTTCGTCCGACGGAAACGTGCTCCGTCGGGATTGACGTCGTCGATGTTGTTGGGCGTGCTGATCTGCGCTCCACGGAACGTGTATCGCTGGGCCTTCATCTTCGCCGGGTTGTAGCGGACGAGCCCGCCCTCATTGATGCGGTCCGCTCCGTGGTAGTGGCGCCGCAGCTGTTTCCAGGTCAGATGGGGGTGCTTGTGGCCGATCCAAAGAAGCAGTCTCCACCACGCCTACCAGCCGAGGCGGGAGAACGTTCTCTTCGATGCGCCGCCTCCTGCAGCCCGACGGCCACTCGGCACGCGTCACCATCCAGTACACCGGCGCCTACGAGTGGTACACCCTCGTCGGCTCCCCGCCCCCATCTCGCCCGGCGACCGCGCCGCCTACCACCGCTACCTCCTCGGCCTCGGCCGCATCCGCCGCCGCGGCCAGGGAGCCCACGCCATCTGACCCAGGCAGCACCGGTGAGCGGCCACCCACCGCTCAGCCGGCTCAGGCACGGCCGAAGCCGATCCCCTCGCCAGTGGTAGGTGACCAGCACTAGCAGTACCTGGGGCACTCCGTTGACGGCCAGGGCCAGGGCAGGCGAAAACGTCGAGGGGTCCGACGGCTGCCGGACCCCTCATCTCGTAGCGGGGACAGGATTTGAACCTGCGACCTCTGGGTTATGAGCCCAGCGAGCTACCGAGCTGCTCCACCCCGCGTCGGTTCCACCACTGTACACAGCAGCACCGGCCAGGGCCAAACCCCTTTCAACAACGGACGATGTTCTTGGCCTGCCGTGACACCAGCACCCACACCACCCTCAAGATGGTCACCATCGCAGCACCGGAAAGCTGAGCACCACCGTCACAGCCACCGCAGATGGCTACTACCTGTACGCCTTCGCCGGCTCCTCCCCCGCCGTCACCGCCGCCGACGACTCCATCGACGTCCAACAGCGCGCGCTGCCGCCCCAGCCTGGCGCCCCTGGACCAGGCCGTCCCGCCGCGGACACGCAAACGGCCCCGCGCGGCGTGCGAACCGGGGCGCGGGACCGTCGAGACCCGGCTTTCCTGTCAGAGCTGGGCACCACGAACGTACGAGACCGCGTGATCGCCCCGCACGCCGGACGGGCCAGGCGAGTGATCGCCGGACGGGACTGCGCAGGCCGTGCGGTCGGTCACACTCGGTTGCGCGGCCACCGGCCCGCGATGGTGGAGGCGGGAGCAGCTGCGCCGCCGCATCCGTCTGGCCGCGGGTCGCCGATGCCGCAGCCCAGGACTCGCTCGCGGCACGGGAGCTGATGTTCCGCCTCGCACTCCTACACCCGAAGACAGCGATCGTCTGGGCCGACTCCGCCTACGCCGAGAACCAGCTGGTGCCCTGGGCGAAGAAGTACCTCGGCATCACGATCAAGACGGTCCGACGCCCGCCCCACACCAAGGGCTTCGTCGTCCTGCCGCGCCGCTGGGTAGTCGAGCGGTCCTGGTCATGGACCACGCGGAGCCGCCGTCACTGCTGCAACCACGTCCTTACACGGTACTTACACGGCTCTACATCTACCGTGCCTCCGAAGCTTCACGGCCCCGAATCTTCACCGGTTTCTGGCGTAGTGGCCTGCGGTCGGCCGAGGGGGGAGCACGTCTCCACCGGGCCGACCGCAAGTGCTCGTTACTCGGCCGAGCCGGTAGCCGGGGGTGCCTCCAGAACGAAGAACAGGAAGCTCATTTGGGTCGAGAAACGGTGGAAGTCGTCGGGGTACAGCTCGCGGGCGACCTTCTCCGGCGGCTGGGGCACCCGCAGTGACCCGCCTGCCGGCGATCAGGACGGGCCGGGCTGGTGCCGTTCCTGGAGCTGGTACGCCTGTACCCGTATCTCAGGTGCCCCGGCAGGCGCTCTGCAGCGCGTCGGCTGCGGGTTCAGCGCCGCAGAACCTGTCGATGACCGGAGCGAAACCTCACTCGCGTCTGATCGTTCTCTTATACGCACGGTACGAGGTCGACGGCATTGTGTTGTCGCGCTGGGGCGAGGGGGCCGTGGATGCTGGTGCGGCGATGGCTGGACGAGGCGGGGATCCACGATCCTGTACTGCGGCAGTGCTACACGCTGTGTGCACGGCGCGCTGCCGGCGAGGACGGCGGGAACCTCCGGTGGTGGGGGCTCAGATCCGTGCCCGCGGCGGTGCGGCCGCACATGGCGGCCATGGCCGCGCTGGGGTTCGAGGCCGACCTGCGTGCCGATACCGGCCCGGTCGGCCAGCGGCGGCGCACGTTCGACGCCTATGTCGACGCGGCGCTCGCTGCGATTTCCGCCGGTCATGCCGCTGATCCGGTTCATCACGCCGTGGCACACACCATGTGCGCATCCGGGATGTCGACCATCATGCTGACAGACTGGTTCGACGCCATGCGGCGGGACATCGACTTCGCCGAGTTCGCCACCTTCGAGGAGGTGCGGCAGTGGGCGAGGATGACCGCCAGCGGCTCGTTGGTCGGCATGATGACGCTGCTGGAGGGAGCGGACGTCGCCCGCGAACTGGAGGATGTACTGGACGAGTTCAGTGTGCTGCTCCAGTGGACGGACCAGCTCGCCGACCTCGCCGAGGACCTCGACAACGGGCGGATGTACCTGCCGCTGGCCGATCTCGACCGGTTCGGCGTACGCGCCGAGGACCTCAAGGCCAGGCGGTGGATGCCCGGCATGGCCGAACTCCTCGCGTTCGAGGCGGACCGGGTCACCAGCCGGATGCCCGCGCTGGTCGCACAGCAACAGCGCCACACTGCTTCCGCGCTGGTGGCGGCACTGCACGACCACTGCACACTCATGCTGCACCAAGTGCTGTCGGACGGACCCGCCCTGCTGCGTCGCCCCTCGCGCGTGCCGCTCGCGGACCGGCTGGACGTGTGGCTGCCGGTGTGGCGCTCCACGATCCCCTGCTGAACACGGAGGAACCTGCACATGCCATTACCCGCTTCCCAGCCCCACGACTTACTGGTTTCACGCATCGAAGCCGAGCTGGTCCGGCTGACCGGTACCGGCGAGAACCTGATGGAACTGGTGTGCCGTGACGCGCTGTTCCCCTCGGGCAAACTGCTGCGACCGATCCTGTGCGCGGAATCGGCGCGCGCCGTCGGCGCTGACGCCGACGCGGTGCTGCCGTTCGCGGCCGGAATCGAGTGTCTGCACGTCGCCAGCCTGATCCACGACGACATCGTCGATCAGGACCCCGTCCGCCGCGGCCGCGCCTCGACCGCCGAGCAGTACGGCATCAGCGAGGCCCTGCTGGCCGGTGACGGCCTGTCGATGGCGGGCCTGGCGGCGATACTCAGCACCGGATGCTCCGATCGCGTCCTGGAGGCCGCCCGGGTGGTGGTCGACGCAGCACGGCACATGTGCCGCGCCATGCTGCGTGAAACGGAGATCCGTGAGGACCTGACCCGCGGTGTGCCAACGGCGCTGGAGGTGATCCGCGGGAAGACCGCCGCGATGATCAGCGCCGGCTGCCAGGCGGGAGCGCTCCTGGGAAGCGGGACGCCGCAGCAGGCTGCAGCCCTTCGCCAGTACGGGGAACACCTCGGCATGGCGTTCCAGATCCGCGACGACCTGCTGCCGTACACCGCCGACGAGCGGCAGACCGGCAAACCCGCCCTCAGTGACGTCGCCAACCGGCACCCGACCCTGCCGGTACTCCTCGCCTACGAGGCAGCGGACGATGCCGACCGGAGCCGCCTGGCGGAGTGCTTCCGGGGCGACGTCGCCCCCGTCACCGCGCATCGGGACGTGTGCGACATCATCGCCCGCACCGGTGCCGTGGCGAAGGCGTCCCGGCGAGCACAGGAGTACCTCGGCAACGCGCGGGCGGCGCTTGACGCAATCCCGCACCCCGGCCGACTCACCGAGCTGGCCGCCTCGGCCGTCCCCCGAGGAGCCACATGTCCTTGCACGTGACGGACCTGCGGCACGCCTACGGCAAACGCCAGGTGCTGCGTGGCGTCACTTTCGACGTGCCCGACGGCGTACTGGCCGGCGTCGTCGGGGAGAACGGCGCCGGCAAGACCACCCTGCTGCGCATCCTTTCCGGGGAACTGACACCGGCCGGCGGCGCTGCCACCCGCACGGGCAGCCTCGGCTACTGCCCGCAGCAGGCCGTGCTGAACCACCAGCTCACCGTGGCCCAGCACCTGCGGTACTTCCAGGTGGCCTACCGGCTCGGCGACCTGCGTCTGGCCGAGGAACTCCTCGACGTGCTGAGCTTCGCCCAGTACCGCAACGAACGCGTCAGCACACTCAGCGGCGGCACCCGGCAAAAACTCAACCTCACCCTCGCGCTGATGCACGACCCCGACCTGGTGCTGCTGGATGAGCCCTACCAGGGCTTCGACTGGGACACCTACCTGCGGTTCTGGGACCTGGCGCAGCGACTGCGCCGCCGGGGCCGCTCCGTGCTGGTGATCTCCCACCTCGCCCACGACGCGGACCGCCTGGACACCCTGCACCGGCTCGAAGCCGGAACACTCCAACCGGGCACCGAGACACTCCGAGGCCAGTAGATGTACTTCGTGACAGCGACCCGCATGGCGCTGACCGAACACGCCCGCAACCGACTCGCCCTCTGGCTCGTCGCGCTGTACCTGCCCATCTGGCTCACCCTGAGCTACCTGATGATCCCCGCACAGCGCGTGAGATACGTGCTGCGCGCCCCGGGCGAAACACTGTGGGCACAAGGCAACGAACTCAGCCAGATCTCCGGCGCGCTCAACGCGGTCACCCAGATCGTCGGCTTCATGATGTTCTCCGTCACCTTCAACACCAGCGCATTCGACCGCAGACTCGCACTCGCCGGATACCCCCGCACCTACCTGGTGACCGCCAAGACCTGCGTGCTCATCACCCTCTCCGCGCTGATCTCCGGCTACGCCACCACCGCCATGACCCTCTTCTGGCACCAGCAACGACCGGCCGTCCTCGCTCTGAGCATCTTCCTCGCCGCCATCACCTACGGCGCGCTCGGCGTGCTCCTGGGCACCCTGGTCCGCGGCGAACTCGAAGGCATGTTCCTCATCCTCATGATCAGCATCGCGGACGTAGGACTGCAGAACCCCATCGCCAACCACGCGGCGGACAACGGCTACATTCGCGTACTGCCTATATACGGAGCGATGCAGGCCGCAACAGCCGGGGGCTTCTCCACCACCACACCCCTCACCCACCTCGCCCTCCAACTCACCTGGTTCGCCGCACTTACCGCCCTGGGACTGATCGTCTTCCACCGCAACACCCGCGACCGCAGCCCCCGCCCCGGAGACGCACCAGACACCCTGACCGAACACTCCCTGCCGGCCGCATAAGACGACCGGGCACACAAGGATCCGGACACAGGCGAGCGACCGGCCTCCCCGACATCCGGACGGACATGCCCCGGACTCTCCGCGTCGTGCCGATCGAGCTTGACCATGCCGATCATTGCTCCGTCGAGATCGATCACGAAAAAGCCAGGGCGCCGCCCGGGCACCTCAGGCACTGCGTGCTCGAGCTCATCACGCGGTCGAGAGCGACCGAGGTAGGTATGCATCTCCGGTGAGGCGAGCAGCTCGATGAACGCCGCACGGTCCCAGGCCTCGGGCTCGCGGAGCACGAGCCGCTCGGTCCTGATCGGGGCAGGTGGCCCGGCGACGGGTCCAAGCTCAGTCACGGCGGGCAACCTATCGCGCGCCCGCCGGGCAGGAGCCTCGGACGACCGACAGCGGCGGCAGCTTCTGCCCCGTCGGCCCGATCTACACACAGCCCCCAGCGATTGGCAGCGTGAGCCGCCCTGCCGATGGCCGCAATCGGAACGATGTCACCTTCGAGACAGCCCGCGCAGCCCCGGAATCGATGTCTTCAGCCCGCGAAGCCACCCCTCCGTAAGGAAATGAGTGGCTTGCGCCGGTCGTCGTCCCGATAATCACCATGGTCGTGAACAGGGGCACGCCCGGCTTGAGGAATCGATGGACGTAGTGGACGCGCTGCTGACGGCGTATGACGAGCAAGTGCGGGGACATGTGTCGGAACGGGCGCCTATAGGGGCCGTGGTCGAACGGGACGGGCCTGTCCTTCGGACGCATTACGGCACCCACGGGACGGTCCGCCACACTCCGTTGCCCGCCACGACCACGCCGACGGAGGTGGCTGAGCTGGTCCGTCGGGTGCAGTCAGCCTTCGCCGCTCGGTGCGAGCCGTTCGAGTGGCGAGCGTACAGTCATGACCCGGTTGCCGTGGACGAACCGCTGCGCGCCGCTGGTTTCACAGCGACGGGTCCGGAGCGGACACTGCTCCTTGCCGACCTCGCTGACGTGACGGCTGGCACGGGCGCATTGGCCCCGCCCAAGGGATTGCGTGTGCGCCGGCTGAGCTACGGCTACCACCGCGAGCGGGAGCTGGATCGCCTCGTCGAAGCCAGCGGCCCATACGCGCGCGGTCTCGCGGATGTTCGCGAGGATCACGGGAACCTGTTGAGCTGGGCCTTGAACGTCCAGCTTCTGGAAGCGGATACACGGCTCGTCGGCGTCGGCTGGGCGGAGGCCGTCGGATCGACGGAATTCGTGGCCGTGCGCGGGATGACCGGTCCGCATACCGAGTTCCTGCCCGACTGGCTCCGGTGGGCCCGCAACAGCCACGCCCTCCACCTGGGCAGCGGTCCGCCGCGAGAGGCACCGGACCGCCGCTACCTCATGGCCGAGGCACCCGACGGCCCGATCCGCGACGCCCTCCTCGCGGTCGGCTTCAGGGCCGTGTCGACCGTCCGCAGCTACGCCTGGACCCCGGCTGGTCCACCGCCGGCCGTCACCCGCCCCGTTTCCATGCTCATCGGCGACCGGGATCACGACGCGCTGTGCGAGGAGTTCAAGGCCCGCTTCACCTTCAAGCCCAGCTACACCTACTACCCTGCCATCCAGGAGCCGCCCGACTCCGTTACCTGGCACGTCGGGGACGTCACCGACACGCGCCACGCATACCGGCTCATGCGAAATCTCCCGGACGATCACCGTGTCGCTCGCCTCCAGAAGGCTGTCGAACGCGGCCTGCGCGCTTGCGTCCGCCCCGGTGAGCAGCTCTATTCGGTCAGCTGGTGGCACCAGGGTTACCGCTTCGACCCGGCCCGCGTCGGAGGCTCCGGCCGGCCGACGTGGCCGGGCGCCGCTTGTTGGGAGGGTGAGTACTACAAGCTCCTCAGCCGTGACCTGCGCATGGGTACCTTTTGGCACCCTTGGGAGGAGTCCTTGTGTGTCTTCGGTGCCGAGCTCCTGGCCGAGGTCGAGCACGACCTCACTGCCATCCTCGGCACGGTGATGCGTCGCGGCGGCCGCAACACCGGCAACGTCTGGACTTTCGAATCGCGCAGCGACCCTGTCTGAAGGGCTGCACGACCACACCGGCAGCACGGGCTCGACGCCCTGTCCACAGCCCATCTGCCGCGTCGCGTACCCGGTCGGCGATGACAGCAGCGTCCTTCGCGTCGGCCTTTCCCTCGCCGCGGTAGCCCTCGGAGGCGCGGTGGTTGGCCAGGCCGGAGATGTAGCGCACCGGCCGGTCATGGTTTTCGAGGGCGTCGCCGTCCGGGTCGCCCGGTGTGTCCTCGCGCTGGCCGCCACGGTCTGGCACCACCACAGGACCGGTGCCCCTGTCCTACGGTCCCTGACCGCACCCGATCACTGACCGTCACGGAGCCGCGTCTCGTGCTGAACCGGCGACATGGGCTTTGGGGGCCGGGACATTCACGGGCGGTCGGTGGCCGGCCCTGGCGGGCCGGCCACGCCAACGCACGCCTCGTTGCCCTCGGGGTCGGCCAACACCCAGTTCGACGGCGCGTCGGCGTCGTTCACCAGGCGGCCGCCAGCCGCAAGCGCTGCGGCTATCCGGTCTTTGGCCTGGTCGTACGGCACCCACACGTCGACGTGGACCCGGTTGCGCTGCGGGCGTCGCGCGTCCATCTGCTGGAAGTAGAACGGTGCCCCGCGGCGGCGCGGGTCGATCAGGTCCTCGCCGCTGTTCGCGCGGTCCTGGTAGCCGAGCAGGGCACGCCAGAACGCCACTACGTCGGGACCTGCGAGGGCATCGATGGTGACCTGGACGGTCTGCACCGCGGACGGGTCGGCCGGTAGGTCCAGTGTGTGGGCCACCGCCGAGATCTGCCGGGCCAGCTCGACGTGCCGTTCGGTCAGCCCGTAGTAGTCGTCCGTGACCGTGATCAGCCGTACGATCACGCCCTCCTGCCTCACGTCGACGTCCGGGTGGTCGTCCCCAACCCCCGGCATCTCACTGATGGCCTGCACGAACTGGGCGCCGACCGCGAACGACCCGGTGCGGAAGTACGCACACGCCCCCTCGCCCATGACGCGCCAGTCCTCCACGCCGATGGTCTCGTGGAACTGCTGCGGCCTGATGCGCTCGGCCTTGCTCTCTACGTAGGTCATGCGCTCAACGTAGCGTGCAGGTCCGACAACCCCCTCGTCCATTCGATACTTCGGAACCACTCATCCAAGGCTGCGTGTTTCACCGCGTCCAGGATTTGCTCCACAGTCAGATCAGGCTCGATGGGCGCGACGACGCCCACGATGGTGCCGCGTGGGTTTCAGTGGGGCCACGGTCAGGGGCCACATACCGCACCAGTCCGTCCCCACGCGCGCTCTGCGTGGCGACGAGGTTGACAGCCACCCGGAAAAGGTCTGGTTACTGCTCAGTGGCACCTGGTCAACTACGCCTCCACCCGCCGATCGGCCTGACGGTGGCTCACAGAGCGATCAGATTACTGGACTCGGCGAGTTCAACCTCGGGACCTCGCCAGACCCCAGATCCGTGCAGCGAACACCTGGATCAAGGCCGTCGGAGAAAGTCCTAGTTCCTCTCGAACTCAAGCTGGACCGGATTACCGCCGATAGAACACTGGGCACTGCAGCTGATGCGTCGTCTTGAGGTGAAAACCATCTTATGTTGTCCGCAATGGAGCTACTTACACAACTGGGTTCGACAGAGGGAGGGTGGCGGCTGGCGGAACCGCTTCCCAGCGATGGCGTCGACGTCTCGCAGTATTTCTCCCACCCCCGCCCCGAGATCGCCCAAGTCGTTCCGGAGACGGCCGACAGCGTCCTCGAACTCGGCTGCGCCGCCGGCGCCATGGGTTCAGCCATCAAACAGCGCCAGAACTGCACCTACATCGGCATCGAGATGAACTCCGGGGCGGCTGCTGTGGCCTCCCGCTCATTGGATGCCGTGCTGGTCGGCGACATTGAAGCCGGCCCGCTCCCCTTGCCTGATCAATCGATGGACTGCATCATCTGCGCCGACATCCTCGAGCATCTCGCTGATCCCTGGCAGATACTGCGGGAGCTCAGGCGCATCATTCAACCCGGCGGCACTATTGTGGCCAGCGTACCCAACATCCAGAACGTGGACATTATGCAGGCCATAATGAACGGCCGATGGGATTATCTCGATGCGGGCATTCTGGACCAAACCCACTTGCGCTTCTTCACACGTTCAACGTTCCAGGAAGCCCTCGCCCACGCCGGCTTCACCATTACGGCTGCAACTTCACCATGCTCCCCCAGCATGCATCGTTGGTCGATTTCGCCAATCCAGCCAACAGGAGAATCAAGGTCGGAAAGCTGACGTTCGAAGACCTGAATCAGACCGAGCTGATGGGCCTGGCCGCCTATCAGTGGATCTTCAGCGCCAAGTCGCCCGAGGTGACGCCGACCACGGAGCCACTGCCAAGCCCGCGTGCCACAGCCTCACCTGATCCCCGAGAGAGTTAGCAGCACCTAATATCGAAGGAGAAGTTTGTGCGATTCGCAGTCACTATTCTTCGCCCGCCAGGTTATCAGCATTGGGAAGCATTCACAGAGGTCGCCACAACCGTGCATGTGGCATTGCTACGCCTTGGACATGACAGCGTACTGACCCATGATCCGCGACTGCCGGGGCGCAGGCACATTATTTTTGGCTCCAATCTTCTAGGACACCACCCGAACCCCACCGATATCTTCCCAGAGGACTACATTCTGTATAACCTGGATCAGGTTTCCGCCGATTCCCCTTGGCTCACGCCAGGTCTACTGGATTTGTTCCGAAAGCATACAACCTGGGACTACAGCGCTCGTAACATCGCCGAGCTCGAACGCTTGGGTGTGGGCGGCGTGCGCCATGTCCCCATCGGCTATGTCCCGGAACTGGAGCGGGTGCAACCAGTGACCGAGGAGGATATCGATGTGCTCTTCATCGGTTCATTGAACGAACGTCGTCTCGCTCCGATTCGCTACCTGGCCTCGGAAGGACTCAATGCCGTCGCTCGATTTGGCCTCTATGGCGAAGCACGCGATGCACTGCTGGCCAGAGCAAAGATTGTGTTGAACGTTCACTTCTACGAAGCCAAGATCTTTGAGATCGTTAGGGTTTCCTACCTGTTGGCCAACGGCAGGTTCGTAGTGTCCGAGCACGGCTGTGACACCGAAGAGGAAGCCCAGTATGCAGCAGGTGTGGCTTTCGCCGACTACGCCAAGATTGCTGACACTTGTCGCCACTACGTCCAGCGCGCCGATGAGCGACGGGCCAGATCAGAAACAGGTAGGAAACTCATGCGCTCGAATCTCGCTACGGAATTTCTGCGCCCCGCTGTCGCTGCCCTGTAACGGTGGCTTCGATTGCTTGGACCAGGACCCTTGCCTCCCCTGGCCGCAAGGTAGAAGCCCCATCGATGGTCGGCGCGCTGGAGCCCGTGCGCACTGCGGTGGCACGCCCTCGAAGTCTCGGCAAACAGGGATCCGTCGACAAGCCACGTCGGAAATCAACGTCGGCAAAGGGCTCCTGTCGACGCGATACCTTACGGCTGGTGTCCGAGATGGAAGCACAGGGCCGGCCGGGCAGGTGACGAACCCGCGGCCGGGCGCCTGGGTGCGTTCACCGGTCCCGCCCGCAACCGCCGCGCGATGCCCTGGCAACACCTTTGCGGGCCAACCGTCGTCGTCAGCGGATCGTCCGCCGGGGCGTCCATCCCTCCACCGCATTGGCCTATGTCGATGCCCGCGACCGTCTGATCCGGTGGTTCACCAGCCGGAGCACCAGCCCTCCGATTCGGGAGCGCTGGATCCGTCGACTTGACGTGTTGGGACAGGCCCAGTTCGGTGATCCCCACCGTCCCTCAAACGCCCGGATCGAACTGGTCACCTATCCCAAAACTGTCAGTCTCACGGGTGGAGGGCCTTCCTTGGTGGGTCACGTCCCGGTGGAGCCGTCGATGCATTCGCGCAGGAGATCGGCGTGGCCGTTGTGTCGTGCGTACTCAGCGATCATGTCCACCACGATCCTGCGCAGTGAGATCGGCTCGCCGGTCCTCTTGCGGATCCCTGTTTCATCCAGCGATGCGGCAGCGGCCGTGATCTGCCTGGAGTGCTCGCACTCCGTCCGCCAGACGGCGAACGCTTCGTCGACGTCACCTTCCAGACTGTCGAAGTCCTGGTTCGGGTCATCGTCGGAGTAGTAGAGCATCGGAACGTTCTCACCGGCGAACTGGATGCGGAACCACCAGCGTTCGACGCCGGCCAGATGCCGCACCATGCCATGGAGGGACAGGCCGGACGGCGACACCGCCCGTTCGGACAGCCGCTCCGGAGGCAGGCCGGCGCACTTGAGCTCAAAGGTTGCCCGATGCCAGTCCAGGACGGCGCTCAGGATCTCCCTCTCGCCGCCGACGGAGGGCGGGGTCGGGCGAGTGTCGTTGTTCCACCTGGGTGCATAGTGCTCGGGGGCGGCTGCGTCGGTCATCGTCTGCCTTCCTGGCCGGTGATGGGCCGAGTCTGACAGGCACCACTGACATCGGGCCTGAACTGCACGCGGACTCGACACTGGCCGAGCCCCTTCCGGAACGCCTTGTTTCGCCCTCGGCGAGTCGCGAGGCAGCATGTCACCCCGCAGGTCAGTGGCCCCACCCTCTGCAAGATCTAATGGGACAGGACAGGAACCGCCATCCTCGTGAGAGGGCGTGCGGCGTGTCATCGATGGTTGTCGACGTGATGCTTCACAGCCGTTGGACGCGCAGCACGCCGGTCAGCATCGGGAGAGTGAACTCACCGCGGGCGGTCTCCGGTCTGCCGGCGAGGAACGTGCGGATCCGGCCCAGCGTGACTTCCTGTTCCTGTTCTGGCATGACCAACACTCCCGCGCGCGTCGCGATGGTCGCGACGAGAGAGTCGGTGGTGCGGCGCTGTCCGTGCGAGAACTCGGCCTGCTCCGGCGAGCCGAACCGGGCGGCCGCGCCAGTCTTGGGAAGGTGCATGCCGGCCGTCTCGGCGCGCCAGCTCGTTGGCGTGTCACGCGGGCCGATGGCCGCGCTCCCGCTGACCCGCGCGAGCCCGGCAACCCACTCGACCTGGTCGTCCATGAGGTTCCACAGGCCGGCCAGGATGCCGCTGGGCGCGAGGACCCTGGCGATCTCGGGTCCCGCGACGGCCATGTCGAACCAATGCATGGCGTTGCCTGCCAGGACGGCATCGACGGAAGCGTCCGGCAGCGGTATCTCCTCGGCACTGCCCGATAGGGCACGGACATCCGGCAATAGGCGGCACAGCTCGGTCAGCATCCCCGGGTCGGGCTCGACCGCGATGACTTCGGCGCCCAGTGCGACCAGCGTGACGGTCAGCTTGCCGGTACCGGCGCCGAGGTCGAGCACGCGCGGGCCGGGCGCGGGTTCAAGCGCCCAACGCACGGCGGTTCGGGCGTAGTCCGGACGGTGTTCGGCGTATGCGACCGCCGCCGCACCGAACGACGAGGCGTGAAGTAACCGTTCATCCTGATCCACGCGGTGAGGCTACCGGTGCTGCCGACGGTCGACCACCCCGCGTCACCGCTCCGGCGACGGCAACCCGGTAGCGCTACTAACCTCACACTCACCTGAGAAGTGCCTCCGGCTAGTCCGGAAGCCAGGGTCTCGAAGACCAGCATGCTCACTGGTCAGAGGCATTTTTCGCTGAGCTGGCCAGCTGCCGGACAGCCCGCTTCATGAAAGCGCGAGGCTAACCGGACCCGACCGGCGGTACGGGTTCGGCTGCCGCATCAACCCCCCGGCGCTGAACACGCAGTGGCCCGGGATAACGGTGGCGCCGCTCGGCGGTGGGTGGCAACAGCGGCGCCACCCGCCCGCAATGGTCGTCCAGAGCAAGATCAGCCCACACGTGGAAACCCTGCCCACCGAGTGCTTCATGGGCAAGACCCTCATTTGGATTTTGTCCCGGGAGGCGTCCGATGGTGAGTCGGTGAGGCACGAATCGGATCAGTCCAACTGCGGTGGGACCCAGGCGTGATGCCGAAGGATCATGCTCGTTGCGGCGCGGGAGGGCGTCATCCGCATCACCGTGTTCCGCAGGGCCACAGCCAGCGGGTGGGAGAGTTGCTGGCCCATCCGCCCGGCCTGCCGGGCGGCCCCGGCGACGCCTGGCTGCGCGGCCGGCGCTCGGCGTCGTACCGGGCGAGCGCGGCCTCGACGTCGGGCCCTGCTGCGAGCGCGGCGGCGAGGGTGACCGCGTCCTCCAGCGCCTGGCAGGCGCCCTGTCCGAGGTTGGGGGTCATCGCGTGCGCCGCGTCGCCGAGTAGCGCGATACTGCCGACCGCATACGAGGGAAGCGGCGTTCGGATTTCGTTCACGTCGTGGTGCAGCACCGCCTCGCGTCGGGTCGCGTCGAGCAGGGCGGGGATCGGGTGGTGCCACTTGCGGAATCGTCGGCGCAGTTCGGTCAGGGGGTCCGCGAACCGGGTCCCGGCGGGGACGTTGAGGACGGCGTGCCACTCGGCGCGCCCGTCCGGGAAGGCGATATGCCCGAACTCGGCGCCGCGCCCCCAGGTCAGCTCGAAGTCGGTGCCCACGTCGAGCGCCTGCTCGGTGATGGCGCGCAGCACCGTCGAGCCGCTGTAGATCGGGCCAGGGTGGGATGGGAAGAGATGTCTACGGACCCTGCTGCCAACACCGTCTGCCGCCACCACCAGATCGGCGTCCAGAACCGTGTCACCGCAGTGGACGCGAGCAATCCCGGCACCGAGCTGCTGGACCGAGTCCGCCTGCGCGCCGATCAGTAAAGTCTCGGCGGGTAGGGCCTCGCGAAGCAGCCCGTGCAAGGTAGAGCGGGGGATTCCCATGATCGGCGTGCCCACAGCCTTCTCCAGCGCTGCCCCGTCCATCCGGGTCAGCCAACCACCTCTGGCGTTCGGGTGCCGCCGCTGTACTGGCCCCGCGAGGCCTCCCGCACCGCCTTACCGACACCGAGTTCGTCCAGTGCCCGAAGGCCGTTGGCGGCCAGTGAGATGCCCGCCCCCGCATCGTCCAGCACGGACGCACGCTCGACGACCGTGACCTCCCAGCCGATGCGGCGCAGACCGATCCCGGCGGCCAGCCCGCCGATGCCCCCTCCGACGACCACTGCTGTGTTGCCCATGCCGAAACCTCAGCCCTTCTACATCTGTAGAAGGATGATCCTACCCGCAGCACTACAGGTGTAGAAAGGAGCTATGGCTTCGGATCGGCGCACTCTCCTCGCGGACGCAGCTCTCGACGTACTCGCAGACGAAGGGATCCGCGGCCTCACCCACCGCGCGGTCGACCGCAGAGCAGACCTTCCTTCCGGCACCACGTCGGCGTACTTCCGCACCCGAGCCGCACTGCTCACCGGACTCGTCACCCGCCTGGTCCAAGTCGACCAGGCCGAACTGCAGACGACGGCCGAACTGCTTCCATCTCTGCGCACCGAAGAGGACCTGGTGGACGGCATTGCGCTGCTCGCCCGACAGCGACTCACCGGCGAGGGCCGCCGCCGCTCGCTCGCCCGCTACGCCTGCGCGGTTGAGAGCGTTCGCGACCCGGAGCTGCGCGAGATCCTCGTCCCCCGCGAGAACGCCGGCCGCGAGGCCGTCCGACTCTTCCTCGCCGGACACGGCGTGACGGATGTCGAGAACCGCACTCACACCCTGCTGACCTGTATCGACGGGCTGGTCTTCGACCGGCTGGTGAGCGGTGGCGATGTGCCGCGCGAAGCCATCGAAGGCCTGGTCGCCGCCGCTCTGCGTTAGGAGTTGGCCACCGGCCGTTCCGGGCCATCCAACGGGCTCTCGATACCAGCGCCCTGCCCGAAATGACCTGCGGTCCGTCCGCCGCCCACGCCCTCATTGTGCAGCGATCGGCAATACGAGCCGCCCCACGCCTACGAGTTCAGTCCAGCCCTTCGGCCGCCGCGGGGCTTCCGCGCTCAGCCGCGACTGTCACCCGGCCCGAGCAGACCGGCGGGTTCGCTGATCGCCTCCGGGACGACTTGAGCCAGCGGCGGACGTTCTCCGGCTTCCTGCGCCAGGACGTCGCCATCAGCAACTACGCCCAGACGCCTCATGCACGCCGACTGGCTACATGCCAGGACATGCCGCAGCTGCTCCCTCAATTGGGTCAGCGCCTGCGGCTGCCACGGTAGCCGCGAGTCTGGATCTCCAGGAACAGGTGGGTGCGGCTGACCTGGCCTTGGACTTCGGTGAAGCGGGCGTCGAGGTGTGCCTCTATCACTGTCTTCAGAAGCGCCGATTGTTCGACGAAAACACAGCGTTCCCCACCGAACTCGCCGCCGCCGCTTGACGAGTGAAGCGCCTGATCCGATTTGGACGCCATCGGAGTTTGAGTGGCGTCGGTCACCGTCCGCGGCCGCGACATCGCGCTGGACCGATGTTGCCCCGCCTGCCCGGCGGTGTCCGACCCCTGTACGACGGGGGCGCAACTGATTGGGCATGCCGTCGGCATCGAATGGTCCGGTCCCGGATCTGGCAATGTCTGGGAGAACGTCAGGGCAGGGTCAGGATGCGGGGGCCATGGTCCGTGATGGCGACGGTGTGCTCGATGTGGGCAGCCCCGCTGCCGTCGGTGGTGCGCAGGGTCCAGCCGTCGATATCGGTGCGGTAGGTGTTCTTCCCGCCGGCCATGAGCATGGGTTCGATGGCGAGGACCAGGCCGTGGCGGAGGGGGAAGCTACGGCCGGGGCGGCCGCGGTTGGGGACATGAGGGTCTTCGTGCATGCGACGGCCGATGCCGTGGCCGCCGAAGTCGGCGGGCATGCCGCAGCCCGCCTTGCGGGCGACGGTGTCGATGGCGTGGGAGATGTCGCCGATGCGACTGCCCACCTGGGCGGCGGCAATGCCGGCGTCGAGGGCTTGCTGGGTGGCCTCGATCAGATCAAGGTCGCCGGGGCGCGGCGTTCCGACGGTGAAGGTGATGGCCGCGTCGCCCGTCCAGCCGTCGAGCTCGGCGTCGAATTACGACTTCGCCCGGAAGCAGATCCGGAGACCCGACGACCACGTCGACATGGAGCAGCTCCTGCGCCGCCTCACACGACTGGAGGCCAGAATCCACGATGCCCTGCTCCCCACCAGGACGGAGGACGTCCGCAGGATCGTGGAAAAGACCGGCCTGCCGCACGAGAGCTTCTCCGAGGACGTCGCCGAAGCGCTCGGAATGCAGCGGCCGCCGCGTTCGTAGCCACACGTAAGCGGGCCTGGTCTCCTGGTCCGCGACGCTGTTGGCGCATCAGCAGACGGGGCTCCGTCCCAGCGACCTCACGGTCGGTGCGGAGCCATGATGCATGCTCCGGCATCATTGCGTCTGCCGAACCGCGTTCTCCGCCTGCGGTCCCTTCGGCCCCTGCGTCACCGCGTACTCGGCCCTGTCGCCCTCGTACAACTCCTTGCACCCGGTGGACTGGATAGCCGAGAAGTGGACGAACACGTCCGGTCCGCCGTCATCCTGCTGGATGAACCGAATCCATTGTCGGCGTTGAACCACTTCACTACGCCTGTTGCCATCGGTATGAGTCTCTCCTTCACCGCCGTCGCACGAGCGGGGCCCAAGGCCAAGGCAGTTGGTCGGGTCAGTGTCCGCGGATGACGTTTCGATGTGAGTTCGGGAGTCACTCGGGGCGGGTCACCATGATCGATGTCAGTGAGACGTCACTGTGCTGCTCCCCCGATCTCGGGCCACCGTCGCTTGGGACGCTTAGGGGAGGAATCATGACGTTCGGTCGGCGGCCTGAGGACACCGTGAGACTAGCGGCGCTGAGGAGGGCGTCGCCGGTCAAGGCGGGTGGCTGCGCGCCGAGGGTGCCGACTCTGAGCCGCTCCCGGCCGGCTCGGCCGGCTGCCGCCTGGGCATCGAACCACGGCCTCAGGTGGTCGTCACACCACTGGTGGTAGGACGTCGTCAGGTCATGGTCCGTCAGGTCGTGGCGGGCGATCCAGTGGGCGGCTCGCAGGGCGAGGGGGATTCCCTGCCCAGAGGGTCGGGTTGGTGTGAACGGCACTGTCGCCGATGCTGATCAGGCCAGTGACCTGCGGCCCATGCTCGTCCACCAGCGCCGTCCACCGGTTGTCGAGCCCTCCCATCACGCGCACGGGGGTCACCCGCCCGTGGTGCAGGGACAGCCAGTCCGCTCCACCGGGGAAGAGTCTTGCCGCGACGTCGAAGCCCTGCGGATCGCGTCAGCGCCACCGCGAAGTAGCCGTTGCCGGACGGGAACACCCCGCAGGTGGCGAATGGGGCCGCCCCTCTGAGCGGCGGGTGGCTCCAGCTCCTGGGCATTTCCTGCTCACGGTGCCCGTGTTTGCCCGTCATTCCCCGCGGTTTCCCGCTGGATCGGGCTCGCAAGGGACACGCCGGCCCGTTCGATGCGAGCTTGTAGCGGAACGGCCGCTGAGGTGACTTCAGTTGGTCAGCTTGCTGTCGGGCTCTGCGGGACCTCCGCTCGCATGAACCCGTGGCTCCGCTCCACTTTCGCCACATGCAGCGTGTAGCTCTGGTACCACTCGGCTTGCCCGCGCTTTTGCGCCGCGCGGTGCTCGGCGTTGGACCGCCACTCCGTGAGGGCGTCGGCGTCGCGGAAGTACCCGACGGTGATGGACAGGCCACCAGGAGTATGCGCTTGATCCATCCCCAGGAACCCAGGGACGTCCTTCACCAGGTCTTCCATGCGTGCGGCGGTCTCGCTGTAGCCGCTCTGGTCCTGGGTTCGCGCCGCGGTGAAGACAGCCACGTAGTAGGGGGGTTCATAGGCCTCGACGGGCGCGACAGGCGCTTCGGAGTGATTGCTCATGGCGCCACTGTAAGGCAGGGTGCGCCCAACGATCCGGCGTCTTTCCTGAACGGGATACACAAGGGATCCGGCTCTTGACCAAAGCTGTCTGAGCTGATGCTCTCCGGCTACCTGACGGCTGGATTGGCCTCGCGCCCCAGGTCAACCGGCCTGTTCGGCTGCACACGGCCGTAGCGGGCGATGGTCTTCGACAGCTGCTCGGCTTCAGCGGCCTCGATCAGCTCGTCGACGAGTTTGGTCGCGAGCACGTAGCGGACCGCGGAAGCCCTGCATCGTGGCCTCGGTGCCCAGCGCGAACGGCAGGTGGGACTTGCCCATGCCGGAGTCGCCGATCAGGTAGAGCGGCTCGCCCTTCTTGACCCACTCGCAGGTGGCGAGGGTGTTGATGGTCGCGGGGTCGATGCTGGGGCTCGCGTCGCAGTCAAAGGCCCGCGGCGACTTGTCCCTCAGGAAGGCCGCGGCCCGGATCCGGCCTTCGGAGCGGCGCCGGGCCCGTTGGTCGCACTCGGCCATCAGCGGCTCGGCGAGGAGACCGCGGGAGGACATCTGGACGTGGCTGGTGCCGTCGGACACCTCCTTGAACCGCCGGCGGATGGTGGGCCGCCGCAGCATGCGGCATGCCTGGTCGATGGAGGCGGTGGCCTTTCCTTCGGTCAGGCCTCACTTGCGCATCATGATCCTTCCTTGTCTCCGGCCGTGCGGCCGCGCCGGGTCAGCAACTGGTCGTAGTGGGTCATCGAGGGCAGCGGTCTGGTGTCGAGCGGGACGTGCGCAAGCCTTCAGTCGGACAGGAACACCACCGAAACGGCTGGCCCGTCACCGTCGGCCAGGCCGTCGGCGCGACCGGGGGCGGGGCGAGCGGGCCGTCTGACTCGGCGAGCTTGCGGGCCTCCAAGGCGGCCGCGCCGGCAGTCAGCGCGCCGAGCCGGTAGACGGCGGCCAGGCAGACGACGACCCCTCCCGAACAGGCCCGACAGGAAGACGTAACGGAGTCCTACTAGACGCAGCGCACCCGTCGATCTCCACGAGCGGTGCGGCGCGCTCCAGTCGCCTGCGGACCTGATCAGCGAAGGCGAGCTCACCGGCCTCCCAAGACCACGTGGCCACGGTCCCTGGCTGGACCATGATCAACCGATCGGCCCGGCGTGGGTCCGTCCTCGCCATGGAATGAACCATCAAAATCATGAGTCACACGAGGAACAACCGACAGCACGTCGTGCCACTCGGCTTGGAGGGGCTTTCCATGACTGCAGAACTGCACGGATCCACCGCTCTTGTCACCGGCGCCACCGCCGGCATCGGCCGGGCCGTTGCCCTTCGTCTGGCAGCGTTGGGGGCCTCGGTCATCGTCCACGGGCGGGACGAGCAGCGAGGTGCTGAGACCGTCAAAGAGATCGCTGCAGCAGGCGGGAAGGCCCGGTTCGTTGCTGCGGATCTGAGTAGCTCTGGAGATGTCCTGCGTCTTGCCGCCGAAGCAGGCGAAGTGGACATTCTAATCAACAACGCCGGTATCTACCGGTTCGCCAGTACGCCGGACACCACCGCCGAGATGTTCGACGCCCACATGGCCGTCAACTCACGCGCGCCGATGCTCCTGGTCGGTGCCCTCGCCCCGGGAATGGCTGCACGGGGGCATGGCGCCATCGTGAATGTGACTACAGCGGCGGCTACCACGCCGGTGCGGGAAACGGGCGCTTACGGGGCCTCCAAAGCCGCACTCGAACTTCTCACACGAGTATGGGCTGACGAGTTCGGCGCCCAGGGCGTCCGTGTGAACGCCGTGGCCCCGGGCCCTGTCGCTACCCCCGGGACGGATGAGATGGAAGGTGACACCATCCAGATGATCGGGCGAACCACCGTACTGGGGCGGATCGCAGACCCTGAAGAAATCGCGGAGGCGGTTCTGTTCCTCGCCTCCTCCCGCGCCAGCTACATCACCGGCGCGGTTCTCGAGGCACGCGGCGGACAGCTCGCGATCGGCTGACTCCAGGCTGGGCCGCGATGGACATGCCAAAGCGGCCGGACGCGAAGCCGCAACATCACCCGCCGACCCGCGACGGGGAGGTCAGCGGGAAACCGCAGGTAGGAGCATGCACCCGCCCCGACCAGCCCCCGCAGCCCGGGCACCGAGCCTGCGTCGTCCGACATCTGACACCGACTTGGATCAGCTCGCCGTCGTCCTGCACCGACACCACCCTGATGTCCGGAGCCGACATGAAGAGCAGCTCTTCCAGCCGGAGCAGTACCTCGCGCACAGCCCAGAACCATCAGCCCGAACGCCGCCACCACCGGCAATTTCCAGACGATGTCGCGGGGCGCATCAGTAAGACCAACGGCCATAGGGAGTAGGCACACCAAAGAAGTTGGACCAGAACCTGAGAGCCGACACCACATCTCGTCGAGTCTGGGCAGCACTTGTCGATCACAGAAGCGCGAATTGTCGATGAGAACTGACACCGCTGCGGACGGAGGGTTCCCCTTCGATGCCGAGATGATGGCCTGGCGGCGATTCGCTGACGGGGTGTTCGCCGACGTTGGTTGATCCACAATGGGGCTATGACTGCCATCCAACCGCAGCCGCGGTTCACCATATTCGTGCACCTCACGGCTTTGCCCTCGTGGCTCGCGCTGGGGCGCCCTGAGCGTCAACAGATCATCGCCGATCATGTGCAACCGCTGCTGGACAAACACGACACTGTCCAGGTCCGGTGGTTCGACGCTGAAGCCTGGGCCGCCGCTCCGTCCGATGTTCTAGTGGCGACGACCAACGACCTGACCTCGTGGTCCGATCTGTTCGAGGGTCTTCGCGACAGTCCGCTGTGGAGCGTGCCCTACTTCCGGGTGGAGCTTGTACTGCCGACGATCGAGGACGGCTTCGCTGACTACGAGCGTCGAACCGGGCAGCGTGACTGAGCCGTCGTTGGCGCCGTGATGATGGCCGGCCGAATGCGGCACCCATGGCGGAAGGGGCCTGGTGCGAGGTCAGCTCGCGGTGTTGCCCTGGGCCGCGGCCCGGGCCTGGGTGGTGGCGCGACGGTAGGATTCGGTGCCGGTCTGGATCAGGTTGCTCGCGGGGGAAGGCGGTGGCCTTGATCCGTCGTTCCGAACGGCGGCGGGCCCGGTCGTCGCACTCGGCCATCAGCAGTTCGGCGAGGAAACCGCGATACGACATCTGGTCACGGGCGGCTGCTTCGGCCAGCTCGGGGAACCGTGCTCGAATGGTGGGCGGCAGCAGCACGCGGCATGCCTGGTCGACGGCAGTGTCGGCGGCCTGTTCGGTCAGTCCGCGGTGGCGTTTGAACGTCGTCATGGCCTGTCTCCCTCGACGGCGGAGCGGTCGGGCCGCATGGGTGCGCTGTCGCCCAGGTGCTCCATGGCCTTGCGCAGGTCACTCACAGTGAGGGCCCGGTGGAGCAGGCCCTTCCGGATCACCGCCGTGCCGTACTCGAAGGTGTGGCGGGCAGGATGGGCGGCCAACAGCAGGCACGGCGTCGGGGCGTCCGGGATGTACTCGGTGTCGCGGGCTCGGCAGGAGGCGCGGTTCACCAGCTCCCGCACGCCTTGGCGTCGGCACAGCCACGCGTGGAAGGAGCCTGTTGCCCTCGGAGGACTGAACGGCCTGCAGCAACCGTCAGTGCTGCCCGCCCGGCCCGACACGGCACGGCAGTGGCAGGCGCTCAGGTACATCCTCGGGCAGGCGGGCCGGCCTCGTCGCACGGAGGGCGCCCATACGCCGCCCATTGAGACCGGCGCACGCCTGCTCGACTGCCCATTCCCGGACGCTGACCTCACCTGCGGCGCGTCGGTGACCCTTCCGGTGTCCCTTCGCCTGGCTCTTGCGCCAAACGCGCAGCGACTGCCTTCTCGGTTGACTGGCGGGTGGTGCGGGTGGCCAGGTAGAGCGCCGAGGTGGCCATGAGGGCTGCCATCACTACGAGCATGACGCGGTAGTCCACGAGCGCGATCAGAACGGCTCCCGCGGCGATGGCCGTGGTCTGCGGAACTCCTAGCAGAACGTTCAACGCAGCGTCGGTTCGCCCCATCAAGCCGGTCGGCGTGCGCCGTTGGAAGAGTGTCATGATGCCGGCGACGATCCAGGGCAGGCTGGCGCCGATGAGTATGATGCCCGGTGCAACGGCGAACAAGGAGGGGACGGCACTCAGGAGGGAGCCACCGGCCGCGCAGGCCAGGCCGAGCACCACGGTCCGTCCTTCCCCCGCACGTCGCATGAGTGACCCAGCTGCCACACCGGCCGCTATCGCACCTGCGCCCTGCAATGAGCTGAGGACACCAAGGAACCCCGGTGGACGATGCAGTCCTTCGTCGACGACGGCGAAGAGGGCTGACTCCGAAAGACCGAAGGCGACGGTGGCGAGCACCGCGGCAACGGTGAACTGGCGCAGGGCGGGGACCGTGGCGATGTATCGGAAGCCGGCGGTGATCTGGACGCCAGACTCCGGCTGCACCGGCTGCGGGTCTTCCTCCCGCTGGCGGATCAGGGCAATAAGCAGCGCTACGAGGGCGAAGGTAGCGGCGTCCCCCATCACCAACGGGCCCAGCCCGAATACGGACAACACGCCCGCGCCCAGGAGCGGCGCGATCAGCCGCAGGCCCTGCAGCATGGTCTGCAGGAGGCCGTTGGCGTCGCCCAGGTGCTCCGGTGGGATCAATGTCTGGGTGAGCGCGGTCATGGCCGAACCGGTGACACCGCTGGCCAGCCCGTACAGAGTCATGACGACGTAACAGATCCAGATGCTGTTGCGGTCCTGCACCAGCAGCAGCGGCAGGACCAGCACCGTTGAGATCACGTTCATGGTGATCAGGAACGGTAGGCGGCGCATCCGATCCACCAGGGCGCCACCCAGGGGTGCGCCCAGGGTGCCGAGGACGAGGGCGAAGAAGATCAGGCCGGCGTCAGAGTTACTGCCGGTCAGCTCCTTGACCCGGATACCGAGGGCGATCCATAAGGCGTTGCTCCCGGCCATGTCGATCAGCCTGGCAACAACTAACAAGAGGATGTCGCGGCGGGCGAGCAGGGCACGCACGGTCAGTCCTCCAGTGGGCGCAGGGCGTCGACGGGAAAAGTGAACTGGATCAGCTCCATCGGGATGGCGCCCTCGGGCCGCAGCGACGGATCTTCAACTCGCTCGCGGTAGCGGAAGAGAAGAGCGGTCAGTTCCTCCTGGAAGGACTCGACTTCGTCAGGGGTGAGATAGAAGATCGACTCGGACGCTCCGGTGATCTTTTTCCAATGCTCGGGGAACACGGATCGTATGGCTCCGATCTTGCGGATCCGTTCCAGCCAGTACTCCCACAGCACCGTGCTGAGCGCAGTGGCGGCGATCGTGGTGTCGGGGTCGCCTCTGTGCTCGGACTCCTCGATGCTGAAGCCGATGTGAGCACGCCGCCAGGGGCGACTGCGGCCAGTACCGCCTCCGGCCTCCTCGACGAAGCCGTACTTGGCCAGGGTGCGCAAGTGGAAGGCGCAGTTGGTCGGGGACTCACCCACCATGTCCGCGGCTTCGGTCGCGGTCAGCGGCTCGCGCCGACCCAGAGCCTCGAGCAGGGCGAGGCGAGTGGGGTGCGCGACAGCCCGCATGGCCTTCGGATCAGTGAGCCTACGGGGCGCGCGTGAAGCAGCACTCTGGTTCTCGAAAGACATGTTTCGAAACACTACTCTCGAAACAGCACTCCCCGCTTAATGAGGGAAGAGATGAGGGAGACGTGATGGGCGAGCGTCCGCCAGTGAGACGTCGCGACGCGCAGCGCAACCGTAGGCTGCTGACGGACAAGGCCCGCGAGGTCTTCGTCGAACAAGGCCTGGATGCCCCGCTTGATGAAATCGCGCGGCGGGCGGGCGTGGGCAACGCCGCCCTCTATCGTCATTTCCCGACCCGCGCCGTGCTCGTCGATGAGGTCTTCCGGGATGCGCTCGCCGAGACCACAGCGGCAGGCGAGCGGGCGATCTCGGAGCCGTCCCTGCTGATGAAGAGGCAGCCTGCTCCGTGGACGCTCTAGGAGTAGGTGCCGAAGTCACCGCTCCGGCTGATCTGGTGCGAATGAACCGGGCCGAGCACGTCCGCAAGCCGCTCGAGCCTGGGGAATGCCGCCCGCATGGCTTCACCAGCCGAGCTGAGAGCATCGACGTAACCAATCACCAGGTCACACGCTTTCGTCAGATGCGGCCCTCCCATACCGCGCCACCCCCTGCGTCCGTGTACCAGGCGATTGTTCCACGTGGGCTTCCGGCGTCTCCGTCGGCGGCATTCTGAAACGATCAGTTGGTGCCGCGCCCCTGCGTCGGCTTGGTGGCGGTACGGGGGCGCACGCCCTCTGGCGCTTCGCAACGACTCCAAGACCGCTGCCGCGGAGCCGTTGCCGCCTGCTCACTCCTTCGACTGGATCCGGCCCGACTGGCTCGGCCGGCCGACATCCGCGACGATCCGATCGCCCGCATTGCCGAGGCCCAACGGGAAGGCTGGCTCGGAGAGGTCGAAGGACTACAGGTCAGCCTGGCCGCAGCAGAAGAGAAGACCGCCCAGCTCGGTGCCGCCAGGGGCGCAGGTCATCGAAGATGTTTCTCGAAGTCCCTTCGTTCGACCAAAACGGAGCTCGAACGGGCGGTGAGCCCTGATCACAAGTCGACGCCCGGAGCCTGACGGCTCTCCGTTTGGATGCGGTCATGTGCTCGGTCAGACAGGCCCCCGCCTACGCTTTGCGGGCGAGAAGGTGAATCTCCTGGAATTGCCGACGGTCGGTGGGCTGAGGCTGGCGCACCATCCGGGCTACCTCGGCGAGCCCGGACTTGCGCAGCATCGCGGCGAGGTGATCCGGCGACCAGCGATAGGCCGGAGCCACTGTGTGATCGAAGACCTGTGTCGGGTGAGACGGATCATCGCTGGCCGAAAAGCCGATCAGAAGGTGGCCGCCAGGTGCCAACACACGGTGAAACTCCGCCAAGATGACGGGGAGTTCTTGCGGCGGAGTGTGGATGATCGACCAACGTGAGAGTACGCCGCCCAGCACGCCGTCAGCGATGTTCAACGCGGCCATCGAGCCCACGTCGAACCGCAGACCCGGATAGGCCTGTCGAGCCAACTTGATCATCGCAGGAGAGGCATCAACGCCGAACGCCGCCAGCCCCAACTCGTTCAGATGGGAGGTGATATGGCCGGGTCCACACCCCAGGTCCCCGACCTGACCGTCCCCACTCGCACTTACGACCTCGGCGAAGGCACTCAAGAGAGCTCGGTCCAGGTGCCTGTCACGCAGCTCGCCGCGGAACAGCTGCGCATACACGGTGGCAGCAGCGTCGTAGGCCTCGCGGGTGACACTGAGGGCATCGTTTTCGACCATGCTCGCGACAGTAGCTCCCGGCGCTGCGGCGAGCCGGGAGAATCGCGATCTTCACTCCCCCTCGTTCGCCTGGCTAACGCCAGTTCAGAGAAGCCACAAGACCGAACGAGATGGCGCCGGACCAGATACTCCCGGGCATGGCAAACCCCCTGGTGCGCAGCCACGGGACCGCCTGCCCTGAGTACAGTCTGGAACTGGTGCTGGTCGGCGCCCAAGCCGCTCGGCCGCTGATGTCCGCGGTCAGGTACCCCGGGGCGAACGGCAGCGAGCAGGTGCTGCTCGTGCCGGTGGTGAAGGGACAGTTCGGTCCTGCCACGTCATACGTCCGTCTGCCGGGCTTCACCGTCGAGTGGGTGTCGACGGCGTGGAGGGCCTCTGCTCCCGTACCCGTGGCTTCGAGCACTGCTTGGGATGCAGTGACGGTTGCTGTCTCGGTCCGCGCCACGCTCAACGAGGCCCCCTACAACGCCTGGCGGCAGGTGCGGGAACTCGTCGGTGACGACCTGCGCAGTGTTCCGGTTGCCTTGGCGTCGGTCTGGCGCTCGGCCAGGTGTGTTCCCGGGCCGGACGGCAGTCGACGAGGTGCTTGAGGGCGCGGCCGGCCCACAGGCCGCCGTGCAGGAGCTGCTAGGCGAACGACTGCTGCGGCGGAAGTGCTGCAGCGAGGCGGTTCGCTCAGATCCGTTCTGGATGTTCGACGAACGCAGCGAGGACCTGCGTGCCTGGCTCCACGCGACAGCGCCGGACCACGCGGCCGACTCACTGACGCCTGTCGATCACGTGTGGCTGCTGGGCCGGGCCTCGAGTGCGCTGGAGGACCCAGACGGGGAGCAGAACGGGGCGTTGGCCGCCTTGGCGGAGGGCTGGAGGCGGAGCGGCCGTCGGCCGGGGTCTGGCGGACCGGCCCCGCCGGCCGACGGTTGCTCAGGGTGTTGGACGAGCTGCCATCCAGGTGGGACAGCGTGGACGCTTCCTCGTCTCGTTGTCGGTCGACGAGGTTCAGTGCGGCAGCGATGATGCGATCCGCGTCGATGTCGTGGCGACGGTGGACGTCCTCGGCCGTGCCGCACTGACCGAACCGGGTCGCGCCGGGGGTGGTGACGGACCTGCGCACCCACGTCCTCCCCGTGCCTTCCCTGCCTACCGGCCCGGTGACGGAACTCCGCGGTGGTGATTCAGCTGGATGGTGTGCGGGTGGTGGCCCGGTCCCAGGTAGGTCTCCTGGCGGGCAGTCGGGCCCGGTGTTGCCTGATCACGGTCACCTGCCAGATCGCGAGGAGCAGCAACGTGCCGGTCTCGGCAAGGAGGCTGAGGAGAGCTTGTGGGGCGGGCTGAAGACCGTGCTCGCTGAATCCGAACATGGCCACGGTGCGTGACGCGGTGAAGCCGGCAAGAGCCCCGAGCGCGACGCCGGCAGCGGCAGCGGCAGCCCTCAGCGGCAGGGGTGATATACCGGCCAGCAACAGGGCGGCGAGGGCGAAGGAGACGCTGGCCTGGAGCAGGAACAGGGTGCCGATGACGTGGATGA
Source organism: Streptomyces sp. NPDC086549 (assembly GCF_044746205.1). Lineage (NCBI taxonomy): Bacteria > Bacillati > Actinomycetota > Actinomycetes > Kitasatosporales > Streptomycetaceae > Streptomyces > Streptomyces sp. NPDC086549. Next base: position 361,570 of record NZ_JBIVBS010000009.1, on the reverse strand, counting down.
AGCGGTACTGGTCGACGTAGAGCTGGGCGTGGACGTATCCGCTGACGGCGAGGGTGGCGGCGGACGTTGACCGCAGGGTGGGGGCGAGCAGTCTTTGGGTGCTCATGCCAGCCTCTGATCCTTGATGGCCAGTTCGCGGTCTCCTTGGCGGTACCCGACGGTGCGGATGCCGAGTGCGTCTTTGAGCTGCCGGGCGGGGACAACCTGGGGGGTGGGGGCGGGGGCACGACCCGGTTTGGGCAGGGGGTAGGCGGTCGTGGTGGCGGAGTGGAAGGTGATGTTCCCCTCCGTCTTGGTGAACAGCTGGTGGACATGCCCATTGAGACAGGTGACGGAGGAGAAGCGGCGGAGGAGGGCGATGATCTTGAGGGCGTCGTCGGTGCTCCAGCCCCACTGCGGGTACATGGCAAACAGCGGGATGTGGCTGAACACCACGATGGGGGTGTCCGGCGACAGTCCGGCGATGTCCTTGCGCACGAATTCGATCTGGTCGTTGCCGAGGTGGCCCAGCTTCTCCAGGCTCAGGGTGTTGACGAGGGCGATGAAGTGGACGCCGTGGGTGTCGAAGCTGTACCAGCCGTCGCCGAGGGTACCCATGCCGAAGGTCCGCCGGTAGGCGCGGCCTGCGTCGCCGATGGAGTCGTGCTCGCCCGGTACGGTGAAGACGCGGTCCGTTTGCAGACCGGTCATCATCTGCTTGACCTGGTCGAACTGCCCGGCCGTGGACAGGTGGGTCAGGTCGCCGCTGTGCATGACGAAGTCGGGCCTGAATCCGAGCGAGTTGACCTGGCTGATCGCGTCGGTGAATGAGCCGGCCACGTCCATGTTCGCCGGGCCCTGGAAGCCGATGTGGCTGTCGGAGACCTGCACGAACCGTAGCGCGCCGCTTCGGGCCGCGACGGCCGTGGCAGCCGTGGCGGCGGCCGTGTCCCGGGGGTCGGCGATGTGGCTGATCACCTCTCCACTGGCCACCGTCAGCACCACGGCCCCGCCGAACCATCCAGCGTGCCGGAGGAGTTGGCGCCTGGTCATCCCGTGTTCCGAGGCGGGCTGCTCGGCATCGCCGCCCGGCGCTCCGTCGTGAGGGTCGTAGTGGCCGGTCATCGGGTCACCTCCACGGTGGCGGTCATGAACGGATGGATGGTGCAGAGATAGGAGTAGGTGCCGGGCTTGGTGAACGTGTAGTTGTAGGTTGCATGGGTGGCCAGAGCGGCCGAATGCAACGGACCGCCCGATCCGGCGCTGGTGACGGTGTGGGCGTCGGTGTCCTCATTGGTCCAGGTCACCTTCGTGCCCACTTTGACCTTCACCGTGGCCGGGGCGAACGCGAAGTTCTTGATCGCCACGGCATCCCCGGCCACCGGCGCGGCCGGTGCGCCCGCGCCCGCCCCCGCGGCCGGATGACCTATGGGCATGCGCATGCTCATGCCGGGCATCGGCGAACCACCGGGAGCGGAGCCCGACGTGGTTCCCGGTCCGCCGGCACCGGCCATCCCGGCGGCCTGGTGCTGTCCCGGACCGGGTGTGATGGCGTCGGCTTCGGTGGACGAGGAGTGCGAGGACTGGCCGCAGGCGCTGAGGAGCCCCAGCGCGCCGGCGGTGGCGACGGCCAGTCCGGCCGCAACGCGTGATCGTCGGCCCGGTGAACGATGGTTCGGGTACATGGGTTCGTTCCTCACTGATCAGACAGAGACGGGGAAGGTGCCGGCTGGACGCTCCCAACCGGAGTGGTGTGTCGTGGATGCCGGGTCACGGCCGCGCGCCCGTCATCCGCGGCCCCGGCCACCCGTCGGTCGAGCCGGGCGACGCCGGAGCCGTCGGCGGCATGGGCCCGGCCGTGTGGCAGGGGCAGTGGGCGGGGGGCCGGGCAAGGAGGTGCCCATCAGTTTCAGGGGAGCGATGCTCCGGCGCCGGACAACGGACAGTGCGTACGAGCGCTGATGGCGCTCCGTGCCGCCCGTCCGCATCGACATGCCCTGCGCTGCGCATCGGACCTTGCCTGCGGCGAAGTTGCCGGCCCCATAGGGCAGTTCGTCGTCCTGGGTCGCGAGCGAGGCATCGCAGGGACCGCGGGGCTTGCACGAGTGGTGCGCGTACGGGGCCGGGCGGGGCTCCGCCCTGGTGGTTGCCGAGCCCTGGGGCGCGCGGTGCACGGCAGTTCGGGCAGCCGGGCGGCTGTCCGCGCGCCGCGCTCCACCAAGCGCACCTGTCCACCCGCTCAAAGCTGAGGTTGCCCACGTGCTCCCGGGCACCAAGCGCCGGCATGCGGGAAGGGCCGGCCAGCTCGACGGCGTAGCCGAACGCGGCGAGCACTGTGTCCGCGGGAAGCCTGACACGGTCGGTCCCGGTTGCGACAGCACAGCCGGTGCGTTCGACGACGAGTGCTCCTGCACGGATGCGGGCGGTGAAAGCACTGGACGCGTCCAGCGCTCTGTGGAGCCATCGCCGTTGGTGTGTGGGGGGCTCGGACTGGGGCTGCCCGGTGGCGCAGGCTTCGATACGCGGGGGCGGGTGCGAGGGCGGGGGCAGGGCGAGCGTGGCCCGCGCCATGAACGCGTGCGTTGCGTGGTGTATCTCAGTCACCTCGGATCCATCCTTGTCGCGGGAGGCGCCGGAAGGGGAAGAGGACGGCGCAAAAGCATGAAGAACTGGGAAATACCGAATATGTCGGCTCTTGTCTGCCTCCACGGGTGGCGGGGGCCGCACGGTTCGACAGATGCGCATTTTTTGTGAGACTTCTTTGGGTCGCCGTAGATCGGCCGACCACCGGCGCTCACACACGCGTGGACTCGATGGTGCCGTGAGGCCAGACAGGGGCGAGCCGCCCACAGAACCCACAGAGCGTCACCGGCACCACGCCCTGAGTTACACGACAAAGCGGCATATCTGCGGAATGATCGTCTTATGCCATGGAGTTCCCGAAAACGTGGTCCAAGGACCGATCCGGATCGCTCCGTGCAGCGTGTCTCTGGTAAAGGGACCCTTTCGACCGCTGACGAGGAACTGCTCCGCACTCTGTACGCGGAGCACGCAGGACCCCTGTTCCACTACGTACTGCGACTGACCTCGGGAGACTGGCAATGGGCGGAGGATGTCGTGCAGGAGACCTTGCTGCGGGCGTGGCAGCATCCGGCCGCGTTCGACCCCTCACGTGGCCCGGCCCGGGCATGGCTGTGCACGGTCGCCCGGCACCTGGTCATCGACGCCCACCGGGCCCGGCAGGCCAGGCCGGCCGAGGCCGGCGGCGAGGCGCTGGAGCGGGCCGCCGAGCAGACACCGGGCGAGGACAGGATCGAGCAGGCACTGCAAAGCTGGGCGGTGGCCGACGCCATCCGGACACTGTCTCCGGACCATCGTGCAGTCCTGCTGGAGACCTACTACCGAGGCCGGACCATGACCGAGGCCGCCCGAGCGCTGAACATCCCGCTGGGCACCGTGAAGTCGCGGACGTACTACGCCCTGCAGGCCCTGAGGCTGGCGCTGCAGGAACGGGGCATCGAGCCATGACCGTGGCATGCAGGAGGTGGCGACCATGACTGCGGAGCACGACGCCCTCCGGCTGGCGCTGGGAGGTTATGTCCTGGGCACGCTGCCGCCGGAAGAAATGGAACAGGTACGCGCCCACCTGGCGGGATGCGCCGAGTGCCGGGCGGAACATGCCCAGCTGGCGCGACTGCCCGAGCTGCTGGCGACGGTGACCGCAGCCGAAGCCGAAGGCCAGACGGTGCCGACAGCCAGTGCGGACCTGGCCGATCGGCTGGTGGCGCGGGCCGCCGAGAGCGCGCAGGGCTCCCCGCCGACACGGCCGGCCGTACCCGCGGTACCGCAGGCGCCGGAGGCAGGTGTGCTGGAGAGGCTGCTCCAGCAGGCCGCGGCACGGCGCCGCAGGACCTGGCGTCTGCAACTGGCCGGCGCCGTCGCGTCCCTGACGTTCATCGCGGCAGCGGTCGGCGGCACATGGCTGGCTGCCGTCGGATCCCTGGGCACTCAGGCGACGCAGCCCGCACCGACCGCACCGGCTGCCTCGCGCACCTTCTCCGGGAGTGATCCCACCACCGGCGTCACCGCCTCGGTGAAGGTCTCGCCCTCCGCCTGGGGCAGTGTCCTGCAGGTCTCCGCCAAGGGAGCACCCGCCGGAATCACCTGCCGACTACAGGCGGTCGGCCCCGGCGGGGCCAGGGCGGACGGCGCCACCTGGCGGGCAGGCCACTACGCCCCGGGCACCACGATCCCAGGGGCGGTTGCCATGTCTCCGGAAGCCATCGAGCACTTCGAGATCCTCGCGGACAACGGTCAGAAGCTGGTCACGATCCATGCGTGAGGGCAAGGAGCCCCAACCGACTCCTCGCAGTGCGCCGCGCATGCAGGCCCGCATGCAGGCCCGGTCCGGTCTGTGCGCGGATGGTGACACACCGCGCGCAGGGCTTCCTCCAGGAATGTGCGCACCGGGCGTGGCCGCGTCACCCCCGCATACCCAGCGGGCCGAGAGGTAGGCGGCAACGGCCATCCGAGCGATCCTGCCGCTGGAGTACCGCACGTCCCCAGGACCGGAAGGTGCTGCCGCTGCTTCGTCCGCACAGCCTGTCGTCGGGGGACTGGATCGGCACCGATGCAGTTCTGCGGCTCGGTCGCAGGGCTCTGGCCCGCTCCACTCATGAAACTGCCCGGCAGGGCGGCATCCACCTCAACCTCCGGCCAGAGGAGGCCCAGCCAGCGCCGGGGTCCTTTTCTGCGCGCGCCGACGGTTTCCGGGAGCTGAACTTGATGCGTGTGTGCGCAGCCGGTGTGTGCACACTCCCTGCCGGAGGCCGGAGGCCGGTGACTGGTGACGGTGTCCGCAACTCTGCCTTTCTTCCGAAGTCCCGGAGCCCGCAGCGAAGATGAGGATGCAGGACATCAGTCCGCCGAGGGCCCCTACGGCACCAGGGAAACGTAGCGTCGTGAACGATGGGCCGGGGAGGGCGTCGAACTGCCGATGCCCGGCTCGTGGGATACGACATCGAGCTCTGGCAGCGGCGAGTGGGCTCACCTCCGCCAAAGGCGTTGACCCTGACTCGCCAGAAGTTGAGCAAAAGGCGCAAATATCTCGAACCATTCGACATGCGCCATCCGTGGAATTGAATGAGCGCTCCCCTACAGCTTCCGGCATACCGAACCGCCTCTCGAAGTCTTGGCGGTCCTCCACGTCCGGTCTCCGCACATCCACGGAAGAGCCAGAAGACCATGTCTGTGACCGATTCCCCCCGCCCGGGTTCCCTGCACTGCCGGCCTTCCCGCCACCAAGCGCTGCTCACCCTGCCCGCGCAAGAGGCGCACGTCTCCGCCGCACGTCACTTCGCGGCAGATCTACTGGAGACCTGGAGTGTTCCCGAAAGCCAGCGGGACTCCGCCGTTCTCATCGTCGACGAACTTGCCGCGAACGCCGCCCAGTACGGCCGGGAGTGCATGACCCTACTGCTCGCCCTCGACGACGGCACTTTGCACATTGTGGTCAGTGACTCCGGAATGGCCGTGGATCACCCTCGCCCCGACATCGCCCCGGACGAACACGGCCGCGGCACCGGCATCGTCCAGTACCTCGCACAGTCGACCGAAGTTCACCAGACGCGCGGCGGCCGCGAAGTCCGTGCCTGCCTGAGGTGCTCGGCATGACTGGCCCCGGCGTTGCGGACGAGCGGCGGCTCCTTGCCAGGTGCGGCTCCACAGCAGTGCAGCGGCAACCGGCCACCGCCAGTGGCTGCGGAGCCGGGGCACCCGACGGCTGCCCCGAGGGGGTGCTCGCGACCCACAAGCCGTGCCCCATCGACGGCTGCCCCGGCCCGGCCCGGGCACCTGCGGAATCCCGGACAAGCCTGCCGGCCCCCCACCAGAGCGACCCCGACCACGGCACGGAACTGTGCAACCGCTGCGGCGCAGCCCCCGGCGCACCGGGAGAGGTGTGACTGTGGACATCGCTCTGAACTCCGGCGAGGAGAACGGCGCCCCACCCCCGCACGAGGCGTACGCGAACTCCCCCGTCCTCCACCGCGAGATGCGCCTGGTGCTCACACTCGGGGTCGAGCGCGACGCCCCCAGGCCAGGACCATCACCGGGCCGTCAGTCGGTGCGGCGGCCGTCGAACGCGCCTGGCTGCTGTGTCAAACCGCCCTCATGGCCCGGATGGCCCTGAACGATACCTCCCCGGCACCTACCGCGGTTCCACACCCGGCATGGGAGGCGGGTGCCGTTGCGTGGAACCACGCGATATGGGCTGCGACGGTACGACCGTGTCGCTCGGCGGCCACGCTGACGGCACAACGCGGTTCGTAGCACCCGTACTTGTGTGGCCCATGCGGGAGGCGGCGCTCGACGCACCGGGCACCGGATGGCGCGACGTTCGCATCCCGCACAAGCGACGCACCGCGGGCCGGAACCCGCCGCACCGAGCACGACGCCTGGCCAAAGGGGTGGCTCGCGGCCGCCCTTGGGGAGCCCCCTCACCCTTGACAAACCGTGGGCACAACTGAAAGCTGACCGACCAGTTGGTATGAAGGGATGGACCGTGACCGAGTTGAGCATCTCCACTGCGGCAGGCCTATTTGATGCGATCGCGGCGGGGCCACGTGAGGGCCGCTCGGTGTTGATGCTGCACGGCTTCCCGCAGACGAGCCTGGTATGGCGACAGCAGATCGCGGCGCTGGCCGGGCACGGTTACCGGGTCGTGGCACCCGACCAGCGCGGGTACTCCCCCGGGGCCCGCCCCGAACGGCCTGAGGACTACCGCATCAGCGCCCTGGTCGACGACGTGGTCGCGATCACAGAGGAGCTGGGCTGGACATCGTTCGACCTGGTCGGCCACGACTGGGGAGGCGCAGTGGCGTGGTGGACCGCCCATGCCCACCCCAGCCGCATACGCACCCTGACGGTTGTCTCGACCCCGCACCCCGGCGCCCTGGCCACCACCCTGCGCACCGACCCGGACCAGCGCGAACGATCGCGCTACATGATCGACTGGCGTGAGACGCCCGCGACCGAAGAGCGCATGCTCGCCAACAACCCCGAGGAACTTCGCTCCATTTACACCGGCAAGGTCCCGCAGGACAGCGTCGAGGCCTACCTGCGGCACCTTTCCCAGCCGGGCGCTCTCACCGCGGCGCTGAACTGGTACCGGGCCGGCCGCCCTGACGGCGCGATCGGCTCCATCGACGCGCCCACGCTTTACGTCTGGAGCACCGAGGACAGCGCGTTCGGCCCGGCAGCCGCGCAGGAGACCGGTCAGTGGGTCAACGGGCCGTACCGGTTCGAGACCCTCCAGGGCGTCAGCCACTGGGTCCCCGAGGAGGCACCCGAGACGCTGAGCCGCCTGCTGTTCGAACATCTGGGCGCGCACGGCGAGTACGGAACCACAGCGAATGCCCATCTGCCGATTCTTGGAAGGTGACCCGATGAAGACAGCGCGAGCAGCCTGGCGCCGGCTCGAGCCCGTACACGGCATGATCTACTTCGCCCCCGAGGCAAGGCGGCGGTACACGGCCCTCGGGCTCAGCGGACGGGCCGGCTACTTCGCTTCCCGCAGCGCCGCCTTCGGTCGAGCATCTGCCGAGCTGGTCATCGCGACCTTCTACAACTTCAATCCCGATCTGGTACGGGAGGCGGTCCACGGCGTCTGGAACGCGACGACGCCACAGCAGGTGCTGGACGCGAGGTACGCCGCCGCGAGTGAGGCCCTGCGACGGGCCGCGATCCACGAACTCCCCGCTTTCGACGAGGTCCTGGCGCTGACCCGCAGGGCCGCCAGCGCCGCCGGCGAGCACGCTCAGGGCCGCCCGCTGTTCGCCGCACATGCCGCGCTGCCCTGGCCGGATGAACCGATACTGCAACTCTGGCACGCCCAGACGCTGCTCCGCGAGTTCCGCGGAGACGGCCATGTCGCGTGCTTGCTGACCGAGGGCGTGGGAGGCCTGGAGGCCTTGATTCTGCACGCTGCCACCGGTGAGGTTCCCATCGACTTCCTCAAGGCAAGCCGCGCATGGCCCGAGGACGAGTGGGCCGACACCAAGGAACGCCTGCGCATGCGAGGCCTTCTCGACGGCGACTCCCTCAGCCCGGAAGGCGTACGCCTGCGCCAGCACATCGAGGACCGCACCGACCGCCTGGCCCTCCCCGCCTATGCTGCCCTGGGTGACACCGACTGCGAACGTCTCGCCGAACTCGCAAGCCCCTTCGGACGCGCCGTCATCGAATCCGGCCTGCTCAAGGTCGGCTGAACAGGTCTTCAGCCGACCGCTTACCGCCTGATCTGCTTGTCCGCGTGCGACGACGCGGGCGAGCGGTGGGGGCGCTACACCGCTCCGCTCTTCAACGCCCTCGCACCCGCGGCAGCGACCAATCCCCAATCCAGTTCAGGCATCACAACCTCCGGGCTGGGTCCGGAGTGCACCCGGAGCGGGCGTCAATTACAAGTTGACGCTGAGGCATCGTCAACTTACGATTGACGCATGAGCCCACTCGACATCAGTCTCGCTGACCTGATCGCCCGTCTCGATGAGGAACTTCCCGCCGCCAACGAACTGGCCCGCATCAGCGAGGCGCGACTTCGTGCCCAGACGTTGTCCGACCTCGGTGACCAGCTCATCGACCACTACGTCAGCAAGGCCAAGCAGACCGGCGCGTCGTGGACCGAGATCGGCGACGCCATCGGGGTGTCCAAACAGGCCGCCCAGCAACGCCACGCACCCGCAGCGTTTGAGCGGTTCACCAACCTGAACCGGCACAGCATCGTGCTGGCGCAGGAGGCCGCCCGAACGCACAGGCACGACTTCATCGGCACCGAACACATCCTGCTCGGCCTGCTCGGCGAACCGCGGGGCCTGGCGTATCTGGTGCTGGTGGCGAAAACCGAGTCGGAACAACGCATCCGCGACGCGATCGAGGAAGCGATGCCGACGGCCGGACAGAAGGCGCTGCGGGGTCACATCCCGTTCCGACCGGAGAGCAAGGAGGCCATCGAGCAGGCACGCCGCGCCTCGGCCGACCTCGGCCACGACTGGGTCGGTACGGAACATACGCTGCTGGGCCTGATCCGCACCGAGGAGAGCCCGGCCGCGCAGATCCTGCGCAACCTCGGCTTCACGTCGGAGGAACTGCACGAGACGGTCAAGACCGAGATCGCCAAACGGCCCGCCGTGCGCGACAAGTAGTCGCGACAAGTAGTAACGAAACGATCAGTCGCCGCGGAGGACCGGGCCGACACAGCCTTCCCACCCGCCACGGGGCGGTGCGCTCGTGCCGCCAACCGCCCACCCTACGTCGCCAAAACCCTTGTAGTGCACGGTCGGTGAGAGGAAGCCGATACGTCGACTCATTTCGAGACCGTCAGTTACGCCTCGCTCGTGGACCGGAACGATCACGATGATCCCACGGGTGTGAACGTTCGCGTTATGGCCGTGTCAATCTGCCACCACTGGGCGGAGGCTCCGGGTCGTCGGGGGCGTGGCGCGGGCCGCGGGTGCGCGCCACCGCACGCACCCGCCGTGTGTGGTCTGCCGCTTCAGCTCCTGTTGCCCTGAGGGCAAGTGGGCCGTGCCGTCGACAAGGCCAGCTGGAGTGGTGAACGCTGCGGTTGGAAGTAGTGGGTGAGTGTCCAGACGCCGATGCGGTTGCCGGCCCGGCATCCGGCGACGTCTGCCGAGCGAAAGTGGATTCCCGCCCAGACACGGGCGTTGATCATGTCCTCGTTCAGCTGGTCGGCGTAGGCGTAGTGCCGTGTGGTGCCGGTGGCCTCGGAGGAGATGTTGAGGTCGAGGCGCGTGGTGCCCAGGATCCCGCTGAGGGTCTGGGCCACGGCGCCGGCGACCGCGGCGTGACCGCTGATGTAGTCGGGGTGCGGTGGCGTGATGAGCAGCGGCTGCCACAGCGGGTCGGCCACGGTCGCGGGGTTGCCGTCGGTGTCGGCCAGTTGGATGGCCGTGATCGGGCGCCAGCGCCCGTAGTGGAGCTTGGCGTCCCAGGCGGTGATGACGGCGTCGGTTGCCGACATGTTCGCCGCGGCGAACATCCGCGCCGTCTCGGCGATGCCCAGGTGGTGCCGATCGGTGTAATCCCGGAGCGCCCCTTGAATCTGCACCGCCAGATTGCCCCCGAAGAACAGGGCGGTCTCGGTCTGGAGCGCAGTGCGGGAGGAGCCGGTGTTCGCCCCCATGGTCTTCACCTCGTTCACGTCCCGGGCATAGCGGGCCGAGGGCAGAGCGGGCGGCGCGCCAGGACGGAACTGGGCCGGGGAGGTGAGCAGCATCGGGCGCAGTCTGCCGAGCCAGGTGTCGATGAAAGGCAGATGGCCGGGTGGGGTGGGCCGCCAGACGCCGGGCGCGGGCGCGGCGGTGAACTCCACCGATGCGTAACGGCCGTCGCCTTCGCGCAGGTCGATGATGTGCTCGGCGGCGCGCTCCCCAAAGGCCACGCCCTGCGTCTTCGCACTGTCCTCGGGGATCCTGGCGAGAGAATCGGCGTAGGCGGCATCGAGCGCGGCCCGGGAAGCAGGAAAGTAGGTGAGAAGGACACGGTGTGCCGCTGTCACGGCCGCCGCCTCGGGCGATGCGGTGGAAGGCCCGCGCATCTGCCACTTGTAGGGAACGTAGTCGCCCTGAATACCGACCACGGCGTTGTATACGGCGGCCGAGACGAACCCGTGCCAGATGAGCGCCTGTCCCGAGGGGCGGGTGGCGCCCAGGTTGGTGCTGATGGTGTTGGTGGCGATGGCGTTCCAGTCACGGATCGCCGCGGCGTCACCTGAGGGCGTCGCGTGACTGCTGGCGGTGGCCGGGGGGCCGGTCAGAACCGCGACAACGAGAAGCAGGAGTGACGTGACAGCCCCAACGGCGGTCCGTCTGCACGATCGAGAAGCGTCCATGACTGACGTAACTCCCCCGTGCGGGAACGGTCACGCCGACTCGGCCGGAGGACAGGCGTGCGGGCACGCAACCTCCACGATGATCCTGTCAGAGCATCTGTGGACACCCACGTCCGGGGCTGGGACGATCCACTTTGCATTACTTCTCTGCGCTGCAGAGCGAGCCTGAGCCAGTTGTGTGAGGCGGCGTAATCGCGCATCCCGGCGGCCAGCTCGGTGTTGGGATTGTCCCAGCTCAAGGCGGCGGAATAGGCCGTCGCCCTGCCCAAGCTCCGTGGCATCGCCGAGGTCGACCGGGCCCCGGGAACTGAGGCGATCGCCGGCCGCCTCGCGCCAAGGCAGGCAAGAGCCGCCCGCCCTGACGCTGCCCCCCCCTGTTCCCTGTCCCTCCTCGCGGCCGTCGTCGCCCCGCCACAAACTCGATTGGCTGGACCAGCACGATCGGCCAAGCTAGGACCATGTCTCGCAGAATCATGTTCGTGCAGCTCAAAACGGGCTACGACACCGACCGCGGACCCTCGTGGATCGGGTGGGTAGACTTCTCCAAGACCTGGAAAACGGCCTACTTCCAAGGGCGAACACTGCGGCGTGCCACGGGCCTCGGCTTGTTCGACGCAAACTTCTACGACGTCGAAACCAGCGAGGATTTCTGGATCTCCGGACCCAAACGCGACCGGAGCGACACTCGGTACGGTCCGGCAGGGCCGACCATAGAGGCTGATGTCGCAGACGCTTACCGATCTTTTCTCCAGGGGGCGCCGCTTCCCGGCCGGGAGAACAGCTAGCCAGCAAGGTGGCTCGCAGGAGCTGAGACCGGGCGTGACAGGATCCTCGGCATGATGAGCTCTGACAGAGTGCGTGGGCTGGATTTCTTCCGGGGGGACGTCCCCATCTACACGCTGACCTTCGCCAAGCAGGTGTCTCCGGAGGAACTGCTGACTCGGATGGGTGCCGACCCAGACAGCGTGGTCTGGCGCGATGTAAAGAGCCTGCATGACGAGTACGGCGACACCCTCCTCGATGAAGACGAACCGGTGGTGACGACCGGCATCGACGGCGCGTGGACGTGGGCCTGGGAGCAGGGCGGCATGCACGGTCTCGACGAGCGGATCCTCTGCGCGGTCTCGGAAGGGACAGAGGCCGTCGTGCTGCACTACAACGAGAAGCCGATGTACTGGTTCAAATACGCGGTGGACGGTGACGTCCTCGTCGACTTCCATACGCTCGGGCCGTTGGAGCTGACCGGTCCGACACCGCAGCAGCTCGATGAGGCGATGCAACCGCTGGGACTCGTCCCCGGTCAGCCCGTCCCACTCCACAACGTGCTGTCTCTCGCCGAGACCGCGTTCGGGCTACGCGTGACGCCGGCGGAAGACGATGAGGAGCGCTGGAGCGGCAATCTGCTCGCCCTGCCCGAGCGGCCCTAGATCTCCCGTTCCCACCCCGGTCCGCCTCGCCTCGGTCTGCTGAGCGGCGTACTGGGCCAGTCGGGCCAACTACGCCGCTCGGTAGCAACAGCTATGACTGAGCTCATTGGGAAGCCAATGAGGTGACCCGAACTGAACGTCAAGGGGCGAGACAGCCCCATGTCAGTACCAGGGCATACGGTCTGCGCATGATTGACCAAAGGTGGGATGGCGTGCGGGAACGTGTCATGGCGTTGGGCGCAGGGCCGGCGAGCAGCGAAGTATTTGGAGCGTTCGCGGGGGCCTGCCGGACCGTTGCGTGACGGCGGCGCCCTGTGGCGAGGTACTTCGTCACGGTGTCGGCATCTCGAACTGACGACGCCAACGCCATGACGAATGCCGACCTGGCGGATTCACCGCCGACGACACTGACCCATCTGGCGCGGGGCGGCTTCAGCCGTCGCGCCCGGCACCGCGATCGGGTGCGCTCATGTCCCCCGTCCCGGGCGTGCCATCGGCGAGCCCGTAGCGCAGGTACACGGTGCCCTTCGGACCGGCTACCGGCGGTTCGAGGAGTGTGACGTTCGTGGGCACCGCGCCACCGTCGAACACCTTCTTACCGACGCCGAGCACGATCGGGTGCACCCAGAGGTCGAGGCGGTCGAAGAGCTTCTCGCGCAGGAGGGTCTGCACCAGGTTCAGGCTTCCGACGACCTTCACGTGCTCGTGCCGGTCACGGATCTCGCGCACCGCGCCGGCCAGATCCGGGCCGAGCTGCGTGGACCCGTCCCACGAGAGGTCGGGCCTGCCGCGGGAGGCCACGTACTTCGGGACGCTGTTGAAGAGCGTGGCGATCTCGTTGTCCTGGCCGCCCTCCTGGTACGGCCAGTAGGCGGCGAAGATGTCATACGTCCGTCGGCCGAGCAGGAGGGCGTCCGTGCCCTCGTACGCGGCACCGACCTGCGCCCCGGCGACCTCGTCCAGCAGGGGCGCCTGCCAGCCGCCGAACGGGAACCCCACCGGGTCCTCGTCGGGGCCGCCGGGTGACTGCCCGACGAGATCGAGGGTTGCGAACAGCTCGATGTGGATGAGGCCCATGACTTACTCCCGATGAGTTGGTTGTCCCGGTCGGGAGATAGACCTGTGGGCGCCGACAGACTCATCGCTGCGACGGCACCCAGCTTCGTACTCGTCGACCGCCTCTCCCGGTGCATCGGTCACCACCCGTCCCGCGGCCAGCGTCCTTGCGGCGCCCGGCAGCAGGACTCGGCAGGCACTATGCCGTGCGCCTTTATCCAGGCCCGCACGTCCGATTCCTCGAACAGCACGTGCCGACCGATCTTGAAGCGCGCAGCACGGTGCCCTGCCTGCGCCACCAGGCCGGGATACCGTACCGGCACTCCCCGCTCACGATAGATCACAGGCCGCGTCCACACTGTTGGCTGCCTCGCGTCCAGCGTCACCGCAGCTCACCGGCGCGATCCACGGCTGTGGTGTCAGCGCAGACCTGGCCGCGCCGGCCAACCAAAGCGCTCAGTCGCCACAGCTTCCTGTCCCAAGTAGGCCCAGGTCAAGGAGGCACCTGGGGCCTTCCGTCGCGGTCGGGCGGGCGTGCCACCCGCCACACAGACCGTGCTTGGCGCTTGGCCTTGTCGCAGCGTCATGGTTTTCACCGAGGTCATTCGAATCGGCGAACTCGCCGCCCTCGTCGGGATCACCCCGCGGGCCGTACGGAAGCGCGGCCATCAGCCCTCAGTTGGCCAACCGGAACATGCTGGTCGGCCAGGGCGTGCCCGACTGGTCCATCCGCGTATGGTGTCGAGGTCGACGCCGGTCAGTTGACAGCCGGCGTCCCACAGTCGCGCCGCGACCGCGGTGTCGGTGAGGCAAGGTGACTCCATACCGCTTCACGGCAAGGTGCGCCGCGCAGACCGAGGAGGCGTGGTCCCCGCATCTACCCTCCGCTCACGGCGGATCGAACATCACCCGGACCGCGGGCCATGCGCCGGCGTGCTTGCCCTGGACGAGGACGGCGGCAGGTGCCGCGCGCAGCCGCGCGCCGGTGGTCCGCACATGGACTGGAGGCCGTGGCTGCCCACCCTCATCCCCCTCATGAACTGAAGGACCCTCAACAGCCGCTCCATGGTGCGGCCGCAGGTCGAACGCGGCACGGCTGGCGGAGCGGACCGGAGCGGAGCGGAGCGGCCGTGACTACCCCGATGCCGATGTGCTGGTGAGGGCCTGCCGAACCTCGGCTGCGGGGAACGGAGTGCGCTTGCTCTGCGTGAGGAATCGGTGGTGGAAGTCGTCCAGGACGATGGCGTGCGGGGCGTGCCGGTCGATGATCACGCCGATCTCGGGCGGAACGCCGTCGGGTCTGCGTCCCTCCACCCATGCACGCAGGAAGGTCCCGTGGTCGTTGCCGCCCCGCACGTCGTCGGGCAGGTGGTGGCGCAACAGGTGGCCTGGTGCATAGCTGCGGTCGTACACAAGATGATCGGCCAGGAAGGCGTCCTCCTCCGCCGAGAGGTCGAAGTCGCGGCTCAGCGCGAGCCCGAAGTCCGCGAAGTACACCTGGCGACCGTCAGTGAGCAGGTTGGCGAAGTGCGCGTCGAAGTGGACCAGTCCACGCGCGCTCATGAATTCCGTCCCTAGCATCAGCGCGGCCTCGGCCCACCGATAGGACGAGTCGCATCGCGACTCCAGACTGGCCGCATCGCGGGTGCCGCCGAGCCAGGCGGCGAGCGTCTGAGGCACATGCTCCAGGAAGAGCACCAAGCTGAAGGAGGACCTGCCGATGGCCTCCAGTCGACGGCGCACAGCCTGTGACCCATCCCAACGCGCGACGGCCCCCTCAACTCCCCCTAACGCGTCGACGAAGCCACGAGGGGGGCTGTCGGGCAGAACCCGCCAGTGATACAGCAGGGGGAAACCCGCGTACTCGTTCTTCAGCACCCAGCCTGTGGTCATGATCTGAGCGGCCAGTTCACGCCAGGCACCGAACCCCGCCGACCCGGCCCCGTACTGGTAGAAGAGAGGAAGTTCGAACAGGTTGGCGGTCGATCGCAGGTGCTCCGGTCGCAACTCGATGTCCGTCAGCGGGACCCGCTTGACGAAGACGCGTATCCCCTCGACTTCCATCTCCGCCGACCTGCCGCCGATACCGGAACCCAGACTCGGCGCGGCGGCCACGGCATCCCCGAGTCGCCGATCGCTGAACAGGGACAGCCGTGCTCCCACGGTCGCATAAGCGGACACTCGCGCAGCGTGCTCTGACACGATCTCATCCATTGGCGGCTCCAGCGGGGCATCAAGACTCACTTTGTTGATCATGCCAGGCGACCACACACGATTCCCGAAGAACTGACATGTCAGCTCCGGGAACACCGGGGCTGTTCGTTCTCCGGCGCGGGCCCTTGCGCGTCGGTGCAACGAACTGGCCGCCGAACTGGTCAGGGACCGCCCAGACCGATTCGGTGGATTCGCCTGCCTGCCCCTGCCCGACGTCGACGGTTCGCTCGCCGAGCTCGCCTATGCACTGGACGTGCTGAGCCTTGACGGAGTCGTGTTGTTCAGCAACGCCCTCGGCGCCTACCTGGGCGATGCCCGTCTGGCTCCACTCTTCGATGAATTCCAGCGGCGCAAGGCGCTGGTCTTCGTCCACCCGAACGCGTCGCCCGATCCCAGCGCCCATGCGCTCGGCCTGCCCGACTCGCTCATCGACTTCACCGCCGACACAACCCGCGCCGTCGCCCAGCTGTTGTACACCAACACCTTCGCCCGTACTCCCGACGTCAGCTACGTCTTCTCTCATGCCGGCGGCACGATCCCCTACCTGGCCGGACGCATCGGCATTGTCGACGAGCTGGGCGTCATCCCCGGAGCCGAGGGGCGCGAGAGCGCGGCCGAGACCTTCCGCAAGCTGTACTGGGACACGGCGCTGTCATGGTCCGACCCAGTACTCCACCTGCTTCACGAAACCGTTGGCATGGACCGCGTCGTCTTCGGATCCGACCACCCATACCTGCGGCAAGACATCGCCGTCGCCAACCCCCAGCGGATCGCGACGAGCGCAGAGCTGTCGGAGGCTGAACGCGCCACCGTGCTGGGCGGTACCGCCACCAAGCTCATCCCGCGGCTGCGAAGCCTCCAATAGGCCCGCCCGGCCGGTCCGTTCGGTACCGCCCCGGTCCAACGCAACCCGGCACTCGGGCCAGCACCCAGCTCGCCTGCTCGCCCCCGCGGGCGGGGCCTCTCAGCACGGGATGGTCGGTGGTTCTGCGATGCCGATGAAGTTCCCGGCCTTGGTCCGGATGTGGACCGACCACCCCAGAGCTGCGAGGTCGTCCGTGAGGGTCTCGGCATCGTGGAATACCTTCACGATGCGGTACTGGCGGCCGTCACCGAGTCGGCGCAGCGTCGCCGGGGTCGGCTGGTTCGCGAGGACTTCCTCGTATGTGGCTGCGGCAGGACCGTCGTCGATGAAGATCGCTTTGCCGCCTGGCGCGAGCGCGGCAGCGACGGTGTTCCAGAAGCCGGGCAACCGCGTCGGTGGAACATGGGAGAGCCAGAAGGCGAAGAACACGGTGTCGTAGCGTCGTGGCGGCTGCCACTCGAAGAGGTCAGCCTGAATGAACTGGACGGTGGGGGATGCGGTGCGCGCACGAGCGAGAACCAACACTTCGGCTGCCGCGTCGACAGCCGTCACCGAACGGGCCCGCGCGGCAAGTCTCGGGGTCCACTGGCCCGTTCCACAGGCCAACTCCAGCACATCCCCGGCAATCGGGAGGTCATCGACGACAGCCAGCAGCTTCTGCAGGCCTTCATACTCTGCATAGGACCGGTCGTATTCGGCCGCGCCGGCCCTGTAGTAGGCCATCTGCTCTGCCAGGAGAGCGTCGTCATCCATCCAGGTTCCTCTCATCCGGGTTCGGTCAGGCTCAGCTGGCCGGGTTGGTCGCCACAGACACCGTCGGTCTTCACCCTCGGGCAAGGTCAAGAGTCCGCTCCGGCGAGCCTGACCTGCCGGCCCGTTGGGCCGGATCGGGTCGCAGGAGTGAACATCGGACTCACGCGTGGGGCGCGGCGATCTGGCGAACGGCCAGTAGGTATGGCCGGCACCGTTGTTACCGAAGGGCATCGATCCGGGCCGTCCGCCGGTATGGACGCGACGGCAGCTGATGAACGGCATACGGTGGCGGACCCGGACCGGTGCCACTGACGCGATGTACCAGAACGCAACGGGCCCGGAGAGCGGGTCCATGATCTGTTCCGTCGCTGGCAACGAGACGGCACCCGGGCCAGGATCGTCACCCAGCTCCAGGCCCAGGCCGACGCGAAAGGCCTGATCACCTAGGACGTACATATCGACTCCACCGTGTGCCGG
Source organism: Streptomyces sp. NPDC086549 (assembly GCF_044746205.1). Taxonomy (NCBI): domain Bacteria; kingdom Bacillati; phylum Actinomycetota; class Actinomycetes; order Kitasatosporales; family Streptomycetaceae; genus Streptomyces; species Streptomyces sp. NPDC086549. The sequence continues at coordinate 343,890 of NZ_JBIVBS010000009.1, read as the reverse complement.
ACCCGTCAGCACGCGGCCGGAGCGGCGCAAAAGGGGACCTGCAAAGGAGCCGCCCGGGGGCATCGCCGTCGAGCCGGGAGCGAGGCGATTCTCCGCAGTTCGAGCCCGTCCTGGAAGCGATCCAGGTGCCTCGAATCGGTCTTGGCCGACCCCGCAGGCGACCGAACCGGGTGCGAGCCGACAAGGCGTACGGCGCCCGCCGCGACAGGGATTACCTGCGAGGACGCGGCGCCAAAGCGGCCATCCCGGTCCGCCGCGGGCCGGGGCCACAATCGCCTGGAACTCGGCTCCCGGGGCGACTGACCGCCGAAGTGCGACACAACCGACTACTGCGAGCGTCACGAAGCAACCGTGCTGGTCGCGGTGCTCAACGAACTCTTTGTGACGGCCTGCCGGCTGACGGTCTAGTCTCCGCAGTCATGAACCGAAGACGCTCGAAGAAGCAGTCGAATCGCTTGGTCAGAGCGGCGATGATCGGGGACATCACGCTCGTCCGTCGTCTCCTGCAGGCCGGAGCGAGTCCGCAAGCAGCCGATTCCGGCGGCACGACCCCCCTGTACGCGGCGGCGGTCCAAGGAGCCACCGATATTGCCGATTTCCTCCTGCGAGCCGGCGCCGATCCTGATGTCGAAAGCGGCCACCGCACCGAGGGCACACCGCTGTGCGCAGCCGCTTGCTGGGGGCACACAGAAACCGTGCTCACACTCATCGCGGCGGGTGCGGACCCCAACCTCCGCGAAGACCACGGCACGGGCCGTTCGCCTTTGAGTTGGGCGATGGCCGGACCGTACCCAGAGACGATTGCGGCGCTGCTGTCTGCAGGGGCTCATCCGGCGAACGAAGCGCCCCAGGCGCACGCTTGACGACCGTCCGCGGCTCCATACCCCCGCCCCCGAAGGCCACTTTCCCAACAGACCCCAGGAGTGGCCCGCCGGTTCACTCGGGACTGGAGTGCTGGGACCACAGCGATCTCGGTGGGTCAAGGGGGACTTGAAGATCCCCTTCGACACGGGTGGCCGGGTCGGGTACGGAAGCACGAAAGCCAGCCTGGCGGACAGCGCCCTCGGCCCAGCGCTTGCAGTCGTGGCACAGGACACCTGGGTCAAGGTCACAACGCTGCACCGACCCCAGTTCGGGCGGATCCACCCGTTCGGCTACGACGGCTTGGGGGACACACCCGCAGCCCCGGCCAGTGCCTTGGCCGCGCGACATCACCGCCCTCACGTCGGCGGAGCCCGCCCAGCTAGGTGAACACCACCGACGCGTACGTGGTGCCGGCACGGTGAAAGTTGGTCCATGAGCACTGTCATGGATAGCGCGGAGATCGTTTTGTGGGTACGGCACGCGGACGGCCGGTGGTCGGCCAGGACGGTCTGGGTGGTGGTGCTCGACGGGGAGGCGTATGTCCGCTCGGCTTTCGGACGGCGCAGTGCCTGGTACCGCCGGGTCCTTCGGCACGCGGACACGGAGGCGGAGGTGGCCGGGGTCCGGCTGTCCGTCACGCTCCGGCCGGTGGACGCCCCCGAGCTCGTCCGGCGCGTCTCCGGTGCCTACCGGGCCAAGTACGGGTTGAGCTGGCCCGGCCCCGTGGAGTCGATGAACGGTGACGAGGCCGCGGCCACCACCATGCGACTAACGAATCTCGGGCACGCCTCGCAGTTGCCTGCGTGAGGTGAGCCCGAGCTTGCGGAAGATGTTGCGCAGGTGCGCATCGACCGTCCGCGGGCTGAGGAAGAGCTTCGCCGCCACCTCCTTGGAAGTGGAGCCGTCGGCGACCAGGCGTGCGATGTGCACCTCCTGCATCGTCAGTTGCTCCGACGCCTTCGACGAGCGGCTGCGGGCCTGCTCGCCCGTGGCGCGCAACTCGCCGGCGGCGCGCTCGGCGAACGCCTCCACCCCGAGGTCGGACAGCGACTCGTGCGCCAGCCGCAGCTCGGAGCGGGCGTCACGCCGTCGGCCCTGCCGGCGCAGCCACTCTCCGTACAGCAGATGTGCCCGGGCGCGGTAGACCACCAGTGTGCTGTCGTCGAGCAGACCGATCGCCTGCTGATAGGCGGACTCGTCCTCGGTCACCATGGCCCGCGCATACGCCTCGACGCCGAGCCCCCACGCCTGCCGGCCTGCCTGGACGCGTTCTTGGAGGGACGCGAGGGCCGCGGCGGCGAGTTCGGCCTCGCCGCACCGCATGGCCGCCTCGACCAACTCGGGCAGGGCAAGCCCCGCCGTGCCGACGGCGCCGTACTCGACCGCCAGCTTCGCCGCCTTCAGCGCGGCCTGGTAGTCGGCCAGGCCGTTGTTGAGCACGGCCGTCGCCCACTGCACGCTGAGGCTCATACGGTGATCCACCGACGCGAACAGTTCGACGGCCTCCTTGCGCCGCCCGCGTATCGCGGCCAGGTGGAGGCGCGGGTAGACCAGCGGTGCCGCGCCGGTGGCGTCGGCGATCGCCTCCTCCTCGGAGATCAGCTCCATCGCGGCACCGAAGTCGCCCCTGTGCACGGTCGCGGTGGCCTGCATGGCCAGTCCGATGGGCAGCGCGTGGAAGGACCCCGACTCGCGGCCCGCCGCGACGGCACGGCTGGCGATGCCGTAAAGGGCATCGAAGTCCCACAGCTCGGTGGCCACCATGAAGCCCAGTGACGGCCGCCTGGCCCACACCTCGTCGTCGGCGTCGCTGACGACCGGCCCGAGGATCTCCCCCGCCGCCGGATGCCCGTCGCTGACCAGGCTGATCAGGCCGGTCAGGACCGCCGCCGCACCGGATACCGGGTCGCCCGACGGCGGGGCCTTCCTGACGGCCTCCACCACGTGGTCGAGGCCGCCGAGAAGAAGGCCCATCTCGATGGCGTCCAGATAGCACTCCCGTGCCCAGGCAGGGTCGGAGGCCGCCAGCCGGGCGGCGGCACGCAGGAGGTACTCCGTGGGGCCTTCGTCGCCCCGGCGGCGGACGAACGACAGTCTGCCGCGAAGCAGGTCGGCCCTGGCGGCCTGGCTCGGATCGTAGGTCGGGACGGTGCTGAGCAGGTCGGCCGCCGCGTCGAAGTCTCCCACCGAGAGCTTGGCCTGGACCGCGGCGAGAACCCGCTCGGTGCGTTGGACCGGGCTGATCGTGAGCACGGCCGAGCGTTCGAGGAAGGCCGCCGCCGCCGCGATGCCGCCACGTTCCTGGGCGCGGGTGGCGGAGGCTTCCAGCTCGGCGGCGACCTGCTCGTCCGGGCCGGCACTGGCCTGGGCGCGATGCCAGGCCCGCCGGTCGGGGTCGACGACCGGGTCGGTCACGGCGGCCAGTGCCCCGTGCGCCCTGCGCCGCTCCTCCGGCGCCGCGGCGCGGTAGGCGGCCGAGCGGGCGAGGGGGTGGCTGAAGCGGATTCGGGTGCCGAACTCGACCAGCGGGACGGACTCCGCAGCGGCAGCCACGTCGATGCCCAGCAGTTCGGCCGCATGCCACAGCAGGCCGGGATCGCCGATCGGGTCGGCGGCGGCGACGGTCACCAGCAGCCGAGTCGCCGGCGGCAGGAGCTCCAGCCGGGACCGGAAGCTCTGCTCGATCACGCTGGGTACCGAGTCGGGCTGGGCGAATCCGCCCGCCATGCCGGCGAGTCCGGCGGTCCTGGGAAGCTCCACCAGCGCGAGGGGGTTGCCACGCGCCTCGGCCAGGATGCGGTCGCGCACCCGCTCGTCCAGCGGGGCGCGGATCGCCGCGGCCAGCAGCGCCCGGGCATCCGCTTCGCCAAGACCTTGAAGCGTATGGGCGGGCAGGTCGTCCAGCTCGGGCAGGCGGCTCGGCTCGCGCGCCGCGAACACAACGGCGATCGGCTCGGCCGAGACCCTGCGGGCCAGGAAGGCCAGCGCCTCGGCCGACGCCCGGTCCAGCCACTGTGCGTCGTCGACGACGCACAGCAGCGGGCGCTCCCGCACGGTCTCCACCAGGAGGCCCAGCGTGGCGACGCCGACCAGGAACGGATCGGATGTGCCGGTGTCGAGGCCGAAAGCGATCTCCAGCGCCTTACGGTACGGCGGAGGCAACGCCATCAGCCGGCCCGTCACGGGCGCGAGCAACTGGTGCAGCGCGGCGAACGGCAGCTCCGACTCGAACTCCGCGCCGGACGCCCGCATGACGAGGAACCCCGTCGCGGCCTCGTCCAGATGCCGCAACAGCACGCTCTTGCCGATGCCCGGCTCACCACGAAGGACCAGGGCGCCACCCCGGCCCTCCCGTGCCGCTTGGAGCAGGGCGTCGAGCTGCCGTATCTCGTCCTGACGGCCGATCAGCACGTCCGCGTATGTCTCGGGCATGTCCGAGAACCTAGGGGTTCGTGCGCCGCAGAATCCAGGCACGACCCAAGTCGCCCACGGAGTTGTATAGGCGATGACTACCGACGCGAGCGGCGGGCGCCCGCTGCGAGGGTCGAGCCATGACCCGCACCGCAACCCAACGGACCACCACCGGCTGGATACCGCTGGCGGTTCTGGCCACGGCCCAGTTCCTGGTCGTGCTGAGCACTTCGATCGTGAACGTCGCCCTGCCCCAGATCCGGGCCGGGCTCGATCTGTCGGACGCGGGCCAGGCATGGACGGTCAACGCCTACGTACTGGTCTTCGGCGCGCTGTTGCTGCCGGGCGGGCGCGCCGGCGACGTGTATGGCCTTCGCCGTGTGTTTCTGCTCGGCATCGGCCAGTTCGCCCTCTCCTCCCTGGGCGCGGCACTGGCGCCCACGGCGATCGTGCTGATCGTCTGCAGGGCAGCGCAGGGAATCGGCGCCGCACTGCTGGCGCCCACGGCGCTGGCCCTGGTGCTGACCCTCTATCCCGACAGGGAGCGGCGTGGCATCGCGCTCGGAGTGTGGGGCGCGGTCTCCGGTGCCGGCGGGGCGGCGGGCGTGCTGCTGAGCGGCCTGCTCACCAGCCTGTACGGCTGGCGTGCGGTGTTCGTCGTAATGGTGCCCCTCGCCCTGGCCGTCCTGGTGGCCGCCTGGCTGCTGGTCGGGGCCGACCGGCCACGCGGCGGAAGCCTGGACGCGGCGGGCGCGGTGACGGTGACGGCGGGACTGGTCGCGCTCACCTACGGCTTGTCAGGCCCCTGGCCGCTCGCGTTGATCGGTCTGGCCCTGCTCGGCTTGTTCGTGATGCTCCAGCGCCGCGCCGCCGACCCGCTGCTGCCGACACGCATGAGCGTGGTGGCGGTGCCCAACGTGCTGATGGCCCTGCTGGGCGCGGTCTGGCTCGGCCTGTTCTACTTCCTGCCCCTCTACCAGCAACGCGCCCTCGGCTACTCCCCCTTGGAGGCCGGACTGACCCAGCTTCCGCTCGCCGTCGTGATCACCCTCTCCTCGTGGGTCACCGGCAAAGTCTCCGGCCGCCACGTGCTCCCCGTGGGCCTGCTGGTCCTAGCGGCCGGACTGGCCTGGCTGTCCCGGACCCCGGCCGACGGCACGTTCCTCATCGACCTGCTCGGTCCGACGCTCCTCATCGGCATCGGGCTGGGGGTGGCCTTCGTCCGGCTCACCGCGATGTCCTCCGCCGGCATCCAGGCCACCGACAACGGCCTGGCCGGAGGGCTGGTCAACGCCACTCGGCAGATCGGCGGTGCCATCGGCCTCTCCTTCCTGAACCTGCTCCCCTCCTCCGGCGCGGCCTTCCTGGCCTGCGCCGCCCTGACCGTGCTCATCTCGGCTCTCTCGACGCGAAAGGCATGAAACATGACCCTGGACAAGCCGTACATCAGCGGCCACTTCGCCCCCGTCACCGACGAGATCATCGGCCGCGGGCTGAAGGTGCGCGGCGCCCTCCCGCCCGAGCTGAACGGCCGCTACTTCCGCAACGGCCACAACCCCAAGCCGGGCGTCACCCCCACCCACTGGTTCCGCGGCGAGGGCATGATCCACGGCGTCCGCCTCACGAACGGCCGGGCCGAGTGGTACCGCAACCGCTGGGTGCGCACCCCCTTCCTGGAGGGCGTGCCGTTCACCGGAACCGAGCTCGAAGTCAGCGCCGCCGCCACCAACATCATCTTCCACGGGGGCCGCTACCTGGCTCTGCAGGAGGCCAACCTGCCCTGGGAGGTCAGCGCCGACCTCGACACGATCGGCGTCCACGACTTCGGCGGCAAACTCACAGGCGCGATGACCGCCCACCCCAAAGAGGACCCGGAGACCGGTGAGCTGCACTTCTTCAGCTACAGCCCCTTCCCGCCGTACCTGACCTACTACGTGGCCGACGTGTCCGGCGAGATCGTCAAGTCGGAGGTCGTCGACGGCTCCGGCCCGTCGCTCATGCACGACTTCGCCATCACGCGCGAGCACGTCGTCTTCATCAACTCGCCCGTGGTCTTCGACCACGCCGAGCACTCCGGCATCCCCTACCGCTGGCACGACGACGTCCCGCTGCGCATCGGCGTGATGCCGCGCGCCGGCGGCACGACCACCTGGTTCGAGGTGGCGGACCAGGGGGCGCTGCTGCACGTCGCCAACGCCTACACCGACACGCAGGGCCGGATCGTCCTCGAAGCACCGCGCTTCGACCGGTCCGCCTGGGAGAGCTCGTGGAAGTGGTGGGTCGGCGCTCCCGGCTACGGCACCAGCCCCGACGCCGGCTCGACCTTCTACCGGTGGATCATGGACCCGGCCACGGGCAAGGTCACCAGTGAGTCCCTCAACGACCTGGCCACCGAGTTCCCGTCGATCAACGACGCACACACCGGCTCGGCCTACCGCTACAGCTACGCCATCGCCTTCCCCGGCGCAGGCCTGTCGGGCTACCACACCATCAAGTTCGACACGCGGACCGGCCAGGAGAAGCTGCTCGCGCACGGCGAGGGCCGGATGCCCGGCGAGGCCGTCTTCGCTCCCGCCGAGGGCGGGACCGCCGAGGACGACGGCTACCTGCTCACCATCGTCAGCGACCTCAAGTCCGATGTCTCGGAGCTGCTCGTCCTGGACGCGAGCGACCTGAGCACCGTGGCTGCCGTCGAACTCCCCCGCAGGGTGCCCGCCGGCATCCACGGCCACTGGATCCCCGACTCCGAACAGCCCGCCTGAACCGCCCCAGCCGCCCGGCCGCCACCTCGCCGATGCGGCCGGGCCTCCAACCCGTAAGACATCCACCGCCGCCGGAGACCCCCGACTCCGATCTGCCCGCCTGAACCGCCGAGCCGTCCGGGCCACCGTTGACTCCCCCTCACGGCGGCCCGGACCCCAACACCGAGGAACTGCCATGACGTACCCCACGACCATCGACGAGAACGCCCCCGTCATCGCCGACCACTCCATCCGGATCGCCGCTCCCCTCGATCGGGTCTGGCAGCTGCACACCGGGATCGGCTCCTGGCCCGGCTGGCAGCTCGCCATCACCGAGGCCCGGCTCGATGGCCCCGTCGCCCCCGGCACCACCTTCCACTGGTCCACAGCGGGCCTGTCCATCGACTCCACGATCTACGCCGTCGACGCGCCGCACCGCATCCTGTGGGGCGGTCCCGCGCACGGCATCACCGGCGTGCACGAGTGGAGGTTCACCGAGGATGGCGACGGCGTCGTGGTCCGCACCCGGGAGTCCTGGGCGGGCGCCCCGGTCGAGGCCGACCGGGACAACCTCGCCGCCGCGCTGAACGACTCACTCAGCGCCTGGCTCGACGCCCTGAAGAACGCGGCGGAGTAGGGACCGAGCCGCTCTTCCTCACCGATCGGATGGCGGCCGTCTTGCCGGCGATCACCGGCGGCCTGCTGGGCCGCCGGGCCAGCCGCCGTCTGGCACAGCCCGCACCACAGCAGGGCGAGGCACGACGAAGACCGCTCGTCCTGTAGGTCCCCGCCGCAGTCGTCGCCGCCCGGCTGGTCGCGGTACTGCTGCTGGCAACCGGCGGGGGCAGCTGGTCACCCACCGCTTCCTGCTCGGCCTGCCGGTCGCGGCCGGGGCGTCGGCTCTGGTCCTGGCCACGACGATCGGGATCTTCCTCCAGCCCCGACGCCGCTTCACCCTGCCCCCCCCCCGCGCACGGCACCGTACGACTGTCCTCTGGCAAGAGGATCGACGCACTCACCTTCAACGGCACCAACCCCGGCCCGGAACTGCTGCTCGAAAGGGCCAGTCGGTGGAGGTCACCCTGCACTGGCACAGCGTGGACGTCTAACGCTTCGTACCCGACCGCACCGACACGTACTGGTACCACACGCACCCGGACTCCGAACGCACTCTGGAACGCGGCCTGTTCGATGCGCCTCTCCCAGAGGACGGCCAGCAGGGCGCGCTACAGAGCGTGTTCACTCATCTGCGGCCGGGCGGAGAGGACCAGATCGGCGCCCTCGACCCAACCGGCAGCGCCGAACGCCGCGCGGTCGCGGCCGGCCTCCCGGTGACGGGACACCGCGTTCCGGGTCACCGCCCACGACGGCAATCGGATCGGCGAACCGGGAGAACTGAAGCCGGGCACGGGCCTGTTCCTCGCCGCCGACGGCCACTACGACGTGGCCTTCACCATGCCGGACGGCCCGGTGACGCTACGGCTGGACACCTCCGAGATCCTCGACAAGGCCGGCCTCGCCGTCAGCCCCGACGGGCGCGCCGAGCCCGCCACGCTGAAGCGGGGTAAGCTCTTCGACCGCCTGTCGTACTCGTTCACCTTCACCGGGTACGCATGCGCATCACCGCCCGGGGCCATCGACCACCCCATGCACCTGCACCGCTACCGGGCGGGTGATCTCGCGCAACGACAGGGCGGTCACCGGCGGTTCGGAGCCTCCCCTCTGGCGCGGGGAACTGTTCACAGCTGACGAACCGCCACGTCCTGCGCCGGCGGGAGTGGCCATGCTGCTCCTTCGTCACCTCTCCACGGCACCCTGCCGGCGCCCTGCCAGCGGCCGGACAACACCCCGCAGGGGCCGTCGCAAAGGGAAGCGTCGAGCGTGTCGGCGCATCGGTCGGCTGTGGCCCGGATCGGGCAGACACCTCCCGCCCGAGCGGCCGACGGCGAGGGTGCTGATGCTAGCCGCCAACGCGCTCTTTCACGGTGTCGCCACCTGGCTCCGCACCGTGGATGCTGCCGGGCGTGCGCAGATCGAGCCATCCCGCCTGGCGCTCAACCACGGGACGGCGCACTACGGATCCAGAATCCTTTCTTCCACCTCCGGCCCAGGTCAGCGGCCGGACGGCCTTCGTCGGCCTATCCGCGTAGCACCCGCTCGGATTGTCCGGATCACGGTCCCCTTCCCCGCTGATTGTCAGTGGCGTGCACCAGGGTGCCGTCCGCAGTCCCCGTCCGCGTCCACGTCTCGCCGAAGGAGACCGGTGCAGTCGCCGCCTTCACGCAATCCCCCGCTCGGGCTACGCCCCCTTCGCCGTCCCCTTGACGAGTGAATCGAACGAGCAGGTGCCACGCGCTCAAGCCGACGGCACTTGCCCGCAACGTCACGCATCGAACTTTCACTCGACCATTCGCCCGATGCGACCCGTATCGGCCTTGTGATCAGGACCGTTGTCCGGAGTGCTCTGCCCGTTCCACCTACCGAGGAGAACCCGTGAATCCCGTGCTCGTACCTGCCACCCCTCAGCCTGCGTTCGAAAACCCTCCGGCTCAGGCCACCTCCCCGACCGCTCTCCGACGCCCCGTTGACGCCCGCCGCGTTCTGTTCGCATCCGCATCACGCCCGTCTACGAGGTGGGGTGCGTGACCAACTCGACCATGCCCTCGGCGGCCCTGCTCGCCTGGGCCGCCAAGGAACTCGGTACAGACGTGTCCGTGGCACAGGACGCATCGTCCAAGGCACACGCCGCATCCCAGCCCCGCGAGAACTCCCGTGTCTGGGCCCTTGGTCGCCCTGATGGCATCCGGTTCTACGTCAAGGTCACGCCGAAGCCGGTGATGTACGAGCGGGAGACCTTCGCCCTACGGCACGCAGTTCCAGCGCTCGGCGCCGGCCACGGCCCACAGCTGCGCGCCTCGAGCGCCGCGCACCTGGCCCTCCTGTTGACCGCTGTCCCCGGCGCTCCGCTCGAGAGGCAGACGCTGACTCCCGCCGAGGAACTCCGCGCGCACCGGCGCGGTGGTGCTCTGCTGGCCCTGTTGCACGCGGCCGGTGAACTGTCAGGCCCCCACCGTGTTCAGGCCGAGCGGGCGCTGCAGACAGCCGCCGAGGGTGCCGACAAGCGCCTGCGACAGGCCGCAGACCGGCTGGCGCCGGCCGAGCACAAGCTGGTGCGCGACCTCGCAGCGCAACTGCGCGATCTGCCACCCCTCCCACTGGCGTTCATCCACGGTGACGCCTGGCACCGCAACCTCCTGTGGTCCCAGCACCTGGGGCAGGCCGCGTGGATCGACTTCGAGCGGTCACGGTTCGCGCCGGCAGTACAGGACTTCGTCCTGATGAGCTGCGGGATCTGGGCGGATCGGCCCGACCTGCGAGCTGCGTGGTTCCAGGGATACGGTCGCGACCTGCTACCCGAGGAACAGCACGCGCTGAAAGGGCTGGCGGCCCTGGACGCGGTGAACTGCCTCGTCTGGGGCCCCGCGCACGACGATCCCGCCGTCACCGTGCGGGGACGGCGCACCCTGGACCGGCTCATGGCGGGGGTGTTCGCATGACGTCGCCCCAGGACAAACAGGTGGCACCTGCGGTCGAGGCGGCGCCCGACACCGGCGAGACACTGGCCGTCCCGGCGGCACGGGCAGGGACTTTGCTACCGGCTGCGCCGCCCGAACTCGACTACAACGGGCGCAAGCACCGGCGGGCCATGGACGACGCGACGCTGTGGGAGATGGCCCGCCGGATCCCCACAGCACTGGCACAGACAGCCCGGCTCGCCTGGTCCGTCGACCGGCGCATGACGATCACTATCGTCGTGTGCCAGCTGCTGTCCGGCCTGGGGACGGCGGTGATGCTCAGCGCCGTCGCCGACGCCCTGCCGAAACTGACCACCGCCGAGACGCGCCAGGGGCTGGAACAGGCATGGCCGGCGCTGACCGTCGCGGTCCTGGCCATGGCCACCGGGGCGACCATGTGGATCCTCGCGGACTGGGCCACCCGGCGCCTGAACCCGAAGATCGCCTCGGCCGCCGACCTCACCCTGGTCGACCTGCACATGCGCGCCGAGCTCTCCGCTTACGACACCGAGGGCTTCACCGACCGCAGCCAGGCCGCGGAGATCGGGGCGTTGCGCGCCGTAGACCTCGCCGACGACGCGAAGACGCTCACGAACGGCCTCGTCCAGCTGGTCTCCGCCGCGACGGTCCTGACCTCACTGCACCCGCTGCTCCTCGGCGTGCTCCTGCTGTCCGTAATTCCGCGGGGCCTGGGTGGTGTGATCGCCGCCCGCATCGACTACCGCGTCCACGACCGGACCATCTCCGCCCGCAATGTGAGGGGCATGATGCGCTGGTGGCTGACCACCGCGGATCTCGCCGACGAGCTGCGCGCCAACACGATGCGCCCGTACCTGCACTTCTGGTACCGGACGATGTGCGACCGGGTCGAGGGCCGAGAGCTCGAAGGCGCTCGCCCGTACCTGCTCGTGACCCTGCTGGCCGCTTCGCTGGCAGGTGTGTTCACGCTCGGCATGTGGGCTTCGCTGGCCGCACTGGTGCTCACCGGCGCGATGTCGGCGGCGATCGCGGGCACGGCCGTCGTCGCCTCGCAGACCGCTGGACGCGCACTCAACTCCATCGTGCGCTACGGAGCGGTGATGTTCCATCACGGGCTCTACCTCAGTGACTACTACGCGTTCGTCGACGAGGTCCGGTCCATGGCCACGGCCCGGGGCACCACGCAGGTCAAAGCGCCCCAGCAGATCAGCCTCCAGCACGCCGGCTTCACCTACACGTCCAAGGACACCCCGGCGCTGCACCCGATCACGCTCACCCTCAACCGTGGTGAAGTCGTCGCCCTGGTCGGCGAGAACGGCGCCGGCAAGTCCACGCTGATCAGGTTGCTCACCGGGCTGACCACGGCCACGGAGGGAGCGGTGTTGTGGGACGACACCGATCTGGCCACCGCGGACGCGGAATCGGTGTGGCGGCACGTCGGTCTCGTCCCGCAGAAGAACGGGCACTGGCCGTTGGCGGCACGGGAGAACATCACCCTCGGCCAGCCTCGGGAGCACAACGACGACCGAGTCTGGGCGGCCGCTGAACAGGTCGGCATGGCCGACGCGCTGCGCGCTCTACCCGGACGACTCGACACCCTGCTGGCCCGATCGGTCTGGGGCGGGCACGAGCTGTCCGGCGGGCAGTGGCAGCGCCTGGCGTGCGGACGAGCCATGTACCGAGAGCCCGCCGTTCTCGTACTGGACGAACCGACCAGCGAGATGGACGCCCGCGGCGAGCACCAGATCTTCCGCGAGCTGCGCGCGATGGCGCCGGGCCGCATCACGATCGTGGTCACTCACCGGCTCGACAACGTGAAAATGGCTGACCGGGTCATCGTTCTCGACGGGGGCCGAATCCGCGAACAGGGGCGCTTCGAGGACCTCATCGCCACCGAGGGCAGTCTGCTCGGCGAACTGCACGCCCTCTCTCAAGACCGCTGACCATCCACACCACGGGGCCGTGCCGGATTGCGGCACGGCCCCTCGCCCCTTCCCCGACGCCTGACCAGGAACAGAGCAATGCCCAGCCTCACACCACCAGATCACACGAGCCGGGCGGTATGCGGTTGAGTTGCTCATTCCCTTCGCCAGGAGGCGAAGCTACTCGCGCTTCTCTGCCGGCGGAGCGGGTCCGCGCGTCGCCGACCTTGTCGACTCCCGGCGCCTGCCCGATCACTGAGTGTCGGTCAGTGTCAGAGAATCCGCTGGTGAGCAGTCTCGCCATCCCCCAGACTCGGATGTGTGCGCGGGGCCCTCAGTGATCAGCACACAACACCCGTGACCGGAGGAGGGGAACGAGGATGGCCCATCTGCGACTCGTCTGGGTCCTGGCCGGACGTGGTTGGGCCGACTGCGTCGTCAGCGACCACCAGGCGGAAGCCGAAGTCACGGCCTCCTATGTCACCGCTGCCCCCGAAGATCTCCTGACGGCGGTGACCCGGCTGATCGCCGGCCAGACCGAATGCCGAGCACAGTTCGAGGCCGAGCCCACCGCCTTCCGATGGATCTTCTACCGTGAAGGCACCAACGTCTGGATCCGCCTACTAGAGCTGGCCCACGGTAGTGACCACGACAACGCTGGGACCGAGATCTGGTCCACCCAGCAGAACATCGACGTCGTTGCCCGAGCAGTGATCCGCTGCTTCGACGAGGTCGTGAGGGAGTACGGCGAGAGCGCATACCGCGGCAAGTGGGGCGAGCACTTCCCCCGCACCGAGCTCGAAGCCCTCAGGACCGTGTGGCGCACACGTACTTGGGTCCCGTCAGTCCCGAGGAAGCCCTCTGACTGATCGTTTCAGAATGAGGACACCGCATCATCCGAGGGCGCGCGGCCCGTGCCGCGAGCCCGCTGCGTCGGCGATGAAAGTCGCTGTCCGGTTGCCGGAGCGCAGTGATAGGCATCCGGAGTGCAAAACACTCTGGACTTCCCCGACCTGCTGCGACTGATCGACGAGCGGTCGACCGCCTTCCGCACCGCGATCGCCGCCGCGCCCAGCCTCGACGTGCAGGTGCCGACCTGCCCCGAGTGGACGCTGTTCGACCTGGTGCAGCACCTGGGCGAGGGGCGCCGCGCCTGGGCCGCCACCATCGCCGCAGGGCCTGACGCCACGACCAAGTCCGCACCGCAGGGCGACCCGGCCGCACCTCTGGAGCGCGAGGCCCTGTTGGCCTGGCTGGCCGAATCGACGCAGGAGCTACTGGACGCACTGCGGGAGGCCGGCCCGGATCGCGGTTGCTGGGCGTGGTGGGGCAAGTCTCAGTCGCCGCAGACCTGCGGTGCCGCCGCCCGACGCCAGCTCCACGAGATCGCGGTGCACACCTACGACGCCCAGCTCACCCTGGGCGCCCCGCAGCCGTTACCGGACGAGGTGGCACTCGACGGCGTCGAGGAGTTCCTGTACACCATCTGCACAACGACGGTCGCCTGGCCGCACGAGCCCGCTGCTGTCGATTACCACGCCACCGAGGGCCGCTCCTGGCGCAACTGGCTCTCCGCCGAAGGCGCACGAGCCGCCCGCCTGTCCACACCCGGCACAATGCCCGCCACCGCCGCGAACGAGGACCCGGACGCGGCCGACGCCTCCGCCCGAGGCACGGCCAATGAGCTGGTCCTCGCCCTCTACGGCCGTATTCCGTTGGACTCCCTGAAACTCGACGGCAACCGACGCCTCTTCGACCAGCTCGTGGCCTGGGACCCGAAACGGTAGGACATGACGGTGCGCCACCTCGTCCGCCCCGAGGGCACGCCTCGGCCGTGGATCGAGTCATGGCACGTCCGTCCCCCCACCCTCCTGAGCTTCATGAGCGTCACCGCAATCGTCGACTCCGTCACTTCGAGCCGTAGTACAGCCTGAGGAACTCCTCCATCGCCGCGTCGACGCCGGCGCGGTCACCGGTGGCAAGCAGGTCGAGCAGCAGACCGCGGACGGTGGCGAGTCCCAGCCTGGCGCGATTCCGCGCCGTGGCAGGGTCCGCCCCTACGGCGACCTCGGCAGCCTCCAGCGGCCCCAGCCAGTCGTTCACGAGCCCTTCGAGGACTGGGGCGGCCTCGGGACGGCCTCGTAGCGCGTGCGCGTAGATTTCGAAGAAGAGCCGCTCCTGGTCGGCCAGTCGAGGGTCCGTCAGCTGCTGCCAGAGGAGCCGCGCAGCATCGGCGGGCAACACACCGGGTTCGAGGCGGAGCCGGGACAGCAGATCGCGCTGGCGCTGCTCCGACGTCCGGACGATCTCGACGAGCAGCTGTTCCTTGGAGCCGAAGTAGTGGATCAGCATGCGGTGACTGACGCCGATCGCGGCGCCCAGGCCGCGCAGGCTCAGGTCCGCGATGCCGTGTGCCGCAACGTAGTCGACGGCCGCGTTCACCAGTTCAGCGCGCCGGTCCCGGTCCGTGCCGGGCGCGGCCTCGCTTTGAGGATGAGAGCCGTCCGCATTCACCACGTCGCAAGTGTACCAATTGGTACATGCGCTATGTACCGTGTGGTACATGAAGTCTGTCACCGTGTCGATCGACGTACCGCAGACGCCCGAACAGGTCTACGACTTCCTCGATGTCATGGCTCACCATGAGCGATTCACCAACCATTACCTGACCAACTGGCGCTACAGCGGCCCCGACCGGGGCATCGCATCGTGCGCCACGGTCACAGCCGCGCTGGGCGGCACGACGACCGACGTCACCGTCGAGGTCGTCAAGTGCGACCCACCGCGGCGCATCGTCGAACGGAACGTCAGCGCGGCCGGCCGACGCCTGGCCCACGGCACCTACATCATCGAACCGCTGCCGACCGGCGGGAGCCACGTATCGTTCACGTACGCCTGGGCGCGCGCCCCGCTCGCCGAGCGCCTGCTGGCACCCGTCGTGCGAGCCGCTGTGCGGCGCGCCAACCGCACTGTCATGCGACGCCTGGCCACCGAGTTGGCTCGCCACACATCCGGTGCCGGATCCTGACACCCGTGCACATGCCGGCTCTTCTGCCCCCGCACCGTACGACAGGGGCGACGGCGGCGACGCTGAACGTGCACGCGGGCGGTGGGGACCGGCTGGCGCTGGCAGGTTCCGGCCCAGTACCGGATGGCGACGACGGAACTGATGCACCCGGTGATCGCACCCGAGGTGCGGATCGAGCAGACCCGGATCCGCCTGGCCAAGCTCCGCGACGAGGGCCTGGTGGACCGCGTCACCCTGCCGCAGGCCGGACGCACGCGAGTCTGGGCCACCCAGTACGGCGTGCACCTCGCATGCGAGTGGCCCGAACTGCGGGACTGGCGGCCGCCGAGGCTGATCGCCGACCGCACCGCCGCCAGGCTGCGTGTGGGGCACGCGCTGACGGTGGGGGAGACAGGGCACGTCTTCCTGCAAGACGCCCGCCGCCGCGTCGACGTGTGCCGGCCACTGGACTGGATTCCCGAGGTCCACCACCCTCTCGGCAACGGCAAGCGGCTCCAGCGAGTAGCAGACCTGCGCGCCGTGATCATGGAGCCGCCGGATCTCCCGGTGTCTCAGCTCCCGGGAGCCTTCAGTCGCGGTGGCAGCCGGCCGCCGGACGACGACCGTGCCGACCTCGGCACCCTCAGCCAGGCCGCGAACCCGCGGCCATCCCTCACGGCGCCACGGCTCGGGCTGCCCATAAAGGTCGGTGATGGTGTCGACGGCGGTCAGGCCACGCGACTTCGCGAACTGCTCGCCCTGCTCGACGCGCACGTACAGCACGGCCCGTCCGACGGGGGAAGTTTCGTTGTGCCGCCGCTCCGTAGCTGTCATGGGGACCTCGTGGTGACCACCGCCGACGTCGTCGCCGAACTCCTCTCCCTCGCGGCCGAACTCAAGGTAGGCGGCCTTGCCGCGGACCCGCTCCCCACGCCATTGCCGTAGGTCGAGTGGGCGTAGGAGACCCCCGACGAGCCGGGCCGACGTATCGTCCTGACCTCCTGACGCCCGCCGTG
Organism: Streptomyces sp. NPDC086549; assembly: GCF_044746205.1. Lineage (NCBI taxonomy): Bacteria > Bacillati > Actinomycetota > Actinomycetes > Kitasatosporales > Streptomycetaceae > Streptomyces > Streptomyces sp. NPDC086549. The sequence goes on along the minus strand of NZ_JBIVBS010000009.1, from coordinate 327,375 downwards.
TCCGACTACCTGCACGGCCCCAACTTCCGTCGACCGAGGGGGCAGTGGTCGGTCAGGACGCTTCCGTCAGAGCCTGCGCATCCGCCTCGGGCTCCTTCGACGCGGTGGACGCCGTCCGGCCCGAGCCGCCGCCACGGCTGAGGTGCACACCGAACGCCGACGTCGCCAGGCCCAGTACGGCGGCTGTGCACCAGACGATCCGGAAGTCGTGAAGTGGGTCGGCACCGATGCGTGAGCCGACCACCGCGACCAGGACTGCGACGCCGACCGTGGTCGAGATCTGGCGGACGGAGTTGACCAGAGCCGACCCGGTCGCCGCACGGTGCCCCGGAACGGCGTGCACACCGGCGGCCACCAGAGTGCCCAGGGCCAGACCGACACCCGCACCGGTCAACAGCTGGCTGGGCAGCAGGTCACGCAGATAGTCCGGCGTGACGGACGCGCAGCACGCGAGCCAGACCATGCCGCCGGCGAACAGCAACCCGCCCGCGGCAACGAGCGGTCCGTGCCCGAAGCGCTGCGCGGCGCGGGCGGTCAGAAGGCTGACGACCGGCACGAGGGCGGGACCGGGAACCAGGGCGACACCGGTGCGCAGCGCGCTCCAGTGCCAGACTTCCTGGCACCACAGCACATTCGACAGCAGCATGATCGCGAAGGCGACGCCGAACACGAGGCTGCCCGCGTTGGCCGCTCCGAAGCGCGGCAGTCGCAGCAGGTCCAGCTCGAACAGCGGGTGGGGGTGCCGCAGGGACCTGAAGACGAACGCGGCACCGCTGATCACAGCAACGGCCAGGAGCAGTACGGTCATAGCGCTCGTCCAGCCCCAGTCGGGTGCCTGCACCAGCGCCCCGGACAGCGCCGTGACCGAGGAGATGACCAGCAGGGCGCCGGGGAGGTCGGGCAGCGGTCCGGCCTCCCGGGCGGCCGGCTTCGGCAGGACCGATCGGCCGGCGACGAGCGCCGTGATGCCGATGGGCACGTTGACGGCGAAGACCCACCTCCAGTCCACCTCGGCCAGGAGGCCGCCGGCGACGGGCCCGGCGGCCGCGGCGAGTCCGCCGACCGCAGCCCAGTTCCGGGTGGCCTCGGTGCGGCGCTCGGTCGGCACCGACGCCAGCAGCAGGGCCAGGGACGTCGGAATCTGGGCGGACGCCCCGACGGCCTGCACCACCCGGGCCACGACGAGGGTCCCCAGGTTCGGGGCCAGGGCACAGGCCAGCGACGCGAGGGTGAAGACGGTGATCCCAGCGAGGAAGACCGGCCGCTGGCCTATGCGGTCGCCGGCACGCCCGGCCACCACCAGCAGCGCGGCGAAGGTGATCGCGTAGGCGTTGAGGACCCAGGACAGCGAACCGAGGGTCGCGCCCCTGCCACCCCCGGAAAACGTCTCTCCCATGGCCGGAAGCGCGACGTTGACGATCAACAGATCCAGGTTGGTCATGAAGACCGCCACCAGGACGACCACGGCGGCCGTTCGAGGGCGCTTTGGAAATCGAAGCATCGCAGTCATGGCGCAAGCCAAGCACAGGGCGGTTTGGAAATCAAACCCTGTCGGAGTGATACTGGGCCGGTGACCATGCGCATCGATCCCCAGGACATGGCCGGACGCCCCTGCTCGCTCGCGGCCGCCCTGCAGATCGTCGGCGACCGATGGGCCCTGCCGGCGATCCGCGAGGTGATGCTCGGCAACCACCGGTTCCGACAGATCGCCAGGAACACCGGTGCCCCCACTGACCGCCTGGCGGCGCGCTTGAAGGCGCTGGTGGAGAGCGGCGTCCTCGAACGGCGCCCGCTGCCGGACGACGCACGCTACAGCGGCTACTACCTGACGGAGGCGGGGCGCGATCTCGGAGCCATCACCCGCGAGCTCATCGGCTGGGGCGACCGCTGGGTCGTCACCACGCCGCCCAGCCGAATCCGTCACCGGGACCACGACCTCGTCACCCGCACGGTCTGCGAGACCTGCGGCGAGCAGGTCCACGGCGAGGACATCCACCGGGAGGAGCTGATCCCCGGCTGGGACGCGTCCGGCCCGGTTCAAGCCCCGTAGACCGTGCGGTGGCCGTCGATCCCGCCCCGGAACGGGCGCGTGATCTCGGAACGGTCGCCGGCCCGGAAAGTCCCGCGGATGATCGAACAGGCGTCCGGGCTGCGCACTCGCCGACGGTCCATGGCATGCGCGCAAACCCGGCCCTGTTCATGCGCGGCTTCCACGAGCACCGCGGCGCCGGCTGCGATGTCGCGCAAGCACCCGCCAACGCGTCGGACAATCTGCGCCGACGGGGGGCCACCCCGCCTCGCATTGGGCAGCCTTCCAAGCGCCTGGCCCCTGATCCTCTGTTGCGCGCCTTCGTGTCCCGAACCCGCACCTTCCTGGGACCGTTGTCGGTGGCTTCAGCGCGGCTCAGCCGCTGCCGCCGGTGCCGCCACGACCCCCCATGCCGCCGGTCTCGCAGCCGAGACCGAGGCAGATCCCGCCGGTGCCGCCCTTGCCGCCGCGGCCGCCGTCACCGGTGCCCACCGCGACCCCGCCCGTCCCGCCAGTGCCGCCGTTCGCGCTGCCGCCGCAGATCCCCGCGCAAATCCCGCCCTTGCCACCGATGCCGCCCTCGCGGCCCGGTTCGCCGGTCGTCCCGGTGCCGCCGTTGGCGCTGCCCTCGCACAGCCCTGCACAGATCCCACCCGTGCCGCTGGTGCTCCCGTTGACGGTTCCGTTACAGCTGCCCGCGCACACCCCGTCGCCGAAACGGACGCTGCCGTCGCCCACCGTGACGGTGCCGAACGACCCGCCGCCGAGCTGCCCGCCACCGCCACCCGACTGGGCCCCGTCGGCGGGAACCTGCCGGACGGCAGCCGTCGTGGCCGTATGGCCCTGCGGCATCGCCGCCGCCATCGCGGTCGGCGCCAGTGCTCCGGCCGCCAGACCGGCGGTCAGGGCAGTCGAGACAGTGAGACCAAGACGGGCCTTCCAAGAAGGCATACGCATGACATTCGCCTTTCCAAAGAATTGCTTTCCGTACCGCATGTTTCACCGCACCGGATAAATCCGGTCAAGGGTCAAGGGCCTGTCGCCAGGGCGGGAATTCGGGACCTGACAGGAACGCCCCGACCCGCACCGAGCCGGGGCGTCTGGGATGCCTCTCAGGAGCCGAAGAGGGAATTCAGGTCCACCAGCGCGGCCCAGTCGCCCTCGCGGAACTGCTTTTCCCAGGTGTCGATCTCTTTCTCCGAGATCTTGTACTTCTTGGCGACGTCGGCCTTCTTCACGTGCCCGTACTCCACGGTCAGCACGATCCGCAGTTTGTCCACGATCGTGAGCTCCGACTTGGGCTTGTCAGGCAGGTCGCCGAACGTGAGGCAGCCGGGCCTGCCGGGCTTGCCCGGCTCCCCCGGCTCACCGGGCGCACCGCCCTTGCCACCTTCCCCACCCCGGCCGCAGTGGGAATGGCCGGCCGGGGCCACCTGGCTGATGCCTGTGGTGACACTCGGCGACGCCTGGGCGGCACACGCAGTGCCGGTGGCGATGGCCACCGAGGCCACTGCCAGGACGAGCGGACGCCGCCAGTGAATTCTGGACATGGGGTTCTCCGTTTTCCTTGAGCGAGGATGTGCTCTGCGGGCGCTGCGCCGGAATGCTCCGGCTCCGCTCGCGGTGATCGATGGGGGCGGAGGTCGTGCGACCCCCGCCCCACCGGGGTGGACGGGTCAGAAGATGCTGCCGCCGCCGGCGCCACCGCCGCCGCCCTGGCCGCCGAACAGAATGCCGAGCCCGCCGGCACCGCCCTTACCGCCGTTGCCGCCCTCGAAGACACCGAAGCCGCCGTTGCCGCCCTTGCCGCCGTTGCCGCCGATGACACCGTCGCCGCCGCCACCACCGCCACCGCCGTTGCCGCCGAACAGGCCGGTACCGCCGTTGCCGCCCCTGCCGCCGTTGCCGCCGATGACACCGTCGCCGCCGCCACCACCGCCACCGCCGCCACCGCCGGTCAGGATGCCGTTGCCGCCGTTGCCGCCCTTGCCGCCGTCGCCGCCGATGCCCAGGACGCTGCCGCCGCCGGAGCCGCCGGAGCCCCCGCCGCCGCCGATGAGGCCGCCGCCTCCGTCGCCGCCGTCACCGCCGGCGCCACCGCCATGAACGAAGCTCACGGCGCCCGTGGCGGGCATCGGAGCGGCCATCGCGGCGGACGCCGGAAGGGCGATGCCCCCGGAGATCACCGCGGCCGAGGCGACGAGCGTCGCGAGCCGGAAGCCCCGGCGCTTAGGACGGCCGTCGTTATGCGTGTGAAAAATACGAGTCATTGTTCTTCTCCTACCGATACAGGGATTCTTCTGCGTGCCCCGAGAATTCAGGGCGACGGTCGGCGGACCAGTTCCTACTGGAATCTCGATTCCTTCTGGATATCCTCTCCGGATTTCCTCTCCGGTGAGGCCCGCACTTCAAGTACGCCCCATCGGCTTCACACAGTCACGTTCCGACGAGTCGTGACTTGACCAAGCGGGATCAATCGGGTAAAAGCCCACAGACGAGCCGCCGCGGTATCCCTGATCGGTCCAGTTGTGCTGCATGCGTGGTGGGGCCCGCCGACTACTGCCAGCCCCATCCGTACGTCGGCGGCGGGCAGTTGGGCGGACTGTCGTACCGCGTGGCCGACCTGGAGCAGTGGGAACCCTGGTTCATGTGACGGTTCGAATCCGTCTTCGTCCGACGAGCGTGTGCCGTCAGCCGCCGCTGGGGGGTTTGGGGAGTGCGCGGTGGGCGTACCAGGCTTCGAGAGCCTGGCCACGGGTGCCGGCCGGGTTCTGGCGATGCCACGCGCTGGTGAAGCGGTTGAACTCGAACTGCTCCTCGATCTCGCGGGGCCGGTCCGCGTCCGGGCGTGTGGCATGCCAGTGGGCAACCGCGTCCGCCAGGGTCCGGCCAGGATTCTGAGCGATGAAGTCGCGCATGAAGACGTCGAAGTGGAAGCCGGGACCGATCGCCTCGATGAAGAACCTCCGCAGGACCTGACTGCACCGCTGGCCGACCGGGATCACGGTGTCGCCGTTGACGGGCTCGGCCAGTTGCGCGGCCGCCGGGCGACGGCGGGCCGGGGCGGTCGGCAGCGGCAAGCCGTCCAGCGCCGCGGCGAGCCGGGCGGTGAGCGCTGCCTTGCCGCCATGCCGCGCGACGCCCATCGTGCGGGCGAGACCGGTGAGCTCGTCCAGCGTCCAGTACCAGCGCAGCAGCTCGGCACCGGTGAGGTCGGCCGTCAGCGGCGGCCTGCACTCGGCGGCTGTCGTACTGGTGTTCCAGTCCTCGTTCATGGCCGTCATTCTGCCGGGCTGCGTCCTACGGGTTCGTCCGTTCTGGTTGTGTCTCGGTGGGCCGTTCCTGGGGCTGGGCCGGTCGGGGCCGCCCTTGCCGATGTCGAGAACTCCTCCACACCGCGATGACCACCCTCGTCGCCGTCGCCGTCGCCGTCGCCGTCGCCGTCGCCGTCGCCGTCGCCGTCGCCATCGCCATCGCCATCGCGATCGCCCACCTTCACGCCGACGACCCCGATCCACCCGATCCACCCGACCTGCTCGATCTGCTGGACCTCCTGGAGCGGCGCGTCCTGGGCGTCGCCCAACGCGCCGCACTCGCCTCAACACTCCGCTGCCCCCGGCCGGATCCATCCCGGCCGGGGGCGGCGTGCGTTCCTGATCGCTTCCGCATGCCCGGACGAGCGTATGGAGACGACGAACATGTGGAGACCCTGTGGGCCGGCTGCCGCGTGCTGCCTCCCCGTGCAAGGTCCGGATTTGGGGAGTGCTGGTCCTGCGATCGCCGGACCTTGGGTTCCAGCGTCGTACATGGCCGTCACCACCTCGGAGAGAACGACCACCCGGCCACGGCCGCGGCTGTGGTACGACGTCATGTCGTTGACCCAGTCGTCATGTCCCGGGACGCTGTTTCCGATGGGATTGGCCGTTGCCAGCTCCCATCGCTTCACGGTGCGGTCGGCCCCTGCGGTCACGGCGACGGCACGTCCGCCCGTCCGCCCGCAGGCAATCGCCGAGATGCCGCCCTCATGGCAGGTGACAGGTGCCTCGTCTGCCTCGGGTTCCCACCGTCGGATCGTCTCGAATCGGCGCTGCCGGTGACGAGGCACGCACGGCCCTCCAGCCGTCCAAGAAGCACTGCGGTCACCGTGCCGTCGTGAGTGAAGGAGGCACCCGGTGATCCGTCCGCGGACCACAGCCGAGCGGATGTGTCAGAACTTCCGGAGGCGAAGCGTAGTGGTTCGACGGGGTCCGCACACAGCGCCATCACATGTGCGTTGTGCTCGGTCTGCGGTTCACCCCGTGCCGAGCCGTCAGCGAGATCCCATTGCCGGACCAACCAGTCGAATCCGGCGGGCACGACGACGTGGCGGCCCTCATGCCGGGTGATCGCGACCGCCCTTACCGCCCCCTGATGCCCGGTCAGCGGTTCGCCGAGGGCTGCGCCGGTAGCCAGGTCCCACCGGCGAATCGTGCCGTCGGCACCGCTTGAGACGACGATCATCCTTCCTGCAGGTATTCGGGCAGGTCCAGGTCGATGCAGACGTGACCGCTGCCGAGGGAGACCTGGCTCGCCAGCAGTCCCAGCACGGTTGCGCAGACAGCGCCCACCGCCATCGTCGGCGCCGTGGTTCGGGTGAGCAGGCCGGGCAGCAGCCGCAGCGCCCACCACACCACGGCCAGCATGACCGCGTCAGCGGCTCGATACAGCGGCCAGTCGCCGAGCGGCGTGGTCGCCGGGCCCGTCCAGCCGCCGAGGAGCAGCCACTCGCGCAGCAGGTCGCCGGGCTCGGACAGCAGCCCTCTACCGCCGCACGAGGTCTGGATCCAGGCCGCCACCGAGCCGTACGAAAGAATCACCAGCGACAGCGCGACCACCGCGGTCCCGACGCTCGCGGCCAGACGGGCAGCGTGCGGCGGCACACTTTGCCGGGGCAGCGGGTCCACATCCTTGGCGGTGGCACGCGCCACGAGCACCGTGAGCAGGGCAGTAAGCAGCGCTGTGAACACCATGACCGGCCCGCTCGACGCAATCACACCCGCCAGCTGCGGCAGGACGCGGTAACTGCCGTGCCCCCAGGATGCGATCAGCCACGGCGCGGAGACCGTCACGGCCACGTTCCGGCCACCAGGCCCCAGGCCCACAGAGCGAGCAGCGTGGCCGGCGTACGGCCCAGCGCCGGCGGAATCCTGCGGACCAGGAGCAGCGCGCCGGCCAGGAAGAACACGAAGACCGCCACGAACATGATCTGCATCGCGGTGCTGTACAGATCGGCATGCCCGTTCCCCTGCTCCGTGCGATGCTTGCCGGGCAACTGAGCGACCTCCGCGACAGCTGGGTCACATGATGACGTCCGCGTCGGGTGCCGACCGTGCCCGCCATCGTTGCTGCACCTCGTTGACGATCGACAAGGGTGGTGCCGGCCCGTCCGATCACCGTCCTGGCAAGATAGCGGCATGGAACATGTGCTTGGGATCGGTGGATACTTCATGCGGGCGGCCGACCCGGCGGCCCTGAGCGCGTGGTATCGCGATTGCCTGGGCCTGAACGCCGATGAGAACGGCTTGTGGCGTCAGGAAGTTGGGCCGACGGTGTTCGCGACGTTCGAGTCCGAAAGCGACTACTTCGGGTCCCCCGCCCAGCAGACCATGCTCAACTTCCGGGTCCGCGACCTGGATGCGATGCTCGCACAATTGCGCGCAAAGGGAGCGGACGTGGCCGAGGAAACGCAGGACATGGACGGTGTCGGTCGATTCGGCTGGGTCACCGATCCCGAGGGCAATCGGATCGAGCTGTGGCAGCCCGCCTGACCGCGTCTTCACGCAGGCGGTGACGTGCTGGTGGACCACCAGGTTCTCGAGGTGTGAACCTTGGTCAGGCCGGCGCCTGCGCCTGCGCACCGTGGCCGACGTGTCCGCCTACGCCGAGGCCGAAGACGTCACACTGCGCATCGCAGGGCACCGAAACCCAGGTCCGTCGGCCGAAGGTGCTACACCGGGACACACTGCGTGATCACCTGCCCGGTCTCTGACCGCGCCGCCGAACAAGCCGCCCGCCACCGGCCCGGCGCCGAACTCGTGCCGCCTTCCCCAGAGACAGCTGACACGTCCGACCCAAGTCACGTCGGCATGCCCTCGTAACGGCGGGGGCATGCAAGGACGTCAGCCGTCTCCGCAGGACGGGGCCTGTTTCACCGACAGGACGCCGGGCGTGCCCTCGGTGACGCCCGTGATCCCCAAGGGGCCGTCGCCATCGCCCACGCTCTTCACGGTCCAGTCGTCCGGCAAACGGGAGAGCCCTTCCGCGGGCCACAGGAGTAGATCGGCTTCCGACACGGGATCCGGCGAACTGTTGATGATGTGTAAGCGCTTGACGAACGGGGTCAGGTATTCCGTCCAGTAGGACACGCGCAGGGCCCGGGCACAGGTTTCCTGAAAGGCCGCCTGGTGCGCCTGCTCCAGCTCGCCCTGCGAGACGAGCGAGTCGTAAAGCGTGGACACGCCCGTGAGCAGCAGTCCCGCGAGAGCGGCGACGACCGCCGTGATGGTTCCGGCCCTGCCCCAGTCGATGCGGCGCCACCACCGCCGGAGCCCCGCCGCCCTCCGGGTCCGGGCTCGGACCCGGAGGGCGGACCCGGCCAGGTCTCGGCCGCCGCCCGGCCAGTCGTACCGTCGTCGCCGGTTGCCGGCCGCTGCCCGCCATGCCACCCTCCCCCTCGCGTCAGTGGGACAGTGAGGACGCAAGGGCTGTCTGCCCGGATGCGCTGCGCCCTACGACACCGGATGCTCGGTGGGCCCGTGGTGGTCGGTAGGCATCTCCTGCCCCGTCCCTCTGCCGCTTGGAGGAGCCGCGCAGTTACCTGAGGCGTCGCGACTCAGGCTCCCCAGTTGGGTCAGTGGCGCCCGCAGTTCCCCTCCGGCGAAGAGACGAGGCCTGTGCTCTGATCCTCGCCCGCGGGCCCATACGAAGCGCTGACCTGGTGACGGTTCTGACCTCCCAGATAGCCACGCTCGTCGGCTTCATCGCCGGGCCGCACGACGACCCGGACGCGGTGTTCACCGGCCTGATCCACGAACAGGTCGCCCGTGCACGCCGGCAGCGGGACGCGCGCAAGAGCGTCCCGGAGCAGCAGAGTGGTGGCGGCGGTAACGCACGACCGTCATGACAAGGCCGCCCAGGTCCCGGTCCGGCGCCAGGAAGACGCTCCGCCCACGGCGCCCCGGCCTCCGAGGAAGTGGGACAGGGCGCGGCGTTGCTGTTCCGCGCGGGCAATCTGTTCGGCGATGACGTCGCGGTCGACGTACTGGTCGACCGGGGCGAGGACCCTACCGCGGCGGCGCGCCCGCCGATGGCCCTGCCGTGCCCTCTCTCCCCCGGGTCCGCCGCTGTGCCGACGGCCGGGCGCGGCGCGCTGCCGAAGCACAACGATGAGCACGGCGATCAGTAGACACACCGCCATGAAGGCGACGTGCTGGCCGAACTACGACCAGCTGGGGCCGAAGACCAGTACGTCGAAGAGGCGTGTCAGGGCGTTGAAAGCGAGCAACGCCGCCAGCACCCCGACGCATCCCCAGCCGGAACCCTTTATTTCTGCCCCCTCCGCCGCAGCCGGGACCCGACGTAGGCGATCGCCGAGACGACCACGGCAAACATGACCGTGTCCTCGGCCAGGGTGCCCAGCGCGCTCATGACGGAGTGGCCGAAGGTGACGGCGGTCGCGAAGTGCGCGATCGCGATGGCGAAGAGCATGAGGGTGAAGCGCAGCAGCGAGAAACCCCGCTTCTCCCGGTCCCGCGTCGCCGTCTTCTCTGGGTTTTCCATGGCTTCCTGGCCCAGCCTCGACTTGGTCACATTGGTGATCAGTTCACCAGTCCGGAGAGGTGGAGATGCAGGCTGACCTTGTTGGCGACCTTCGTCTCGACCGTCTCCGCGGCCTTGGCGATGAACGGCCTCGCCTCACGCAGGAAGGTTTTTCCGGCACTGCTCTTCGGGAACTTCATGGTCGCGTACCCCAGCACTCCAGCGTGTTTCCACGTAGTGCGACACCGCGGAGGAGAGTCCCGAAGCTATCGCACTGCACAGGGCGAAGACCGCGCCCGCGCCCGCCATGCCGACCCTCGCCGAGCGACCGTACGCGAGAAGGGAACCCGGGAACTGTCACTGCGCGAACCGGCCCGTGAGGCCGGAGTCGGCCCGGCCGCACCGAGCCGCCAGTTCACATGTGTTGAGGCACGCGACCATCACGCACGAACTGACCGGCTGCCTCGACGACGTCGTCAGGGGCCGCGAAGATGCGGCGGAGTGAGCGGATTCGAGCAGGCGTGGCCACGCGAGGCGGCCGCACTCACGCCGGAGTTCGGTGCCCTGTTCGCTGACCTCGGCCAGCGGTTGGACGAGTGGGGTGTGCCGAAGGGCCGACCGTTTCCGATCAGCCCCAAGAGCGAGTAGGACGGTGGCCTCGCGGTCAACATCATCGAGTGCTGACCGGCGCCGCCACCGCAGCGCATCACAGCGTTCCGGTCGTCCCCTCCCCGGATCCGCTGCCCGCGAGCCACTCGTCCCATCCCAGGTTGAAGTCGGCGTAGCCGTTGTCGGCCGAGGCCTTGGCACGGGTCGAGCCGGTGATGGTGACGGGGTCGCCCTGCTTGACCTGGCCGTAGAACCACTTGGCGTCCGACATGGACAGGTGGACGCAGCCGTGCGAGCCACGGGCGCTGCCGCTGCCCGGATTGGGGTCGCCGGTCGAGAAGTGCACGTACGTGCCGGACTGGGTCAGGTGGACGTCCCAGGGCAGCGTCAGGTCGTAGTAGTTGGGGCTGCCCTTGTCGCAGCTGATGCCAACGCTGCAGGAGGTCATGTGGACCTTCTCCTGCTTGTCGATGACGGCCATCGTGCCGTTCCACGTCGGATACTGGGGGCTGCCCGCATTGATCGACAGGGTGCGGACCGCCGTGCCGTTGCGGGTCACCTTCATGGTGTGGCCAGTCACCGAGACATCCGCGCGCACGTCGTCGCCGACCTTGAAGGTGTGCGTGTAGGCGCGCACGCCGTAGCGTCCGTTGCCGTTGCTGACGCCCTTCATGTCAGCGTCGATCTTCACTGTCGTACCGGAGGGCCAGTACGCCTTCGGTCGCCAGTCGGCGCGCCTGTCACCGAACCAGTGCCAGGCGCCGGCCACCGGCTGCGAGGTGCTCACCTTCATGTGCTTCTCCACCGCGGCCCGTGCCTTTGCCGCCACCGGGTTCGTGAAGACCACCGAGATCGGCATGGCCACGCCGACCGTGGTTCCCGTCTGCGGGGTGATCGTCTCCAGCAGCATCGGCGGGCCCGCGGGCTTCGTCGGTGACGGAGAGGAGCTCGCACTCGGCTTGCCCGACGGCTTTGCGTCGTCCCCGCTCGCCTTGTCACTGCCGCCCCCGCCGCAGGCACTCGTACCCACCAACATGGCACCCGTGACAAGTGCGATCCCTATGCTGCCCTTGCGCCGTCCCACGCCTGCCCCGCTCTCTCGCTCCTCGGCCCTGACGGGCCCGACTTCGTGTCAGACAGCGAGGAGGTGGCCGCAGTTGCATGCGTCGTGTAAAGCGTGTCCCAAAACTCGGTGTGCACCGCCGGATCGGGGACGCTGAGGGACGCCACATCGCCGCCTCCCACCTTCACAGCGATGGAGTCGGCGCCGCGCGCCCGCCGTCGGCGCGTCTGAGCGGGCCTGCGTGTCGGCGGCGGCATGCGTGGGGGACGGACCCCGCCGACGACCGTACGGCCGTGTTGACCGGAGCCGGCCCACGTTACGGCCGCAGCAAGTGCCGCAGGTCGTCGAGCTGGGCTTCGGGGTGAGGCGGCTGGCCGAGCCGGAGACGTTCGAGAAGCAGCCGGGCGATCCGGTGGGCGTACCGATGGCGCGCTTCGACACGCCCGGCCGGATCACTCGGGATCTGCCAGATCACTCGGGATCGGGGTGAGCCGTCCTGAGTTCCCGGGACAGCCAGGCCGGGTCGACTTCGGTCACGGCCATCTGCCCGTCCATCTCCCAACCCTTCCCGTACGCCGCGGCGAAGGCTTCCTCGCCCAGCGCGGCCCGCCCCCGGCGGGTGAGGTCGCGAACCTGCCGATCGCTGCGGTCGTGAGCGCCGCGCAGCCGGGAGGCGGCGCCGAGCAGGACGGCGGCCTTGTGATACCGCCCGTGCGCCTCGGCGAGTGCGGCCGCGTTTACCGTCACCAGCGCCAGGATCGGCAGGTCCCGGGTCCGAAGCGCCGCCGCGTACGCCTTCGCCAGCGCCTTCCCCGCACCGGCCGGGTCGCCCGCCTCCAGGCAGAGCGAGGCCCGTGCGCTGCCGGCCAGCGTCCGCGCGTGGTCACCGGGGAACCGGGTGTCGCCGTGCAGACCCCGTTCGGCTCTGTCGAGCAGTTCGCGCGCCCGGTCCAGGTCGCCGAGCCGCACCCGGAAGACGGCCTCCCACGCGTCGACCAGGAACAGCATCTCCGGCGAGTCCGCGCGCAGCGCCCGCTCCCGGGCCGAGTCGACCATCGCGATCACCAGGTCGGTATCGCCGCGCCGCAGGTGCAGGTCGATCCAGCGCAGGTCGCTCAGCACCTCGTCGCCGACGCTCGACGAGCCGAACTCGCCTGCCAGCGACCGGGCCTCGCGCAGGTCGGACAGTGCGCCGTCGAGGTCGTCGTCGTACTGCCGCAGCTGGGCGCGCAACGGCAGCACGTTGGCCTGGCCCCAGCGGTCGCCGGCCTGCCGGAAACAGGCCAGGGCCGCCTCCACGTCGGTGCGCATCCTGTCGAGCTCGCCCGCGTTCTCGGCGAACTCGGCCCGGAACATGCGGGCCAGCCCGGACAGCCACACGTCGTCGCCGTCGGCCAGGTGCTCGATGATCGCGGGCGTGGTCTTCTCCCCCTGAAGGAACGCGAGCGGGAGCATGGTGAGCGCGCCGTACGGCCCGGGCAGTTCCGGGTACGCGAGGAGCCGGTCGGCCAGATCGCGTATCTCGGCCTGGTCGTCCGAGGCCTCCTCGGCGGTCGTCGCTGGCCGGGTGTGGACCTGGTTGAGCAGGTAGATCGCGCGGGCGCAGTCGCGGTCGGGTGTCGGCTCGCCGCCGGGCACCGCCAGTGCCTCGCCCAGCCAGTAGGCCGCGTTGGAGTGTCGGCCGGACATCTGCCAGTACCAGGTCAGGTTCAGGGCGAGAGCGACCGCGCCGGGGGCGTCGCCGGTGTCGCATCGCCTGCGCAGGGCGGCGAGCGTGTTGTCGTACTCGGCGCTGATGACTCGCATGGCCGCCAGCTGACCGGGGCCGCGCAGCTGCGGGTCGTAACGGGCCATCAGCTCGGCGAAGTAGTCGGCGGCCAGGTCGCGGACGGTGCCGAGGTCGCCTGTATCGGCGAGGCGGTCGGTGCCGTACTCGCGCAGCGTCTCCAGCATGCGGTAGCGGCCCGGATCGGGCGCGAGCTGCAACAGCGACCGGTCGACCAGGCCCGCGAGCAGCTCGGGGATTTCGGCGGCCGGCACCGCGTTGCCGGCGCAGACCGCGGTGGCCGCGGCCGGCGTGACGCCGCCGGGCAGGATGGAGACGCGTTCGGCGACCGTACGCTCGTGCTCGCTCAGCAGGTCCCAGCTCCAGGCGATGACCGCGCGCAGCGTACGGTGCCGGGGCAGCGCGGTGCGGCTGCCTGTGGTGAGCAGCCGGAACCGGTCGGACAGCCCGTCGGCCAGCTCGGGCAGCGACAGCGTCCGCAGCCGGGCCGCGGCCAGTTCGAGGGCCAGCGGCATCCCGTCCAGGCTGCGGACCACCTGCCGGACCTCGGGCAGCGTCGTCTCGTCGACCTCGAAGCCCGGGCGCACGGCCGCGGCCCGCTCGGTGAACAGGCGTACCGACGCCGCCCGCCGAGCCTGCTCGACGCCGTCGTCCGGGCCGGGCAGCGCGAGCGGGCCGAGCGGCACGAGCGCCTCGCCGTCGACCGCGAGGGGTTCGCGGCTGGTGGCGAGCACGCGCAGCCCGGAGCAGCGAGAAAGCAGTGCCGCGACCAGGTGGGCCACGGCGTCGATCAGGTGCTCGCAGTTGTCGACGAGCAGCAGGCTCTCCCGGCCGCCGAGCTGGTCGACGAGTACGTCCAGCTCGTCGACCTCGGCCCGCGCCCGGGCCTCGAACATCACGCCGCCGCGCAGCCCGATCCCGGCCAGCAGGGCCGCGCCGACCTTGGTCGGCTCGGTGACCGAGGCGAGGTCGATCATCCGGACGCCGTCGCGGTACTCGTGACGGTGGCTGCGGGCGGCCTCGACGGCGAGCCGGGTCTTGCCGGCACCGCCAGGACCGAGCACGGTGACCAGGCGCCCGGCGGCGAGCAGCATGTCGATCCGGGCTAGGTCGTCGTCGCGCCCGATGAAGCTGGTCAGCGGCGCGGGCAGGTTGGTCGGCCCGGTCTGCGCGGCGTCGGCGGCCGGGGCGGGCCGCTCGGCGCGCAGCAGGCGCAGGTGGCGCTCGCGCACGGCGGCGCCCGGGTCGGTGCCGAGGCCCTCGGCCAGGGTTTCGCGGACCCGCTCGTACACGGCCAGGGCCTCGGCCTGGCGCCCCTGGGCGGCGAGCGCGTCCATGAGCAGCGCGGCCGCCCGCTCGTGGACCGGCTGCTCGGCGAGCAGCGCGGTCAGGCGGGCGGCGGCCGCGTCGGCACGGCCCAGGGACAGCTCGGCGTCGGCGAGGTCGGCTACGGCCTCGACCGAGGCGTAGGCCAGCCGGGTCGCGACGGCGGGCGCCACCGCGGCGACGGCCGTGGGCTCGGCGCCGGGGTGTTCGCCCCACAGCGCCACGGCCTCGCCGAGCACGGCCGCCGCGGCATTCGGGTCACCGGCGCGCAGGCGGTCACGGCCGGCGGCGGCAAGCTGCTCGAACCGCAGCACGTCCACGTCGGCCGCGTCCACGTCCAGCCGGTAGCCGCCCGCGACCTGCACGACGTCGCCGGCCGAGCCGAGGGTCCGGCGCAGCCGCGACACGAGGGCCTGCAAGGCGTGGGCGGGGCCGGCCGGCGGGTCCTCGGCCCAGATCGCGTCGACCAGGACGCCCTGTGCGACCGCGCGACCGCCGGCGAGCGCCAGCCGGACGAGCAGCCCCTGCAAACGCGTACCCGGAACGGGCAACGCGTCGTCATCGCGAGACGCTTGTAAGGCGCCGAGCAGCGTGATGCGAAGCCGCGTATCCCCGTCCATCCCCCGATCTTCGCGCGCGCACCCTTGAGTCCCCAAATCAGTGCAGTGCGCCGGCTTTTCCCCTCTGTTCAGGGGCGCCACCTCCGTCAAAGACAGCCCCAGGCTCTCGTTGGCGCATCGTCACCGGCATGCTGCCGTGATCGGTCCGGCAGGAAGCCGGCGTCCCCGCCCGTACCGGAACGCGCGCCACCATGTGACGCCTGCCGGGTGCGCGAACGCGGCACTGACGCGTTGCAGTACGGGAGTGTCAGCGCCATGTGTGCCGCTGTCAGCGCCGCGTGTGCCCTGTGTGAGCGGCCCGCGTGAGTCTTCGAGTGCCTGACATTCCAGAGGCCGACCGGAGTTCACCGGGCGACCTCGATCCCGAAGGAGCCACCACCATGAGCATTCCTGTCACGATCATCGGCGCCGGACTCGGTGGACTCGTCCCGGAGGGCCGTCAGACGATGCGGGTCCTCGACCGGGACGGGACCGTCCTGATGGACAAAGCCGACGACTGCACGGGCGGACGCCCCGAGGTGCAGCGCGGCGAGCTGCGTCGGATGCTGATCGACTCGCTGCGGGTCGGCACGGTCCGGTTGGGGCGCAAGGTCAGCAGCACCCGTGCCGTCGGCGAGCGTCGCGACGAGGTGACGTTCGCCGACGGCGGCACCGCCGTCGCCAGCCTGCTGGTCGGCGCGGACGGCGCGGATGGCGCCGATGGCGCGGACGACGCGTGGTCATAGGTCCGGCCGCTGCTCTCCACCGCCACACCCGAGTACGCCGGCACGTCGTTCGTCGAGACCTACCTGTACGACGTCGACACCCGGCACTCTGCCGCCGCGAAAGCGATGGGCGACGGGTCGACGATCGCACCCACCTCGGTTTCGCGCACCAAGTCAAACGTTCTCACAGCCCTTCGGAAAGAGGAGTTCTCATGCATGACGTAGTAGTCGTGGGCGCTGGGCCGGTCGGTCTGTTCCTCGCCTGCGAGCTCGGCCTCGCAGGCTGCTCCGTCCTGGTGCTCGAGCGGGAGCCGAAGCCCCGCTCCCCGTGGAAGGCGAACCCGCTCGGGATGCGGGGCCTGACCGCCGCGTCGGTCGAGGCGTTCTACCGCCGCGGGCTGCTACACCCGCGGCTGACGGCCTCGGGCGTCCACGACGATCCCGACGCGAACCGCGACGCGGACGAGCCGTCACCGCCTCGCAGCGTGGGCCACTTCGCCGGCATGATGCTCGATCCGGCCAACGTCGACGTCGCCGCCCTGCCGTTCCGGCTTCCCAGCCCGGCGCTGAAAGGCGTGATGACCAACCTCGAAGCGGTCGAGACGGTGCTGTCCGAACAGGCATCCAAGCTCGGCGTGGAGATCAGGCGCGGCGTCACGGTCTCTGCCATCGCCCAGGACGGTGAGACCGTGGTCGCGCACGCCGGCGAGGACGAGTACGCGGCACGCTGGCTCGTCGGCTGCGACGGCGGCCGCAGCACGGTGCGCGGGCTCGCGGACTTCGACTTCGTCGGCACCGAGCCACAGTTCACCGGCTACGCCGTGCTCGCCACCATCGCCGATCCCGAGAAACTGCGCCCCGGGTTCAATCTGACACCGACGGGCATGTACCTGCGGACACCCGCGGAAGGGTACGTCGGCATGATGGACTTCGACGGCGGCGCGTTCGACCGCTCGCAGCAGCCGACTCGCGACCATCTCCAGGCAGTCCTGCGCCGTATATCCGGCACCGACGTGACGCTGAGCGACGTCCATCTCGCGTCGAGCTTCACCGATCGCGCGATGCAGACGACGACCTACCGGCAGGGGCGCGTCCTACTCGCAGGCGACGCCGCTCACATCCACTCCCCCCTTGGCGGGCAGGGACTCAACCTCGGCCTGGGCGACGCCATGAACCTGGGATGGAAGCTCGCGGCGACCGTGCGCGGGTACACGCCGGACGGGCTTCTCGACACCTACACCCGTGAGCGCCATCCGATCGGCGCAGGAGTGCTCGACTGGTCGCGCGCCCAGGCGGCGGCCATGAGGCCGGACCCGCATTCCCAGGCGATCCAAGCATTGATTCGCGATCTGCTCGGGACCCGTGACGGAACGACCTACGTGTTCGAAAGGACGTCGGGATCGTCGATCCGCTACGACCTCGGCAGCGAGCACCCGCTGGTCGGCCGCAACGCCCCGGACCTTCGTCTTCGGGACGGCACTCGTCTCGGCGACATGATGCAGGACGGACGAGGCGTCGCGCTCGATTTCAGCATCGACCGATCCCTGCATGGTTCAGCGACGGGCTGGGAAAGCCGGATCCGGTATGCGGCCGGGGCGGCGCGAAACGACATCGGATTGGGTGCCGTGCTCGTCCGGCCTGACGGCATAGTCGCCTGGGCAGGTGATCGCGACCCCGACCGTGAAGCGTTCGAGCAGGCCGCCAGGCATTGGTTGGGTGGCACGGAAATCTGAAGCAGCCACCTCGTTCCCTTCCGTTCCTGTGGGCGCTGCAAGGACGCGAAGGAAATCGTGAGCAGCCATGGATGCAACCGGTCCCGCTCGCCCTCGTGCCGAAGGGGAGCGTTCTCCGCATCGTCGGCGCAGCCGGTGCGGGCTTTCCACGCCCCGTGCCTCCGACCGGTCTTGGGCAGCTTCGTGTTCCGCATGAAGGGAAGCAGCCAAAGGTTCCACAGCGGGATCATCAGCCGCCAGAAAGTCGACGCACACATCCGATGGGGACTTACTCTCCTCAACCGAGTTTCAGGAGCACACATGACAATCACCCTCCGACCGGGAAGCACCGTGATGTTCACCGGCGATTCGATCACCGACTGCCAACGGCTGGAGAGCGAACAGCGTCTCGGATTCGGCTACCCGCTGCGCGTTGCGGGCGAGTGGGGACTCCGGCACCCGGACCGGGCAGTGACCTGGCTGAACTCCGGGATCGCGGGCAGCAAGGTCATGGACCTCGAAGCCCGATGGCAGGCGGACGTGCTGGACGCGCGCCCGGACGTGGTGTCGATCCTCGTCGGCATGAACGACGTCGGCTGGCACACGTACGCCCCGGACGGTTACGTGATCCCCGAGGAGGGTCTGATCCTCATCGAGCCGTTCCTCCTGCCGATTCGCGGCCGTGTGGAGGTCGGCGACACGCACTTCGGCGAAGAGGTCCGGAAGCAGTGGCGGGCCGACCTGGACCCGAAGATCCAGGTCGTGCGCGAGCTCGCCCGCAAGTACGGTGCGCACCTGCTCGCCGCCGACGGCCTGTTCGCCGAGCTCGCCGCGACGACCGGGCCGGAGTACTGGGCTGCGGACGGCGTACACCCGACACCGGCCGGTCACGCCGCACTCGCGGCGGCCTGGCTGCGCCTGGTCGCGTGACCGGGCCTCGCGATCGCCCGCGACACCGGCGATCGTGAGGAGTTCCGAAGAAGCAAAAAGGGATTGCCTCAGAGGGAAGGCTCGCGTTGGCTGGGCAGCATGGCTGAACTGCATACCGACCGCCTCACCCTGCGTAGATGGCGTGACTCCGACCTTGAACCATGGGCGGCGATGAACGCCGATCCCGAGGTTCGTGAGCACTTGGGCGACGTACTCACCCGTGAACAGAGCGATGCCTCTGTGGCATGGTTCCAGGCCGACTTCGACCGGCGAGGCTACGGGTGGTGGGCGGTCGAGGTGCGGGCCACAGGCGAGTTCATCGGCTTCGCGGGCTTGGACCAGGTGGATGACGGCATGCCGTTCACCGGAGTGGAGATCGGCTGGAGGCTCACCCGATCGGCCTGGGGCCAGGGCTACGCCACCGAGGCCGCGCTGGCAGCACTGGCCTACGGCTTCGACACGCTTGAGCTTCTCGAGGTCCTCGCTGTGACAACAGCCACCAACCTCCGTTCACAGGCTGTGATGCGCCGGATCGGCATGACCCGGGACCCGGCCGACGACTTCGACGACCTCACCGCGCCCGAAGGGCCACTGCGCCCGAACGTGCTGTACCGAATCGCCCGCAGTACGAGGATTTGACGTTCTCGGCCGGATCGCTTGTCGGCTGCGGATGCCCCCTCTTAGTCGGCCCTGTTTTCGTACAGCTACGACGAACCGCGTTCGCGCGCTGCCCGGCCGGGAGTCCGGTCCATACCTGCCGCACCGTGCCGACCGGTTGGGGCCGGCCGAGGGTCTCCCCCGAGATCGGGCTGGTGCCGTACGTCCAGGCCACGTCAGCAGGCGGCAGCACCGGCAGCACGATCACGGCGGACAGCGCGGCCGAAACGGCGGTCCCGATCATCAGGCCGCGCAACCGCTCCGGGCGCGAGTGCAGCCACCCGTCGAGTCCCACCGCGCCTGCCGCCAGCAGGCGCACGTACAGCCCGCCCAGGTAGTACACCTGCACTCCGGTCGTCACCGCGAACAGCACGAACAGCACGGCGTACGCGGTCACCAGGCACCGCCACAGCGGCCGGCCGGACCGCCACAGGAACCGCAGGCCCGGCGCCCACAGCACCGTCATCGTCATCGTCATCGTCATCGTCATCGTCAGGCAGGACATACCGAGCTGCCCCACGATCCAGGTGACGATGTTCCCCGCACCTCCGTGCTCCCCGTTCAGCGCCCGCGTCATCGGGAACATGGCCCAGCCGTGCCGCGCCTCCACCACAGGTCGGGCAGCATCAGCAGCACGGCGATCACCGCGCCCGCGAGCAGTCGGCGGTCGGCCGAGGTCCGGCGGGCCGGGCCGAGCAGCGCCGCGGCCAGCAGAACGGTCCCGAAGATCGCCGCGAGGTGGATCGCGATCGCCGCGAGCAGTTGCGCCCGCCGCGCGCCGCCGAACTCCCGCGCGGTCAGCCCGCCCACCACCACCGTGCCCGCGACGGCGAACACCCGCCGGTCCAGCGGTGCGATCCGCCCGCCGTCTTCCCCGGTCCTCCCAAGCGGCCGGATCGTGGCGAATCGAGCGGCCCTGCCGGGTGGTGGTGAGTCGCTCCGCGCCGCGCAGGGCGGCGGCGTGGACGGAGACGGTGGCATCTGCTGTTGTCTGACGGAGCGTCAAGATGCACTGTAGTAACGGATTTACCGCCAAGCCAGCCTCTACCGTGATCATCCCGACTGCGGCGGCTGCCCGTGGAGCGGGAGGGACGACGGTTTCCGAACCCTGCCCATGTGTGTGTCAGAGCGGCGGAGTGCCGT
Source organism: Streptomyces sp. NPDC086549 (assembly GCF_044746205.1). Lineage (NCBI taxonomy): Bacteria > Bacillati > Actinomycetota > Actinomycetes > Kitasatosporales > Streptomycetaceae > Streptomyces > Streptomyces sp. NPDC086549. Next base: position 306,999 of record NZ_JBIVBS010000009.1, on the reverse strand, counting down.
CGCCGAAAGTGTCGATGTGCCGGTGCTTCCCCCTCGGATCAGATCACTCGAACCTGATCGCTCATCCGAAGCCGCACCTCCTCCGATTTCTTGAGTCATCGTCCCCCGGAAAACGTGCGTGCGTACTGGATCTCGGCCGTGCCAGGATGGCGTCGGGAAGCGAGGTCTCATGGACATGTCAAGGCGATTCCGCCTGGCGCTGGTCGCGTGGGCGGCCGGCGGAGCGGAGGCGGGTGTGGCCGCCGCGGTGGCGCGGGAGCTTGCCGGCGGTGTGCGGACGGTCGTGCTCGTCGAGGGAGGCAGTGATCAGGTAGCGCTCGAAGCACTGGCCACACGCTACGGTCGCGACCTCGGTGCAGAAGGCGTCGCGGTAGTACCGCTCGGGGGTGCGATGAGCATCGGGCGTTTCCTGGACGTATGTGGCCCTCAGGGGCTCGACCTGCCGCTGGCCGGTCTCTGCGACATCGGCGAGGAGCGGCACTTCCGGCGTCATCTTGAGCGGGTCGGGCTCGGGCCCGGTCTCACGCACGCCAAACTGGAGACGTTCGGGTTCCACGTGTGCGTCGCCGACCTGGAGGACGAGCTGATCCGCGCTGTCGGGGCCGAGGGCGTGCAGCAGGTGATCGAGGCCCAGGGCGAGATGCGCCCCTTCCGCACCTTTCAGGGCCAGCCGGCACAGCGGGAACGGCCCGTGGAACACCAGCTGCGGCGCTTCATGGGCACCCACAGCGGTCGCAAGGCGCTGTACGCGCAGGCGCTGGTCGCGCACCTGCACCTGGAGCGTGTTCCCCGGCCGTTGGAGCGCCTCCTCACGCATGTCTGACACGGCCGACGCCAACACCAACGCCAACGCAGACGCCAACACCGTCGCCGTGCCGGCGTGCGGCCCTGCCCGAGCATCGGAGGACCGGCGTCGCTGGTCCCCTGTCGAGCCGTCGGTGTCCGGTGCCTGAGGCCAGCAGCCTGGCCTGCTCCCATGGCGACCCGCGCCCGGCGTTGAGGAACTGTCCGACATCGACTGCGGCCCGGAGCGCGACGCCCCAGGCCGGACGAGGAAGCAGAACTGCTCGTCGCTGCGGGAGGTCGCCTGCGGCGGCGCAGCGACGCACTTGCCCCACCCTCGAACACCCAGCAGTCGGGCCGGTCACTCTGGACTGCGATGTGCTGACCGACGGCGACTCCGAGCTCAAAATCGTGATCACGACCGCCGCGTCTGACAGCCCTGACGAGACCAAGCTCCGGCTCGCCGAGATCGCCGGCCCCACGCAACTTCGCGCGTAAAGGGAGCGGGCGCGCGTCCCCTCCAACGCCGCAGCGCGGCCCGACGCCCCTCGCCCCGCGCACGCACCGCGCCGCGAAGTCCGGCAGCGACGAAGAGCACCCACTGCCCGAACCGATTGCCCACCCCGGTCCTGGTACCCCGCGGATCGAGCGGGCCCCAGTGGCTTGCCTGAGCAGGACGGGCGGACGCGGAGCGCGCCCACGTCCGGCGAAACCTCGGACAACCTTGCGCGGGCGGCCGCCGATGCCCTCCAACTGGGGAGAGGTCGCGACCAGCACGCTCGTCGCGGCGCCCTGGGCGATCGTCTTGAACCGGAACGGCGCGCCCTGGATCGAGCCGAACTCCCCGGCCGCCTCAAGGGCACGCAGCTGTGCGGCCTGCTCCGGATCCATGTAGCGCGACAGGTTCGTCGACATGATCACGCCGGGGTGGACGGCATTGGCGGTGATCCCGTCAGCAGCCCAGCGGCTGGTCGCTCCGGCGGCGAAGAGAACGTTGGCGGTCTTCGACTGCCCGTAGGCGAGCCACGGGTCGTAGGGGCGGGAGGTGAAGTTGATGTCGTCGAACTCGACGGGCGAGGCGTGGTGGCCGCGGGAACTCAACGACACGATCCGCGCGTTGCCGGCCGCCGCGAGTGCGTCGTGGAGACCGAGCGATGTGCGGAGTGCCTCGTCTGCTCCTCGCTGAGACGAATCGTCTACTCGTGCTGTGGATCTCCGCGTATGGATCGTTCATGGCCTGGCGCCACCGGGAAGGAGCGCGCCAGGCCGGCCGGGCCGCCACTTACACGGCCTGGCTGAGTGCCTGGAACTCGGCGTCGCTCAGGGTGATCTGTGCGGCCTGGGCGTTCTCCTCGACATGAGTCAGGCGGGAGGTGCCGGGAATGGGGAGCATCACCGGTGAGCGATGCAGCAGCCAGGCCAGAGCCAGCTGGGATGGGGTCGCGCCGTATGTCCTGGCGAGCGTGTCCAGCGGGCCGCCCGGTCGTGCCAGCCGGCCGGTGGCCATGGGGAACCAGGGGATGAAGGCCAGGTTCTCCCGCTCGGCGTAGTGCAGTACGTCCTCGGCCTGGCGGTTGGCGAGGTTGTACAGGTTCTGCACGGAGACGATGTCCGCGACGGTCCGCGCTTCCTTGATCTGCGGGACCGTCACCTCCGACAGGCCGATGTGGCCGATCTTGCCTTCCTTCTGCAGCAGGCGCAGCTCGCCGATCTGGTCGGCCGGCGGTACCTGGGGGTCGATGCGGTGCAGCTGGTAGAGGTCGATGCGCTCCACGCCCAGGTGGCGCAGGCTCAGTTCGGTCTGCTGCCGGAGGTATTCGGGCCGGCCCAGGGGCCGCCAGTCACCCGGGCCCGAGCGGGACAGCCCGCCCTTGGTGGCGATCACCAGCCCCGCCGGGTAGGGGTGCAGTGCCTTGCGGATGAGCTGCTCGCTGACGAACGGGCCGTAGGAGTCCGCGGTGTCAATGAAGTTCACGCCCAGCTCGACGGCCCGGCGCAGCACGCGCACGGCCTCCTGGGGATCCTTCGGTGGACCCCACACACCGGGGCCTGTCAGCTGCATTGTTCCGAATCCGAGCCGGTTGACCGACAGGTCGCCGCCGAGCCGGAAGACTCCGGAAGCGTCGGCAGGACGCGAGGATTCCTGTGCCATGGTCTGTACTCCTTGCTCTCGGGTTGGCGTCTGAACGTGGTGAGGACCAGCGGGTATGGCACGGACCGATAGCCCCGAGGGGGACGGTCGGTGCTCATGGGCGGCCCTGCTCAGGACCGGGAGCGGGATGTCGCGATCACTTTCGTGTCCTCTGCTCGGCGAAGGGCGGGTCGGCGGTCCGTGTGGATGCGGTACTGCGTGAGCAGTCCGACGGTGGCGGCGGCGATGACGGCGACGCCGTAGCCGAGGACGGTGTTCAGCAGGCCGAGCGGGGCGATCAAAAGCCCTGCGATGAGCGCCGGTACTCCGAAGCTCAGGTAGGCGACCAGGTAGACGGCTGCGAAGAGTCCGGCCCTCTGGTGGGGCTGTACGAGCGGGGCGACGGTGCGGATGGCGCCGGAGAAGGAGGCACCGACGCCCACGCCGCCGATGAGTCCGCCCAGCCACAGCAGAGGGAGTGTTCCGGTCGCGACACCGGCCATGTTCACCGCGGTGCCGAGCAGTACGCCCGTACCGCCGATGAAGACGGTGCCGCGTGGAGTCAGACGGCCGAGGAAGAGGCCGGCCACGGCGGCCGCGGCAGGTTGGATGAAGGCAGTCGCGCCGTTCAGCAGACCGCTGTGCAGGCCCAGCAGGTCCCGGATGATGGTGGGCACGAGCCCCATGAACAGGCCGGCCAGCATCCACGCGGCCATGTGAACAGGAATGCTTGCCACGAACTCACGGCGTGCGGTCTGAGGGACAGAGACGCGGGGAATGAGGGAACGCACCGCGCCGGAACGCTTGGCAGCGGTCTCCGCGGAGTAGGCGGCGACCCCTGTGCCGACGGCCATGATCACTGCGAGGGCCGTGAACACGATCACCGTCGCGTGGCTGCTGAACTGGACCGCTGTACCGGTGAGCAGGGCTCCCAGGCCCAGTCCCCCGGCCGGAGCGATGCTGGTGATGATCGTGCCCAGCTTCTTGCGGTGTTCCGGGGCGTGTTCCACGACCGAGGCGGAGAAGGCGCTCGTTGCCGCACCGGTGGCGATGCCCTGGATGGTGCGCGCTGCAACGACCCAGCCGATGTCCGGGGCGAAGACGAACAGGAGCATCGCCCCGAGCTCCACCAGGAGCGACCCGACCAGGACGGGCCGACGTCCGATGTGGTCGGACAGGGATCCGGCGACCAGGAGGGCCGCCAGCAGGCCGAGCGCGTAGGAAGCGAAGGCAACCGTCAACACCCAGGCGGGAAAGTGCCACTGCTGCTCGAAGACGACCAGCAGCGGAGTGGGCGCGCCTGCGGCCACATAGAGCGCCGCGAGCACGGCGGCCGACCCGGCGAACGCCGCGGAAGGCGCAAGCAGCCTCCGGGCGGGGGCAGGCTCAGGGCTCATATGGACCGGGCTGCGGTCAATCCTTGATTCGACGAGGCGGAACACTTCAAAGCCCCCTAAGGCCAGGATTTGTGCTTTAGGGGCAGCATAGACCTGCGGAAGGCTTAACGCAAAGCCCCGTGCGTTACCGTGGGCCCATGGTTACCGAATCCTCCCCGCGACGGCGCACCGGCGGCCGCAGCGCCGCAGTACTGGCGGCCATCAGGAAGGCCGTCGAGGAGCTCATAGCCGAACGAGGCAGTGACGCCATCACCATCCCGATGGTCGCGGAGCGCGCCGGAGTGAATCACTCGAGCATCTACCGGCGATGGGACGACGCGCGCACCATGATCAACGACCTGGCGACCTACCGACTCGACCCCGAGCGCGACCTCCCCGACACCGGAGAACTGCGGGCCGACCTGACCGCGTGGGCTCAGGAGCTGATCAGCCACTACAGCATCCCGGTGAACGCCGCCATCCTGCGGGGCGGAGCCGCCACGGCAGGCGAGAGCGAGGCGGACTGCCTGCGCGACCGACGGACGGAGGCAGCCACCTTCGCCGCCCGGCCCGGCAGCACCTTCAGCGGCGACGACGTCATCGATCGCGTGGTGGCCCCCATCATCTACCGGGTGATCTTCCTCCCCTGGACACTGTCCAAGGTCGACGCGCGCACCTACGTCGACGATCTCTGCAACCAGGACTCCTGACCCCCGCCTCACCACCCACTCCACACCGGTCGCGAACCACCCGGCCCACAGCCGATCTCGGCACCCCCGGAGGAGCCACCGACGAACCGCCCCGGAGCTTGAAGCCCAGAAGTTTGCGTTAAGGCGAGGAGCTGCTAAGCTCACTCTAAAGCGCAAATCTGTGCATTAGGTGGCGGATGATGCCGCCTGGAATGCGACCCGGCGCCCTTCCCGCGGATCGCTGGGCTTCGCCTTACACCAGGAGACTCAAGTGACGAGTTCGACGCAGCCCCTGCTTCAGCCGTACCGGATGCAGGACGTTCCTCTGGCGAACCGCATGGTCATGGCCCCGTTGACGCGAGCACGCGCCCGCAACCGTGACCTGCTGCCCAGCGATCTTCACGCCCGGTACTACGCTCAGCGGGCATCGGCCGGCCTGATCATCTCCGAGGGCGTATGGATCAGCCGTGACGCGGTCGGCTGGCACGACGTGCCGGGGCTGTTCACGGACGAGCAGGTCGCGCGCTGGAAGCAGGTGACGGACGCGGTCCACCGCGCAGGGGGTGTCATCTTCGCCCAGCTGTGGCACACCGGATCCGCCTCGCACCCCGACTTCTTCGAGGGCCGGCCGCCTCTTGCGCCCTCGGCTGTCAATCCGGGGCTGCTGGCCCCGACGGCGACGGGCCGCAAGCCCACCGTGGAGCCCTCGGCGATGTCGGCGCACGACATCCGGCAGACGGTCGCCGACTTCGCGACGGCGGCTCGCAACGCCATGAAAGCGGGGTTCGACGGCGTACAGCTCCAGGCAGGCTTCAACTACCTGATCAGCCAGTTCCTGAACCCCCGTACCAACCTGCGCACAGACGTCTACGGCGGCTCGGTCGAGAACCGCGCCCGCTTCCTCTTCGAGATCATCGAAGCCGTCGGCGAGTACGTCGACCTGCGCCGCCTTGGCGTGAAGGCCGGGCCCGCCTGGTCGGAGACGGGAGAATTCGTCTCCGGGAGCGAGGCGCTGGCCGAGAGCGAGTACGTGCTCGGCCGGCTCAACGACTACGACCTGTCGCATCTGCTGCTCATGGGGATGATGACCGACCCCGCAGGGGGACCGCTGGAGGACCTGGCCGGTGATGAGATGTTCCGGCACTTCCGCAAGGTCTATCAGGGCACCATCATCGCGAACGTCGGGTTCGACCAGCACCGGGGCAACACAATTCTGGCCGACGACCTGGCGGATCTGGTCGCCTACGGGCAGGCGTTCATCTCCAACCCGGATCTGCCGGCCCGGTTCGCCTCCCACGCGCCGCTCACGGAACCGAGGCACGACCTCTTCTACGGCCCGGACGCCGCCGGCTACACCGACTACCCGCTGCAGGAGAGATGACCAGGTGTCGAGCCGGGCGGCCTCAAAGGCCGGAGACCCGGCCCGACACCCGGCGCAGGCGGGCGCCCAGCACGATACCTGCGTCCCTCGTGACCAAGGCACCCGCATGACCAAGGCCACGGGTCTGGCCGTCGGCCTCCCAACCGGCCGCAGAGCGGTGCTCCAGACCTACGCCGGTCGCTCGCCGTACCGAGGCGATCTCCGGCGCATCGGCCACCGGGCCGCCGATGGGCGGCAGAACGCGCATGCTGAACGATGAGATCAGGAAAGTAGCGCTCGATCTGACCCAGCGGGCCGCACGCTGTGCGGCATGCCGCTCGCGCGGTCTTCCGCAGGAGGCGGAAGCCGTTGAGGGCGCTCTGGTGGATCAGTGGCGGAAGCGTGCCGTCAGCGCGACTCCGCCTGATGACCATGACGGCCTGAAATGCCGATGACGAGAGCTGGTGACTGACCATGAAGGTCGCAATTCTTGACGATTATCAGAATGTTGCCCTCAGCCTGGCGGACTGGGGTTCGCTGCACGCTCAAGTAGATGTCTTCAACGAGCCGTTCGACGACGGGGCGGCAGTCGTAGCGGCTTTGGCCGATTACGACGTGGTCGTGGCGATGCGGGAAAGGACACCCTTTCCGGCGTCGACACTGAGCCAACTGCCAAAGCTGGCCTTGCTCGTCACCACGGGGCCCGGCAACGCGGCGATCGATATCGATGCCGCGCGGCAGCTGGACATCACCGTCTGCGGCACAGGGTACTTCTCGTATCCGACGGTTGAGCTCACGTGGGGACTGATCATCTCAGCAGCACGTCTGATCCCTCAGAACGCCGAGTCGGTACGCCGCGGCGGCTGGCAGGTGGGGCTGGGCACGAGCCTGCACGACGCCACTCTGGGGGTCCTGGGCCTGGGCCGGCTGGGTACCCGTGTGGCGGAGATCGGCAAGGCCTTCGGCATGGAGACCATCGCCTGGAGCCAGAATCTCAGACCGGAGGAGGCTCAGGCCAAGGGAGTAACGTACGTTTCACGCGACGAGTTGTTCGCCCGCTCGGATGTACTGAGCATCCACGTCGTGCTCAGTGACCGGACACGCGGGCTGGTCGGCGAGCGTGAACTGCGCTTGATGAAGCCCACTGCAATCCTGGTCAACACATCACGTGGGCCTGTGATCGATGAGGCTGCACTCCTGGACGCCCTGAATGAGGAGAGGATCGCAGGTGCGGCACTGGATGTCTTCGATCGCGAACCATTGCCTGCCGACCACCCCCTGCGTTCTCTGCCCAATGCCGTGGTGACACCCCACATCGGATATGTGAGCCGGGACCTGTACGAAGTCTTCTACCAGGACGCGGTCGAAGACATCACAGCTTGGGCCGCAGGCTCTGCCCTGCGAACGTTGACCTGACGACAAGGGACGTGGGCACCCGCGCGGCACCGGATCCGGGCCGGCCGATTCGCGGACATGGTGCTTCTCCCCGCCGGGCCGCGGGAGTTCGAGTGGGCCCTGCTCCAGCATCGGCGGACCGCTCATACCCTCTGCGGCGCTCGGCGCGATCCTCATGGCCGAATTCGCCCTTCCTGCCTGGGACATGGCAGCAGCCACCGGACAACGGCTCACCATTCCCGTGTCCTTGACCGAAGCCACGTTCGCGACGTACTCGCGCGAGGCACTCCGCATGCGCCGTCTCGGCCTTCTGGCGTCCCAGTACCCCACGGCGCAAGCACGCCCCTGTTCGACCGCGCACCCGCCCGCAGCGGCAGAAACCCCCGATGGACACCAGCCACGCACTGTCCGCGGAAGCCGCTGACGTCCTGCGTGGGACGCGCGTGACCGGGCAATGCCGGTGATCGAACCAACCCGCGGCACAACCGCCGCCCGACAGCGTGTCCGCGCGGCGTCGTGACGGGCCGGTGAGGGTGGACCAGCCAGACCTGGGTTCAGCAGGGCCCGCATGGGCGGTCCGCACACACCCGACGAACGCAATGCTGGTAGTCAAGGCTGACGCTTCTGCGGCGATGAGGCCGGCCCCCTTCCTACCGGGGCCGCAGAAGAAAACGGTCGCCCCGACGCCGACCCGCAACCGTCGCAGGCCAGGCCAGGCCAGGCCCGAGACGGTCCTCACGTCGGCCGGCATGAACCCCCTCACACACCAGACCCCTCACGGGCACCCGAATCACATCAGAAACCACTGCGGTTCCACCGTCCACCGGACGGGCCACACAAAGGAGATCACCATGACCCAGTTCGCGCCTGTACCCGACTTCGCCCTGGGTCCGGACATCCCGGAGTCCGGATATGCCATCAAGGACCTGGGCGGCGGCGCCTACTTCGTCACCCAGGGAATGATCAACACGATGTTCGTGGTCACGAAGAACGGTGTCGTACTGGTGGACGCCTCACCGTTCCTGGGCGACAAACTGCTGGCGGCCATCGAGGAGGTCACCCCGAAGCCCGTCACCCACCTCATCTACAGCCACGCGCACGCCGACCACATCGGCGCGGCCCACCTGGTGAACCGGAACGGCCTGAAGATCATCGCCCACGAGATCACCGGCGACTTCATCAAGGAGTCCAAGGACGACCGGCGCCCCCTGCCCACCGAGACCTTCAAGGGCCGGCACAAGGAAATCGACATCGACGGGGTGCGGTTCGCCCTCGACTACACAGGGGACTGGCACCAGGCCGGCAACCTGTTCATCCACCTGCCCGAGCAGAAGCTCATGGGAGCCATGGACAGTTTCACACCGAAGAGCGCGCCGTTCTTCCGCCTGTACTTCTCCGCGCACGTACCCGCGTACTTCGACGCCATGGACCAGCTGCTGGAGTACGACTTCGACACCATCGTGACCGGCCACATGGCCCTGCCCGGCACCCCCGAGGACGTCGCCACGAACCGGGAGTTCATACACGACCTGCGCACCTCTGCCTCCGAAGCCCTGCGGACGGTCGACATGAAGGAAGCCTCGGCAGCCGCCAAGGTGCCGGCGAACAACAAGCAGGCGGAGATCAAGGTCTGGATGGACGCGGTCGTCGCCCGCGCGGCCGAGCTGATGCCCTCCTGGGACAAGCGCCTGGCAGGCACCGACATCTTCCTCCCCGACAACCTCAACGCCACCGCATGGAGCGTCTTCATCGACTAGCAGCGGGCCCCTCAATGGTCGGGCGCGGTGTGTTGGCCTTGTGCCGAGCCGGCCGCACACCGTGCTCCGCCGCAGAGCGAACGGAGGTTCCGTCGAGAAGTTCCAACCCGACCGGGTCGACCGGCGCCGACCGCGGGGTGCCGGGCGCCACGGGCTGCAGGGCGGCGTCTGACAGGCCTCCGTGAGCCCCGTCTGCGAGAGCTGCCGCGGTCAGCGCACCAGGGGGAGGAAGATCGTGTCGACGATCTCTTCGAGGACGTGGTCGGGTACGGGGGCGAAGGTCGTGAGGATTTCGTGGCGCAGCAGGTCGAAGGGGAGGGACTTGATGCGTTCGCTGAGGCGTTCCAGTTTGATCTCGCCGCGGCCGACGGCGCGGTCGAAGAGCACGTCGGCGGTCTTCTCCCGTCCCGTGGCGAGGAGTTCGCCGGGGCTGGTGCCTGTCTCCTGGTAGTAGCCGGCCAGGTGCACGCTCATGACGGTGACGAGCTGGACGCGCGTGGCGTTGATCGTCCGCATGACGGTGAGGACGTCCTCGCGCAGGCTCCCGGTGTCGGGGATGTCGACTCGGGATTCCTCCAGGATGTGGGCGATGGCCGCCCGGACGAGCTCGTCACGGTCGGACCAGCGGCGGTAGAGCACCGGAGGGCTGGTGCCTGCGCGCTGGATGACGGCGTCCATGGTGAACCTGGCGTAGCCGTTGGCCGTGAGTTCTTCCCAGGCCGCATCGAGGAGCGCCTTCTCCAGTGCAGCTCCGCGGCGCCGCTCAGCCATCCACACCCCCATTAGATAGACTTGCCTATCTTATTTTAGCGCCCTCCTCTGGCGCCCGTAAGATACGACTCTATATCTTATGGGCTGTTCGTGAGCACTTCCCACGGGACCCGGACCGGGACCGCGTCTGCGGCGCCGGACCCCGACCGCATCGATCCTGCCGTGTGGCGCATAGCGTTCACCATCATCGTCGGTGCCCTCGCCGTCGTCTTCGACACCACCATCGTCACCGTCGCCCTCAATGACCTGGCCAAGGAACTGGGCGCTCCGCTGTCCACGATCCAGTGGGTGAGCACTGGCTACCTGCTGGCCGTGTTCATCACCATCCCTCTAGCCGGATGGGCCCAGTCCCGGCTCGGCGGCAAACGCCTGTGGATCGCCGCGCTGGGCGTGTTCCTGCTCGGCTCGGTCTCGTGCGCACTGGCGTGGAACGCGACCAGTCTCATCGTCTTCCGCGTCATCCAGGGCATCGGCGGCGGCATCATGATGCCGCTCATGGCCACGCTGGTCATTCAGGTCACCAAGGGCCGCAACATCGGCAAGGTCATGGCCACCGTCACCCTGCCCACCGCGCTCGGCCCGATCCTCGGCCCGGTCCTGGGCGGCGTCATCCTGAGCCTGGCCGACTGGCGCTGGATCTTCCTCGTCAACATCCCCTTCTGCGTCGTCGGGGGCTGGCTCGCCTGGCGCAACCTGCCCGACGACCGTCCCGCACCCGGCCGTCCCCACGCCCGCCCGCCTGGACATCGTGGGCCTGCTCCTGCTCTCCCCGGGGGTTGCCGCCATCATCTACGGACTGTCCCAGGTGGAGGGCAGCGCGGGCTTCACCACCGCCGGGGTGCTCGTGCCGCTGATCGGCGGGCTCGCCCTGGTCGGCGGCTTCACCGCCTGGGCACTGCCGCGCGTCGGCGCGCTGGTCGACCTGCGGCTCTTCCGCCACCGCGCGCTGGCCTCCTCCTCCGCCCTGGGCTTCCTGGCCGGCATCACCCTGTACGGGGCGATGCTGCTGCTGCCGCTGTACTGGCAGCAGGTCCGCGGCGAGGACGCGCTCGGCGCCGGACTGCTCCTCATCCCGCAGGGCGTCGGCGCACTCATCGCGCGCACCCGGGCCGGCAACTACACCGACCGTAGCGGCCCCCGATGGGTTGCCTTCGCCGGATTCGCTCTCGTCACCGCGGCCACCGTGCCGTTCGCGTTCGCCACCGCCGACACCAGCAAGGTGCTGCTCATGGCCGCACTGCTCGTGCGTGGCATCGGCATGGGCACCACCATGATCCCGCTCACCGGCGCCGCCTACAGCGGACTGGGACACAAGGAAATCCCGGACGCCAGCATCATCACCCGTGTCGCCCAGCAGATCGGTGGTTCGGTGGGCACCGCCGTGCTCGCCGTCATCCTCCAGCACACCGCCGGCGACGCCCGCACCCCGGCCGCCCTGGCCGACGGCTTCGGCGACGCCTTCTGGTGGTCGGTCGCCTTCACCGCCGTCGCCGTACCGCTCTGCCTGCTCCTGCCCGGCCGCCCCGAGCCACCGGCCTCGGCCGGCAAGGCCGAAGCCGGAAACGCCGTCTAGGTCCAGCGCCCGAGCCTGCGCTACGTGCGCACTGGCGGCTATCGGGTCAGGGGGTGGTGGTGGGATCCCAAGCGGTGACGAGGTTCTCGTCGAGAGCGTCGGGGGTTTCCATCTCGTCGTCTGTGAGGGTGAAGTCGAACACGTCGGCGTTGCCGGCGATACGGTCGGCGTGGGTGGACTTGGGCAGGACGACCAGCTCGTGCTGGAGGGCCCAGCGGATCAGTACCTGTGCGGTGGAACGCCGGTGGGCGTCGGCGATTCGGACCAGCGGCGGGTCGTCGAGTTTGCGGCCCTTGGTGAGCGGGCTGTACGCCTCCACCTGGATGCCGTTCTTCCGGCTGAGGTCGATGACGTCCGCGCGGGAACGGTAGTTGTAAGGGCTGAGCTCGAACTGGTTGACCGAAGGCAGGTGTTGTGCGTGGCCGAGCAGTTCTTCCAGATGATGCGTCATGTAGTTGCTGACTCCGATGGCGCGGGCCTTGCCCGTCTCCAGGAGGTGTTCCATGGCTCGCCAGGTTTCCTGGCGGATACCGGGCACAGGCCAGTGGACGAGGTAGAGGTCGATGTGGTCGACGCCGAGTAGACGGCGGCTGCGCTCGAAGGCGTCGAGGGCCGACTGGTAGCCGTGATCCGCGTTCCACAGTTTGGTGGTGACGAACACCTGGTCACGGTCGAGGCCGCTGTCGCGCAGCCCCTGGCCTACGTCCACCTCGTTGCCGTACACGGCGGCTGTGTCGATGTGCCGGTAACCGGCGTCCAGCGCGGCGGTGACCGCCTGCTGGGTGGCGCGGCCGGCGGGGCTACGGAAGACGCCCAGGCCGAGGACCGGGATGCGCACTGCGTCGCGCAGTGGCAAGGTGTCGGCGGGGCCGGTGGGGGCGCGGTGGGGTTCTGGAGTCGTACTCATGGCGTTGTGGCCTTTCTGTGCGCGGGCGCCCAGGTTCCTGGCGGTGCCGATGCACGCGCCTGCGGCGTCCGGCTGCGCCCACTGCTCCTCGGTGACGGTGTCCACCGGGACGGAGACGACATCCGCGCCGACATCTGCGGCACCGCGCACCACGGCCTCGGCAATCCCCACGGTGTGGCGGTAGCCCGAGTAGGCGACGTCGACAGTCGGGCGGTCGGAAGTGGGCATGGCAGCAGTGCTCCTGGAAAGGGAGTCGCGTGGTGTGCCGCCCAGCCTTGCACGCGAACCGAGCGCTGTGAGGGGTAAGAAATTCTCCCCCGTTTGCCGTGCCCCGCGTGGCAGCGGGTGAATGCGGTTGCGGCGTGGTCGTTGGTCTCAGCGAGAATTCCTCCATGGATGATGCAGCAGATGATGTGAACCAGGCGATCGCGCGCGAGTTGCAGCTCATGGATCCGCGTGTCCGCGCCTCGCGGGAACAGGCCGCGCAGCTCCTTGACCCGGAGTTCGTGGAGGTCGGCGCGTCGGGGCGGCGGTGGACGTTCGAGGCCATGCTCGCCGAACTACCCGACCATCAAGGCAGTTCGGAGGACGGTCCTCGTTATGAGCCCTCAGAGATTTCGGGAGTGCTGCTCGCGCCGGGTCTGGTGCATCTGACCTTCGAGGCCATGCTCGGCGAACGCAGGACCAGGCACAGTTCGATCTGGCGCAAGGGGGAGGGAGCCGCGGGCTGGCGGATGTATTACCACCAGGCCACGCGCGTGCCGCCCGGCGTGGATTGACCGATGCCTCAAGGCGTCCACCAGGACACTCTGGCGACAGGTCCGCACAGCCACCCGGTATACTCCGCAGCAGTAGTGAGGCCTTCCTGGCCCGGATATCCATCCGGGCCAGGAAGGCTTTTTTCATGCCCTGGGGTTCCCTGTCCCCTGTGCTCGTACAGGCACCGATCCAGTCTTTGACCACTGATCCGAGCCTGCGGCGCCCGTGATCAGTCCGTCCTTGCGAAGGAGTTTCATGCCAGACGTCGTACGCCCCGCCGACGCTGCCGATCGCCCCATCATGGAGCGGCTGTGGCTGATGTTCCGTCACGACATGTCGGAGTTCGGTGATCTGCTGCCCAACCCGGACGGAACCTTTCGCAGCGATCGGCTTCAAACAGCCTTCGCTGACGCCGATTGGGCGCCGTACCTCCTCATGAACGACAACCGTCCCGTCGGTCTCGCCATCGTTCGTGGCGTGACTGGCCCGACGCGCGTGCTGAACAGCTTCTTCGTCGTGCGCGGGGCACGAAGGAGAGGGATCGGAATGCAGGCCGTTCAGGAGGTCACGGCGACGCATCCAGGTGCGTGGGAAGTCGCCTTTCAAGACGCCAACGTGGACGCGGTTCGATTCTGGCGCCGTGTCGCCAGGGAGATCGCCGGCGAGGCATGGGCTGAGGAGCACAGGCCGGTGCCACACCGGCCGGACCTGCCGCCGGATGTCTGGATCTCGTTCAGCGTCCCCGCGAAGACCTACGACTGAGACCGAGGCCAGAGGGGAGCTCAAGATCGCGGGCCGCTTTCGAAGGGTGGAACTCCGGGCCACCGCCCGTGCCCATCTACTTGGAAGGCTCTGCGTGGAGCCCTGGCGAAGCTGGAAGCGGAGGAGCGTGTCGGTTGGCCGGCGGCTGGTGGCCGTCGGCCAACCGGGTTCTACGGCATCAGTTGATGCTCACGTCGTCGATGTAGCCCCGGTAGCCGCCGGTGGCGCCGGGCCGGTCGTAGCCGAGGAGGATCTTGCCGACCGCGTGCCCCGCCGCGACCGTCCCGAGGTTCACCGTGACGTGGTTCCACTCGTCCAACTTGAGGTGGCCGCACTGCTTGGCCGGATGGATGTCGGTGCCGGACTGGTCGGTGGCGCCGGAGTCCCGCAGGTTGCTGCCGTCGGTGAAGATCATGTCGATGGCGACGCAGGTACTGTCGTCAGAGCCCGCGGCCACCCATGGAGTGGTGGCGTCGGACTGCGGGAAGATCCAGTAGCTCAGCGTCGTGTCGCCACGGACGGTGAGCGGCGAGCCGTTGAAGCCGTAGACCTGCATGTACGCGTGGTCGTAGGTCCCGCCGTTGGCGTAGCCCGAGTACATCAGCGAAGCGTCGCCCGTGTGGGCCCGTTCGCCGGTGCGCAGGGCTGCTTGAGGTCCCGAGAGTCCGCAGCAGAGGCCAGTGACGCCGTAGTCGCCCCCGCCCTTGACGTCGACGGTGTCGACGGTGTCGGTCCAGGTCGGCTGGGTCTGTCCGGCTTCGAGGCTCGTGGAGAACGAATCGGTGGTCGAGGGCTTGGCCGGCTGGGCCAGTTCGGTGCGGATGGAGAACAGGCTGGTTCCCGGCGGGGCGAGGTCGATCGTCTCACCGACGGAGGTCTTCAGCCTGATCATGGTGCCCGAAAGGGCTGCCTTGTGGACGCCGTTGGCGTAGTACTCGATGGACTGGCCGGGCCACGGGTTGGTGAAGGTGAGGTTCCCGCCGGACTGGCTGGTGATCCGGACGTACTCGACGGCGTTGTTCCGAATGCTGCTGGAGACCAGGAAGTTGCCGTAGGCGAGCAGGCCGCCGAACTTGGCGTTCGAGTCGGCGGTCCAGTTCGGGAAGACCTTGATGTCGTGCTGGAACGACTGCAGGAGCATTTCGTCGAGCCCCGAGGTGGTGACGTTGAGGTTCTCGACACCGCCGCCGTAGTGGTGCACCGCCATGTTCGGGTAGGAGTGGTCGGTGGCCTCGGCGTGCAGTTCGTCCATCAGCGTGCTGGGGTTGTAGCCGACCATCGCCGCGGCCGCGTACAAGGTGGCCGGGGAGTTGTCGCTGTGCCAGTTGTCGAGCTGCGTCACGGTGTTGCGCGCGGTCTGGAGCAGGTCCGCAGAACTGTTCAGCCCGACCTGCAGGCCTGGGTAGACGGCCTGAATGGCGACGTCGTTGCCGTCGCTGACCCAGCCGGCGCCTTCGGAGGTCTGTCTGAAGACGGTCTGCCCGTTTCTCGACATCGTGGGCAGCGGCGCGAGCTTGTCGTCGATGTGCTGCCAGGTGGGGATGAGCGAGTCGTTGACGCCCAGGTCCCTGCTCATGTCGATGAGGCCCTGGAACAGCAGGTGCACCAGGCCGAGCGAGAGGATGCTGTTGGTCTGCGGGTAGGCGCCGCCCTCCTGCGGCGCGTCGTTGTGGATGTTGTACGTGCCGGTGGCCTCGTCCCAGGTCAGGTAGTCCTGCCAGAACAGTCCGACCTGTTCGAGGTAGGGAAGGACCTTGCGCGCGTAGGAGGCGCTGCGCGAGTACTCGTATTCCATGACCATGTCGCTGGCCAGGTTCACGGCGTCGGACTTCTGGTTGTACAGGTCGTCGGCGGCGCTGGTGCCGTTGGGTGAGATGCCCACGGGGTAGAGCACGCCCTTGTAGCCGTTGGCCGCGGCCTTCGCCTTGCCCCTGGGCATCCAGTCCAGAACGGGGTCGTCGTAGGAGCCCATCTGGGCTATGTGGTTGGTCGACAGGGCCGGGTAGAACGCCGCTTCGTAGTTGTAGTTGGCGTGGTAGTCGCCGTACCAGTTCATGTTCCCGGTGATCCAGTTGCCCCACAGCCCCGGGGCGTATTTCCCGGCACGTGAGACCGAGCCGAGCAGGTAGAGCGAGCCGCACCAGCTCTTCTCGACGGCCTGGTCGGGGATCTGGACGAACGACCGGGACCAGTAGTCCCGCCACCAGGATTCGTGTACCGCGTGCAGCTTCGCCAGTGAGCCGCCGGTCAGCGAGGAGGCCATGTGGTGGGCGTCGGACTCGTAACGGGACGTGTCGTGGCTGCTCTTTATCGCCGCGGCGACGGTGTACGTCACGCCGGGCTTGAGGGTCAGGCTGATCCGGTTGCCCGACAGACTCGCGGATCCGCCCAGTACGGTCGCCGCGATGCGGGCGTGGGGGTTCCCGGGGGCGGAGGTGGTGCCGGCCTGCACGTCGGCGTCGAGCACGCCACCGCCGGCCGAGGTGGTCGGGGTGTTGCCGAGACCGTCCTGCAGGGTGACGGTCGCCGCCTGCGAGCGCGAGCCGGACAGGCGCAGGGTGGTGACGAACAGGTTCTCGGTCGCCGAGACCCAGCTCCTGGACGAGAGTTTCTCGCCGCCGAGGCTGTAGGTGCCCTCGACCTGTGCATGGGCGATGTTCTGTACGGCGTGGTAGCCGGCGCCGGCCAGGCCGGGGACGGACAGCACGATCCGGCCGAGGGGCTCGATGCCGTTGGTGGCGGTGGAGAAGAAGTCGTTCTTGCCGAGATAGAACGTCTGGTCGTCGATCGAGCCGCCGACCGCGACGCCGACGTCGCCGTTGCCCATCAGCGGGGCGTCGACGGTCTCGCCGTTCGACAAAGTGGTGGGCGGGGAACTCCATTCACCCTGGAACCGCGCCACCGTGCGCAGAGCCTGGGTCGAGGTGGGATCGCTGACGGTCTGTGCGACGGCGGGCGAGCCGCCTTGAACGGCGGTCAGACCGATGGCCACGAGGGTCGAGGCCAACAGGGTACTGACGCGCCGCCGGTAGCGGAGCTGGGATCTCACTGCGGTGTGACCTTTCGTCTCATCCGGTGGTGCGCTGCCCCGCCCTTGTGTGAGCGGGCGTTTCAGGACGGCCTGGTACGGCCGCGCGGTCGGGGCGCCGGATGCTCTGCGGTCCAGGCGGTGACCCGATCCTTGTGCAGGCGGGTGCGGCTCGGATCAGCTGCCGGGCACCCGCCGCCGAGGGCCTGTACTCACGGAGCCGGCCGTCGAGAACCGAGCGTCTCGGTCGTCGCGACCGGAGCTGTGGCCAGGTACGCCGCGCCGAGCAGTGGAGCCTCGGCCGGGTGCCTCGCCGCGGTGACGACGATGCTTGCGGTGCCGACCGGATCGGTATCGGCGATTCCCGCTCGCAGTGGTCCGGCCATCAGATCCCATGCCCCTGCCATGCCACCGCCGACGACGAGAACCGTTGGTTCGAATGCCGCGAGCAGCGGCCCGAGTACTCGTCCCAGGGCGCTGAACGTCTCGGTGAAGACGCGGGTGGCGGCGCGGTCCCCGTGTCGCGCTCGCTGCGCCATCTCCCGGACATCGGGCGGCGCTTCGCCCGTGGCCTGTGCGTACGTCCGCCGCAGCGCTCGTCTGGACACCGTCTCTTCCAGGGGCCTCTCCGCGTACCGCAGGGCGTGGAGCCGCCCTTCAGGGGGGACTCCGGGCCCGTTGCGCAGGATGCGGCCGTCACGCAGGAAGCAGGAGCCCACACCGGTTCCGAGGGTGATCCCGACGACGGAGCGGTGTCCACGCGCCGCCCCGGCCCACCATTCACCGAGCACGAAAGCGTCCGCGTCGTTGCAGAAGCTGATGCGGGAGGCGTCGGGCAGCGCCGCCGTCAGAGCGGCTCGGAGATCGAAGCCACGCAGGGCGTCGAACTTGCCGACCCCTTCGTACCGTCCGATGCCGCGTTCGTAGTCGAAGGGACCGGGCAGTGCGACAGCCCATCGGGTCGGGCGCCGCGCGGGCAGGTGAGCGGCGCACCGGACGAGGGTCGACAGGATCTCTTCGGCACTGCCGTCACCGTCCAGTGGCTCACGGAACGATCGGCGGGACCGGAGACTGCGGGTCTCGATGTCCACGCTCGCCGCGGTCACGTGTGTGCCGCCGACGTCCATCACCGATACGACGGTCCCGTTGTCCGGGCTGCTCATCGCACCAGCGCCTTGACGTAGCGGACCGGGCCCGTGCCCAGGGGCCGCACCCGGTAGGCACCGACGGAGGCGGGCACGGTCAGTGTCTCGGCGTAGGCCAGCACGTAGCGGTGTCCGCCGCTCGTCTCCAGCAGGATCCCGTCGCCCTCCACGACGTTGACCACGTGGAACCGGTGGTCGGTGTCGTCGTCCACTGCGGCGTCCGCGGCCAGTTCGAGACGTCGTACCTCGAAGAACATCTCCGGGAGGCGGCCGATCACGTCCTCGCGCCAGCCGTCGCCCGAGCGCAGCGTCCGCGGTTTCTGGACCAGGTCCCTTGCCACGGCCTCCCCCGACCGGGCGGGGTCGAGATTCTCGAACGCGTGGCCGACGTGGACGGGCCGTTGCCTGCCTTCGCGGTCTGTGCGCAGCCAGTCGTAGAAACGGAGACTGTACAGGTAGGGCGTCGCGCTGATTTCGAGTACGACGTTGCCCTCGCCGCTTCCGTGTGGGGTGCCGCCCGGGATGAGGAAGAGCTGGTGCCGGTCGGCGGGGAAGGTCTGGACGTAGCGTTCGATGTCGAACGGCACGCCGTCGTGGACCGCTCGGTCCGCCTCGCGGCGGAAGGCCTCCAGGTCGGCGTCCTGGCGCAGGCCCAGGAACACCTGCCGGTCGGACCCGCCGACCATCATGTAGTAGGTCTCGTGCTGGGTGTAGGGCCAGCCGAAGACCCGTCGCATGTAGTCCGGCTGCGGGTGGCAGTGGACGGACAGGTTTCCGCCGCCGACGGTGTCGAGGTAGTCGAAGCGGATCGGGAACGAGGTGCCGAACGTGGCGTGCACGGGTTCTCCGAGGAGCTGCTCGGGGTGCAGAGCGACCAGTGCCTGCAACGGGACCTCGACGCGCGCTCCGTCCGGGGTACCGACGAGGATTCCGCTCTCCGGCGCGATGAGTTCGTAGCCGAGGGCGGTGTTGGCTGCCGTGGGGTTGAGGCCGAGCTCCTTCTGGGCCCAGTGGCCGCCCCAGGAGGTGGTGTTGAAGGTGGGCCGGGTACGGAAGGGCCGGGCGGCCAGACCGGCGAGGGCGTCGCGCAGCGCGGGTCCGTCCAGCCAGGCCGGGGCCTGGGGGTCCTGGGTGTCCAGCCACAGGTCGACGTCGGCGATGATGCAGTCACGGTGCCGGTCCAGGACGGGCCAGTCGATGTAGAACAGGCGGCGGGTCGTGCCCGCTCCGGTGTCGGCCGGCTGCCCCAGATTGCGGCTCGTCCCACCGGTGATGGCGGCCTCGGCATACCGTTTGGGCAGGTCCGCGTACCAGAGCGTGTCGTGCGTGACCAAGGCCGCTCCCGGGCCGAAGACAACGGTGACGGCGCTCGTCGCGGCCTCGGGCCGCGGAAGCGCGGTGAAGAAGTCGGCCAGGCCGGCCCGGGACAACGGGGCGAAGTCCGGGTCGTCCTCCAGCACCGCGGACGCGGTGAGGGCGACTATGTCCGGCCACGCGGCAAAGTGCTCGCGTATGTCGATCTGCTTCACCGTGATGTCGCGGGCGGCCAGCGCGTCGCGGATCTCGGCGACGGCAGTCTCCCAGTCGACGGCCACGGGGCCGTCTACGGCGAGGACCAGCCCCGGCGCGAGGCCGGCGACCGCGTTACGGTATCCGGCACCGACCTCTCCGGTGATGCTGTGGCAGGGTTCGGCTTCGTAGCCACGAACGGGCGACATGGCGATGTCAGTCCTTCTTCGAGTGTGCCGAGGTGTGTCGAGGGGTTCCGGAACTCGGAGTTCTCCGGCCCAGTTCGGTGAGCGTCCCGACACCCTCGACGGACAAAGTGGCGGGCAGCCCGGTGGGCCCGCCGGTCGCGAACGTCGGGTTGATCCCGAAGAGGGCCGAGAGCACCGCCTCGGCGCCGGCCGCGCCGGCGATGCAGTCGCGATTGGCCACGCCGCGCTCGGCCACTCGGGCCCGGTGCCCTCCGTCCGGTCCGGTGATGATCTCCATGGCCTGGCCCCACAGCCCACCCGAGGCGGCGGACGAGAGCCCGCGCAGGAGAGCGATCGCCCGGTCGCGGTGTCCGAGGCGGGCCAGGCCGTGGGCGGTGACGCCGGGCCAGGCGGGAAACGCGCCCGCCGCACCGTGGTCGGGGCGGTCGGAGGCGGCGGCGATCGGGTCGTCGGGGCTCAGCGCCCGCATCCAACCACCCACCAGCAGACGGTCGGTGACGAAGTCGGCCATCTCCCGCCGTGTCTCGTCCGGGAGGTCGCGGTGGAGGGCTGCCGCCACGAGGCCGAAGTCCAGGCAGTGCCCGATCGTGTCGGTCCCGTCCGGGCGGCGCACCCGCCATCGGCCCGACCCGGCATACAACTCCATGAGCGCGTCGGCCAGTTCAGCTGCTTCGGCCTCGGCCCGGTCGGCGTCCTCTTTGCGGCCGAGACGCCGGTACAGTCCCGCCAGTGAGCGCGTCGAGCCGACGTAGGCGCCGTTGAAGGAAGCGACCACCCCGGTGTAGTTGGGAACGCATTCCAGCAGGTTCCAGGGATCGTCACCGAAGTCGGCGAGCACGCCGCCGGTGGCCGGGCTGCGTTTGTCGCGCCATCCGAGGCCGAGCCGCTCCAGGTGTTCCAGGACGGTCGCCGCGCCGGTTGTCTCGTCCAGGAAGGCGATGTCGCCGGTGACGCAGACGTAGTGCTCTATCAGCCGGAACAGGGCGTAGTCGTTGGCGCTGTAGGCGTTGCCCAGGGGTCCGCCGCCGACGGCCTCGACACCGAAGGAGTCACGGTAGGGCCCGGCCAGGACACGCAGCAGCCAGGAGCGCAGGCCGGCCGGTTCCAGCAGGGCGTACACCCGGCTCCACTCGCAGTGGTCCCAGAAGTAGGTGGTGGTCGGCCCGAGCCGGGGGCCGCCGGTGAGGAAGACCGGCTCGCCGGGCCGGATGCGCATGCTGCGCATGTACAGCGCCTGCAGTGCCCCCATGTAGTAGGTGCGCGCGAGTCCGGCGTCATCGGTGGTGAAGGTCGGCAGGTGCCCGGAGAAGTCGGGGTTGCCCAGGGTGAACATGCTGGTCCAGAGCCGTCGCCAGCCGTCCTCCCCCTCACGCAGCGTCTTCCCCGGGTCCGCCGCGGCGGCGCGGGCCTGTGCGGAGACGGCGCCGGCGTCGGTTCCGTACGCACAGGTGATCGCGATGGTCATGCTCCGGCCGGGCTCGATCCGGCACGTCCAGGTCGCGCGGCCGCCTGCGCCCTCGGCCCGGAGCCCGGCCGGCGGCCCGGCGAAGGCGTAGGCGGCGCGGGCCGGCGACCGGGAGTCCGCGAAGGTTACGGTGCCGTCCTCGATACGGGACACCCAGCGGCGCGACTCGGTCCAGTGCCGGGTACGTGCGATCTCGGCGCCCGCGAGCCGCAGCACGACGTGGTCGGCGTCGATGTGCGCCTCGACGCGGTGCCAGTCCCCGACGGAGAGTGCGGTGTCGGTGAACTCCCGCTCCCCCGTGATGCCGAGCCACAGCCGGCCGTCAGCGACACCGATCTGGAGGGAGTCGGGGTGGTTGCCATGGGTGAGGACGGTCCCGGACTGCCTCGCCGCATCCAGTCGCAGCTCGAAGGCGATCGTCAGGCCCGGGGCGAGGGCGAAGGTGTCCAGATTCGCCTCGTCGTCGGGCGCCAGCGCGATCGCCTCGTCCGCCCTCAGGGTCACGCCGCCGTCGGCCGCCTCCACCCGAAGTCCGCGTACGGTCGCGGCCACGCCGATGCGTCGCTCCGGCACCTTGTCGTGGCTGACGTGCGCCGGGAGCGCGTCGTCGAGGAGCATCGGACCGTGGTCCTCGTCGCGTTGGATCCCCGGAATGCGGGGCTTGCCCAGCCGTAGCCGCCGGGGTGCGGGCGACAGCAGATAGGACGGCCCGCGTCCGCCGGTGGTGGCCCGGATGCGCTCCAGTGCCATGAAGTCGTGGTGCTGGCCGTGGTTCCACGGGCCGTCGTACAGCCAGCCGTAGCCGACCTCGGAGTGGGCGACCATCGCGAACAGGTCCTGGGACAGCTCGACCGTCCTGGCCTCGCCGGTCTCGTTGGTGACCACGATGCGCCACAGGAGCAGATCCCGGGACAGCGCCATACGGGTGTCGGTGGTCAGCAGCAGCCCGTCGCCGCGGTGCTCGCGGGTCACGCCCCACGGCTTCCACAGGAAGCGCTGCGCGGCCGGGGTCGCGCCGTCCACATGCAACTCGCCTGTGTGGTAGCCGAAGGTGAACGGCGGTGCGGCCAGCCAGGACAGGGAGGTCAGGTCGTGGTTGACGTGGCCCTGCCCCTGCTGATTGCGCAGCGAGGGCAGGTGCGCGAGCTCGTCGAGGCCGACCCAGTGCCCCGCGACGTCGTCCAGGTCGGGGACGCCGGTCTTGCCGATGTCCAAGGGGCCGGGGTCGGTGTTCGAGGTCACTTGGTGGCTCCCGAGGTGAGTCCGGCGATGAACTGCTTCTGCAACGCGAGGTAGCCGGCGACGGGGACGACCGCCGCCAGGAGCATCACGCCGAACAGCTGGGCGTAGTTGGTCGAGTACTGGCCGACCGACAGATACAGCCCTGTGGTGATCGTCTGGCCGTGCAGCGGGCCGAGGATGAACTGCGGGTTCATGAAGTCGTTCCAGATCCACAGCGACAGGAAGATCGCTACGGTCGCGGTGGCCGGGCGCAGCAGCGGCATGACGATCGTCCGCCAGATCCGCAGCGTCCCGGCGCCGTCCACGGTCGCGGCCTCGATGATCTCGTCGGGGATCGAGCGCAGGAAGCCGGAGTAGACGAAGACCGCGAACGACAGGTAGCCGCCGCCGACGTTGGCCAGGATCAGCCCCGCATAGGTGTGGTCCAGATGCAGGAAGGTCAGGATGCGGATGGTGGGCAGCAGGACCACCGCGGGCGGGATCATCAGGCCGGCGGCGAAGCCCGCCAGGACGATCCGGCGCAGGCGGGCGGAGCGGCGGGTCAGCCAGAAGCTGAGGGCGGCGCCCAGCGGGATGATCAGCAGCACCGAGGCGATGACGGTGACCGCGGAGTTGGTCAGGCCGATCTGGACGATCCGGTCGGGCCGGGCCAGGGCATCGGTCAGGTTGTGCGTCGTCGGCGGGGCGGGGGGAGCCGCCGGGTCGCGGATGATCTGGTGCTGCGTCTTGAAGGCGTTGACGATCGTGAGGTAGATCGGGCTGACGAAGGCCAGGGTGAGCAGTCCGGCGGCGACGAGGTGCCCCTTCGCGGCCCAGGCGCGGCGGTCGGTGTGCGGCGGGGGTGCGGTCTGCGGGGCGGTTCGGCTCCGGGACGTCGGTCGTTGCGCCGGCCGGTGCGATGTCGACGCGGTCACAGGTCCACCTCCCGGCGGCGCAGCAGGGCGGTCACGGACAGGGCGATGACGGTGGAGACGACGAGAAGGAGCATCGCGACGGCCGAGGCGTAGCCGTAGCGGTCGTCGGTGAAGGCGAGCTGGATGATGTACAGAGCGGTGGACTGGGTGGAGTCGGCCGGGCCGCCCGAGGTGAGCACCGCGATGATGTCGTAGAGCTTGAGCATCGTGATCAGTGAGATGGTGACGCTGATGGTGGTGCCGGGGGCCAGCATCGGGAACGTGATCCGCCGGAACCGCTGCCAGCGCCCCGCTCCGTCCACCATCGCGGCCTGGTACAGCTCGACGGGGATCGACTGGAACGCGGCCAGGTGCACGACGGTGGTGAAACCCGTCAGGACCCAGGCCGCGACGAGCCCGACGGAGAGCATGGCCAGGTGCGGGTCGCCGAGCCAGGTGATCGGCTTGCCGATGATCCCCAGGGAGACCAGGACGTTGTTGAGGATGCCGTCCCGGGCCAGGATGTAGCGCCAGACGTAGCCGACGATCACGCCGGACAGCACCTGCGGCAGGAACGCGACGGTACGCATCATCCGGAAGCTCAGCGACGTCCTGTCGAGCAGCATCGCGAACCCGATGCCGGCGGCGTTGGCCACGATCGTCGACGCGCAGGCCAGCAGGAGCGTGAAGCCGAGACTGGCGGCCAGGGCGCTGTCGTGCGTCATCTCCGTGTAGTTGGAGACGCCGACGAAGTCGGCTCGCGCCAGGAGCGGGTTCTCGTTCGTCAGGCTTTTCCAACCGCTCATGATCACAGGGACGATGATGAACAGGACGTACAGGCCCAGCGCGAGAAGCGCGATCGATCCCAGGGCGGGGTCGCCACGGCGTGGGCGGACTCGGGTGGTCATGGCTCTTCCCTCGGAGGAGATCTACGGGATCGGGGCCGGCGCCGGACCCGGTACGCCCGGCGCCGGCGCGGGGGTCACTTGGTCGCCGCGTCCCAGGCGGCGTCCAGCTTGGCCAGCTGCCCGTTGATGTCGTCCGACGAGAAGAGCGCCTGACTGGCCGAGTAGAAGGCGTTGTTCAGTCCGGAGGGCATGGCGTCGTCGTTGGCCGCCCAGCCGATCGCCGAGACCTTCGTGTTCTGCTGGGTGACGTAGGAGTAGGAGTCCTTGAAGACCTGGGTGACGTCGACGCCGTAGTCGGCCAGGGTCTTGCCCTTGAGCATCGGGAACGCGCCGTCACCCTCGATCAGGGCCTTGTAGTTGGCCGGGTCCAGCGACCAGGCCTCGGCGAACGCGGTCGCCTTGGCCCGGTCGGCGGTCTTGGCGCTGATCGCCATGGAGCCGCCCACCGCGAACGGCACGACGAGCGACCCGTCCTCGGTGGGGGTGAGGAAGGCGCCGAAGTCGTCGGCGTGGTCCTTGGGCACCGAACCGAGGAACCAGCTGCCCATCATGTACATCGCGCTCTTGCCCGACGTGAAGTTCGTGATGGAGTCGGCGTACTTGACGCCCAGGGCGCCGTCCTCGAAGTAGCCCTTCTCGACCATCGTCCGGTACTTGGCCACCGCCGCCTTGACGTTCGTGTCGCTGAACTTGACCTTTCCGGCGTAGCGCTTCTTGAGCCAGTCCGGGTCCTTGCCCAGCACGTCCGCGGAGAGGATGCCGACCAGCGGCATCGACGCCGCGAACGGGTCGCCGCCGCCCAGCTCGACCGGGGTGATGCCGGCCGCCTTGAGCTTGGCGCACACGGCCATGAAGTCCGACCACGTCCGGGGAGGCGCGGCGATGTGCGCCTTGGCGAACAGCTTCTTGTTGTAGAACACCTCGGGGATGATCTGCGAGTTGGTGGGCGGAATGTAGACCTTGCCCTTGTAGGCGTTGCCCATGGGGAGCATGAAGTTGGCGTTCACCCACTTCTGGTCGTACGGCTTGAGCAGCCCGGCCGTCGCGAACGTCGACGGGGTGATCGACTGGAGCAGGTCGGGGAACTGCCCGGAGGCCTGAAGCTGCTTGGCGTACGCGTCCCGGTCCGTGCTCGGAGCGACGATCTTCTTGACCGCGACGTCCGGGACCTTCTTCTTGGCGTTGGCGATCGAGGTGTCCCAGAACTTCGCGGTCAGGCTGGGGGTCTCGAAGGTGAGATAGGTCAGGGTGGTGCCATCCTTCGCGCTTCCGGTCGCGGCGGCAGAGCATCCGGTGAGGGCGAGCCCTGCGGCGAGGCAAGCAGCGGTCAGACGGTTGTGCCGCATGAAGTCTCCTGAAGGGACGGTGTGACCCGATGGGTGGATGAGACCCGGCGGGTGGATGAGACTCGACGGGTGGGGGGAGATCGGAGCGGATCGACGCCGCGTCACCCTTCGAGATAACGTTATCGCGAGGATAGGAGCGCGTTGCGGGAATGTGTCAAGGGCCGGTCTGATATCGGTCCACAGTTTCGACGAGGAGTTACCGGATGAGCCGAGCACGGCGTGGGGACGAAGGGCGGCCCAAGCGTCCGACGATGGTCGACGTCGCTCGCGAGGCCGGGGTGGCCCTGCGCACCGTCTCACGGGTGGTCAACGACGACCCGACGGTGGGACCGGAGTACGTCGCCAAGGTCCAGGCCGCGATCGCGGCGCTGAACTACCGTCCGGACGAGCGCGCCCGGCAGCTGCGCACCGGCGTCACCGGAACGATCGGCGCCGCGGTACGGCGGATCGCCGAGGTCAACCCGGAGCTGGCCGCCATCGAGCGGACGGCCCGCGACTCGGGGCTGACCCTCCTGGCCGCGTCCACGGACTTCGACGAGGCCAGGGAGCGCGACATCCTGATATCCATGTGCCGGCAGCGCCTCGACGGCATCATCGTCGAGCCGTTCGGCGAGAACCACGGCTATCTGCAGCCGGAGCTGGAGGCGGGCATGCCGCTGGTGGCCATGGACCGGCCGATGAGCGGTATCTCGGTGGACTGCGTCATGTCCGACAACGCCTCCGGGATCGGCATGGCGTTCCACCACCTGCACCAGCACGGGCACCGCCGCATCGCCTACATCGGCGACAGCGAGCGCGTCTTCTCCGGCCGGGAGCGCGCCGCGGCGTTCCGCGCGGCCCTGCGGGCCCACGGCGAGGCCGTGGAAGGCCTGGTGCACCCCGGCGAGATCACCGCCGAGCGGGTGGCCGCGGCGCTGGACACGGCTCTGCGGGGCGCGGATCCGGCGACCGCCCTGGTCACCGGCAACATGGACACCACACTCACGGTGCTGCGGCACCTCGGGCCGCAGGCGGCCTCCCGGCTGGCCATGGTCGGCTTCGACGAGGTGCCGCTCGCCGATCTGCTGCAGCCCGCCCTCACCGTGATCGCCCAGGAGACCTCCAAGATCGGCCGGACCGCCGTCGAGTTGCTGCGCGCACGCATCGCCGACCCCGGCCGGCCGGTGCAGACCGTGATCGTCCCGGTCACCTTGAAGGTCCGCGGATCCGGGGAGGTGCGGGCCTGATGTCCAGGTGGCATGACTTCGTGTTGGCCTCTTGATGGACACGCAGGGCACCGGGAGTCGTTCGCGATAACGTTATTTCGGTGGGCCGGTCATTCCCTTCGAATCCGGTGCCGACCCACGATGGCCGCGGCCGCTGTGAACGCCGCGTCACTCCTGGCTGAGCTGCCGCTGAAGGCTGCGCGTGAGGTGCTCCGCCATGGCTTCGGCGGCGCGGTCGGGCTTGCGGCGGAGTATCGCGCGTACGACGCGTTCGTGTTCCGCCAGCGTGGGGTCGTCGGCGCTCCCGACGCTCCCGACGCTTCTCAGGCGAAAGACGTGCAGATGGGAGTGGAGCCGCTCCACCGCATCGGCGAGCAGCGGACGTTGCGAGGTCACCGCGACCGCGTCGTGAAAGCGCTGGTCGAGACCGGCGAAGTCGCGGTAGTCCGCGTACCGCCCCGTCGGCCCCGGGTGAGTCTGCATCTCCTCCACGAGCCGCTCGATGGAGTCGAGCTGCTCCTCGGTGGCGTTGATGGCGGCGAGCGCCGCCGCTCGCGGTTCCAGGAGGAGTCGCATTTCGAAGAGCTCCTCAAGGCCCTCGCGGGTCAGCAACTCGGTCGCCCGATACCCGGAGAGCGACCTTTTCACCACAAGTCCGTCGGACTCCAGCCGGGCCAGCGCCTCACGGACGGGCGTGGGTGAGACACCCAGGGCACGCGACAGTGCTTCGATCCCGACGCGTGCGCCGGGGGCGATCTCATGGTCCATGACCATGGCCTTGATCTGCTCGTAGACGCTGTCCGAAAGGACCTGGCGACCAGGACCGGCGGATTGGCTTCGTCCATCGGACTCCGGGGCCCTGGCGGAGGAACTGTCATGCGGTGGCATCCGTTCTCCTGCTCCTGGTGCTCCGGGGTGTCGGGACCAGAGCAGTTTAACGAGGTGAGGGCCGTACTCGGCGCCGCCGATCCCGGCGGTGCCGTCAGGCGTCGGCGGCGTCAGGCACGCGCAGCCGGTAGGCGTTCACGGCCGTGCCGCCGAATACGCCGGCCCGTTCGTCCACGCTGAGCCCGGCCGTCAGAGCGCGGGCCGCATCGAGTACCTCCGCGTAGTCGGCGGCCACGGTGCACACGGGCCAGTCGGAGCCGTACATGACCCGGTCCGGCCCGAAGGCGCCGAGGACCGTCTCGGCGAAAGGACGCAGGTCGTCGACCGTCCAACCGCACCAGTCGGCCTCCGTGACGAGGCCGGACAGCTTGCAGAAGGTGTTGGGCTCGGCCGCCAGGGCTCGCAGTTCCGAAGCCCACGGTTCGAGCACGCCCGTCGCGATGGCGGGTTTGCCGACGTGATCCAGCACGAACCTGAGGCCCGGCAGACGGCGGGCCGCGGCGGTGGCCGCGGGCAGCTGGTGCGGGAGGATGACGAGGTCGTAGGCCAGGCCGGCGTCGGCCACCGCGGACAGCCCCCGCAGGACATCCTCCCGTACCAGCCACCGCGGATCGGGTTCCGACTGCACCTGGTGCCGGATGCCCGCCAGCCGGCCGCCACCGGGCAGTTCACGCAGCCGGGCCAGCGTGTCCACCACATCGGGAGCTGTCAGGTCGGTCCATCCGACCACCCCGGCGACCAGCGCGTCGGAGGCCGCCTGCGCCAGCATCTCGGGGGTCTCCTCCGGGACCGTCAGGGTCTGGACCATCACGGTCGCGCCGACTCCGGCCCGCTCGGCCTGCGGACGCAGATCCGACAGCGAGAAGGACCTGCGCAGCGGTGCGAGTTCGGGACCGGTGATCCAGCCCTGGTCCCGTACGGCCAGGTCCCACACATGGTGGTGGGCGTCGACGAGTGGCGTGTCGCTCATGCGGTTCTCTTCTCCATATCCCTCTCCCTCTCCTTCTCCGATCCGTCCTCGGTGATCAGGGCGTCACGGCATGAGGAACACCTGCTCCATCGAGGCCCACCACTCCCCCGGTGCCGCCTCCTCCACCGGCTGCTGGCAGGGTGCGGTGAGCCGCCACCAGGCCTGCGTCGCCTCGTCGGCGGCCATGCGGGCCATGTCCGCGGCCAGATCGTCACCGTGGTACTCGAAGTAGCCGAACAGCAGGTCGCCCAACAGGTGGATCGAGTAGTTCCGGACGTGGCAGTCCCGCAGTGTGTCCAGCACCGGCTGGGGTACGTCGCGGTGCAGCTCGCGATACGTCTCCAGCTGCTCCGGACGGACCCTGATCACCTGCGCCACGCGCCTCATACGATCTCCTCCTTCGCGGCCTCTGCCGAGAGCGCACGGTCGTGGATGATACGGATGATCCGGCCGCTCATCCGGTCGTAGTCGCGGTCGTTGTCGACCTCGCCGCGGATGCGGTGGTCGGCCATGACGAGCACACGGTCCGCCAGTGTGATCATCTCGGTGAGGTCGCTGCTGATCAGCAGGATCGGCAGGCCTCCGTGGGCCAGCTCCCAGAGGAGTTCATGGAAGCCGTGTTTGGTACGTACGTCGACACCCACGGTCGGCTCGTCGACGATCAGCAGCCGGGTGTCGGCCGCGAGCCATTTCGCCAGGCTCACCTTCTGCTGGTTGCCCCCGGACAGTTCACCGGCATTCTGCTCCAGCCCCGAGACACGGATGCCGAGGCGTTCGACAAGGTCCTGGGCCTCGTTCCGTTCCTCGGCGGCGGAGATGAACCCGAGGACCTTGGCAAGCTTCTTCCACACGGTGACCGTGATGTTCCGGTGGATGGGCTGTTCGAGGAAGACGCCTTCTTCCTTGCGGTTCTCGGTCAGGTAGCCGATGCCGAACTCGTGCAGCGCCTGGCGGGGGGAGGCGATCCGGGCCGACTTGCCGTGCACCCTGATCTCGCCGCCCGTCACCCGGTCGAGGCCCAGTACGGCCTTGACCAGTTCGCTGCGTCCGGCGCCGACCAGTCCGTAGAGGCCGACGATCTCTCCGGGCCGTACCTCCAGGGAGATGTCCTGGTGGCCGTCGGCGGTGGAGATCCCGTCGAGCGCGAGGACCGGGGCGGCCGTACGGTCCGGGGTGCGCGGCCGCATCTCGGTCGCCGTGTGTGCGCGGCCCACCATCAGGTTCACGATGTCGTCGTGCGTGTGGTCGGCGAGCGGTGAGGACTCCAGCACGGACCTGCCGTCGCGCAGTACGGTGACGGTGTCGCAGATCGCGAAGACCTCTTCCAGCTTGTGGCTCACGAACACGACGCAGGTGTCACGAGCCGTCAGCCGCCGGACGACGTCGAAGAGGCGCTCGGCCTCCTGCGGGGACAACGAGGCGGTCGGCTCGTCGAGCAGCAGCACCTCGCTCTCGGTGTGGAGCGCCTTCGCGATCTCCACCAACTGCTGCTGGGCCACGGACAGTTCACGGACCGGCCGGAGCGGGTCGAGGTCCAGACCCAGCTCCGCCAGACAGCGCAGGGCGGGCGCGTTCATGGCCTCCCGGTCGACGAGCCCGCGGCGCGAGGGAGGGCGCTGGAGCGTGATGTTCTCGGCCACCGAGAAGTCGGGTATGAGGTTGCGCTCCTGGTGGACGACGCCGATTCCGGTGCGCGTGGCCTCCAGCGGCGAGCGCAGGTGAACCTCCTCGCCGCGCCAGGTGAGCCGGCCGCCGTCGGGCGTGTGGACGCCGGTCAGGACCTTGATGAGGGTGGACTTCCCCGCACCGTTCTCGCCGAGCAGCGCGTGCACGGATCCGGCCGTCAGGCGCAGGCCGACGCCGTCCAGGGCGCGTACTCCGGGGAAGACCTTGGCAATCTCCCGGCCTTCGAGAAGAACGTCGCTCATCGGACACCTTTCGCGTTCGGCAGGACGTCGCTCATCCGGCACCTCCCACGTGTGGCAGGGTGGCGTCGGCCTTCGGTCCCCGGCCCGCCGGTGCCGATGGAGTACTCCCCTGCCCCGTGCGTCTCTTGCCCTTCTTCTCCACATGTGACTGGTGGATCCGGCCGCCGACCACCGTGCCGAGCACGACCAGGCCGATGAGGAAGTTCACCCAGCTCGGGTCTAGCGAGAACTGGGCGCGCGCGGCGTCGATGAGCCGCATGACGAACGCCGCCAGCACCGTGCCGAACACCGCGACGGATCCACCGTTCAGCGCGACGCCTCCGATGATCGGAGCGGCGAAGCTCGGCAGCAGCCAGTCGCCGCCGACGCTGCGGTTGACGCCGGGCAGCGACGCCGTCGCGGTCACGGCGGCGACGCCGACCAGGAGGCCGGACAGCGTGTGGGCGAGCACGATCTGCCGGTCGGTGGAGATGCCCGACAGTCGCGCCGCCAGCGGGTTGCCGCCTGCCGCGAGGAGCCGACGGCCGGCGGTCGCCCGGTACAGGAACGCGGCCAGCAGGGCCGCCGCCGCGAGCGCCGTGAGGAACACCAGGGGGAGGTTGAGCGGAGCCGCCCGGCCGAGGCGCTTGAGGGTCGGTGAGTAGCCGTCGACGGTGCGCGTGCCGGCCAGCCGGTACTGGGCTCCCAGCAGGATGGTCATCGTGCCGAGCGTGACGATGAAGCCGTTGATCCGCGTCGCCACGATGAACACACCGGTCGCCAGACCGACCACCGTCGCCGCGAGTACGCCGGCCGCGACCGCGAGCGGCGCCGGGACACCGTCGTCGGCCATCAGGACGCCCATCAGACAGGCCGTGAAGCCGCCCAGGGCACCGACCGCGAGGTTGAGCTGTCCGACGCACAGAGCGACCATCTGGGCCAGTCCGATGAGGATGGGCGTGGCCAGGTACTGCAGGAAGGTCCGTACCGACGGTCCCTGGAAGAACTCGCCCGACGAGGCCACTCCCAGGGCGAGGTATCCGGCCAGTGTCACGCACAGCAATGTCATGGTCGTGGAGCGGGACAGGCGGCGCAGGGCCGCGCCGGTACGGGCTCCGCGACCGTTGGTCGTGATCACGTGGAGCGCACCACCTTGCGATAGGACACGACGGTGCGCACCCGGTCGGCCGACAGGGCCAGCAGAAGGACGCAGCCGAGGTAGATGTTCAGGCTCTCCAGGCCGACACCGAGCAGATCCAGGCCCTTGCGGATCACGCCGACCAGCGACGTGCCCAGCAGGACGCCGAGTACGGAGACGACGCCGCCGGTGAGCAGGGTGCCGCCGAGGACCGCGCCGAGGAAAGAGGGCAGCATGAAGTCCTCGCC
Source organism: Streptomyces sp. NPDC086549 (assembly GCF_044746205.1). Taxonomy (NCBI): domain Bacteria; kingdom Bacillati; phylum Actinomycetota; class Actinomycetes; order Kitasatosporales; family Streptomycetaceae; genus Streptomyces; species Streptomyces sp. NPDC086549. The sequence continues at coordinate 274,635 of NZ_JBIVBS010000009.1, read as the reverse complement.
GATGGAGGCGCGGAACGAGCCGGTGCCTACGGCGGCCATGAAGCCGGCGAGCGCGGCGAGCAGTCCGGAGAGGGTGTGCGCGAGGATCACGCGGCGGCCCGTGGGGATGCCCGACAGCTCCGCCGCCGCCGGGTTGGCACCGGTCAGCAGCAGTTCCCGGCCCATGCGGGTGCGGCTGTACAGGAAACCGAGGCCGCCCAGGGCCAGTACCGTGAACTGGGCCAGTTGCGGGACGGCCGGGGATCCGCAGACGGGACCGACGCAGATGTCGGCGAGCGAGGTGGAGCGCAGGTCCATGAGCCCGCTCGGCTGCGTGGTGAAGGCCGCGTTCTCGGTCAGCGCCGAGTAGAGCAGGGAGACCAGTCCCAGCAGGGCGAAGTCCATGGCCAGGGTGACCACGAAGGAGCTCACGCCGGTACGGGCGATGATCCAGCCGGTCAGGGCGCCGACGGCGGCGCCCGCCAACAGGCACAGGAGCAGGCCGAGTTGGAGCGGCAGGCCGAGCTGGTCGTAGCCGAGGCCCGCGAAGAGGGCGCCGAAGGCCGCCATCCGGCCGACGGCGAGGTTCATGTGTCCCACGGAGAGGACCACCATCTGGGCGAGCGCCACCACGGTCAGCGTCGAGATGTCCCGCAACAGGGGGAACAGTACGAGCCGTTCGTCGAGGAACGCCGGCCGAAGGACGCCGAACAGCGTGGCGAGAGCGAGGGTGAGCACCAGGAGACCGAGCCGCTGGTTCACCCAGAACGGCAGCCGTTGCGCGGTCCGCGGCGCGGCATCCGCCGCGTCGGCCCGGCTGTCGTTCTCCGGTGTCACGGCGGGTGCCTTCATGCCACCCTCCTGTCGTCGATGGCGTCCATGTCCCAGTCGATCCCGATGCCCGGCACGTCCGGCGCCACCGCCCGTCCGTCACGGACCGTCAGTTCGGTACGGGTCACCGCCCTCAGCTGCGGGATGTACTCGACGAACATGCCGTTGGGCACCGCGGCGGCCAGGCTGACGTGCAGTTCCATCAGGAAGTGCGGGCAGACCATGGCGTTGTGGCTCTCCGCCGTGTGCGCGACCTTCAGCCAGGGTGTGATGCCGCCGATGCGCGCGGCGTCGACCTGGATGACGGAGGCGGCGCCCGACTCCAGGTACGAGCGGAACTGCATGGCGGAGTACAGGGACTCGCCGACGGCGACGGGAATCCTGGTCGCGGCCGCCAGGCGGGCGTGTCCGCTGACGTCATCGGCCGGGAGGGGCTCTTCGAGCCAGTACGGGCCGTGGGGTTCGAGGGCGGTCGCGAGGCGGAGTGCCGAGGAGATGGTCTGTGACTGGTTGGCGTCGGTCATGATGTGCATCGACGGGCCGACGGCCTCGCGGACGGCACGCAGCCGCTCGGCGTCCTCTGCCACGTGCGGCTTCCCCACCTTGATCTTGACGCCCGCCCATCCGGCCTTCTGTGCCTCCAGTGCCGAGCGGACCAGGTCGTCGGTGCTCAGGTGGAGCCAGCCGCCTTCGGTGTCGTAGAGCGGGACCTCCTGGCGGTGGCCGCCGGCCAGCCGCCACAGCGGTTCGCCGGCGCGCTTGCACCGCAGGTCCCACAGCGCGGTGTCCACGGCGGCGAGGGCGAGGGAGGTGATGGCTCCGGTGGTGGTGGCCCGCGTCGTGGCGAACAGCCTCTGCCACAGTGCTTCGACGTTACGGGCGTCCGCTCCGACGAGGAGAGGCAGCAGGTGCTCCCGGAGCAGGGCCAGGACGGACGACCCGCCGGTGCCGATCGTGTAGGCGTAGCCGGTTCCCCGCAGGCCGTCCGAGGTGGTGATCTCGACGAGGATCGTCTCCTGCTTGACGAAGGCCTGCACGGCGTCCGTGCGGTCCTTCTCCACCGCGATGTCGGCGAGCAGTGCCGTGGCGTTCGTGATGATGGTCATCGTGCGAGGTCCGCTTTCCGTAGTGCCGTCGGCGGTCACTTGCAGACGAGGAACGTGTCTGCGAACTGCTTCTTGAGCTGCTCGGTCTTCGCCTTCCTGGCCGAGTCGTAGGTGCCCACGTTCGCTTTGGTGACCACGAACGAGCCGGAGTCGATGATCTGGCCCGGGTCGCGCATGGTGCACTGGTGCGTCTGCAGCAGCGCCAGCGCCCAGGTCCCCACCTCGGCCTGACCCACGGGGTTCTGCACCACGGTGGCGGTGACGGAGCCGTCCTTGATCGCGCTGAGGATCTTGGCGTCGTCGTCGATGGCGACGACCTTGGCCCTGGATCCGGAGCTCTTCACCGCGTCGGCGGCGGCGACGGCGGGGTTGTAGGCGGTGGTGACGATGCCCTGGATCTGGTTGCCCTTGGCCGCGAGCAGGTCGGAGACCGCCTTCTGCGCGGTCTGCAGGTCCTTGTCGACGTCGGTGATGGTCTGCAGCAGTTTCACCTTGCCGCCGGACTCCTTCACCGCCCTGGTCACGCCCTTGATGCGCAGCTGCGTGTTGGCGTCCACGTTGTTGCCGGTGAGGTGGACGAGCGTGCCCTTGCCGCCCATGGCGTCGATCGCGGTCCTGGCCGCCTTGTAGGCGGCGACCTCCACGTCCGTGGAGAGGCAGAAGTCGGCCTTGTCGGTGCCGCCGGCCGGGCAGGAGGCGAGCGAAGCCACGGCGAAACCCTGTGACTTGAGGTCCGCGAAGGTGGTGTTGATGTCGGTGGGCGAGACCCCGAAGACGCCGAACGCGTTGTAACCGCGGGCCGCCAGCGTGGAGAGCAGGTTGTCCTGCTTCTGTTGGTCCCACTCGGAGGTCTCGTCGAAGGTCACGTCCCCGAGGCCGTACTTCTTCTTCGCTACGGCTCCAGCCGCCTTCCACGGCTGGAAGTACGGGTGGGCGCCGCCGGGCACGAGGGCCACCTTGGTGCCCGACCCATCGGCCAACTCGGCAGTGCCTGTTCCGGACTTGCCGGACGCGGGCGCCTGGGACCGAGTGCCGGGGGACGCACCGGAGGACTTGATGGTGCAGGCCGCCGAGCCCGCCATGAGCACAGCGACTGCGACGGCACCTGACAGAACGGAACGGGTCGGGGGACGCATCTCCACACTCCCCAGAATCAAATAGGAAATTGGTAGGGCGATGTTCAGTCAGACACCGCCCCCCGTCAACCCCCTGAACCACACGATCGATGACGTCCGCCCTGACACACCAGCCAAAACAGTCAGTTAACGGGCGGTCAGGCGTGCACTGAAGGCTCTGGAATCCGGTCACGCCGATCCGTCGGCCGGCCGTCATTCACTCGGATCAGGTCCGAAATCGTATAGGAAATTGTCGTCTCAGAGAGGGCCGGTACCGTCGGCCGATACGTCGTCGACCCTGATCAGGTGCAGGGACGTGCTGGACCAGTCACCTGCCGGCAGCTCGGGCCTGATCCCGTACCCGGCCAGCACGGACGCGTGATGCACGACGCCGGTGGCGGCGTCCCGGTAGCGCGCGGCGGGATCCAGGCCGGCGAGCCTGAGGGCGGGACGCGGCGTGCCGTGGCGCGGTGCCCTCTGCCACACCAGCACGAAGGCCTCCCGGCGGTCCGCGGAGGTGTACTGCACGGCGGTCGGCCCGTCGTCGACGGGACCGCGAAGCCGGTACTGGGTGCCGTGCTGGACGATGTGACGGACCTTCTTGTACTCCGCCACCAGCTCCGCGCCCTCGGCGAGTTCCTCCGGTGCCCAGCGCGCGAGGTCGCCGCCCACCGCCAGGACCCCCGCCATCGCGACGTGGAAGCGGTAACGCAACGGCACCGAACGGCCGGTGAGCTGGTTGGGCACATCCGTCACCCAGGCCGCCATCGCCCGGGCCGGGTAGATCTGGCTGAAGCCGTGCTGGATGGAGACCCGGTCCGCCGCGTCGGTGTTGTCGGACGGCCACGCCTGGTCCGTGCGGGAGAGGATGCCCAGGTCGACGCGGCCGCCGCCACCGCTGCACGTCTCGATGCGCAGCCCGGGGTGGTCCGCGCGCAGCCGGTCGATGACGCCGTAGAGATTGTGCACGTACCGCGTCCACAGCAGGTCCTGCCCGTCCTCGCGGGCAGGCCAGCCGGCCTCGCTGAAGGCACGGTTCATGTCCCACTTGAGGAAGTCGATCCCGTTGTCGGCGACCAACCGGGTCAGCCATCCGTACGCCCACTCGGCGACGTCGTCACGCGCGAAGTTGAGCACCAGCTGGTTGCGCAGTTCGGTGCGGGTGCGGTGCGGGAAGTGCAACACCCAGTCGGGGTGCGCCCGGTAGAGGTCGCTGTCCGGGTTGGCCATCTCGGGCTCCACCCACAGGCCGAAGCGCATGCCGAGCCGGTGGACCTCCTCGACGAGCGGGCCCAGCCCCTGCGGGAACCGCTCGGCGGCCGGGGTCCAGTCACCCAGTCCGGCGGTGTCGTCGCGGCGGCCCCCGAACCAGCCGTCGTCGACGACGTAGAGTTCCACCCCGAGCTTCGCGGCCCGGAACGCGAGCTCCCGCTGACCGGCCTCGTCCACCTCGAATCCGGTGGCCTCCCAGGAGTTGAACAGCACGGGGCGCGTCTCGTCCGGGTACGGGAGCACATGGTTCCGGACGTACCGGTGCCAGCCGCGGCTCGCCGCGCCGAAGCCGCCGTCGGTGTACAGGGCCGCGAAGCGCGGGGTCGCGTACTCCTCCCCGGGACCGAGTGGCAGTTCCGTTCCGTCGTGCCCCGCTCCGCCCGTGAAGGACGTCCGCCCGTCGGGCGTGCGCTGCACCACGAGGCGCCAGCTTCCGCTCCAGGCCAGGGCCGCGCTCCACACCTCGCCCCGGTCCTCGGTCGCCTCGCCTGCGTCCAGCATCAGCCACGGGTTCGCGTGGTGGCTGGTGATGCCGCGCCGGCTGGTGAGCACGGTCTCGCCGTGCGGCACCGGCTCCCGGTGCAGCAGGTCCTCCGCCGACCACTGGCCCGTGACATGACTGATCCGGTAGTCGTCGCGCAGCGGCAGGGTCCAGGCGGCCGAGTCCGCGCGCAGCAGCGCCATCGGCTGCCGCCCGGTGTTGCGCAGCACGGTCCAGCGCTCGATCACGTCCGTGCTGTCGTGGACTCGGTAGTGGAGCGTGACCGCCAGCGGGTAGTGACGGTCACGGAACTCAAGGGCGAGTTCCCTGGTTCCGGGCGCCGGCTCGCTGATCCGGTGGCCCAGGTGTGCCCACTCGAAGGCCCGGGTGCCGTCGGCGAACCGCACCCGCAGGGACGGCGCCCCGTACCGGGCCCCGCCGTCGACCGGCAACTCCTCGCCGGCCGGGGAGCGGCCCTCGAAGCTGCTGACCTCTTCTGCCGGGAGAGGTACGAGCTGACCGGCTGCGGCAAGGGTCAGCCGAGGTCCCCAGGCGAGGTGACAGGGCGCTCCCGTGGGGTCGATCCACAGCGCGTACGACGTGCGTGCAGTGGAGAGCAGCCAGACACCTGAGGTGGGGTCGAAGGAGATGACAGACATGGATCCTCACGTTTGGAGAGCGCCACACAGGAGCAGGGTGCAGCCAACCCTGCCTTTGATCAGGTGTCAACGCCCGCCTGCCGTCTGCGTTTCACAGGTTCGTCATGGTCAACTCATGCTCTTGGAAAGGAGTTTGCTTTATTTATTGACAGCGAAAAAGAACCTCCCTAAGTTTCCGGCCATGTGTCCGGCCCCCTCTCGTGAGGCGGCCCCGGCGATGACGCCGGCCGCTTCCCTGGTACTCCCCACCGTGCTCTCCCACGGTCCGCTCACTCGGACCGAGGTGGCGCGGCGCACCAGGCTCTTCCCCGCCGACGCCATCAAGGCGGTCGGTCCGCTGACGGAGCTCGGCCATCGGGTCGAGGGTGTGGAGACGGTTCACCAGCGGGCTCACCATCGTCTTGGGCAGGGGCTGAACCGCCGGCCCGACCCCCCGGTGACCTGCCACCCGGCCGCCTCTCCCCGGCGTCCCGTCCGGTAAGACGCCGATCCCCTGCCCGGAACAACGCCCGTCCCCCACCGGGTACCACCGCACGATTTTGCTCACCCCATCCCCAGGAGGCGACCCATGCGGTCATCCCCTTACAGAGCCCTGCGCGGAGCCCTCCCCGGCTTCCCGCGCCGTACCGTCAGAGCGATGATGGTCCTGGCCGTCACGGCCGGACTCGCCGCAGCGGTCCCGGCCGCCGCCACCCAGGCCATGGCCGTCGGCTCCAAGTCCACGACCACAGCCGTCACCTCGGCCGCGACCACGGCGGACGCCGGCTCCGGCATCGCGGCCAAGCCGTACATGGGCTGGTCCAGCTGGAGCATGCAGTCCTCCAAGTACCCGGGCCTGAACCCGGACGGCGACTACAGCTACCTCACCGAGGCGAACGTCCTGAAGCAGACGGACGCCCTCGCCACCACGCTGAAGAAGTACGGGTACGACCACGTCAACATCGATGCCGGTTGGTGGATGGACCGCAACTGGACGTCCGAGTTCGACCGGTACGGCCGGCAGACGCCCGACCCGGTCCGGTTCCCCGACGGGATGAAGTCGGTCGCCGACCACATCCACGCCAAGGGCCTCAAGGCCGGCATCTACCTGCCCGTCGGCCTGGAGAAGGGCGCGTACGGCGAAGGCAAGGTGCCGATCTGGAACGCTCCCGGCTGCACCACCGCGGACGTCGTCTACTCGGACCTGCGCACCACCAACGGCTGGGACAGCGCCTACAAGCTGAACTTCGACAACCCCTGCGCACAGAAGTACATCGACTCACAGGCCCAGATGCTCGCGGGCTGGGGCTACGACTTCCTGAAGCTGGACGGAGTGGGTCCGGGCTCGTTCAAGTCCGGTGACAACTACAACAACGTCGCGGACGTCGCCGCCTGGCACAAGGCCATCGGGACCACCGGGCGCCCGATCCATCTGGAGATCTCCTGGTCGCTCGACATCGGACACGCCGCCGACTGGAAGAAGTACTCCAACGGCTGGCGCATCGACACCGACGTCGAGTGCTACTGCAACACCCTGGTCACCTGGGAGAACTCGGTCAACGACCGGTGGAACGACGCCCCGGCGTGGAGCGGCAAGGCAGGCCCTGGCGGCTGGAACGACCTCGACTCGATCGACGTCGGCAACGGGGCGATGGACGGCCTCACCAAGGCCGAGCGGCAGAGCTACATGACGCTGTGGGCCATCAACAAGTCGCCGCTGTTCACCGGTGACGACCTCACCAAGCTGGACAGCTACGGTCTCTCCCTGCTGACCAACCAGGAAGTCATCGCCGTCGACCAGAGCAGCTCGCCCGTCGCCCGTCCCGTCACCCCGATGGGTGACGAGCAGGTCTGGGGATCCAGGAACCCCGACGGCACTTACACCGTGGCACTGTTCAACCTCGGCGACTCGTCGGCCTCCGTCACCGCCGACTGGGCATCCTTCGGCTTCACCGGCGCGGCCTCCGTACGCGACCTGTGGAACCACAAGAACCTCGGGACGTACAAGAACAAGATCTCCGCGACGCTGCCCGCACACGGCTCACGGCTGTTCACCGTCAAGCCCGGCGGCGCCTCACTGACAACCGCCGGTTACGAGGCCGAGTCCGCGAACAACACCCTGACCGGCAACGCCTCCGTTGCCACATGCGACTCCTGCTCCGGCGGCAAGAAGGTCGGCAACCTCTACCTCGACAGCAAGCTGGGGTTCAACGACATCACGGTACGGAAGGACGGCATCTACACCGTCAACATCCACTACGTCAGCGGCGACCCCCGCTCGGTGACCGTCTACTCCAACAGCGGTAACGGCACCCACCTCAAATTCCCCTCCACGGGCGACTGGAGCACGGTCGAGACCGTCAGCGTCCAGTTGGCCCTGAAGGCGGGCTCCAACACCATCACGTTCGACAGCGGCTGGGACTACTCGCCTGACATCGACAGGATCGACGTCCCCAAGTCCGCCTGACCCTCGGCGGGGCCCGGCAGCGACACGACCGGGCCCCGCACCCGGGAACCGCCCCCGCCCCCACACACACGGTCCCGCAGCGTCCGGGCGTGCCCACGCCCGCCGCATTCGCCCCGACATCGCCCGACGGCCCGCATCCGTCGTTCCCGCATCCGTCGTTCCCGCATCCGTCGTTCCCGCATCCGTCGTTCCCGCATCCGTCGTTCCCGCATGCGCCGTTCCCCGGACATGGAGTGCACAACGTGGACACCCAGCACACCGAATCAGGCGACAACCACCCGAGCCGCAGGGGCTTCCTCGCCCTCGCCGCCACGGCCGGCACGGCCGCCGCCCTCGGCGGTCTGCCCGCATTCACCGCCTCGGCGGCCCCCCTCCGCCCCACTTCCTCACCCCTGCTGTCCGCGGCCGCCGCCGCGAAGAACCAGCTGTGGTGGCAGGCTCCCGCCTCCCCCAACTCGATGATCCGGCAAGGTCTGCCGGTCGGGAACGGGCGTCTCGGAGCGCTCGCGAGCAACGACCCCTCCAGCGAACTGCTGACGATCACCGACGCCACCCTGTGGACCGGTGGCCTCAACGACACCCTGGAGAGCGACGGCCAGTTCCCCTACGGCCGGGACGACTTCGGCTCGCTGACCCTGCTGGCCAAGCTCACCGTCGACATCCCCGAGCACGACCTGGGCTCCGTCGACAACTACCGTCGCACCCTCGACCTGGCCCAGGGCCTCGTCAGCACTTCGTACGAGCTGTCCGGCGTCACCTACCAGCGGCAGCTCTTCGCCAGCCGCCCCGACGACGTCATCGTCCTGTACTTCTCCCAGCAGGGCGGCGGCACCTACACCGGTACCGTATCCCTCACCGGCACCCACGGCGAGTCCACCACCGCCAACCGCTCGGGGCGCTACGCGTCGTTCGGCGCCTCCTTCGCCAACGGGCTGAAGTACGGCGCCGCCGTCACGGCCCGCAGCAGCAGCGGCACCGTCGCCGTCGCCGGCACGTCGATCTCCTTCAGCAACTGCAAGGACCTCACCGTCGTCCTCAGCGGCGGCACCAACTACGCACCCGACGCTGCCGCCAAGTTCCGCGACCCGTCCGTAGACCCGGAGCGCCTGGCCCGGACCAAGGTCCTGAGCGCTGCCGGCCACTCCGCGAGCACGCTGCTGCACACCCATGTCGCCGACTTCCGCCCGGTGTTCGAGCAGCTGGACATCACCCTCGGTACGTCGTCCACGGCCCAACGCAGGCTCGACACCTGGCACCGGCTGCAGGCGCGCTACCGGGACAACGTCCCCGACCCGGAACTGGAGGCCGCCTACTTGCAGTTCGGCCGCTACCTGATGATCTCCGGGTCGCGGGGCAGCCTGCCGATGGGTCTCCAGGGCCCGTGGCTGGACGGCAACGATCCGGACTGGATGGGCGACTACCACACCGACATCAACGTCCAGATGAACTACTGGATGGCCGACCGAACGGGCTTGTCCAACTGTTTCGGCGCCTTCGCGGACTACTGCCTCGCGCAGCTGTCGTCATGGACGGACGTCACGCAGCGGCTGTTCAACACCCCCGCCAACAGGTTCCGCAACTCCAGCGGAAAGGTCGCCGGTTGGACCGTGGCCTTCTCCACCAACCCTTACGGCGGCAGCGGCTGGTGGTGGCACCCGGCCGCCAACGCCTGGCTGTGCCAGAACCTGTTCGAGCACTACGAGTTCACCCAGGACCGCGCCTACCTCGAAAGGATCTATCCCCTCATCAAGGGCGCCGTGGAGTTCTGGGAGGCACGCCTCATCACCACGACCGTCACCGATGCCTCCGGAGCCTCGCGCGAGGTCCTCATCGACGACAGCGACTGGTCCCCCGAGCACGGCCCGCAGGACGCCAAGGGCATCACCTACGTCCAGGAATCGGTGTGGAACCTCTTCGGCAACTACCACACCGCGACCCGGGTACTGGGCAAGGACACCTCCTACGGTGCGACCATCGACGGCCTGCGCAAACGCCTGTACCTGCCCGTGGTCAGCCCCAAGACCGGCTGGCTGGAGGAGTGGATGTCGCCCGACAACCTCGGCGAGACCACGCACCGTCACCTCTCCCCGCTCTTCGGCCTCTTCCCCGGCGACCGGATCCGCCCGGACGACTCCACGCCGAAGGACATCCTCGCGGGCGCCACCGCCCTCCTCACCGCCCGCGGCATGAACAGCTACGGCTGGTCCAACGCCTGGCGCAGCCTGTGCTGGGCCCGGCTGAAGAACGCGGAGAAGGCCTACCAGCTCGTCGTCAACAACCTGAAGCCTTCGTCGGGCGGCAGCAACGGCAGCGCGCCGAACCTCTTCGACATCATGGACATGGGGGAGGGCCGCGGCATCTTCCAGATCGACGCGAACTTCGGCACCCCCTCCGCGATGGTCGAAATGCTGGTCTACTCGCGGCCGGGGCACGTCGAACTGCTGCCCGCCCTGCCCGCCGCGTGGGCGGCATCCGGCTCGATATCCGGCGTCGGCGTCCGCGGTGGCTTCGTCGCCGACCTCAGGTGGAGGAACGGCAAGGTCACGCAGGTGACGCTGCGGAGTATCGGCGGCCGTGACACGACCGTCTTCGCGGGCGGCGCCTCACGGAGGGTCAGCCTCAGGCCCGGTGAGTCCGTCACCCTGGGCAACCTCGGCTGACGCCGATCCGGCAACCGCTCGGTGGGCCGAGCCCGCCGCGGACGACGAGAAGAGTGGAGAGCGAGAAGAGTGGAGAGATCGACGATGTCCCCGGAGAAGGAAGGCACGACGGCGGGTCGCCGACCGCGTCGCAGGTCCCTGCCCTCCGTGCTCGGCGCGCTGACCGGCATGGTCCTGACGGTCGTTCCGTTGAGCACCGCGAACGTGGCGAGCGCCGCCGTGTCCTCGTCGCAGAGCAAGGGCACACGGGTCAGCGCCTGGTCGCCCGGCATGACGACCGGCGGCCCGTCCTTCGACAACCAGACCATCCGGATGGTGGTGCACAGCAGCGTCGCCGGCTCGGGCGCACGCATCACCCTGTCCAACCGGTACAGCACCACCCCGCTCGACGTCAGCGCCGTGGACGTGGCCGTCCAGGCGAGCGGCGGAGAGGCGACGCGCGGCACCACTCGTAACGTCGCCTTCGGCGGCTTGCACCACGTCACGATCCCCGCCGGATCGGAGGCGGTCAGCGACGTCGTCCCGATCTCGGTCAGCGCCGGGGAGAACCTGCTCGTCAGCCTCTACGTGCCCGACACGACGGGAATGTCGACCTGGCACTCCGACGCGTTCGACACCAGCTACATCGCCTCCGGCAACCACACCGGTGACGACAGTGCCGCCGCGTTCGGCACCACCACGACCTCCTGGTACTTCCTGGCAGGGCTGGACGTCGTGTCGCCGACGGCGAGGGGCACCGTAGTCGCCTTCGGCGACTCCATCACGGACGGCTACCACTCCTCGACCGGCACCTACACCCGGTGGCCCGACTTTCTCGGCCGCCGACTGGGCTCCGGACCGGGCCCGCAGAGGCTGAGCGTCGTCGACTCCGGCATAGGCGGCAACCGGGTCCTCACGGACGTCCCCAACCTGTGGCAGGGCGTCAGCGCACTCAAGCGTTTCGGGCACGACGCCCTCGGCCGGCCGGGCGTCAAGGACGTGATCCTCTTCGAAGGAATCAACGACATCGGCAACAACGCCGGCCCCGACGGCCGGCCGCTGACCGCCCAGGATCTCATCAACGGCTACCGCACCCTGATCGGCGAGGCGCGTGCCGCCCACGTCAGAGTCATCGGCGCGACCCTGATGCCCGACCAGGGCAACGGCTACTTCACGCCTGCCGCCGAGGCGATCCGGCAGGACGTCAACCACTGGATCCGCACCAGCGGCGCCTTCGCCGGCGTCATCGACTTCGACCGGACCATGCGTGACCCCTCGAACCCGGCCGCCCTCAACCCGGCCTATGACTCAGGCGACCACATCCACCCCAATGACGAGGGCATGAAGGCGATGGCCGACGCGATCGACCTGCGGCTCCTTCGTACCTGACGCCCGCGGGCGTGCCAACCGCTGACCGGCATTGATGCCTACGTGTGCGGGTGCTTGACGTCGAGTGCGGAGGACATTGGCTGGGCCGCACGACAGGTTCTTGCCGGCCCTGCGCGTCCACCTGGTCCTGCCGGTGCGGGCGTCCCCCGCTACGAAAGTCTCACCGTCCCGGCCCTGGGTCAGCACGACGTCAGATGCCCCACTGCGGGAGACGCTGCCTTGTGGCGCACCGCCAAGGCAATTCGTGAGCGGAGCCCAGGGCCGGAACCCGCGGAACGGCCTACGGCCGGGAGGCGAGCGTGAAGTGGCTGTACCCGCCATCGTCCGTGGTCGCGGACGACGGCCCGTAGACCGTTCCTGTGTCCTTTCGCCGGCCACGTTCGACGACTACGTCGTAGTAGCGGTCAAGAGGGTCGCCGTCCACGGTGACGTACGAGAAGGGGACCGACACGTGCTTCGGCCAGATGGCGCCGTGGATGTCCCCCGGCTCTTCGGCCACGATCTCGGCACTCTCCGACCTCGCGTGAGGGGCGCGTACAGGCAGTGTCTGCGTCCAATGCCGGGTGAGGTTGCTGAGCGTCAGCACATAGCTCGTCGGATCGCTGGACCGTCGCACCACCGAGGCGGACATGGTGTCGCCCGCCGCCACCGGACGGTTGATGGGTTGCGCTCCTCCGCTGTCGTTCCCAGCGTCGATGACTTCCCACCATGCCCCGTGCGTGAGAATCTCGGCACCCGTGTTCGGATCCCTCTTGTTGCAGTTGGCGTCGGTACCGATCTGCACCAGACTTTCCGTGGGGCTGTGATCCAGGCCATCAAGTCCGACCCACATCGAGATGTGGTCGGGGTCGACGCTGTCGCCACAGGGAAAGGAGGGTTCGACCCAAGCCCCGGTAACGGCACTGTGCGCCGTGTTCCGTGGGCTGCTGGGTACGACATAGCCCGCCCAGTTGCCGTACGGCGAGCCGAGATACACGTCGTCAATCTGAACCCACGAGTCAGCACCTGGGGCGACGTAGCCGATGAAGACGGTGACGGAGGTGTTCGCACCCGAGTTGAACGCCACGTGCACGTACTGGTAGGCACCAGGCGTGCGGACCTTGCCGTAGTTCTCCTGGACCAGAGTCTTTCCGGCTTGATTCCGCGCGCCGAAATATCCTGTGGTGTAGTTGCCCGACGTCCGGACCCAGCCGTCCAGCACGTAGTTGGTATTCGACTTGACTGATACTCGCTGAGTGATCGCATTCCATTTGCGGCTGGATGTGCGAATGAATGCGTTGTTGTAGCCAGTTTTTCCCAGACCGAGATCCTGGTCGATTCCCTTGAAGCCTGGCCCTTCGGTAGACCAGGGACGGGAAACGGCCGAAGTGTACTGCTCCTCGAAGCCTGGATCGCTGATCGTCCCGAGCGGAGCTGCGGATGCGCGTCCCACCGGACCGGTCAGTACTGCCGCTACGACAACCAGCATCAAGGCCAGCGGCCACATGAGTTGTCCTCGAAATGGCCTGCCACGTAGTGCACCGAACACTCCTGAGCCCCCCACGCCGTCAGACACCCGGGCCGAAACAAGCACCCGTATGCCGCGAACCTAACGGCACAGAACGCCACCAAACCAGACCCATTCCTCAGCGCACAGGGGCCTCCCAAGGGCGCTTGCTCAACTACACACGCCCTCCGCGGCCGGGGTTCAGCTCAGCGCCGAACGACTCGTCATCAGGCCAGTGAAGTGGTCGACTCAGGCAGCTCGCCGCGGTGTCTGCGTGCGCTCGGGCACGAGGTCGACGTCGTGCAGTGGGATCACCCAGCCGTCTGGTTCTGCCACGTCTTCTCCTGCATGTCGCTGGACTGTCCCTGGATGTAGGTGAAGGCGCCCCGGTCCCGGTAATTGGGGTATGTGGCGCGGGTGGTGATCTGGGCCTGGCGGGAGGCGGTGACAAGTGCGGTCCCGTCAACGAGGAGTCGGTGGAGAGTGCCGAAGAAGTGTGTGGCCGGGTCGGGTTGTACGGGCCTCGCGGGCCGTGATCAGCCTTGTGATTGACTACCACCGTGCTGCCTGAAACTGTCTTTACCACTCAGGAGTTGCCGGCGAATGACCGTTTCGAGGCTTGGGCGGAGCGACTGGGGCGCACCCACGCGCCGATGCAGCTGAGCAGCGAGCGCACCGCGGACTACCGGGGTCACCAGCGCGTGATCGGGCTGGGCGACGTGACGGTGTGGCCCGCGACCTTCGACCACCTGGTCTTCCGCCGGACGCCCAGGCTCGTGCGGCAGTCCGACCCGGAGGTGTTCCACCTGTCCCTGCTGCGGCACGGTGACGGCGCGGCAAGCTGGGGCAGGCAGCAGGTGGCGTATCGGATCGACGACTTCCACGTGAATTGCTCGTCCCGGTCCTACGAGATATCCACCGGGCCCGACCCGGTCACCATCGTCGGGGTGGAGATCCCGCGCGCAGTCGTGGGTCTCCCGTCCGACCGGGCGGACCGGGTGGTCGGGCGCCGGATATCCGGCCGGGAGGGCATGGGCGCGCTGCTCGCGGGGCTGCTCGTGCAGCTGACCTCGGACACCTCCTCCTACCGGGCGGCCGACGCGGAGCGGCTGGGCACAGTCGTCACCGATCTCGTCACCGCCGTCTTCGCCCACGCCCTCGACGCGGAGCCGGCATTGCCGCCCGAGACGCACGCTCGCGCCCTGACCCTGCGCATCAAGTCCTTCATCCGGCGGAATCTGGGCGATCCGGAACTGACCCCCGCGAAGATCGCCGCGGCCCACCACATCTCGCGCAGCTACCTCTACCGCCTCTTCCAGGACGAGGCCCTGACGGTGGCCTCGTACATACGCGACCAGCGGCTGGCCAACGCCCGCCGGGACCTCACCGACCCCGGCCTTCACAGGCTACCGATCCACGCCGTGGCCGCCCGCTGGGGCTACTCCCGCCCCGGCGACTTCACCCGGGCCTTCCGCGCCGCGCACGGCATGGCACCCAGTGAGCTGCGGGACCAGGCGTTGCACCGAACAGCCATGGACTGTGCGCACACGGACGTGGACGCCGTGCGAACGACAACCCTCGGCGTACTCGAACATCATTGATCCCGGTCGCTCAACAGGCCCACGTGCCCGAAAGCGTGCCAGGGCCACAGGGGAGCCCTGACACGCCCAGAGCACAACGGTGCCTCGGTCGGCGGCGCCGGTCCGCCCGTGGACCGACGCCGCCGGCAGCCGTGTCCACGACCCGCGTGCCTGCGCCCGGCACCCCTGAAGGACCCGCGAAGCCAAGACGCTCACGAAGGCGCACGGCGACAGCCGGCTCAGCCTGTCGAGGCGGCGTCCTGTGCCGATTCGGCCTCCCGCGATCCGGCCCGCCTGACGTATTCGGTATCCCGCTTGCAGAAAGTGATCCCGATGGTCACCCTCGTAGGCGGCAAGGCGAATCGGGGCGAGGCGCCGGCCCATCCGTCCTGCGCTACCCGGTCGCGCGCGCGACCCTGAGCACGCATCGTCAACACCACAGGGAGCAGTGTGCCGCCTTTCGTCTACCGGATTACCAAGTACGACCCCGCCGATCGCGACGGACACGGCCACTACATCGGTGTTGAGAAGTCGACCAGCGACCACGGGCCGGTCGAGTCCGCCTACTTGCAGGCTGTCGCTGCCTTCGCAGCGGCCACGGGCATCGACCAACTGACCATTCGCGAGCCGCAGGTGGCCGGCTTCGCCCACTTCGGCCTGGAGCCGGCCGTGGAAGGCCACGGCCTGGGCGATCTCTTCCCACCCGATCTCAGCGGATTCCACGACGGCGCGGAGATCTCCCTCTCCGTCGGTCTCGAGCTGGTGCGGGCCATGCTCCGCGACAACGGCGCCTGGTGCCGTCTGGAAGCCGAGGACACGTTCGCCGTGCACGTCGGGTGGGACCAGTACGTCTACATCAGCAGCGACAAGCCCTGCGAGAGCGCCCTTGCACGCACCCGGGCACTCGGTCTCTTCCCGGAACGACTGCAGGCATCGCCCTACGAGGCGGACTTCGACGAGCCCGGCGTACAGCGACCGGCCGACGAGGACTTCTGGGGCCATTTGCGCTGGTCCATCGCGATGCGGCAGGCAGTCGTATTGGAGGAGGGGTACGTCGACAACGCCTCCCGCTGGCACCGCGTCACGCCGAACACCCTCGACACGGTACGCGCCGAGCTCACCCCTCGCGCCAAGTTGACTGTCTGGCCGGACCTCGCCTCCGACGTTCAGGCAGTTCTCGCCACGCTCCCCGACGAAGGCCTGGTCGAGCTCGTCTGGGAGGACGGGAACGGCGCGATCACCAGCACGATCGTCGACGAGACGGAGTCCCGGGCACTCGCCGTGCGGGTGGCGGGCGCCAGGGCCGCTGCCGCCCTGCCCTTGGACGTCGACTCGCGTCACCCACTGTGCACGGCTGTGATGCCCGACCGTGACGGCGTTCTGCGGGCCCGGTGGAGGACCGAACCGACCCCCAGCGACCGGGACTGGGCCTTTCTGAAGACTCTCCGCCGCGGCCAGATCGTCACCGGCACGGTCACGGTGATTGCCGACTTCGGCGTCACTTTCGTGGACATCGGCGGCTTCACCGCAATGATCAACATTCCAGAACTGTCCTGGAGGCGCATCAATCACCCGTCCGACGTCGTCACCGTCGGGCAGGAGATCTCGGCCGAGGTCCTCGACGTCGACATGGTGAGAGAGCGTGTGCCGCTGTCCTTGAAGGCACTGCAGGCGGACCCGATGCCGCAATTCATCCAGCAGGTCGGCCAGGTCGTGACCGGCGTCGTGACCGAACTCGTGCCGTTCGGCGCCTTCGTCCGGATCGAAGACCGAGAGGATGGCCTCGAAGGACTCGTACACAGCACCGAACTGTCCGAGGAACCCGTCGCCGACCCCGGGGACGTGGTCCAGGTCGGCGACCCTCTCGTCGTGAAGATCCTCGACGTCGACCCGAGCCGACGACGCATCACCCTCTCCCACCTGCGGGCTCTCGCGCACGAAGGGCCTTGACCCGGCACAGCGCCTGATCTTCCCCCCCTACGCTGCAGCGCCCGTGATCAGCGGTTGACGCAGGTGTTACCCGCTGTCGGATTGAGCAGTCCGATGACGTTCACGGTGTTGCCGCAAGCGTTCACCGGGATGGTCACCGGGGCCTGTACGACGTTGCCGGACAGCAGACCGGCCGAGCCCGTCGCGGTGCCCACGGCTCCTCCCTTGCTGTTGACGGTCAGGGTCGCGGAGGCAGGGGGATTCAGGCCGACCGTGGTGACCGCTTCAGGGCCGTTGACGTAAGTTCCCGCATTGTCAGCGGTGACGTTCACCGTCACCGTGCAGGACTTCTCTCCGGCGGCCAGGTCGCCGTCGGCCAGAGCAACGGACGAGCCTCCCGCAGCCGCGGAGACCGTGCCGTTGCCGCAGGTTGTCGATGCATTCGCGTTTGAGGCCACCTGCACACCGGCAGGCAGGTTGTCGGCGAAGCCGAAGTCGTCCTTCGCCGCCAGTTCACTGGTGTTGGTCACTGTCATGGTGAGTGTCGAGGTGCCGCCCTGGTCGATCGTGGCGGGACTGAACGCCTTGTCCAGCTGCGGAGTCGCATCCAGGATCCGGATGTTGTCGAATGCGTGGTCATTGCCGTACGCATTTCCTTGCCCATTGAGCATCTTGATGCCCAACTCGGTACCGTTGAACAGTACAGCTCTGTCGCCGGCGAACGACCCAGCCATGAGCCCACTCATTCCTCCGGGATAGGGCTTGGATTTGGGGTCGGTGCAGGGATTGATGGGAGTGGTGAAGGTCGAAATATCCGGACCGCCACCAGTCAGGTAGAATTTCAGCAGAGGGTCCTCGAAACGGCAATTGTCTGCCGCTACGTCCACCGCGAAGGTGATGTAGTGATTCGGCTTCGCGATCGGGATCGGCTGCTCGGTCCGGAACTCGACCCGGTCGACGCCAGGAGCCACAGTGTCGCTGTACGCCGACACCGCGTGATTGGTCGGCGGATTCGTCCCGCCGACCTGCCCGAGCACACTGGCCATGTCCTTCAGGTACGGCACCCACCGACAACCAGTCTGATCAGCGCCGGCCTGGTTCAGGATGATGCCGTTGCACTGTCCGTGGTCGAGCCACGGTGGGTCGGCCGTGTACGTCTCGTCGAGCGGTGGAGCACCAACGTAGTCCTCGAGGAAAGTCGGGGTCTGGCCCGCGTTTTCGAAATCCTCGACGAACACTGTGACCGGGGCCTGGGGGACTCCAGGAGTACCGGGCGCGTGAAGGGTGCTCACTCCCACCGGCAGAGCCAAGGTCTGGGCTTGAGCGGCCGCCGGAGTACTCGCGACCGTAAGTGCCACCAGGGACACCGATGCAGTACGCATACACCAGGAAAGCTTCATTGCGGAAATTGCTGCCACCTCTTTCCGAAAGATAAGTCGCCTGCATTCAAGCATGCACCCGAAAGAAGAGACGACCGGCAAGCTCGGCGATTACATCCTTCACCGCATCGGTCGAGTCTGAACGAAATATGCGAGTGTATATTTAAAGTTTCATTCGATGATGCTCAAATCCGCGCCGCGTACTGAAAAAGCATTGGCCGAATGAGGCCTCACCGCATCGCCCGCTGCTACGAAAGCCATGCCGTGGTGACCGCAGCCATGCCGTGGTGACCGCGCAGGGCGCCGCGGCGACGCCCATGAACCCTGCTGGTACGACGCCCAGTTCGGGTAGGGGGAGGGGTGGGTCGGTATCAGGGTGCGGCTCGCCGCAGGGGCCGATCACACCCCCGGCCGCGTCCAGGAATAGCCGCGGACCACCCCATGTTGCCGCGGACATGACGACAAATGCGCCGCAGCCCGAGGTGCTGCGATACACCGCCTTCTCCAGCGCCCCCGACGGCGGAAATCCCGCCGGCGTCGTTCTGGACGCCAGTGCCCTGGACGACAGCGCCATGCTGGCCATCGCCGCCGACCTCGGATACTCGGAGTCCGCGTTCCTGACCGCGCCCCCGGAGGACCTCGGCGGTCAGGAGGGACGGGCGTACACCATCCGTTACTTCAGCCCCAAGGCCGAGGTGCCGTTCTGCGGGCACGCCACCGTCGCGACCGCCATCGCGCTCGCCGAACGGATAGGCCCCGGGGAGCTGGCGTTCGCCACACGCGCCGGCACCGTGCCGGTGGAGGTGGCCGAGGAGGGCGGGACGGTCAAGGCCACACTGACCAGTGTCGAGCCGCACATCGAGGAGATCGTCGACGCCGACCTCTCTGAGGCGCTCGCCGCGCTCGGCTGGCCGGCCGCCGATCTCGACCCGGCCTTCCCGCCCCGTATCGCGTTCGCCGGCGCCCGCCACCTCGTTCTCGCGGCGGCGACGCGCGCACGCCTCGCAGATCTCGCTTACGACTTCGCGCGCCTCGAAGCGCTGATGCACCGATTGGACCTGACCACGGTCCAGTTGGTGTGGCGGGAGTCGGCCACCGTCTTCCATGTCCGTGACCCGTTCCCCGTCGGCGGCGTCGTCGAGGACCCTGCAACCGGCGCAGCGGCCGCCGCGTTCGGTGCGTACGCCCGCGAACTCGGCCTCGCCCCCGAGGACGCTGTCCTCACCCTGCATCAGGGCGAGGACCTGGGCCGCCCAGGTGTACTCACGGTGACGCTGCGGGCGGGTGACGCGCGCGTTCGTGTCAGCGGCACAGGAGCTCGCATCAACTGAAGCGCCGGCCATGACGGCAGTGCAGACACAGGGCTCCGCGCAACGCTCAGCACCTCTGGGAGCAGGGGCGAGCACGCTGGAGGTTCCGTGGACGCCACTGCCCTCCCCCGCCCCGACCGGCCGTGGTCGGCACGTGAGATCTCGGTGCGGCCGAGCCCTGCGCCGGCCGCAGCCGGGATCCATGGGTGGCACTTCACGGAGGTGCCCTACTCCGATTTGGCCTCCGAGCGAGGCAACGCGGCCGGACCAACGCCGCGGCTCACCCTCGGCTGCCTGCTCGACCCGGAGCTGCTCCGCGTGGGCCGCGGAACCCGCCTGACCTTCGGCAAGGCCGGAGAAGCCACGACCAGCTCAAGGAGCTGCGCGCCAAAGCAAGCCCTCAGCAGTAACGAAGGGTGAGCTAACGCCACATACGGTTAATCGGATGCGAAAGGCTCCCCAGAACCGGAGAAATCGCCTAAGTTATTCCGATTAGGATGGATTGGACGGATGTGGATCTACAGATCCACATCCGATCATCTTCGGCCCAGCGGGATCCCAAGCGGTGAGCGGAGGCGACAGTCGGCAGTGGTGAATACCAGAGGCGGCGGCGCGGACAACACCGGCCCGTCCATACCCCACGTCCCCCATCCGCTGCACCCACCGCAGGGCCTGCGGACCGTACAGGCCGTACGGCCCTCCGAGCGACGCAGCATGCGGATGCGGCTGCTCGACGCCGTGGACGAGGACCGGCGCGATGTCGAAGTGCTGCTGACCGCGCTCCAGCAGGCGGTAGCCGAGGTGCACGGCCTGGGTGGCATGGTGCATCTCCCGGGCGGCGGCATGAGCGGCATCCTCTACCTGGTCGCCGACAGTGGCCTGCCGGAGGCGATGACCCGGCCCTGGCTGATCATCCCGGTACGGGGCACGGCGCCGCCCAGCAGGGCCGCCCGCAACGACACCATCACCTGGCAGCCCGACCTGGCCCCGCCCGACCCGGTTCCGGGCCGGGACCCCGCCGCCCTGTGGCCTGCCAGGCTCCCCACCGGCATCGGTCACCTGTCCGTCCCCATTGCGAGCGGTGGCTGGCGACGCGGCGCGCTCTCCGTCCTGTTCGCCCCGGGTGCCGAACCCGGCGCGGCGGAGCGCGCGTTTCTGAACGAGGTGGCGACCTGGATGTCCGGGAGGCTCAGGTCGTCCGGGATCCTCAATCCGTCCCCCACCCTGCTGCGGGCCCTGGAGAACGGGCCAGGACCGCGGGAGGCCGCCCCCCAGTGGGACCTGGAGGGGGTGCCCTCCGTCACGTACACCTGGGACCTGCGCACCGGCGAGCTGACCTCCGACCGGCCCGTCGAGGAGGTGCTGGCCGGCATCGATCCGGAGGTGATGAGCGGCGGCATCGAGGCATGGGCCGAACTGATCCACCCGGACGACCTGCCTGGAGCGGTAGCCGGCTTCGACACGGGCATCCAGCTGCGCGGCGGCTTCCAGAACGAGTACCGGATCCGGCGCCAGGACGGCACATACCTCTGGATCGAGGCCAGTGCCCGGACGATCACGGACGAAGAGGGGACGCCGGTCAAGGTGATCGGCACCCTCTCGGACAGCAGCGAAACACACGCCGCCGCCGAGTCGGTGGGGCAGGCGCTGCGACACATGAGCGACGGCTTCGTCTCCCTGGACAGGGACTGGCGCATCGGATTCCTCAATCAGGCCGCCGAGCGGCTCTTCGGCGCCGCGGGAGACGTGGCCGGAGCCCTGCTCTGGAACATTCCCGCGGTACGTGCCATGCCGGGGCTGGAGCCACGGTGCAGGGCCACGGTGGCCGAGGGCCAGCCGGCCGGATTCGACGTACCTGGGCCAGACGGGACGTCCTGGTACCACCTGCGGCTCGTGCCGGTACCGGAAGGCCTCACGCTCTACATCACCGACACCACCGAGCGGCATCTGCGGGAGGCCGAGCGGGCCGCCGCGGAGCGGTCGGCCGCGGAGCGGTCGGCCCTGGTGCAGCGGATCACTCGGGAACTGGCCGAGGCTGTCACGGCCCAGGATGTGATGGCGGCGGTGGCCGACGGCGTGATGACACCCCTCGGGGCCACCGGGCTCGTCATGCTCGGCGTGGTCGGCGACCGGCTGACCGTGGTGGGCTCCCGGGGATATTCGGAGCGCTTCACCCGACTGCTGGACGGGCAGTGGACGGTGAGGGACACCGCGAACCCGGTGGGGGACGCCCTGCGCACCCGCACCCCCCTCTTCATCTCCTCCCCTGAGGAGTTCCTGAAGCGTTACCCGAGGACCAAGACCCTGATCCGGGAGGGCGGCAAGCAGACGTGGGCCTTTCTGCCGCTGGCGGTATCAGGGCGCGGGATCGGTGCGGCGGTGATCTCGTTCGGCCGATCGCGGGTGCTGGGCGATGACGAACGAACGCTGCTGACCGCGCTCAGCGGACTGATCGCGCAGGCCCTGGAGCGGGCCGGACTCTACGACGAGGCGACGACCCGGGCCCGTACCCTCCAGCGCAGCCTGCTGCCGCAGGCACTGCCCGAGCTGCCCGAGGTGACGACGGCGGCGCGCTACCAGCCGGCCAAGCAGGGAGCCGACGTCGGCGGCGACTGGTACGACGTGATCCCGCTCTCCGCGGCCCGGGTGGCGCTCGTGATCGGCGACGTCATGGGGCACGGCATGGCCGAGGCCGCCACCATGGGCGCGCTCCGCACCGCCGTCCGCACCCTCTCGGAGCTGGAGCTGCCGCCCGACGAAATCCTCGGCCACCTCAACGACATCGTCGGCGAGCTGGGCACCGATGCCTTCGCAACCTGCCTGTACGGCATCTACGACCCGGTGACCCGACGTCTGTCGTACGCCAGCGCCGGTCAGCCGCCCCCGGCGGTGGCCCACCCCGACGGCACCGTCACCTTCCTGTCCATGACCCCGGACCCGCCACTGGGGGTGGCCGCTCCGCCCTTCGAAACCCTCGAGACCCTGCTGCCCGCCGACAGCCTGCTAGCCCTCTACAGCGACGGCCTGGTCGAGAGCAAGGACAGGGATGTCACCACCGGCATGAGCCGCCTCGCCGAGCTCCTCTTCCAGTCCGTGAACGCCATGCCGGCCCCACCGGCGGACGCTTCCGACCTGGACGCCCTCTGCGCCTCCCTCACCTCCGCTCTCCTGCCCGCCCACGGTGCACTGATCGACGACGCCGCCCTGCTGCTGGCCAGCACCCACCCACTGGACGCGGCGAACGTCGCCGAGTGGGCATTGCCGGAGGACCCGGTGGCGGCAGGCCAGGCCCGCGACCTGGTCCGCGCTCAGCTCGCCGACTGGGACCTGACCGACGAGGACCTGGTCATGACCACCGAACTCCTGGTCAGCGAGCTGGTCGGGAACGTCGTCCGGCACGCCTGCGGCCCCATCCGGCTACGCATGCTCCGCAGTCGCGCACTGATCTGCGAGGTCTCCGACGCCAGCCTGACCACGCCGCACATCCGCCACACCTCCGCCACCGACGAGGGCGGCCGCGGCCTGCAGCTCATCTCCGCACTCTGCCAGCGCTGGGGCACCCGCCACACCCGCACCGGCAAGTCCATCTGGACCGAACAGCCCCTCCCCACCACCTCAGTTTGACCTTTGCCCTCGCACGCCACCCAGGCGTGCTGACGACCCCGACTCCCGGACTTTTTACGACGGTAAGCACGCGGTGCAGCGCCCTGAGGATCGTGTCATCCTGGCGCGGTGCTTTTCAGTGACCACGTGAACAGTGTCGAACTCCGCCCGCTGCGGTATGAGTTCGCTGCGGTCCGGGGCAACCTTAACGACGACAACTGGCTGGTCATCGGCGGCGCGGTGACAACTCCCGAGGGCAGCTGGTCCTTTGCCGATCCATCGCTGCTGACCCACGAAGCCCGCCAGGTCACCGCTTGGCTGCGCGGGGTTGCCGCGGGGACAGTGACCATCACCCAACCCGATACCGAAGGCTATGTGTCCCCGGACACATGGTTCAACGAGCCGGTCCTGGCCTTCAGCCTCGCCGACCGAAGCGAAGCCGGGGCGGTGATTCGCCTGCACCTGTCCCTTGAGGCGAGGCCCCCATGGCAGCAGGGAGATCACAAGCCGAGCATCTACCAGTACTTCGTGAAGGTGCATGTGGATACGGCCGCGCTGCTTCACGCGGCTGACGAGTGGGATCTTGCTCTGGCCACCTTCCCCACGCGCTGATGACTGACGTCACCATGGGGAAGACTTCGGTGCTCACATTCCAGTTGGCACCCGTGCGCTCGCCTCAGCCTTCTCGCCGCGCGCACCTCTCGGTCAGAGATCCCGGCCCGGTCGAGATCCGGGCAGACGCGGCACCCTCGGCTCGGACTTTCCGACGACAGCGAGGGCCGCGCTGCCCGGGCCCCACAGCGGATCGACGATCGTCTGGGAACGGCGGCCATGGAAGCACACGGCCAGACCCCACCAACTGTCATGACGCGACACCCTTTGTGACCACCCACGGCCGGATGCGCACTCCATGCCGTGTTCGGGGCAGTCACCGCGCGCCAGGGTCGGCCGACCGCCTACGGGGCTTCATGAGGAGCATCCACGAGCGATTCGGCTGCCGAGACCGACTGGTCGTCGCGGATGGGCAGGGCCACCGTTTCATCCACCGGTCCCCGCAAGTCCACCATGAAACCGGCGTGCTCCAGCGCTTCGGCGCCCTGCGCGGTCACCATGGCGAGCGCGAGCCGCTCGGAGACGGTCTCCACGACAACGGCCTCGGTCTCGTTCACGGCCGCGGTCAACTCGGGCAGGCCCAGGCCGTTCGGCAACTCGATCCTCGTCCGGAGCACAGGACGGTTTTCCAGCGCTGCGAGAGCGAACACCGGGTGGGCAGCCGTACGCGTCCCCGCCTCCCGTGCGAACGCGCGCTCCTCGGCATCCTCGCCCACGAAGACACAGTCGTCGGCCGCCGCTCCCCCCGTGCTCGCGACCGCCTGGTCGAAGATCACGCGACTGTCCTTCGCACCCCAGTGCACAAGCGTCTCGTCCGTGAAACGGCCGGGGAACGCCTCGTGCAGCGCGGCTTCTACCCGTGCGGCGGCACCATCGCCCGGCCCGGGGTTGGAGATGATGCCCTTGCGCACCGCGTGGAGGGCGTCGAGCACGGCCATGACACGCGGTCGGGGCTGAAGTGTCAGCGAGCTGTCGGGGTGCACATGGGCATCCGCCAGGGTCGCCCCGATGTCGAAGAAGATCACAGGCATGTGAAGTGCTTCCCCACGGTGGACGCTTTCGAGTCGCAACCACCTGGGTGAAAGGACCCTACGATGCGAACTGCCACTCGGCGCTCTTCCGGCCTCCGCCCGCGATCGCCTTCCCGCTCTGCCCGGTCCGGTGGCGTCAGCGTCGTCCGACCGGAGCGGTCGTACAAGACCCGCCAGGCGACCCAAGGCTGCCTCGGCAAGGCCGCCTCCACCATCGCCCGCAGGGCTGGACAGCAGCGGCCGGGACGCGATCCGGATCCGCCCAGGGGGCAGGTGTCACGTTCCGCGGGTGCGCTGGGCGGAGGCAAGTTCCCGCATCAGACAAGGGTGTAGCGGATGGTCTGCGCATGGATCAGGCCGTCACGGAAGACGAAGGTGTCCACGCCGTCCTCAACTCGCCCGTTGGGACTGGTTGCAGACCACTCCAAGAACAGCACGTCGCCGGCGAACTGTGGCTTGAGCTGCCAGTCGGCGTCGGGCAGGTCCGCCAGCAGGGTTCCGATCACCTGCTTGACGCCTTGCCTGCCGTGCAGAACTCCGGTGGGAGTGATGAGTACGGCGTCTTCGGCGTAGTTGAGACTGATGCTGTCGAGGTCTCCTGTGCCCAGCCGCCTGCCGTGGTCGGCGAAGACCTGCTCGGGCGTGCGCGATGACGTGGAAGACGTGGCCATGGTGAGCTCCTTGGCGAGTGTTGTGGTGTGAGTGGCCCGCGATCTTCAGTACGACCCTCTCGCGAATGTGCCCTTATTGGGAGCGTTCGCAACATTTACGCGAGGGTCGGGACCTGCCGGGATCGAGCCGACGCCCTGCGGGCTCTCGCGTGCGCCGTCCGACCGACGCCCCAATAATTGCACACGACGGCAAATGCATACTACCTATACCATCGCTTGCAACTATTAGCGCCTACAACTATTGTCTTCGCGCGTAACCGCCACGCGCAACCACCTGGAAGGCCCCTTGGTTCCTCCCGGTCGCCGCACCGCGCACTCACAGCAAGGAAGATCCACGCATGACCACTTCGGTCCCCACCATCACACTCAACAACGGCGCCAGGATCCCGCAGCTCGGCTTCGGCGTCTTCCAGGTCCCCGACGCCGAGACCACCGAAGCGGTGACCTCCGCGCTCGATGCCGGCTACCGCTCCATCGACACGGCCGCGATCTACGCCAACGAGGTCGGCGTCGGCAAGGCGCTCGCGGCCTCTGACATCGAACGCGGCGAACTCTTCATCACCACCAAGCTGTGGAACGCCGACCAGGGCTACGACGCCACCCTCACCGCCTTCGACGCCAGTCTGGCCAAGCTCGGCCTGGAATACATCGACCTGTACCTGATCCACTGGCCCACCCCGGCCCGCGACCTGTACCGGGAGTCGTGGAAGGCGATCGAGAAGCTGGTGAGCGACGGCCTGGTCCGCACCGCCGGCGTCTCCAACTTCCAGCCCGCCCACCTTCGCCGGCTGCTGGAAAGCGCCTCGCTCGTCCCGGCTGTGAACCAGATCGAGCTGCACCCCGGTCTCCAGCAGAACGAGCTGCGCGCCCTGCACGCTGAGCTCGGCATCGCCACCGAGGCCTGGAGCCCGCTCGCCCAGGGCGCCGTCCTCGGCGACGACGCGATCACCAGCATCGCCGCACACCACGGCAAGTCCCCCGCTCAGGTCGTCCTGCGCTGGCACCTCCAGCTCGGCAACATCGTGATCCCCAAGTCCGTCACCCCAACCCGCATCGGGGAGAACATCGACGTCTTCGGCTTCGCTCTCACCGACGACGAGATGGCCGCCATCGCCGCGCTCGACCGCGGCCTGCGCACCGGACCCGACCCCGACACCCTCAACTGACGCCATCTGAACGGCCCATGCGGGGCGGTGGACCGCCGCCCCGCGCAGTTGCTCCGGCTCGGGCGGGCCCAGGACGGCAGGTCCTGCCCGCACGGGTCCCCGGAGTCCGGCCCATCGGCATGCCGTCCGTGCCGGGCCACCAGCCTCGTGTGTACTGTCACGCCGCTGCCCAAAGCCACCCGGGCAGCAGTTGCGGCCGGGGGCACCCGCGTCGCAGCGGCCGAAGTTCGCTGTCGGGACCGGTCACGGCAGGATGGAGTCGACGTATCCGCCGTCCACCCGAAGGGCACCACCGGTGGTGGCCGAGGCCTGGTCCGAACTGAGGTACACGACCATGTGGGCGATCTCCTCCGGTTCGATCAGGCGCTGCAGCAACGACTGCGGCCGGTGCTCACGCATAAAGACGCGCTGGGCCTTGTCCCAGGGCAGGTCGCGGTCGACGAGTTCGTAGACGAAGTCCTCGACGCCTCCCGTGTGGGTGGGGCCGGCGATCACGGAGTTCACCGTGACGCCTGTGCCGGCGGCCTGTTTGGCGAAGCCACGGCTCACCGCGAGCAGCGCGGTCTTCGACATGCCGTAGTGGATCATCTCTGCGGGGATGACGACCGCCGAGTCGCTGGCGATGTACTGGATGCGCCCCCACCCGCGTTCGGTCATTCCCGGCAGGTACAGGCGGGTCAGCCGTACGGCGGCCAGTACGTTCACCTCGAAGTAGCGCCGCCACTCCTCGTCGGTGATCTGGAGGGGGTCTTCGGCGCCGAAGATCCCCAGGTTGTTGACGAGGATGTCAACCTGCGGCAGGGCTTCTGCCGCTCGACGGGCGCCCTCTTCGCTTGTCACGTCTGCCGCGACCGGGAAGAGATCGGCCTCGGGTACCTGCCGTGCCAATCGGGCGATGCTGTCGTCCACGCGCTGCGAGGTCCGGCCGTTGACTCCCACCCGAGCCCCGGCACGGGCCAGGCCGACGGCGATCGCCGCACCGATGCCCTGTGTGGAGCCGGTGACCAGCGCCGTGCGGCCTCTCAGATCGATCTGCATCTCGTCACACCCCTTTCGTGCATGTGTCTCCGCTCAGGTACCCATGTCGGCACCACGGCACAAAGGGTTCAGGCCTTCAGCGCCTGGATGGCCGCATCGGCGAATGAGTGGAAGCGGTGTGCGCCCTGGCTCTCGTCGCGGTGGACTCACGTGTCGCCGACGGCCACGGGGCACCGGCCCGACCGGCGGCACTGCCAGGGTTTCGGGTCGATCACGCCGGCGCCGGCGCGGCGGACGCCCTCCTGGTCGGCCGCCTGGCGGATGGGGTCCTTGACCGCGTCGCGCTGATCCTGCTCGCAGTCATTGAGGTGCGGGGGACAACCGGACGCGCGCTCGACGGCATCGCTCTTGGGCCACAGGTTGTCGAGCAGTGCGGCCACGTGGTCCGCTGCGCCGGCCGGCCGCCGGTAGACGCGTTCACAGCCTGTCGCCCAGTCCCGCAGCGGGTCCTTCAGCTCTTTCGCCGGCTTGCCCGCCTCGGAGGAGGAGACCACGACCAGCATCGGGTGCAGGTGCGCGATCCGCTCCACTGCCTTCCTGCGCCATGTGTCGCACGCCTGGTGCGTCCGCTGGTTGTTGGGGTGCGGGTCGCTGTCGGATGTCTTGACAGGCGCGCTGCACAAGTGCAGTGTTCGGCAACGTTGTCATAAGCGCTGGCAACGTTGTCATCCTTCTGGTCCCCGGCCGTGCCGTTCCTTGAACTCCCCTGATCGGAGCCGTTGTTCATGTCGGATCAGCCCCCTTCGCCCACCCGTCGTGCCGTTCTGTCCGCCGGCTCCACGCTGCTCGCCGGCTTCGGGCTCGGCATGGGCCCGCTCTCCACGACGGCGGCGGCCGGAACCGGACGGCCGGGCCAGGGTGCTCTCCCGGCCGAACTCGCCGCCCACCGGCCGGTGTCGGTGTCCTCCACCGACTACGCGCCCACGCCCGCGGAGTTCGCCGTGGACGGCCTCGGCATCACCGGGGTCCGGGGCACGGGATGGCGCGCCGCGGCCGGTGACCCGCAGTGGATCTCCGTGGATCTCCAGGCCCTGTGCGAGGTCGAGTCGCTGCGGCTCGTCTTCGAGGCGACCGTGGACGACCCGCCGTTCACCGAATCACCGAACGGCAGCCCGCGGGACAACACCACCGGGCAGGAGATCCTTTCCAGTTGCGCGGTCGCCTTCGTCGTCGAGACCTCGCGCGACAACCGGTCGTGGACCTCCGTGTACCACACCGACTCCGGCACGGGCGGGGTCATGGAGGTCGCCCTGGCCGAGCCCGTGACCGCGCGCTGGGTGCGTATGACGGTGCACAAGCGCTCCAACTCCAACCCGCTGGGCCTCAACGGCCTCCAGGTCTACGGCACCTGCCGCACCCGGCGGCCCTCGGTCACCGGCTGGACGGAATGGGGCTCCCGGCACCGCACGCCCGAACCCCTCCATGTGGCCGCGGACGGCACCGTCCCGCTGGAGTCCGGCTGGGACCTGACCATGGACGACTGGGCCGGCGCGGACGGCGCCGCACTGTCCGGGACCTCGGTGGACACTAGCCGGTGGCTGCCGGCGACCGTCCCCGGCACCGTGCTGTCCTCCCTCGTGGACCAGGGGCACCTGCCCGACCCGGTGGCCGGGTTGAACAACCTCCATGTCCCCGAGGCCCTGTCTCGGCACGCCTGGTGGTACCGGCGCCAGTTCCGCCTGCCGAAGGGGATCCGCGCAGGTGCGGGCCGGCACATATGGCTGGAGTTCGACGGCGTCAACCACAAGGCCGACGTCTGGCTCAACGGCAGCCAGGTCGGTACCCTCACCTTCCCCTTCGCCCGGGCCGCCTACGACGTCACGAAACAGCTGGCCGACGGCGACCAGACTCTCGCCGTGAAGATCTCCCCGATGCCGTTCCCTGGCAGTCCCGGGGACAAGGGCGCGGCCGGACTGGCGTTCGTGGACGCGGGCGCGAACATGATGAACCGCAACTCGCCGACGTACCTGGCCGCTTCGGGCTGGGACTGGATGCCGGCGCTACGGGACCGTGCGGCCGGCATCTGGAACCACGTCCGGCTGCGCTCCACCGGCGCGGTGGTGATCGGCGACCCTCGGGTGGACACCCGGCTGCCCGACCTGCCCGACACACGCACGGCGGAGCTGACCCTCGTGGTCCCGGTGCGCAACGCCGACACCGAGGCCAGACGTGTCACCGTCACCGCCGCCTTCGGAGACGTACGGGTGACACAGACGGTGGCCGTGCCCGGGGGCGACAGCACCGATGTCACCTTCACCCCTGCCGATCACCCCCAACTGCGGCTCCACGAGCCCAGGTTGTGGTGGCCCAATGGCTACGGCGAGCCGGCCCTGCACAGCCTGACGCTCACGGCCTCCGTGGCGGGCGAGGTGAGCGACCGGCGCACGACCCGCTTCGGGATACGCCAGTTCGGCTACGAGTACGAGGTGCCGCTGACCTTCCAGTCCGGCAGCGACGCGTACGCACAGACCGTGGACTTCACACGGCAGAAGGCACGGTACATACGGATCATGTGCCGTACGCGCGCCACGAACTGGGGCTCGTCCCTGTGGAGCCTGGCCGTGCTGGACAGCTCCGTGCCGACGACAGACCTGGCCCTGCGCAGGACGGCGACCGCTTCCTCCGTCGACGACCCCGCGCACCAGCCGGTCAACGCCACCGACGGCGACGCCGGCACCCGCTGGTCCTCGGCCTACCAGGACGACCAGTGGATCCAGGTCGACCTGGACTCCTCGGTGTCGTTCGACCGCGTCGTCATCACCTGGGAACAGGCGTACGCACAGACGTACACCGTCCAGGTCTCCGACAACGGCACCGACTGGACCGACGTGCGGAGCGTCGACAACACGGCGGCCCCACTCCCGTTCCACACTGCTGGGGCCGCGAGTCTGCAGAGCGCCGGGTTCACGGCGGCGACGGCCCGGTACGTCCGGGTGTTCTGCCGTACCCGGGCGACCAGTTGGGGATCCTCGCTGTGGAGCCTGTCCGTTGTGGACAGCACCTCACCGGGCACCGACCTGGCGCTGCGCAGGACGGCCACAGCGTCCTCGGAGAGCGACGGGACCCGGGCCGGACACGCGGTGGACGGGAACGCCGACACCCGCTGGTCCTCGGCCTACGAGGACAACCAGTGGATCCAGGTCGACCTGGGCTCGTCGGTGCGGTTCGACCGGGTGCTGCTCCTGTGGGAGCAGGCCTACGCCAGGACATACACGATCCAGGTGTCCGACAACGGCTCCGACTGGACGGACGTCAAGTCCGTCGACAACTCCACCGTGCCGCTCAAAGTCACCGTCAACGGCGTCCGGGTGTTCTGCCGCGGCGGCAACTGGGGCTGGGACGAGCTGCTGCGGCGCATGCCCGCCGCGCGCATGGACGCGGCGGTGCGGATGCACCGGGACATGAACTTCACCATGATCCGCAACTGGGTGGGCAGCAGCAACCGCGAGGAGTTCTACGCCAGTTGCGACGAGCACGGGCTGCTGGTGTGGAACGACTTCCCCAACGCCTGGGCCATGGACCCGCCGGACCACCAGGCCTTCCTCGACCTGGCCCGGGACACCGTGCGACGCTACCGCATCCACCCGAGCGTGGTCGTGTGGTGTGGAGCCAACGAGGGCAATCCCCCGGGTCCGGTCGACGAGGGCATGCGGGCCGCGGTCCAGTCGCAGGCGCCCGATCTGCTCTACCAGAACAACTCGGCCGGCGGGATCGTCTC
The DNA here is from genome assembly GCF_044746205.1 of Streptomyces sp. NPDC086549. Classification (NCBI taxonomy): domain Bacteria; kingdom Bacillati; phylum Actinomycetota; class Actinomycetes; order Kitasatosporales; family Streptomycetaceae; genus Streptomyces; species Streptomyces sp. NPDC086549. Next base: position 243,195 of record NZ_JBIVBS010000009.1, on the reverse strand, counting down.
CGGCGGCGGCCCCTACGGCTGGGTGGAGCCGGAGCGCTACTACGCCGCCTCCACCTACGGCAGCGGGAGCTTCGGTTTCCACACCGAGATCGGCATGCCGGTCGTGTCCACCGCGGAGACGATGCGCCGCCTCGTGGGCGACGAGCCCGAGTGGCCCATCGGCGGGGCGTGGTACCACCACGACTGGAGCACGCGCGGGAATCAGGCACCGCAGAACTACCGGACGGCCATCGAATCGCGGCTGGGCACGGCGACGGACCTGGACGACTTCTGCCGCAAGGCGCAGTTCGTCAACTACGAGAACCACCGCGCGATGTTCGAGGCCTGGAACGCCCGGCTCTGGGACGACGCCGGCGGACTGATGCTGTGGATGTCGCACCCCGCCTGGTACAGCACGGTGTGGCAGACCTACGACTACGACTTCGACGTCAACGGCGCCTATTACGGTGCCCGCAAGGCTGCCGAGCCCGTCCACGTGCAGGCCTCCCCGGTCGACGGTCGAGTGATCGCCGTCAACCACACCCCGCAACCCATCGGCGGCGCCGCCGTGGTGGCCCGGTGGTTCGACCTGGCCGGCCACCAGCTCGTACCCGAGCAGCGCGCGTCCGTCGACATGGCGCCCTCCTCCACCACAACGGCGTTCACCGCGCACGGGCCGGACCGCCTGCCCGACTTCCACCTGCTGCGACTGCGTCTCACCGATGCGCGCGGTTCACTGCTCTCGGAGAACACGTATTGGCGCTATCGCGATCCTGAGGCCATGCAAGCGCTGAACAGGGCTCAGCGGGCGCGGATCTCCGTCGGCATCACCGAGGTGCACAGGCGTCCGGGCAGCGCACGCCACGAGGTGACCGCACAGGTGGCCAACCGTGGATCGGCGGTCGCGGCCATGCTCCGCCTCTCGCTCCTCGACGCCCGGTCCGGCCAGCGGGTGCTGCCCGCGCTCTACAGCGACAACTACTTCTGGCTGCTTCCCGGAGAGTCACGCACGATCACGGCCTCCTGGCCGGCCGACGTGGTGACGTCACGGCCGGCGTTGCGCGTCGAGGGATACAACGTGCCCGAGAGCGTGAGCCGGTCGTAATGTCGGCACAGGGCCCTGCCACGGAGCGATCCCGGCCCGGTCGATCCGGTCCCACGTCTCCTTCTGCCGGACGGTCATGGCGTGCCAGTGCAACCCGCCCGGCCGTGCCGTGGCCCGGAATACGTACGGGGCCGGCCTGAGACCGGGCCGGGAGAAGCTGCCCGTGCCGTAGCACATACCCCGTTGCTGCCGCCCAGGCCACCGCGCCGCACCACCGCTGTCCGGGGCGATGCAGCATCATCTGCCGTCGCAAGCTGCATCTGCCTCGCAAAACTGCCGGAAGTCCGCGTTCACCGTGGCGAACCCTCCCTGCCGGAGGTAGCTCTCCCGTTCCTGCTACCGGTTCACGACCTCAAAACGGATCGGGCGCCCGATGGTCTCGGCGATCAGTTCGGCCTGTCGCCGATACGACAGGATTTCGGGGCCGTTGAGGGTGTAAGCCCGTCCACGGTGCCCGTCCTCCAGCAGGGCCCGGACGGCGACGTCGGCGCTGCCTGCTCAAGTCCAGTGCCTGACGCCACCTGCCTCTGACGCTGACCACCTGGCTGGTCATCCGCGGTCTCAGTCTCGTGGCCCACGGTGTGAGGGGGGCGCAACTGAATCTCCCACGTGGCCTAACAGGGCGGAAACCGGCCGATACAGCCGTCGGACTAGCTTCGTGATTATGAAGGTGTGGACGCCAATACGGCTGACGCTCGACAGGCTCGGCACGACCGCGAAGGTCGGCTTGGGCAAGCGCAGTTCAAGACGCCGGAGCAGCCGGACGTCTCACGACCGTCGGCCGATCCCTGGCTGGCGAAGCATCAGGGGCCGTGTGGCGGTGGTCATCACCATCCCGATCTGCCTGCTGTTGACCGTGGCCGGGCTCGCCGTGCACGGCAGCGCTGAAGCCCTCAGCGACGCGCGGACGACCCGTTCCGAGGTTGGCCTCAGCCTGCGGATCCAGGCTCTCGTGCACCAACTACAGCGAGAACGCGGCCTCACCAATGGCCTGTTAGGGGGAGAGGAGGAGTTCCGCTCGCAGCTGGATGCCACCCGCGAGCGCGTTGACAGGGCGTTACGCGACATGCGCCGCGAAAGCGCCGTCGAGGAAGTCGTCCAGCAGCGCTTGCAGCATCTTGACGACATCCGGGCCGCTGCGGACACCGACACAGCGGACCGGGCGGCGACCCTGACCTTCTACACCACTGCCGTCGACGCCCTCAACGCTGTCGACCCGGTAGCGGAGAGCCCGACCGGCACCGACCGCCAACTCCGAGACGGGCTTTCGGCATTGCACGAAATGGCCACGGCCAAGGAGTCGATCGCCCTCGAACGCGGCTTCCTCAGCGGTGTGTTCGCTCAGGGTGGCTTTCACGGCCGCGAATACCTCACCTTCACCGAGATACGTGCCACCCGCGTCGCCGCCCTCGCCCGATTCCGGCACACCGCCACCGCCCCTCAGCGTGCGGCCCTGAAGAAGGCCTTCGGCACTCGGGACGCCGAACGCGCCACTGCCTCCGAGAACCGGGCGGAAGGTGCCGCCGACGGCTCCGCGCTGCGCGTGGACCCCAGCGCCTGGTGGGATGCGATGACCGCACTCGTCGACGATCTGTACGCCGTCCAGCAGTTGGTGGGTGACGACGCAAGGAACCGGGCCGACCGACTCAGCCACGACGCCGAGGTCAGCCTCACCGCCTATCTCGTTGCGGGAGCGTTCATGGCCGCCCTCGTCGCGGGCCTCGCCGCCTTTGCCTCCCGTTCCCTCACCCGCCCGCTCGGAGCGCTCGCCGAGGCCGCTCACCACGTGGCGCGACACCGGCTGCCGGCAACCGTCGCCCGTATCCAGCACTCCCCGCAGGACCATGTCGGGCTCCTCCCGCCGGCTGACGCGCCGGACAACCCCGACTCACGGCTGCTGGGTGGCGCAGCGGAGATCGCCGAGGTCGCGGCGTCCCTGCACCAGGTGGAACACACCGCCGTCCAGCTGGCTGCCCAGCAGGCCGGCCTGCGCCGGAACACCACCGAATCGCTCGCCAATCTCGGCCGCCGCAACCAGAACCTCGTGCGTCGTCAGCTCGGCCTCATCACCCGCCTGGAGCGCAAGGAACTTGACCCGGACGCCCTCGCGGAGCTCTTCGAGCTCGACCACCTCGCCACCCGTATGCGACGCAACGCGGAGAATCTTCTGGTCCTGGCCGGCCAGAATCCGCCGCGGCCCTCGGCAGCACCCGCCGACGGCCTGGAAGTCGTCCAGTCCGCCGTCGCCGAAGTCGAGCACTACCGGCGGGTCCTGATCGCGTCCGTGGAGCCCGTGCGGGTGCGCGGGCACGCCGTCGCCGACATCGCCCACCTGCTTGCCGAACTCATCGACAACGGGCTGACTTTCTCGCCACCGAACGAACCCGTCGAGGTGCACGGCTGGTACGACACCGGGGACGACACGTACTGCTTCGCTGTCGTCGACCACGGCGTCGGGATGTCCGAAGCCGACAAGGAACGTGCCAACGCCCGCCTCGCCGACGCCGGCGAGGAGGCCTTCCTCGCCGCGCCCACCCGGTTCCTCGGCCACCTCGTCGTCGGCCGACTCGCCCACCGCCTCGGTGAAGGCACCCAAGTCAACCTTTTCGACACCACCGGCGGCGGACTGTCCGCACTCCTTGCCCTCCCCGGGCGCCTGCTCGCCCCCGTGGACGGCCCGTCCACCCCGCCCATGCCCGCCAGGCCCGCTGTCTCCACCCTGCTCAACGGCTTCCGAGCAGGTGTTGCCCGTGCCGAGGCTCAAAGCACACAAGGAGCGTCATCGTGACCACCGCCGTCCAGAATTTCGGCTGGCTCATCTCGGAGTTCGTACGCACCGCCGACGGTGTCACCGATGCGGTCGCCGTCTCCTCCGACGGCCTGCTCATGGCCGCCTCGGACAGTCTCGGTCGAGATCGCGCCGATCACCTCGCCGCCGTCGTCTCCGGCATCACCAGCCTCGCCCAGAACGCGGCAACGGCACACGGCTTCCGCGGCATGAAGCTCGTCATGATCGAAATGCTCGGGGGCTTCCTCATGGTCGGACGCATCCGCGACGGCAGCTGCCTCGGCGTCCTCGCCGCCGAGGGGTGCGACATCGGCCTGGTCGGATATGAAATGGCCGTGCTGGCCGACCGCGCCGGCGAACTGCTCACCCCGCAGCTGGTACGCGAACTCAACTCCACTCCCCTGGCGCCGGCATAGCTGAAAGCACGCCCTCGCCCGCTTCCTCCCGGCCGCCGGCCCTTCGAACGCGCCACTGCCGACATCGATGAGTTGCCCCCCCCGAATGCTGCAATCCGACGTGGGAACCAAGTTCATCGCCGGCGTGATCGTTGTCATCGGCCGCTGCCTTGCTGGGCAGCGGCCGATGACGGGGCAGTCCCGGACTTCATCGCCGTCGAAATCCACGAGCCATTCGGGTGGGGTCCGGGCAGGATGTGCCCGTGAACCATGTCCAGTACGGGCTCGCCGTCAATCCGTCTCTGCCGTCCGAGCTGGTCGACCGGCTGATCGCGATCGCGGACGCCGATCTCGGCTCGGAGCTTGCCGATCGGACGGACCTCAGCCGTGCGCAGGTGATCGCGCTGGCAGCGCGGGGCGAGGAGATCGCCGTGCGGCTGGCGTACGAGGGCCGGCTGACCGCCGCTGACGTTGATCCCGTGACAGAGCCGTACGCCGCGCTCGCCCTGCTCGACGAGGGGGCCGGCCGACCGGAGTGGGCACGCCTTCTCGCAGCACATCCGATCCCCGAGCGCCGGGAGAAGCTGGCCGCCTGCCCCTCTCTGCCCTCCGATGTGGTGGAGACGCTCGCCGCCGACCCGGATGTACGGGTCGTCGCGGAGCTCGCGCTGTGGACGACGCCTGAGGTGGCCGCCCGGCTCGCGGCGCATCCGCATGCCGAGGTCCGCCGCGCGGTGGCGGCCAACGAGGCGACGCCACCGACCGTACTGGCAATGCTGATCACCGGCGAGGGGCTCCCTCCGGCTCGACGGTGTCTGGTCTGCGACCGCGAGGAGACGCCGTTCGTGCACGATCCGCACTGCCCGCGGACCGACTGCGACCTGTCCCCAGGTGCCGCCTGCGACGGCTCCCACCAGTCCACCGTGCACGAGACGCAGCACATGGCACTGCTCAACCCCGCCACACCCATCGACGCCGCCGTCCGCCTCGCCGGCCATCCCTCGATGCTGCTGCGCAGCGCACTCGCGGCCCGGCCCGACCTGCCGTCGCCGGTCTGCGGACAGCTCGCCGAGGATCCCCTCCCCGGGGTTCGGGCCGCACTGGCCGGAAATCCCGCGATCGACGACGCCCTGATCCGCGCACTGGCCGCGGACCGGGGCCACGACGTGCAGCGCAGGCTGGCACACAATCCAAATGTGCCGCTCGACGTGCTCACCCGTCTGGCGGGCGTCACCAGGATCGGCCCGACCCTGCTGCCACGGATCGCCGCCGCCTCTCCGGCAGAGATCGCGGAGCTGGCCGAGTCGCCGAATCCGACCGTGCGGATGCTCCTGGCCGCACGACGCGATCTGCCGGCCGACATCCGTGGCGCGCTGGCCGCCGACCCCGACGCCAAAGTGGTCAAGTCCGTCGCACCGCACCCGGGCCTTCCCGAAACCGAGTTGCGTGCCATGGTCGCCCGGCACGGAGTCCAAGTGGTAGCCAAGGTGGCGGCCAACCCGGACGCCTCCCCCGCCCTGTTGGAAGACCTGACCCGCCATGAACCGCCGGTGCAGAAGGTCTTCCGCGAGGTCGCCCGGCATCGCAACGCGACGGCCCCGGCATTGCTGGCCTGCCTTGCGGACAGGCGGGCCAGGACCATAGCCGCTGGTCATCCGGCTCTGCCGCCGCCGGTCATCACCGAACTGCTCACCGACAACGACTCGCAGGTGGTCGAAGCCGCCGCGGCCAACCCGTCGCTGCCACCGGCCATGATGACGGAGCTGATGCCCTGGTAGGACTCCGTTTGGGTCTTCTTGCCGGGCCTGTCCGGGAGCATGTCGGGTGTGCGGACGCGCAGGAGGTGAACGCAACCGGATGCAACGGCCTCGCGTTCAGGCGGAGGCGCCGAGGCCGGTCTCGCCGTCCACCAGGGTGAGGATGTCGGCCTCGCTGTTCCTGTCCGTCAGCAGCACATGTCGCCCGCACGGCACGGGCCGCTTCCAGGGCGCGGGACGCTGCCACAGGCGTCGGCCGTGCCGCAGGGCGACGAGCCGGCCCCCAAAGCCCCGGCCGGGCAGGCGCGCGTAGACGTGGTCGCCCGCCACGGTGAGGCAGCCGTGGTGCTCACTGCCGCCGTATCCGAGGATCCAACGCGGCAGGGGGCGCGGCAAGCCTCCATGGTCGCGGTCCGCCCGGCCGGTCCACAGCCGCCCGGCGCCGTCGACGGCGTACAGCCACCCGTCCGCCACCGCGAAGCTCTCGTCGAGGGCGAGGCCGCCTGCCCAGAGCCGGTGCCGGACGGGCCGTTGCGGTGCGGCCAGGGGCCGGACGCGCCGCACGTGCGACAGCCACGTGCCGAACCAGACCGTCTCGCCCAGGTCGACGACCCTGAGGAAGGGGGTGTTGAGCCGGCGTCTGAGCCGCTGCGCGCCCACGGACTCGCCCGTCGCCGGGGACAGCCAGTGCAGCCGGCGGTCGGTACGGGAGTGCACGAAAACCAGCGTGGGCTGCATGTCGTCGGGACGCCAGGGCGCTAGGAGCGTCGAATCACCGAGGTCGCGGCGCCACAGCAGTCGGCCTGTGCGCAGGTCGAAGCCGTGGACCTGCGCGGCCGCGTCCCGCAACGCCCAGGCGCGCACCTCACGTTCCTCGCCGCGGACGACGAGGACGGGACCGGCCGTCGGGAGCCGGCCGTGCATGACGAACGGGCGCCGCCACAGCGTGCGCCCGCTCGCGACGTCGTAACCGCTGAGCAGGTGACAGCCCGACGCTCCGCGTCCCATGTGCCGTACCACCAGGGTGCGACCATCGCTCACGTGATCGTAGTAGCTGTTGAGGGGGCGGTGGTGCAGTACGGAGCCGGACCCGGTCTCCAGAACGGTGAGCTGCGCCCTGCGCGCCTGCGGCGGTTCGCGCCACGGGATCTCGACCGCCAGCACGATCACATGGCGGTCGGTCACGGTGACGGCGGCGGGTTTCGAGGTGTAGGGGTCGTGGCCGTGGATCGGGCCGCGCCAGAGCACCTCGCCGCTGTCACGGTCCAGTGCGGCGAGTTGGCCGCCCACCGGAAGAAACACCCGCGGTCCGGCGACGACGGGCGGCGACAGACTCCACACCGGCGCGGTCAGCGACCACAGTCCTGTGTCGGCCTCGATGGCGACCCGTATCGGCATCCGGTCCTGGATCACCCGGTTCCCCCTCCGAAGCGACGCCGCGGCACCGGACATGCTGCCCATGACCGGACCTCGCCACGCCACCGGTGCGATGAGCTGCGCGGACACCGCGCGGGCAGCCGCGTGACATCCCGGCCGGCGTGACAGCCCCCGCGGAGCACGCAGCTCGGAGAGAGGCTCGGCACACCACCGCAGGTCGCGTTCTCGGGCGCCGTGGAGCACGGTGCGGACCCGGGTGTTCCGGTGGTTCCGGGCGGGCATCGGGAAGGCGGAGGGACCCGGGAGGGGAGGGGGACGGGTGAAGGACGTGGTCGCCGGGGCGTTTCGCGGACTCGGGGTGGGCCGCAGTGCCGCGAAGTGGATGTCGCGCCTGCTGCAGGGTGAGGTGACCGACAGCGTGTGCCGTCTGCTGCCCGGAGCGGCGGGCGTCCGCACGGGCGCAGGGCGGTGGCTGACGATGGCGTCGTTCGCGCTGCCGCCCGCTATCGGCCCGCTCGCGACGCAACTGGTGCCCGCCGTCGACAAGAACCGCGCGCACGCGGCGGCTCTCCCGACCGTGCTGATGCTGGGCATCGGCAAGGGGCTGCTGGACCGGCCCGGCGCGGGCGCGCCCGCGCCGCTCGCTCCGGCACCCGCGCTGCACGGAGCGCGCAGGGAGGCGGAAGCGCTGGTGCAGGGCGAGCTGGGCACGTACCTGGAGGAAGAGCGGGCCCGTGCCATCAGGGCGCGGCTGGGGCAGTTCATGCGCGAGGCCATGGGGAACACCGACGGGGTGGACTGGGGCGGCTGGACGATGCTCGCGGCGCTCGAGGCCATGCGGCAGCACGGTGATGTGCTGCCCGAGCCGGGGCGCCAGGAACAGTCACCCGGGGCCCGGATGGCGGGCCGGTCGTTCCGGCTGGGCAGGGCACTGGCCTACGCGGTCGCGCTCGACCTCATCGCGTACGCGGAGGCGTACGGGGGTAGGGGCGGCGCGCCGTGAGCGGGGCTTCGGCGTCGCCGGCCGGTTCGGCCGCGGCGGCCTGCCGTCTCCGCGATTCGGGGTGACGCCGTGCTGTGGGAACTGGCGGTGCTGTGGGGAGCTCTGTTCTGTCTGCTCTGCTGGTCTGTCCCGGACCGCCAGGTCGACACCCGCACCTGTTTGCGCGGGACGGCAGCCGGGGCCGTGCTCTGCGCGTCGGCGTATCCCCGGGTGCTCGACGCCGACGGGCGCCCCTGGGCGGCGGCCACCGCGGCCGGGGCGCTGGTGTGCGCCGGGTGCGCGGCCCTGTGGCGACACCTGCGGGTGGCCAGGCGGCAGCGCGCCGACCCTCTGTACCGGCCGGAGGAGGCCGAACGGGCAGGTGAGGCGGGCCGAGGGCTCCTGGACCAGTACGACCGCGACGGCGACGTGGCCGCCCTGAACCGGGGCGTCGACGTGCTCCGGACCGCCGTGCGGCAGAGCGCCGGGCACGCCTTGCACGCCGTCCACGCCGGCAATCTGGTTCAGGCGCTGTACAGCAGGTACGAACGGCTGGGCGACCTCGACGATCTGGAAGAGGCGGTCGCCATCGGCCGGCAAGCTGCGCGGGCCGTGGCCGGCGATCCGTGCCGGCCCACCCTGTTGTCCGCGTTGTGCACCGCGCTGCGCTTGCGCCACGACCACCTGGGCGACCTCGCGGACCTGGACGAGGCGGTCGCCGCGGGTCAGGAGGCGGTGGACGCCGTCCCCGAGCGTGACCCCGACCGGTCCCACTGCCTCGGTGAACTGAGCGTCGCCCACTACAGCCGATTCGTTCGCACCGACCACCGCAAGGACCTCGCCGCCGCCGTCCTGTACCGGGAGGAGGCCCTGTGGGCTGCCGCCGAGCGCGCTCCTGCCCAGCCGCTCCACCTGGTCAACCTGTGCCACCTGCTGGCCGAACAGGCGCGGGAGACCGGCAGCCTGGCGAACCTGGAGCGCGCCGTGGCCGTCGGCCGGCAGGCCGTCGAGCTCACTCCCGCGGGACACCGTTGGCACGCGTCCGCCCGGACCAACCTCACCCTCGCCCTGCGCCTGCGCCACGCCCGGCTGCCCAGTGCGCAGGACCTGGACGAAGGCCAGCGGTTGTGCGAGGAGGCGATGGCCGGGCTGCCCGCCGGCCACCCGGTGCGGCCGCGGGTCCTGGCCAACCTGCTGATGGTCCTGCGTGCCCGCCGCGAGGCGCTGGGGACGGCACCGCAGAGTGCACCGCACAGTGCCGACCTCGACCGGGCGCTGCTGCTGGGCCGGGAGGCGGCGGCGAGCCAGGAGGCGGGACCGTCGATCCAGGTCGCGGTGGGCCTGGCGTGGGGCGACCTCGCGGCATCGGTGGGTGAGTACGCCCAGGCGGTCGAGGCGTTCGAGCACGTGATCGATCTGCTCCCCCACCTGGCGGCGCGCGATCTGCGGCGCACGGACCAGGAGTACCGCCTGGGCCGATGGAACGGCGTAGCCGCGGCGGCCGCGTCCTGCGCCGTCGCCGCCGGGCGGCCCGACAAGGCGGTGCTGCTGCTGGAGAAGGGGCGCGGCGTGCTGCTCGGGCGGGGGCTGGAGGCGCGCGCGGACCTCACGCGCCTGCGCGCCCGCCACCCCGGCCTGGCCCGGGAACTCGCCGAGGTGCGCGAGGCGCTGGAGGGCGTCACCGAACTCCGTTCACGGCCGGGCGAGCCGCCGGGCGGCCCGGCGTCCTCCGACGGCCCCCGCGCACCCGACCCGGCCGCCGGGGCAACCGGCCGGGAGCGGCTCCGCGCGTCCCACCGCGCCCTGCTCGCACGATGGGATGCGCTCGGGGAACGGATCCGCCACGAGGACGGATTCGCCGACTTCGGGCGGGCACCGGACCTGGACGACCTGCTCGCCCAGTCGCACCAGGGACCGGTCGTCTGTCTCAACGTCAGCAGAATCGCCTCCCAGGCGATCGCGCTCACCGGATCCGGTGTCCGGGTGGTGCCGCTGCCCGCGGCCACCGCGGAGGACACCGTGCGGCACATCATGACGTTCGAGGACGTACTGCGCTCCCGGCACCTTCGGGAAGAGGGGCAACGCTCCATCGCCGAGGTGCTGGAGTGGCTGTGGGACGCGATCGCCGGACCGGTACTGGAGGCACTGGACCTCGCGCGGCCGGTTCCCGGCGGGCCCTGGCCGCGGGTGTGGTGGGTCCCCACCGGCATCCTGTCGTTCCTGCCCGTGCACGCGGCCGGGTATCACGGCACCCGTGACGACCCGGAACCGCGCACGGTGCTGGACCGGGTCGTCTCGTCCTACGCCCCCACCGTGCGGGCCCTGGCGGCTGCCCGCGCCAGGCCCCCCGCCCCGGGCCCGCCGCGCCCCCTGGCCGTGGCCGTACCGGGCGAGCCCGGCACGGCCACGGCACTGCGTCACGCCCGCGCCGAGACCGACCTGGTGGGGCGCCTGTTCCCGGGCTCACGGACACTCATCGGCGAGCAGGCCACGCGGGAGCGGGTGCTGGCCGAACTGCCCCGCCGTTCATGGGTGCACTTCGCCTGCCACGGCGTGACGGACCTGGACGAGCCGTCGCACAGCAAACTGCTGCTGTACGGCCACGACCGCGGCGCCCACGCCGATGTCCTGTCGGTCGAGGACATCTCCCGGCTGGACCTGAGCGGCGCGGAACTGGCCTATCTGTCCGCCTGCGACACGGCCCACCCCAGCCTCCGGCTGCCGGACGAGGCGATCCATCTGGCCTCTGCCTTCCAGCTCGCCGGGTTCCCGCAGGTCCTGGCCGCCCTGTGGCCGAGCCATGATCGCGTGGCGTCCGGCTTCGTCGAGGAGGTGTACCGGCGGCTGGCGTCCACCCCGCCTGGTGACAATCGGCCCGACGGGGCTTCGGCGGCGCATCACGCGACGCGTGCGGCGCGCCGGGCCTACCCGAACTTCCCCGGGTTGTGGGCCGGTTACGTTCACGTGGGTGTTTGATCCGCCTCGGCACCGCCGGTGTCGGAGTCGTCCCGCGGTACCGGCGGCGCCACGGCTGCCGGTCCGAAAGGCGCCCGGGCCGGCTCGGCGACCCGGTCGTTCGGGGTGTAGCCACGGAACCCGTCCGGATCGGCCAGCAACTCCCTTTCCTGCGGCGTCAGTTCGGTCACTTCGGGACGGGGCGTCCCGTCTGCGGCCCTCTCGGTCACTCCCTTGCCCTCGCTTCCTGCGGCGGCGGGTCGAGCAGTTCCAGTACGTCGGTGTCTTCGGCACGGATGTGCAGTCCGGCGGAATGATCGATCCGGTGTGCGAAGCTGCCGTCGGGGTTCAACCGCCAAGCCGACTCCAGGAACAGTGCCGGCGGCTCCGGAAACGACGTGGCGTACGAGCGGGAGCCGTACCAACCACCGGCCCACGACCCGTCCTTCAGCCGTACGCGCACGAAGCACGAGCCGCGGGAGCGGAACATGTGGTCCCAGGCAGTGGGTGTGTCCCGGTAACGGGCGCGCAGCCTGCGGCGCTGCCACCATGAAACACCCGCCGCGGCGGCGGCCGGCACGACGAAGAACAGCAGCAGCCCGGTCAGCCCGGCGAGCCGCGGCCGCTGGAGCAGCCCTTGCCACCCGCTGTCCCCGCCATCGCCACGCGCCAGCCGCAGCAACTGAGGGCCCGCCAGGACCGCGTAGAGCGAATCCAGCACGACGGACGACACCAGCGCACGCAACACCCGCTCCCCGAGGTCGCGTTCACTCGGCAGCGGCCCCCGGAACCGCTCACGCATGAACTGGTACACGGCTCCGGGCAGCACGGCAACGACCAGCAGGGCCAGCTGAAGCACCGTCGAGGGCGCCTGTCCCATTCCCCCGCCTCCGTGCCGCCGTTGCCCTGCCCGCCGGTCCGTCGCACGGCTGCGCACACCACCGTACGAACCTCAGGGGAACGTGCCCAGATCCGGACAAGGGACAAACGTATCGCTGGTGGATGCAGGATGACGGCGCCCGGCGCACTCGGGTCCGCAGTGGCCGCCCTGGGTGCCCCTGGTTGGCTTCCGCAGGTCACAACGGAGGTTCGTCCGGCCGGTGATCGCGCTCCTCGGGCATCCCCGCGTAGGCGCGCATCGCCTCGCGCCGCTGGGGCAGACCCCACACGCGGACGACTGCCCAGAAGTTCGCCCACCTCCAGGTGTCCGTGTCCAGCGAGCCGAGTGTGCGTATCAGCCGCTGTTGCCGCTCGTCCAGCTCGTCGAACTCCGGGAGGCCGTCCGGGCCCGGCTCCCCGAAGGCCAGCCGCAGGGCTGCCGCGGCAACGGGGAAGGAGGCCGGTCCGGAGGTCGCGGACAGGCCGTCGGTCACGGCGTCCAGGGCCTCCTCCGGGAACCGATCGGCCAGCAGGGTGAGCGAGGTCGCGGCGTACCCGCGCACGTCGCCCTCGTGGAACAGGACCCCGGGCTCGGGCGGTACGGCCTCGGCGGCAGCCAGCTCGGCGAGCACCCCGGCGCTCACGGCCCGCTCGGCGCCGGTGGCGCCCAGCCGAGCGAGGGCGGTCGCCGAGGCCCACCGTACGACCGGCTCCCCTGCCGTGAGGAACGGCGTCAGCCGCCCCACGAGCCCGGCGTCGCCCAACAGTCCGGCGGACACCAGCGCGGTGGCCACGACCGCCGGCTCCGTCTCGCCGTCGAGCACGCCCAGCAGCCGCGGCAGCGTGTCCTCGGCCTCCTCGGGGAACCAGGCCAGCAGGTAGGCGGTCGCGGCGCGTACGGCCGGATCGTCGTCGCCCAACAACTCGCACAGGGCGGGAAGCTCGCCCCGCACCGCATCGTAGGCACCCAGTTCGGCTCCCGCAGCCGCCAGTTGCCGCTCGTGGTCGAACATCGCGCGCCGCATCTCGCGCACCCGGCGCTCGCCCTCGTCGGTCGCCGCCTCCACCCAGGCGTCGTACTCGGCGCGTATGTCCTCCGGGTTCCGCGCCCGGAACTCCGCCAGCTCGCGCCGCCAGCCCGCGATGTCCAGGCCGACGGGCAGATGCGCCTCGTCGTAGCCGATGGCGAGCGCCGCCAGCAGTTCCAGGTGCTCGTTGCGGTCGGGCAGCGAGACGTCGGCCGCCATGCGGGCCAGGAAGGGCACCGCGGCGGCCGAGGCCGGGTAGCGGCTGCCCTGGTGGAAGATGTTGCCGTACAGGGCGTGCAGGGCCTTGCTGCGCGCTTGCGCGTCGTCGGCGCACAGGGCGCGCAGTTGCCCGGGCACGTCGTCGGCTGGTCCGTACGCGTGCTCCAGTTCCGCCCAGTCGATCGCGTCCAGACCGGCCAGGGGTTCGTTGATCTCTGTCACGTTCCGCAACGTGTCACACGGCACTGACAGTCGGTCCGATCGGCCCACCGCCACCCGGACCTTCGCGGGCTGTCATCACCCCGGCCCGCCTGTCGGCGACGGGCCGGCGTGCTCCGGGCACTCCCGCGTGACGGACAGATCTTCACCTCCCCCGTCGGCCACGCGAGCGGCTTGCCCCGGTCATTTCGCGTATGCGCAGGTCGCTCTGCGGTTGCTAGCGCACCGACTGCGGCTCGGCTGCCGGGGCCGCTTCCTCGTCGAAGGTCATCTCCGGTGGAGCCTTCCGGAAGCCCTTGGTGAGGAAGACGAGGTAGCAGACCCCGACGGCCAGCCAGGCGAGGCCGAGGGTGAGGGCCTTGCTGTCGAGGTGGAACAGCAGCCACACATCGACGACAGCGCCGATCGCGGGCAGCAGGACGTAGGACCACAGGGCGGGACGCCGGCCTGCGCGGCGCTCGCGGATGTAGGTGGCGATGACGGAGAGGTTGACGAAGGTGAAGGCGGTGAAGGCGCCGAAGTTGATGAAGGACGTGGACGTAGCGACGTTCAGACGCAGCGCGATCAGGCCGACAGCGCCGGCGAGGAGGATGTTCAGGGCGGGGGTGTGGTACTTGGGGTGGATTCTTCCGAAGATCTTCCGGGGCAGTACCGAGTCGCGGCCCATCGCGTAGAGCAGTCGTGACGTGCTGGCCTGCGCGGCGATTCCGGAGGCGAACTGCGCGACGATCAGGCCGGCCAGGAACAGGGAGGAGAACAGGTCGCCGCCGATGTCCTTGGCGATCTCGAACGCGGCGGAGCTGGGATCGGTGAACGTGTACCCGGGGTGCGCCAGCTGCGTCGCGTAGGCGACCACGATGAAGATGCCGCCGCCGAGCAGCGCGGTGAGCAGGATGGCTCGGGGAATGGTGCGCTGCGGCTCGATGGTCTCCTCGGTCAACGTGGTGACCGCGTCGAATCCGAGGAAGGAGTAGGCGGCGATGGCGGCCCCGGCGGAGATGCCCGCGAAGCTGGTCGCGTGGTTGGCGAACGGTGTGACGCTGACGAGTCCCTGCGCTCCCTGGTGCTGGAAGACGTGCCGCAGGCACAGCAGAGCGAAGATCCCGACGACCAGGACCTGGAAGACCATCAGCAGGTCGTTCACCCGCTCCGCCGTCTTGATGCCTCTGATGTTGAGCGCGGTGGTGACCGTTATGAACGCGATGATCCACACCCAGAACGGGACGGAGGGGAACTCGGCCTGGAGATAGGCCCCGCCGATGAGCCAGATGACCATGGGCAGGAAGAAGTAGTCCAGCAGGGTGGCCCAGCCGACGAGGAATCCGATCCTCGAGTCGATGGAGCGCCGCACATAGGTGTAGGACGACCCGGCGACGGGGTGGGCCGCGGCCATCTTTCCGTAGCTGTGGGCGGTGAAGAGCATGGCGCCCAGCGCCAGCAGGTAGGCCGTCGGGACAGAGCCGTGGGTGCTGTCGGCGACGACGCCGTAGGTGCCCAGCACGATGATCGGGGCCATGTAGGCGAGCCCGAAGAGCACGACGGATCTGAGCGTCAGGCTGCGGGTGAGCGCGGGAGCGGGATTGGACATGGTGGTTCCTTGTGCCGTGGGGACGGGGAAGGGAGCAGATCAGCGGTCGGCGATCCGCCAGCGGCGGGGGTCGAGGCGGCCGTCGTAGAGCGGAAGGTCGAGGGGGACGTCGGTATCGGTGAACTGGTCCCACATGCGGTTGAGACCGGCGGTACCGAAGGCGCGTACGCGGGTGACGTCGTCCAGGTCGAGAACGTCGGTCAGCACGGCCGGCCCGGAGTCCGACGACTGGACGCGGATGCGCCCTTCGGGATCGACCACCACACTGCGTCCGGTGCCGATCGGGCCCGCGGTGTTCACGCTGACGACGTACACCTGGTTGACGATGGCGTTGGCCTGGGCGATGACGAGTTCCTGGGCCCGGTCCACGGATGTGGTCATGACCGGATTGATGATCACCTCGGCTCCCATCCAGGCCAGGTGACGGGCCACCTCCGGGAACCAGGCGTCGTAGCAGATCGCGAAACCTATGCGCCCGATCTCCGGGAGGTCCGCGACGACGAAGCGGTCTCCGGGGACATACGGCTCGAAGGGCCGCCACGGGAAGATCTTGCGGTAGTGGGCGACGAGCTGCCCTTGCGGGGAGAAGGCGAGGGCGGTGTTGAAGAGCTCGCCGCCCTCACCGCGCTCGCACACGGTGCCCGGGAGCAGCCATATGCCCAGGTCACCCGCGAGCTCGGCCAGCTGCTTCACACGTGGGCCGTCGAGCGGCTCCGCCGCGGCCTGCAGCTGGTTTTCCGACTGGACGGCCGGGCCGTCGATGCCGCACAGGTGCAGCTCCGGGTAGACGATCAGGCGGGTCTGCGGGAAGCGCGCCAGCACGCCCTCGACGTCTTCGGTGAATCCGGACAGAGGGTCCGTGGCCAGGCGGGGAGGAGCCTGTACCAGAGCGATGGGGAGGGGTCGGGACATGCGCAAGAAATTAACTCAAAATGAGCTGTTAAACAATGGTCTCATTATGATCAGTTTTAGTGGCGGATACACTGGGGCATGGCTGGCACCCCGAACGGATCCGCACCGGCAGGCACCCCGGAGACCGCTCTCGCCCTCAACTCGCCCAAGCTGAACGGCATTCGCAGACTCACCGCGTTGGACACGGTGCGCGCCCGTATCGCCATGGCAGTCGATCTCGGACTGCTCTCCCCCGGGGAGCGGCTGCCGCAGACCGATGCCATCGCCCAGGCCCTGGACGTCGGTGAGATCACCGTGCGCCGTGCGCTCAGCTCCCTGTGCTCGGACGGCGTCCTGGAGCGCAAGCGTGGCCGTAACGGCGGCACCCTGGTGGCCGAGCAGCCGACCCGGGGGGTCGTCGACGCGGCCGAGGCCTATCGCGGGCAGACCGCCGAGGTGCACCGTCTGATCGACGAAAGAGTCGTCATGGAGTGCGGGATCGCTCATCTCGCGACCCGCAGCGCAACCGCCTCAGTCCTCGACGAACTCCAGCGGCTCGTCGCAGCCATGGACCGGACGGAAAGCTGGGCGGAGTTCCACTCCTGCGACGAACGGTTCCACCTCACCCTGGCCCGCGCCACCGGCCTCGACGCGACGGTGGAGAGCTACGGCACCGTCCTGCGCAAGCTCTACGAGTACTACCTCCCCTACCCCCTCGCCGCCCTGCGCGAGTCCAACAACGAGCACCGGGCACTGGTGGAAGCGGTACGCGCGGGCGACGCGGCACAAGCGGCGGACATTGCCTACCGTCACGTGGAGACACTGCACCGCACGATGTTCGTCGGACTGATGAGCTGAGCCGTGGAGCCGGTGCGCACCGTGGGAACGGACCGCACGAGCACGGTGGCGCCCTGACGCAAAGTGACGCCACCGGACGTTTCAGACCTCGGTGCACCAGGCCATGGCCGGCTTGGACGGGCTGCCGACGCGGGTGGCGGCGCTGCGGTCGAAGGCCGAACGGCTGGTCGCGCGCGGCTGGACGGCCGAGCCGGCGCCGGACCGCAGCACGCTCGCACGGGGCATGAGCGAACGAGGCTCCCGATACAGCCGCCATCAGCCCAGATCGGGGCCGGCCGGTGGCGGGCCTCGGCCACCTGCGCAAGCAGAAGCCGGGCTGCGGTGCGGGCGCCCAGGTCCGCGGCGGAGATCATTTGCCGGGGCAGCGCTTGGTGCACTGTCGTCCCGATGAAGAAGCTGGGGCTCATGAAAGGAAGCGAAGGCATGGAGACAGCGAGGCTGGTGCTGCGAAGGTTCAGACCGGAAGACGCTCCGGCATTGGCGGCGTACAGGTCGGCTCCAGAGGTGAGCCGGTATCAGTCCTGGCAAGCGCCGGTGTCGACGGAGGAGGCGGAGAGGCTCGTGGCCTCGTTCTCGGCCACAGACCCAAGGTATCCGGGGTGGTTCCAGTACGCCGTCGAACTGCGGGACGCCCCTGGTCTGATCGGCGATGTCGGAGTGTGCCGCACCGAGGACGGGCGTCAGGCAGAGCTGGGGTTCACGTTCGGGCCGGCGTTCCAGGGGCGTGGGTACGCCACCGAGGCGGTGGCGCGAGTGGTGGAGTTCTTGCTGGTGGAGGAGGGGCTTCACCGCGTCTCGGCCAACTGCGACGGGCGCAATGTCCGCTCGGCGAGTCTGCTGGAGCGGGTCGGTTTCCGCCGTGAGGGTCATCTCGTCCAGAGCACCTGGATGAAGGGTGAGTGGACCGACGACATCCTGTTCGGGCTGCTTGCTTCGCAGTACCGGGCCGCGAGGGACGGTTACGGCCGATAGCGCTGCGCGCAATGATCACGTTGCCAGGGCGCGACGGCAGGGACAACGCACAGCCCACGTGGGTCAGGGTCACATGGCCCCGGCTCCGTCGGTGGGGAGCTCATCCGCGCGCTCGCCCGTGACCAGATAGACCAGGCGCCGGGCAACCGACACCGCATGATCGGCGAACCGCTCGTAGTAGCGGCCGACCAGCGTGACGTCCACGGCGGTCTCCACCCCGTGCTGCCATCGGTCGTCCATCAGATGCTGGAAGATCGTGCGGTGGAGTTCGTCCATGCGCTCGTCGTCCTGTTCCATCTGAAGTGCCGCCTTCACGTCCTGGGTGATGATCACTTCAGCGGCCTGTGCCATCAGGCGCTGCGCGACCTGGCCCATCTCCAGAATCGTGCGGCGCAGATCACGCGGCACCGCGCGCTGGGGATGGCGCATCCGGGCCAGCTTGGCCACGTGCTCGGCCAGGTCGCCCGACCTCTCCAGGTCGGCGCTCATGCGCAGCGAGGTCACCACGACCCGCAGGTCCGTGGCCACCGGCTGCTGCCGCGCCAGCACCGTGATCGCCCGGTTCTCCAGCTCCCGCTGGAGTCCGTCGATCTTCTCGTCGGCTGAGATCACGCTCTCGGCAAGCTTCAGATCGGCATCCAGGAGAGCGGTCGTGGCCAGGCCGATGGCCGAGCCGACCAGGTTCGCCATCTCCACCAGGCCGTCACTGATCGCAGCCAGCTCCTCGTGATAGGCCTCCCTCATCGCACTCTCACCCTCCCGTCTCGTCTTCGACCGTCTTCCCAAGTGCCAGGCTCGCACATCTCCACCGTGGGATCCCGCTCACCCGCCACCGGAATCGCGTTCTGGAGGCGGAGGCGGGACAGCGCGGGCCAGTCCGCCCCAGCCGTGCCCTGACCAGCACTTCTCCGACACTCCGAGACCCCGTCCCACTGCTGTGGTGATCGGCGACGCGCATAGTAGAACCGGAGAGGGGGCCAGTGGAGAGGAACGGGAGAGCGCCTGTGACCACACCACCGATCGACTACGAGGCGCTGTTCGCGGCCACCCCGAGCCCGTACCTGGTGCTGGGCCCCGATCTGCTGATCCTCGACGTCAACGCGGCGTACTGCTGGGCGACCGGCCGCACGCGGAACGACCTGATCGGGCAGTACCTCTTCGACGCGTTCCCCGACAACCCGGCAGACCCCGACGCCGACGGCACGCGCAACCTCAGTGCCTCCCTGCACCGGGTCCTGCACTCAAGGCAGCCGGACACGATGGCGGTGCAGAAGTACGACATCCCCGTACCCGACCAGCCCGGGGTGTTCGAGGAACGGTGGTGGTCCCCGATCAACACCCCCGTGCTCGGGCCGGACGACCAGGTGGTGTGGATCATCCACCGGGTGGAGGACGTCACCGAGTTCGTGCTCTCCCATGCCACCCGCGCGCAGCCGGGCCAGGCACTCGGCGAGCGCGAAGCCATGGAGGCCGAACTGTATGCGCGGGCCCGGGAACTCCAACTGGTCAATGAGCAGCTGCGGCAGGCCCACGCCCGGGAACGGAAGGTCGCCGTCACCCTCCAGGAGGCGATGATGCAGTCGCCCGACCTGGCCCATCACCCGAACGTCGCAGTGCGCTACCTGCCCGCGGCCAAAGGGCTCAACGTGTGCGGCGACTGGTACGACGTGGTCGACCTGCCCGACGACCGTATCTCCGTCGCCGTGGGCGACGTGGTCGGCCACGGCCTGGAGGCCGCCGCGGCCATGGGCATGCTCCGCAGCGCGCTGTCCGCCGCCATCCGCGCCCTGCTCGAGCCGGCCAGGGCGATGGAAGTCCTGGGCCTGTACGCGCGCTCGGTCGAAGGAGCCCTGGCCACCACCGCCGTCAAGGCCGTCATCAACACCCATCACCAGCACATCACCTACAGCAGCGCCGGCCACCCCCCACCGGTCCTGGTCCACCCTGACGGCACCTACGTCCTGCTCGACCAGGCCACCGACCCGCCCCTGGGAACCCGACCGCGTCACGTCCCACGTCCCCAGGCCGCCCTGCCCTACACCCCCGGCGACACCCTCGTCCTCTACACCGACGGGCTCATCGAACGCCGCGACGAAGACATCGACACCGGCCTGGAGCGCCTCACCGAAACCCTCGCCGACAACCCCCGGCTCAGCCCCGACCACCTGGCCGACGTCCTGCTGTCGCGCCTCGGCGTCAGCAGCGGCGGACACGACGACATCGCGCTGATCGTCGCCCGCCTGTAGTCCCTCTCACGGCGGACCGGACCATACTGAGCACATGAGCCACACTGGCGGAAACGGCGAAGTCCCCTCCCAAGCCGGTGGGAACGGACCGCAGCACTCCGAGTTGGTTCAGTACGAGTACAACAACGCCTGGGTCATCCTCGTCTCCGGCGCCTGGGACATGAACTCGATCACCCCACTGGCAGAAGCGATGGAAAGCGCCGCCAGGAAATACGCCGTCCTCGTCATGGACGCCTCCGCCCTCACCTTCGCGGACTCGTCCTTCCTGAACCTGCTGCTGCGCATCCACCACTCCGGCCCGGCCACACTCCGTGTCGCCGGGCCCTCACCGCAACTGCAACGCCTCCTGGAGATCACCGGAGCGGACACCGTTCTGGACGTACGCGCCACCGTGCACGACGCCACCCTCAGCTGACCGCGCGCGGGCCAGGTCCGCGACGGCGCGCAGGTCGGTGATCTGCGAGCGCAGATTGCTCGGCGATTCCACCGGAATCTGGCGGGTCCGCGGGGACAGCGGCGTAGTTGGACTTCTGCCCGAAGACGTGGTGAACAGCAACCTTGGCAGCACACTGTGCGAGTGTGAGGCATAGGATTGTGGCGTTCACGGCAAGAGAGCAATAATCTGCCACCATGGATGACGTGGACCGATCTATTCTGGCCGTGCTCGAGAAGCACGGTCGGATCAGCAACGCCGAGCTCGCCGCCCGGGTCGGCCTCTCGCCATCGCCCTGCCTGCGGCGCGTGCACCGGCTGGAGGAAGCCGGGGTTATCCGCGGTTACCGGGCGCTGATCGATCCCGCCGCGGTCGGCCGAAGCCTGCGGGTGTTCGCCGGAGTCCGGCTGGTACGGCACACCCGCGCGGACGTGGTCGCGTTCGAGAGTGCGGTCACCCGACTGCCCGAGGTGGTACACAGCCACCACGTCACCGGCAACTACGACTATTTGCTCCAGGTCGAGGTCGCCGACCTGCCCGCCTATGAGGACTTCCACGCCAATCAGTTGGCCAGCCTGCCCAGCGTGGCCACGGTGACCAGCTACGTCACCATGAAGACGCTCTCCGCCGACACCACATGACGGTCCCGTCCAACGCCGGTCGGTCTCCACCCGGGTCTCGCTGTCACCCCTCGGAATTCGGTTGGTCCTCACGGTGGAGTCGGACACGATGACGGACGTGATCCTGAAGTACCCCTGCGTGTGCTGCGGCCGTCTGACCATGGACGAGCCGCCCGGCTCGTATCAGATCTGTCCGGTCTGCTTCTGGGAGGACGACGCTGTTCAGCTCCGCTGGCCGCACTACTCGGGTGGGGCAAACCGACCTTCGCTGATCGAGGCCCAGGAGAACTACCAGGCCGTCGGAGCTTGTGAGGAACGGTCCGTGGAGCACGTCCGCCCGCCTCAGGACGACGAACCGATGGACCCGGGCTGGCGCCCCATCGATCCCGAGCGCGATCACTTCGAGCCCAGGGGCATTCAGCTGGCCGCGTGGCCTGACGATTGCACCGTCCTGTACTGGTGGCGCTACCGGAACACGGGCTTCTGGCGTCCCGCCGCCGAATGACGCCGTCACCCGGCCTGTTCGTCGGGTCGGGACCGGAATCCGTCGAAGATCCACTCCCGGGCGACCTGGCCCTTGTACAAGGTCGATGCCCAGCTCGGTGCCGGGTGGGCAGAACTAACACGGCTCGATGTTCGGGTCGTTGAGCGTTGCCCGTGCTTCGTCACCCGGATCCGGTGCGGCGCGTCCTGGATCATCGTGCAGTCGGCCAGGGGGCTGAAGACCGGCCCGGGGCCCACGCGCACTGAGCTTCTGCCGCCCGACGAAGCCGGCCCTCGTGGGTGCCGGTGCGAAGTTGGGCAGTGGGCCGCCGTCCTTGACACGGCGCCTCGCCCGTCCTAGCCGGGCGGCTGCTCGGCGCCGGCAACCGCGACCTGATGCGCTGCTCCCCCACCGGCCTGCCGGTCCCCTCCCCCTCATCACGGCGTCGGCCCCGGCGCGCAACCCCCACGAGCGCGCCCGATCCCCAGACACGCTCCGCCACCATGCCCGCCCTCCCCGCTGGCACATGGGTCAGAAGCTCTGCGGGGACCTACCGGTCGGCGACGACGCAAAGTCACGTCCTCTACGAATCGCGGGCGCTCGGGCGCCTCCTGACGCGACAGTTCTCAAACCGGTTCGGGTAGCGGTTCCGGTTGCCGCACCGGTGCGGACTTCGGCTCCCACTGTTTGGTGGTCCGTACGTAGCCGAAGACCACTGAGATCATCGCCAGAATGAGAAGTGGCCCAAACGCCCACGGGTATTCGGCCATCTCCATCGACAGATAGCGATATGACACCAAGAGCGTGGCGAAGACCGTTGCACCGTAAGCGACCAGCTGGATTCCTGACCGGTCCCAGCCCCGTTCGATCGAGCGCAAAGCTGCCTCGATCGTCACCGTGAACACCACGCCGGCAACAAGATCCGCGCCGTAGTGGTAGCCGAATCCCAGCGTCGCGCCGAGCGTAGCAATCAGCCAGAACACACCTGCGAATCGCAGAGCCCGTGGACCCTTGCGGGAATGCATGAAGATCGCGGTCGCCCACGCGGTGTGCAAACTGGGCATGCAGTTGCGGGGGGTGATCTCGTCGAATGGCACCTGATGCGGGATGTTGATCGGTGGCGGCGTGTCCGGCCACAGGTTGGCCACCGCCCAGTGCACGCCGCCGGTGCCGAAGGCGCCCGGGCCGTAGGCGAAGACCGGTCCGACGACCGGGAAGAGCATGTAGATGCCCGGCCCGAGGAGGCCGATCACCAGAAAGGTGCGCACCAGATGATGGCGCGGGAATCGACGCTCGGCCGCCACGTTACGCAGCTGGTACAGAGCGACGACGACCGCGGCCACCGCAAGCTGAATGTAGACGAAGTCGAGAACGTGGGCGCCGATCGGACCGGTGGCCCTGACCATCTGGCCCACCACCCACGACGGATTGCCCAGCGCATGATCGACGGTTGCCACGTACTGATCGAGCACCATGGGTCGGGTCTTCGACGTGATGAGCAGCCAGGTATCGCCAGTCTTGCGCCCGGCCACCAGCAGCAGTGCCAGCCCGACGCCCTTCAGCAGCAGGACCCGTTCCTGGCCGGTGCGACGCGTGACAGCGATGACCGCACAGCCCAAAACCACCCACAACGCGCCGTTGCCGAAGGGCTGGCCCTCGGTCGCCTTCGCGTCGAGCGCCCACCGCACCAGCAAGAAGGCGACGTCGATACCGATCGCGGCACCAGCCGCGATGAGCCGTTGCCGCCAGGTGAGCACCACCATCATCAACGCCATACCGGCATACAACAGAAAACCGGATTTAGGGGGGAATATCACCTCTCGAATCTGATTGGTGATCGGCCCCGGCAGGCCATAGCGACGCGCGGCGATCTCCAGCGCGATGAAGAATCCGAGGGCCACCACACCCGCCGCGGCCCACAGCATCGCCCGTGGTTGACGCCACGCGGCGAACGTAATTCTGCTGTTTATTCGCGAAAACACCCGCGATGCTCTAGGTATCAACTGTTTGGCCGATTTGTTAGATGTTGGTCAAATAGGTAACTCTTCATGCCGGATAGCACAACTTTCCGGTGAAGGACGGGCGGTGAGGGCGCTCGTCGCGAGTTCGATCATGTTACCGGAGCGGTGCGGATGGATTTCGCTGGGTTACGGTCGATACGAAGGGCAGTCGACACTGGCTCGATGGTCCGGCATCTCGGGAATGACCATGAAACCCGCGGTGCCCCGCGGGCATCGGGGGCGTCACGGGTTACTCAGTGGCTCCAAAACGCATGTGGTAGGCCGTGAACTGGCAGCCTGGACGCGGATGTCGGCATGCCGCCGACGCGCCGGAGTTGACCAACTCTCCGGGGGTGTCGTTTCGCTCCCGGATGCCGTCGGCGGCCCACGTCCGCGGCCGGTTGTGGACGGGTTCCATGACCCGAGCTGCTCGGGCAGATCCATCCGCGGCGTTGCGGTCCGGTACTTGAACGCGATCGTGTCGATCACCGGCCGATGGCCACGCCACCGACCGCCCCGCTTCGGCGTCCGGCTGGGATTCAACGGCTCGATCCGCGCGCACTGTGCATCAGCCAACGACACATCACAGCCAACGATCGAATCATCTGAACGGCACGACCCCCGTCACCCCACGCCGACAGGCCGCCCCGGATCGAACGCAGGTGCAGGATCCAGCACGACTCGGAGCCCGACCAACACCGCGCGATCCAGAGGAAAGGGGAACACGGTGTCCAGCAGCGAGTTTCATGACGCCATGTCGTGCCGGCGCGCGCACCTGTCGTGCTGGAGGTGCAGTCGGCGAAGGTCTTGCAGTGCGGCGACGGGAAAGGGGTGCCGCATCCACTTCGCCAGATAGCCGTCCTCGCCGTGGAGCCGCAATACTGATTGAGCTGCCTCCAGGACGACGTGACCGAGAAGGCCCCGGGACTGCACGGAACTCCAGGAAAGTGTGCCGTCCTCGTCGCGTGCATCGAAGCTCGCGGACATGTCAGGAAACCGGTAGATCGCCATGTCGACGTCCGAGCCCCTACCGCGCAGGACCCACCTCACTTCGGCCGGTTCAAGGTCGAAGGAGAAGCGTTGGAGGGGCATGGGGCCGTAGAGACCCGCCACGCCGTAAAGCAAGTCGGCAAGGGCATCCGTGCAGTAGCTGACGAAGTCCTTCCGCTCCGCGAGGTCGTCACTGATACGGCACGTTGCCCAACCGCTGCCGCTCAGCTCCCAACCGAACTGGAGACCATGTGTCATCCCACCCCTCCCGGTGATCGTCTCCGGAAACGGTACAGCGCAAGGAACTGGTGCAGCATCGCCCCCGACACGACCCGGTTCTGGGATGCCCCCTGAAAGAGTGTTTTGTTCCGGCGAGGGTGTCTGGTGTCGGAGGTGCCGCCATGCGGTTGTGGTCGCTCAGCCGGTTCAATGTGAGCGTGGATGATTCGCCGGGGAGCAGGCAGTCGGTCGAGGCGCGAGCAGAGGCGGGCGGTCCGATCACCAAAGGTCGCGTCGCGGTATCGGCCATCCGGTTCCTCATCGCAAGTGCGGTTTCCATGGTCACATTGACGGGATGCTCGATGGAAAGTAGTGAAGCCTCAGTCGGTGGAGCAAGCGCCTCTACGGCAGCCACTCCAGACCCGACGGAACAGGTCGACAAGGATGCGGCGAAGGCTCTGCGTGAGGAATTGTCGCGCGTTGGCCCCGGGAAATTCACCGCAACAGATTACAAACCGGGCAAGGTTCAGCACATTGTTCTTTTCAAATTCAAACCGGACACGCCTCCAAAGGAACAGACTGAAACAATGAGGCGGTTCCGTTCCCTCATGACGCAGGCAACCCGCGGCGGTAAACCTTACATCGAGTCGCTGGATTCAGGCATCCAAACAAGCGGCGAGGGGGCTGGCAACGGCATGCAGCAAGGGTACGTTTTGACGTTCACCTCCGAAGGTGATCGGAACTACTACGTGGGAAAACCCATCGTCACTGATCCAAAATTCTATGACGCAGCGCACGAGTCATTCAAGAACTTCGTCCGGCCATTCCTTGACGGTGCTATCGTTTTTGATTTCAATGCGAGTAATTAATCGATTGATCACTTGGCGGTCCCGTCCGGGGGGCGTTGGCCAGGCGCCGTAGGCGTTGTGCATGAGTGGCCCGGCTGCGCCGGCCCGGGTCAAGCAGATCATCCGGAAGGCGTACCGCCCTCGCCGCCGCCGTTCGCCCCGGCGACTGAGCGGACCCGCTGCCGACCTCCCCGAACAGGAAGGGGAGTTGGACGAGGTCTCGCCAGGAATCGAGGCCGAGGAAGTCGGCGCCGCCTGAGCGGTCCGTGCACAGCTGCCGTGGCGGTGCCGTCCCCGATGACGGAATGCGGCGAGCGGCCAGTGGCAACCACACCGTCGCCTCATCTCCCTGCTGCTGAACGCAGTGGACCACCCGATCCAGGGTCGGCGGCCTGCGCCGCCCATTTGGCGACCGATCGGTGACCGAGGCCGGAATGCCAACCACCACGGACAGCATCGGGGACGAGCAGGCGTATCCCGCGATCACGGCGGGAAAGGCGCTCAGCATGCCCTGTCCGAGGACCACCAGGCAGACTCCGGGCCGCCCGGCGGTCCGTGCGTACGCCTCCGCGTGGGCCGCACCTCGCTCATGGCGGGCGGCGCTTTACTCGACGGGCCATCCGGCGGCCCTGGCGCGAGCCGGGGCGTCCAGGATGTGGCCGGGCCGACAGCCGGGCATGCCGAAGACGTGGCGGACACCCTCCCGTTCCGGCTGCCCGGCCGACGCCCGCACCCCGCTCAGCTCCGTGTCGCCACCGCCGTCTCACCCTGGTGCGTCTCATCGACCGGGCCCGACCTGGCGTCCCGGCGGTCGAGCCAGCTCAGTACCGGGACGGTCATGACCGTGGTGACCAGGGCGACAAGGACCAGCGCGGCGAACAGCTCGTCGCTGACGATGCCGGCCGCGAGCCCGACGTTGAGCGCGACCAGCTGCATCAGCCCGCGGGCATTCATCAGGGCGCCGACCCGGACGGCCACCGGGCCGGGTTCGCCGCGCAGCCGGGCGGCGGCCCAGCAGCCGCCGAACTTGCCGAGCACCGCCAGGACGACCGCGGCCGCTCCGAACGCCGTCACGGACGGGTCGGCGAACACGTCGAACCGGGTGTTCAGGCCGGAGTAGGTGAAGAACATGGGGACGAACACGACCTGGGTCACGGACTGAGTGGTACGCACCAGTCGTTCGGACGCCTCACCGCGAGGCATGGCCATGCCAACACTGAACGCCCCGAACACGGCGTACAGGTCGATCGTGTCGGTGAACCAGGCTGCGCAGAACAACACGGTGAGCGTGAACAGGAGCCGGGTGTCGTCACCGAGGCCCGGTCGGTTCACGATCCACGCCAGCAGTCGGCGCCCCAGCCAGAACAGCACGGCCAGGAACAGCAGGGAGCCACCGATCGTCGTCATGACGGGCCCGGCCTTTCCTGAGTCCACGCTCAGCACCCCAGCGAGCATGATCCAGGCGACGGCGTCGTCGGTGGCACCGGCCGCCAGGGCCAGAGAGCCGAACCGGCTCCCTGCCAGCCCCTGTTCGGTGATGATGCGGGCCAGCATCGGGAAGGCCGTGATCGCCAGAGCGACGCCGACGAACGCCGCCGTCACCCACACCGAGACCCCGTCGACGAAGATGCCGACGTGACCGTGGGCCACGAGGGTCAGACCCACGCCCAGCGCCAGCGGGATCGCCACCCCGGCCGAGGAGACCACGACCGCGGTGCCGGCCAGCCCTCGCCCGGCGTGCGCCCTGAACTCGTATCCCGCGGCGAACATCAGGGCCACGAGACCGATCTGTCCGGCCACATACAGCACGGGTTTCAGTTCCGGCGGAAAGACCTCGGCGGAGATCCCCGGGGCCAGCAGCCCGAACAGTGATGGTCCGAGCAGCACCCCGGCGATCATCTCGCCGACCACGGGCGGCTGGCCGAACCGGCCTGCCGCAAGTACGACCAGACGGCACGTCAGCAGAATCACGACGACCGCAAGGAAGAAAACGGGAGCGAGCTCCACAGGAGTCATGGTGTCGTCCTTCTCAACGGCCGGCGGCGACGGAGGGGGCGGAGCCACCGGAGGAGGCGGCGAAGTGGTTCCGGCACAGCCCCTGGCGCCGGGCGTCCCACACCATGTAGCTGCCGAGGACGAGCTGGACGAGACTGCGCCAGACGCCCGTCCAGCGGTCGCCCAACCGCATCGCCGTCAGCCGGATCCACCGTCGGGCCGGGCGGCGCGGCGCCGCACCGGTACGCGGGAGCAGCAGACAGGGACCGCGACTGGGCAGCGACCGTGTGTGCTCGGCCGAGGACTCCAGCCCGAAACGCCGCAGCGTCTCCTCGGCCGCGATCCGCATGGTGAGTACGGCGAATCCGCGTGCGGGACAAGGGCGGTTGGCGGTCACCCCGAACGGGATGGAGGCGGCGGGACGGGTGTCCGCGGACAGCCACCGGTCGGGGTCGAACCGCCCGCGGCCAGATCCTTGGTACTCGGGATAGTTGAACAGCAGGACCGAGCCGGCGGGGATGGGATCCCTCCCCGGCCGTGGGATGTCGTCGGACGTGATCCGGTGGGCCACGCCGAAGAGCGGGAAGTGCTGCAGAGTCTCGTTGATGACCCGGTCCAGGAAGTCCGGGTCCTCTTCTCCGGCCAACAGGCGATCCTGCACCGGACGGTGGGTGGCGAGGGCGAGCAGCAGGTGGGCCATCGCCTCCGACATCTGCACCACAGCGGTGTTGAAGAACGTGCCCTGCAGGTAGTAGGCCTGCTCCCGCTGGGTCAGTGAGGAGGGCAGCGGCACGGACGGAGGGTCGTGGGCGAGCCGGTCCCTCAAGTAGGCGGTGAGCCGGGCCCGCCGGTCCATGTGGCGCAGGCGGGTGCACTTCAGGGCACTGACCACGTCGTCGGCGTTGCCCACGATCAGCTCCCGGGCGTGGCGCGGGCACGGTTCGCGGAAGACGACCTCGTAGTAGACCTCGGCCCAGACGGGCGTCATCAGGTCTCGCAGTCTCACGGTGCGCACGCGGGCCGACGGCTCACCGGCGAGTTCGTCGAGCACGCGGCGGGTGCACCGGCCGACCAGCTCGGTCCACTGCTCCCGGGACAGCCCGGCGAGGATCTGACGCGTGCTCCTGGCGACGTCGTCGTAGCGTGGTCCGGGCTCCAGGTGCTCCTGATGCACCTCCGGGCCCGGCGAGAGCCAGTACCAGAACAGGTCGGACAGCGCGGCGCCACGGCTGCGGCCATTGGCCGCCGGATGCCCGTACACCTGCTTGAACTCCTCGGCCGGCACTTCACGGCCGGGCGCCCGGATGCCCTCCTCGCCGCCCACCCAGGCGAAGATGCGTACCCGCAGCGCGATCACCGCTGTGGGCAGCCAGTACGGCAGAGCCGCCACCAGGGCGACGGTCGCGGCGGTGACCAGCCAGCCGGTGGGAGTCATGCGATCACCCCGCCGAATCGGTTGTCCGCCCCGGGAGCCGCCACCGGACCCGGGGCGGGTCCCCACGTGGGCACCCGGACCAGATCAGGCGTCAGATCCCGTAGCCCTGAAGCCCCGCACAGTGCGAGGGTGTCGTCGAGTTCGTCCCGCAGCAGCTCCAGCAGCCGGCGCACGCCCTTCTCGCCGCCCTCGGCCAGCGCCCACATCACGGGGCGGCCTATACCCGCGGCGGAGGCGCCGAGCGCGATCGCCTTGGCCACGTCGGTGCCGCGCCGGACTCCGCCGTCCACAACCACCGGGACACGGCCCGCCACGGCAGCGAGGATCTCGGGCAGCAGTTCCAGCGTGGCGGGCACGGTGTCGAGTTGGCGGCCGCCGTGGTTGGACAGCAGTAGGCCGTCCACGCCGTACCGGACCGCGAGTCGGGCGTCCTCGGGGTGCAGCACGCCCTTGAGCAGGATGGGCAGCGAGGTGGTCCGGCGCAGCCAGTCGACATGGTCCCAGTTCAGCTCCGGGGACATGGCGATCTGGCGTACGTGCCCGCGCTCGCCGTCGCGCAGGTCCACCAGGTTCTCGCAGCGCAGTCCGGGCGGCAGGTCGTGGAAACCATTGCGCCGGTTGCGTTCGCCCGCGCCCAGCACCGGGGAGTCCACGGTGACCACCAAGGCGGAGCATCCGGCGGCGGTGGCCCGCCGTACCAGCGCCTCGGTGATCTCCAGGTCGGGCTGGATGTAGAGCTGGAACCACAGGGGCGGTGCCTGGCCGCCGGCGGCGGCCCGGGCCGCGTCGGCGATCTCGCCCACCGCCACCGTGGACGCCATGGAGACGATCATGATCGCTCCAGCGGCCGCCGCGGCACGCGCCGTCGCCAACTCCCCCTCTGGATCGACCAGCTTGTGGAAGGCCGTCGGCGAGAGCAGGACCGGCAGGCTCGCCCGGCCGCCGAACAGGTCGATGTCCAGGTCCCGTTCGGTGCTCCCCCGCAGCACCCGAGGCATCAGTTGCAGACGTCCGAACGCCGCCTCGTTGGCCCGTACGGTGATCTCGTCCCGTGCCCCGCCGGCGATGAAGTCGGCGTAGACGGGGTCGAGTTTGGCGCGCGCCGCGGTCTCGAAGTCGTGGACGGTGTACTGCACTGCGCTCACCGCCCGGCGGTGCTGGGCCGACGTTCCAGTTCCCGCGCGAAGAACTCGGCGAGCGGAGCGTGGTGTACTTCCGGGTGGTCCCACTCGTTCTCCAGGTTCTCGGCCATGTGATGCTCGCCGAGCAGTTCGCCGCCCCGGAAGTGGCGGATCACCGGGTGCAGATAGGACGCGTCGAACGCGTCGTCGACCGAGTTCTGGGCAGTGCGGCGCACGGTGATGTCGAAGGGGTCGACCTTGTCGTGGTCGGGCCCGTACTCCAGGGTGATGGTGAAGTAGTCGCCGCCTTCGGTGAGTGGACTGCCGTGGGCGTAGGCGACCGGCACCTCCTCGTGGTAGCGGGCCGTTTCGCCGGGCGGCGTGGCCAGCACATCTGCGATGACGCCGAACTGCTGCCACAGCGCCGAGCTGCGGTTGACCCGGGTCACCACCGCGTCCGCGAGCGTGGGCGCGGTGGCGTCCAGCGGCCGGTGCGGCCAGGGCCGGTCGTGGTGGCGCTCGTCGAGGATGCGACTCAGGGCGCGTACGGCATACCGGAATCCGTGGATGAAGCCGCCGGTGGACTTCTTGAAGTCGCGCTGCTGCATTGGGGTGCCGGCGAAATACAGGCCGGACACGTTCACCGACTCGTACGCCGGGGTGAGGGCGGCGAAGCGGTCGTTGATGACCAGTTCGGGCCGGCATTCCGGGGCGAACACCGAGGCGTCGAAACGGAAGCCGGTGCACACGATGACCCGGTCGTAGCGCAGCTCCTTCACCACCTCATCGGCCCGCGAGAAGCTGAAACGGACCCGGTAGCGTCCGTCGTCGTCCCTGTCGATCGACAGGACGTGGCCGTCCAGCAGAGCGTTCTGCGACTTGAGCTGGTAGGTGTCGAGGAAGTTGTTGTTGACCGCGCGCAGGTGCCCGACGTAGTGGCTGTTCCAGGCCATCCGGACGGAGTGCGGGCCGGCCACATGAATCACCGCCGCGGTCTCGATGAGATTGTCCGCGGTCTCCAGGGCGGAGTTGCCCTTGCCGAGGATGAGGACACGCTGGTCGGTGAAGTCCTCGGGGTCCACCGAGACGACCGAGTAGTCCTCGGCGGTCTCGATGCCTGGAATGTCCGGGGTGTTGGGCAGGGTCAGTCCGGTGGCCATCACCAGGCGTCGGGCGCGATGCTCGTGGCCGCGCTGATCGGTGACGGTGAACACGCCGTCCGGGCCGCGCCCGATCCGTACAGCCCGGGTGTCGTAGGCGATGTCCAGCTTGAACGCCTCGGCGAAGTCGGCCAGATAGCGCACCAGGTCGTCGGCGTGCGGGAAGTAGCGCCTGCTGTAGCGGGCGAACAGCAGCTCGGGGTCCGGGGACAGCAGGGAGTTCCAGTCCATCCGGAGGTTCAGCTCGGGGTCGTCGGTGCCGTTGTACACCTTGTTGATGGAGATCAGCTTGCGGTGGCGGGGAAAGGTACGGAAGAACGTTCCCGGCGCCTGGCCGCTCTCCAGGATCCGGTATCCGTGACCTGCCGCCTGGAGTAACTGCCCGAGCTGGAGTCCGGCGGGACCGGCACCGACCACAACGTAATCGAGAGGTTCGCTGTCCATGGTTCGCTGCATCGATCGCTCCTTCTGCTCCAGCGAAGACGTGCTGGAGACTGGTGAGGGGTAAGAGAGAGGCGCGGTGGCACGAAGCGCTGGGGCGCCGTCCCGCACGCCTGACGATCGCGGAAACCGACCACCACGGTGCATGCCCCGGCGGAAGGGAGCGAGGGTCCGGGGACGCAGGCCGGCAGGCGGGCATCGGCCGAAGCGGGTCAACCAGCCGACAGCAACCCGCGTTCCTTACAGGCCGAGAGGGAGTTTCGGAGGGCGGTCGCAGCGACGGCCTCGAGCAGCACAGCAGTACAGTCGGGCAGGGGCATGACAGACCCTTCCGCTGGATTTCCCTTTGAAATCTCAATGAGCACAGTAGTAACCAGCTGCAGTCAGCTGCAACGGGGCGTCGGCGATGACAGGAATTCGACAGGTTCACCGACCGGGCCGCTCCTCACTGGCCCACCCTGGGTTGTGCGGTAGCCCATCAGATGGTCCGCGCCGCGAGCGACCCCCCGACTCACGTCGAAGCGACGCCCCCCGGAGGCTCTGGCTCGACTTCTGCAGCGGTGCCGTGTCCGGTGCCAACCGGGACCGGTCTACCGTGTCGCATCATGACAGTTGTGATCATCGGCGGCAGCGGCTTCCTGGGCACCGAGTTGATCCGGCAGGCGACAACGGCCGGGCACGCAACGGCCGCGACCTACGCGACCAAGCCCGGCAACATCTCCGAGGTCGCTTGGTACCCACTCGACCTGCGGGATACCGGACGCGTGGACGCCGTCATGGCCGAGGTCGGCCCACGTCTCGTCGTCAACGCATCGAGCGGCAATGCCGACTGGGCGGTTACGGCGCAGGGCCCCGTCCGGCTGGCGATGGCGGCGGCGAAGTACGGAAGCCGCCTGGTCCACGTGTCCAGCGACGCGGTGTTCTCCGGTGCCCGAGTCCATTACGACGAGTCCTGCCTGCCTGACCCCGTCACCCCGTACGGAGCGGCGAAGGCGGCGGCGGAGACCGGGGTCCTCCTCGTACACCCGGAGGCCGTCGTCGCCCGCACGTCGCTGATCATCGGCGATGGGCGTTCCGTACATGAGCGCGTCGTGCACGACCTCGCCGCCGGCACCCGCGAAGGCGCCCTGTTCACCGACGACATCCGCTGTCCGGTGCACGTCGCCGACCTGGCCGCCGCCCTTCTGGAATTGGCGTCGTACGACGCGACCGGCGTCCACCATCTCGCGGGATCCGACGCTCTGAGCCGTCACGAGCTCGGCATCCTCATCGCCAGGCGTGACGGCCTCGACGCCTCCCGGCTGCCCACGGGCCTGCGGGCCGACAGCACACTTCCCGGCGCCCTGGACGTGCGCCTCGACTGCCGGGCGACCCAGCGGAATCTACGCACCACGCTGCGCGGTGCTCACCAGTTCTGCAGGGCACCGGCGTGACCGCCCGGCCGGCGCCCGGCCACGGAGCCGGATGCCGGGCCGGCCGCCGACCACCTGCAGACCGTCCTCGAAGACTCTCGCTCCCGGCAGGCCGGACGTCTCTGCGGTCTATGCCTGCCGGGTCGGCAGGATCACCACCTGACGGAGGTTGACCCGGGCCGGGCGGCTGGTGGTGTACGCGATCAGATCGGCGATGTCGTCGGCGGTCAGAGCGTCGATCTCGGTGAACATGCCGTCGAGTTGACGGCTGAGCTCGGTGTTGTCGATGTGGCCGCCCAGTTCGGTACCGGTGAGCCCCGGCTCGATGTTGGTGACGCGGACGTTGCGCGGGCCCAGTTCGGTGCGCAGGGTCGCGGACAGGTGGGTGAGCGCGGCTTTGGTGGCGCCGTAGACGGCGTAGTTGGGGAAGGCGACGTGGGCACCGATGGAGGAGATGTTGATCAGATCGGCGGGGCGGCCATCGGCTGCCGCGGCGATCAGGTCGGGCACGAAGGCGCGGACGATGTGCAGTGCACCGGTGAGGTTGGTGTCGATCATGCGGGTCCACTCGTCATCGCGGCCGTCGGCGATCGGGTTGGGCAGCATGACGCCGGCACCATTGACGACCAGATCGGCCTGCCCATACGCACGGTGAATGCGCTCCGTTGCGCGTGTGATGCTCTCCTGGTCGGTGACGTCCACCTGCACCGCAAGGGCCTGGCCCCCGTCCGCGGTGATCTTCTCTGTCAGTTCGGCCAGCCGGTCGCCGCGACGCGCCAAGAGGGCCACGCGGGCGCCGTGGGCGGCGAGCAGACGGGCCGTGGCCTCGCCCATACCGCTGGCGGCCCCGGTGACGACGGCGGTGCGGCCGGACAGGTTCTTGTAGCTCATCTTCGACGTGCTCCTTGTCGGTGCCTCAGCAGGTGACAGCCGCTGAACGGGACTCATCAGTGACACCGGCAATACTGTGGCGCTCCCCTGCCCTTACCCAGGGCCATGGTTTTCCTGGGTCCGGCAGTACCAGGCTTGGCGCGCGGCCCGTCGCCTAGGCTTGCGTGCCATGAACACTGACCTGGGGGAGTTTCTGCGCTCGCGCCGTGCGCGTATCCAGCCGCACGAGGTCGGGCTGCAGGAGCACGGGCGCCGCCGTGTGCCGGGCCTGCGCCGCGAGGAGGTCGCGCAGCTGGCCGGGGTGAGCGTCGACTACTACATCCGGCTGGAGCAGGGCCGCGGGCCGAGCGTGTCGGACGCGGTCCTCGACTCCATAGCGCGGGTGCTGCGACTCGACGAGGTCGAGCAGGCGCACCTGCGCGACCTGGCCCGCCCGCAGCGGCGGCCGGCACGCCCGCGCGGCAGTCAGCGGCTCCGTCCGGGAGTCCAGCTGCTGTTGGACTCCGTTCATGCTCCCGCCTTCGTCCTCGGCCGCCGTATGAACGTGCTGGCGTGGAACGCACTCGGCGACGCCGTATCGGGTTTCTCCCGCATGCCGGACGGGCGGCGTAACCAGGCCTTGTACGCCTTCCTCGACCCGGCGGCCCAGGACCTCTATCTCGACTGGGACGCCGTGGCCGCCGAGACCGTGGCGTATCTGCGGCTCGATGCCGGGCGGCATCCGCACGACCAGCGCCTGGCCGAGTTGGTCGGCGAACTGTCGCTCGGCAGCGAACCGTTCCGCCGCCTGTGGGCGGACCATCAAGTCAAGGAGAAATCGCACGGCGTCAAACGCATGCGGCACCCCGAGGTGGGCAACCTCGAACTCGGCTACGAGACGTTGGCTCTTCCGGCAGATCCGGACCAGTTGCTGGTCGTCTACACGGCCTCCCCAGGCTCCGAGACCGCCGAGAAGCTCACCGTGCTGGCAAGCTGGACGACACAGTCGGCCACGCCGCGCACCTGACACCAGCGGGGACCACCGCCTACGCCGCACGGTGTCCCCGGTGGGCACCAGAGCCTCGTCGGCCCCGAGCTTCAGCAGCGGCTGAGCTGTTGCGTCCGGTCCAGGACGTTCCATACGGACCTCGCCTGTGGCGGTGGCGAGGGCCGCTTCGACCGGGCCGGCCACGGCGCGATGGATTCGGCGGCGAGGCAGCCGTAACGGTCCGGGTCCTTGAGGGTCCGGACCTATGCCCCAAGGTGTGTGATCTGCGGTGTCCGAAGAATGTGCGGCCCAGCACCCTGCAGTCGGACAACAGAGATCATCGCGCGCCCGAGATGCTCGGTGCTGGTGACATATCGAGGTGCCACACGGCGCAGGAGCGGATAGAGCCAGGACGTGAGCCGGTAGAACAGTCGATACCAGCTCGTGCCGGAGGTTTCCCCATGCACGGGCTGGATCCATCCGGGACGGAAAGCGTATGCGTACATGTCCATGGCCATCAGAGCGTTCTCCGTCCGACCCTTCACACGGGCCCAGGACACGCGCCCTTGTTCCGTACTGTCGGTGCCTTCACCTGATACGTACACGAACGTCAAGTGCGGATTATCGGCAGCCACAACCTGCGCGGCGGCCACGGTATAGATGTATGTGATCTTCTCGTACTCCGACGCGCTGCGCCCAGCCGCGGATACTCCGAGGCAATAGAAGCACGCGTCAGCCCCTGCAAGATCCTCTGCTACCGGGGCGAAGTCCGTGAAGTCCGTGTGAAGCACTTCACGAAGTTTGCGATCATTCCGTCCGAGCGGCCTTCGGACGACAGCGATGACTTCGGTCACCCCCGGATCCTCCAGACATGCGCGGAGCACTCCTTGACCGACCATGCCTGATGCCCCGAAGAGAATCACCTTCATGTCGACACTCCTTCCACATCTATTTAACATGTGTAAAATAGTCGATGTGTGTCAGAAGCGGAAGAGCCGCAGTTCGGAGAGCTGCGCGGCGGGCCAACCCGTGTTTGCCGTGAAGGTCAACTTCCGGTAGCGCATGTTCCAGTCCGCGTCAGGCGGGAGATTCATCACCAGCCTGCGGACGCCGGTGGCCGCCCCGAGGTCCTTCTCGAACCACCGGGGGAAGCGCGTTGTTGGTGCTTTCCCAGTAGGTCCTGGTGTCCCCGTCGACCGCGTCGGAGGGAACGTAGTTCTGGGTGTAGCTGCTGGCCGTCGCCGTCTTGTGCAATGTGGGCCACTGCCAGGGTGCAGCAGGAACAGGCATCCATGTGCTGTTCCAGGTCCAGTCTGCGGCGCAGGTCGCCAGGTTCGGTGGCGGCCTCGATGAGGCACTCGAAGCGCGCGCACGTCTTGCTGCCGTTGCATTCCAGATGTGCGTGCAGGTGTGCCTTCTGAAGCGCCTCGTGGGCCGATGTCTTCAGGGGCCCGATGGCCCGATGAGTGGATGAGCTCGACGGCGTCAGCCCGGAAGGCCGGCGTAGACCTGGTCGAGGACTGTGGGCAGCAGCGCTTGGGCCGTGGTCCGGCCATCGGGCGACAGGGTCAGGTTCGTCCAGATCACAAGCGTGACCTCGTTGTCCGGGTCGTAGCCGATGAAGGAGTTGAAGCCGGGGAGTTCACCGCCGTGGTAGTACATCGAGGCGTTCGGACCGAAGCGCTGGTGGGCGATGCCGTACCCGTACTTCTGCCCGTCAGGCGCGGCCGGGTCCTCGGGCTGCGGGCTGTGGAGCCACCGCTGCTGGAACGCCGGGTTGAGGACCTTGCCCGTCACCAGGGACCGGATCCAGGTGGCCAGGTCGTCGGCGGTGGAGATGACGCCTCCGGCGGCGGTGGCGTAAGAGGGGTTCTGATGTGTGTAGTCCACCGGCAGGAGCTTTCCGGACCGGGCCGCGGCCTGAATGTCGGCGGGGTAGGGCCGGTCGATCAGCGCGTAGGTCGTTCCGCCGTACATGTAGCCGTGTGAATAGGGTGCGGGGAGGGAGAGGTCGTCGGCGCCGGGCAGCGAGGTCCCCGCCAGGCCGAGCGGGGCGAACAGCCGGTCCCGGAACTGCTGGGCCAGCGGGTGACCGCCCACCTTCTCGGCGACGAGGCCCAGCAGGGCGTAGCTGGTGTTGCTGTACTCGTAGGACGCGTCGGGCGCGAAGTTCGGCGGGCGCCGGAACGCGATGGCCAGCAGCTCCTGCGGTGTCATGGCCTTGCCCGGGTCGGCGTCCATGCGGGCCGCGAGTTCCGGGGCGTCGGTGTAGTTGTAGAGCCCGCTGCGCATCTTCAGGAGCTCGGCGATGGTGATGTGTCCGCCGTTGGGCACCCCGGGAACGTAGGCGGACACCGGGTCGTTCAGCCGGAGCTTGCCGTCCTGGGCTAGGAGGAGGATCAGCGCCGAGGTCATGGTCTTGGTGTTGGAGGCGATCCTGAAGTGGTCACCCGTAGTGGGCGGTTCGGCCGTGCCCAGCTCGGTCGTGCCGACGGTCGCACGGAAGGTTGCCTGCGGGGTGCGGAGAAGGACCACCGCGGCGGGAACCATGAGCTTCTTCGCCGCGCGCTCCACGGTGGACCGGAACGCGGCCGGATCGATGGGCTTCAGCGCCGAGGGAATGGGATCGGAAGCACTCGCCGTCGCCGCAGGTGGGGCCGACGCGGTGAAGAGGTCCGCGAAATTCGCCTCGGAGGGCGAGGCGTAACCAGCGATCATCAGGACCGCGCACGACGCCGGCAGAACCACGCGGCGGACGGTGCGCGACGTCCCACAACCGGCTCCCATCCGGCGCGCACGGTCCGGAGCAACGTCGTCAGCTCGGAAATCCCTCATGACCGCGTCACAACCCTCGTGCTCCTACCAAGTAACTGTATTGCTCTTCGGCGCATGTGAGGGGCCGGGCTCCCCAGGCGTACCTGGGTCCACAGGTTCGGCGGAAAACTGTCGGCCGGTGGGTCCCTAGGCCTGGTAGGCCGCGGAGATCTGGCCGACCAGGACGGCGAACGGCATGTCGAGGGCGGCGTAGAGGGCGCCGGACTCGGGGAGGGCGTTGTCGGCCAGGGCCTCGACCATGAGTGTGCCGTAGTCGCTGAGGACGACGCCCGCCTGCTGCATGCGCAGCAGTCCCGCCTCCCGTTTGGTCCGGCTGAAGGTGCCGGAGGCGTCCACGGCGACGTACGCGTCGAATCCCGCGGCCGTCGCGGAGATCGCGGGCAGTGCCGCGCAGACCTCCAGCGACACCCCGGCGAAGATCAGCTTGCGTCGGCCGGTGACCTCGATGGCCTCGCGGACCCGGTCGTCGTGCCAGGCGTTGACCGTACTGCGGTCGATGATCTTCAGTCCCGCCGGCAGCGCCTCGACCAGCTCGGGGGCGGTCGGCCCCCACATACTGTCGGCAGCGGTGGTGGTGACGACCAGCGGGATCCCCAGCACGGTCGCCGCCCGTGCCAGCGCCACCACGTTGTGCTTCAGCTCTTCGAGTGGGATGTCCCGGACACCGGACAGAAGGCCGACCTGGTGGTCGACCAGCACCACGGCGGCGTTCTCCCGGGTGATCGGCTCCAGGAACTTGCTGCGCTCGCTCATCTTCCGCTCCTCTGGGGGTGGAGCCACAGCTTCATTGGTCACTTATCTTGATAGTCAATATCAGTGACTACTTGAAGGGTATACCTCGCGTCTTCCGGCGTGCAACAACTAAAATTGCAGGTCACATGGCTCAGCGGCGGGTGACCGCCGGGACGGGAGAAGCGTTGACCGGGCACCCGACCGAGGAACCGGACCTCGGCGTGCTCGCCGCCCAGGTCCTCCTCTCCGTGCAGCGCGAACTGTTCAACACGCTCGCCGAGCAGGGCTTCGACGACATCCCGCCCCGAGCCGGCGCCGTCCTCGCCCACCTGCGCACCGACGGCATCCGGGCCAGCGAACTCGCCCGCACCTCCGGACAGCACAAACAGGTCATCGGCTCCCTCATCGACGACCTCGAACGCCTCGGCTACGTCGAACGCAGACCCGACCCCGCCGACCGCCGCGCCAAACTGATCCACCCCACCGAACGCGGCCTCCTCCAGATGCAGACCGCCGCCTCCATCATGCGCACCATCGAAGAACGCCACGCGAAAGCACTGGGCACACAGGAGTACGCCGCCTTCAAGACCGCACTCCACCGCGTCGCCGAACTCCAACGCAACACCATCACCACAACCACGGCACCAGGACACGACCACAGCACCTGAGCAACCGAGGCTGATGGAGCCCTCCTTCGAGGCGACGCCGAGAAGACTCCCCTGGCATGCTGCACCCATGTCGACGTCGCCCATGCGCCCAGGCGCCCCCACCGATGTTCCCCTCCCGTCGGTCGACGGCCTGTCCCTACAGGCACGTCGGGTGGGCCGGGACATTCGCGGGGCCGGTCGGGTGCTGCACGACATATCGCTCGACATCGCGCCCGGGCAACTCACCGTGATCGCCGGGAGCAGCGGCGCGGGCAAGACGGTTCTGTTGGAGATTCTGGCGGGACTGGGCGCGCCCACCGAGGGAGAGGTGCTGCACAACGGGGAACAACCAGGGCCTCCGGGGCGGGAGTTCGGATTTGTTCCTCAGGAGGACATCATCCACCGCGAACTGTCGTTGCACCGAACGCTCGTATACGCGGCGGGCCTGCGCATGCCTCCGGGCACGTCGGCCCAAACCGTCACCGTGACCGTCGACCGGGTGTTGGCCACCCTCGGCCTCTCCGAGCGGGCCGGGACGCCCGTGCGTGCGCTGAGCGGCGGTGAACGCAAACGGGCCAGTATCGCGGTCGAGTTGCTGACCCGGCCGAGGGTGCTCTTCCTCGACGAGCCGACGTCCGGGCTCGACCCGGTCACGGGGGCGGACCTGCTGCGGACCCTGCACGCACTCGCCGAGGACGGCACCACCGTCGTCATGACCACCCACGTCCTCGCCGATCTGCTCGGCTGCGACCAGGTCGTGTTCCTCACGTCCGGTGGCAAGGTCGCGTACGCGGGCGAACCGACCGCTCTGTGCGGGGCTTTCGGGGTCGATACCGTCGAGGAGGTGTACCGGGCGGTGGCCGACGGCGTACGCGTCGAGCATGCCGCGCCCGACGACATCCATCGGACCGACGACGTCCATCAGCCTGACATCGTGTCACGAAACCGAAAAACACCGCGTGTTGGTGCCCTGCGCCAGTGGGCACTGCTGACCCGTCGCGGTACGGCGCTGCTGCTGCACAACCGGCTCTCGGTCGCCGTCCTGGCGGGGTCACCGGTGATGATCGTAGCGATGTTCGCGCTGCTGTTCCGCGCGGGCGCGTTCGATCCCGTGGCTCCGGATCCGGGGTCGACAGCGATGATCATGTTCTGGATCGCGTTCGGCGCATTCTTCTTCGGACTGACGTACGGGCTGCTTCAGATCTGCACCGAGCTGCCCGTACTGCGTCGCGAATGGCTCGCGGGCCTGCGCATCGGTCCGTACGTCGCCTCGAAGCTCACGACCATGTTGCCGGTGCTCGCGGTTGCCGACGCGCTGTTGTTGGCCGTGCTGCGCGCTTGGGACCGGCTGCCCGCGGCGGGCTGGGGCACCTACGGGTCGCTGTTCACGTCGAGTGTGCTCGCCTCGGCTGCCGCTCTTTCGCTGGGGCTGCTCGCATCGGCGGCGGTGTCGGAGCCAGGGCAGGCGACGCTGATGCTTCCGTTGCTCTGCTTTCCCCAGGTGCTGTTCTCGGGGGCTTTCGTGCCGGTGCCCCGGATGACAGGGGCCGGAGAGGCGATCAGCTGGGCGATGACCAATCGCTGGGCGTTCGAGGCACTGGGCGGCGGAGTCGGTCTGGAGTCGCTGTGGCGTGAGGGTGGCTCGCCGCTGGGGCCGCCTCTGCTGGCGTCGTACGGCGATTCGTTCGGGCATCCGCCGAGCCGAGGGTGGTTGATCCTGGCGGCCTTCGCGCTGACGTTCCTGGCCTGGACATGGGTGATCCTTGTGCGCAAGTGCAAGCAGGGGGCGGTGAGGAGCCGGGCGGGGCGATGAACCCGCCCCCGCGGACCGACTCCTTGAGCACCTGCCGGCTCAACAACCCACTCGCGGGGCCAGACCCGCCACCTCCGGCACCTGGTCCCGATAGGTCTGCGTCACGAACGACAGGAACGTCTCGATGTCCTTGGGCAGAGACGACACCCCGAGGGAGATTCGGACAGCACCCCCCGAGGGCAGCCGGAGCAGCTCCAAGTAGCCTTCCAGCGACCTGAGTTGCTTGCGGGCCGCCGAGCGCAATCGGCTCAGCGGCAGGGCGAAGGCCGCTTCGCCGGCACCCGGATTGCAGAAGCACCCCGTACGCAGGGATATGCCGCGTGCGGCACTGTCGCGCGTGACGATGCGTTCGTCGATGATCCGGCCGTCCGCCCCGAACAGGTTCAGCGCGACCGTGCCGCCGCGGGCCGCATCGGCACGGCCGGGACCGTACACCCGGACCATCGGAGAACCGTCGCTGTGCCGCAACGTCCGTAAGCCCGCGAGCAGTTGGCCGGTCAGCGCGGTGACATGGGCGTGCACGCGGTCCATCCCGATGCGCTCGATCCAGGCGAGTCCGGCGGTCACATCCGGTATGGACAGGAAGTTGACGGTACCGTCCTCGAAGGCGGCCTCGTCGTCGGCGAGGACGTGCCACTGAGCCTGGGCGCTCACCGCGTAGACCGTGCCGCCCGCGAACCAGGGGCGGCGCAGCTTGGCGAGGGCTGAGCGGCGGGCGATCAGGCTGCCGACGCCGGTGGGATGTCCGAAGACCTTGTACCAGCTGACCACGGTGAAGTCCGGGTGGTACCGGCCCAGGTCCAGAGCGTTGGTCGGTACGAAGGCCGCCGCGTCGAGCAGTACGTCGTAGCCGTGCTCCTGGGCGGTTTCGATCCACTCCAGCGAGTGCTTGACGCCGGTGAAGTTGCTCTGCGCCGGATATGCCAGCAGTCCGCGTGAGTGGCCGCCGTCGCGCCCTCGCGGGAGGCCCGGTCGCCGATCCCGTGTGGATAGAGCGGCCCGCAGTCGCCTCTCGTCCAACTGCAGGTCGGGCCCGCTCACGGGTACGTACACGGTTGCGGCGCCCCGTGACCGCGCGTACTCCCTCAGGCCGTTGACCGAGTTGTGATTGTCGATCGGCATCACGAGCCTGCCGCCGCGCGTGAAGGGATACGCCTCACCGACCAGTCGCAGGGCGCCCGTCGCATTGGGGGTGAAGATCACGGTGTACTCGGCAGGGTCGGCGTTGAAGTGCCGCAGAACCGCCTCGCGGGCCTCGGCGAGCAGAAGCCCGGAGGCGAGGGAGGCCGGGCTTTCCGAGTGCGGGTTCCCGAACAGCCCGCCGGTGATCCGCTGCGCGCTTCCCGTGACAAGGGAGCGCGGGGCCAGTCCGGCACCCGTGTGGTCGAGGTAGGTGTGTCCACCCTCGTCGAGGAAGCCGAATTCGCGTGCCCGCAGCTCTGCGAAGCCGTCGGGACCATCCGCTCCCCCACCACGTATGTGTCCGGTCGTGTCCGCCGTTTCCATGTAAGCCCCTCCGCATAGAGCTTTGACAACGGTATCCGCGTATGCCGGGTCGGCCGCTGCGACACGACACGGAACAGCGCTCGAATGGGCTCCGGCCACGCCAACCTACGTACCCCTTGCGCAGCACGAGATCGCCGGGGACTGTCCGATCACTCGGCGTGCACATCCTGCGGAACCTGCAGCAAAGCCCGTTTGGAGACGTTGCGGTCATGGATAGTGCTCCGGTAGCTGGGGCTCGGTCCCGGGTGTCACGAAGCTGTGGAGGGTGAGCATGCGTTCCT
This sequence comes from Streptomyces sp. NPDC086549, assembly GCF_044746205.1. NCBI lineage: Bacteria > Bacillati > Actinomycetota > Actinomycetes > Kitasatosporales > Streptomycetaceae > Streptomyces > Streptomyces sp. NPDC086549. Next base: position 200,127 of record NZ_JBIVBS010000009.1, on the reverse strand, counting down.
TGACCTTCGTCATCGGTACGGGGCGTAGCGGTTCGACTGCGCTGTCACGCATCCTCAACTCCCACCCTGACGTACTGAGCCTCAACGAGTTCATGGCCTCCGTGGGGGACGCCGCCTTCCCCGAGGGGAAGGTGACCGGTGAAGAGTTCTGGCAGTCGCTCTTCCGGCCCGCCCCGCACTTCGAGCGGATGATCCGCAGCGGGCTGCCGCTGCCGGAGTTCCTCTACACACGCCGCCCCGGAAGGTATACGGCGAAGACCACCGGTATTCCTGCGCTCTCCCTGATGGTGTTGCCCCACCTGAGCGACGACCCGGACGGGCTCCTCGACGAACTTTGCGCAGCGGTGGTGCGGTGGCCCGTACGCACCGCTGCCGAGCACCACCGAGCACTGTTCGGTCTGCTCTGCGCGCGGTTCGGACGGACCGCCGTCGTGGAACGCTCCGGTTACTCGACAGGCTGGGCGCCAAGACTGCGGGCCGCGTTCCCGGACGCGAGGTTCGTGCACCTGTTCCGAGACGGGCCGGACTGCGCCCTGTCCATGAGCCGTCATCCCGGATACCGCACGATCTCTCTGCTGCGCGAGATCAAGGCACGAGCCGGCATCGACAGTTTCGCCGACTTGACCGACGCGCACGCGCGCTCGCTGCCCGCGGATCTGTCGCCGCTCCTCGACGAGCGTTTCGACCCCGCCCTCGTACTCGACCGAGATGTCCCGCTGCGGACGTTCGGTTCCCTGTGGTCCGAACTCGTCACCGAGGGCTCGGAGTTCCTCGGCCGGCTGCCCGCCGACCAGCGCACCACGCTTGCCTATGAGGACCTCCTCGACGATCCCGCCGCAGAGCTGACACGGCTGGCCGCGTTCATCGGCGTTTCCCCGCTCCCCCAGTGGCTGAACATCGCATCCGCGCTGCTCGACCACAGCCGGCGCGGCTCCGCCCGCAAGCTGCCGGCCGCTGAACTCGACGAACTGAGGGACAGCTGTGCCCCGGGCACCCGCGTTCTGCAGGGACGCCCCGGCCAGTGAGAGTCCCATGGACCCGCCCTCGCCCTCGCCCTGCCATGGGCCGACGGCCCTGTGTCGAGCGGGCGGCAGGAACAGGGCCTTCGCTGTTGACCGGTATCGAGTAATCAGTCGATCACGGCGGTCCGCCAGGTCTCCTCGTCGGCGTCCAGGAGTGCCGTGACGAGGGCGGGGTCCGGCAGCGGGCCGTGGTCCGCGGCGACCCTCAGGGCCGAGGCCGCGGTGAGGTGGCCCAGCCGCAGGGCGCGGTGCACGGGGAGTTGCCGCAGGAGGCCGCTGAGGAAACCGGCGGCGAAGGCGTCTCCGGCGCCGACCGGTTCGGTGACGCGCACGGTCAGGGCGGCCACGCTGTGGGCGGTGGCTCCGACGAAGGCGGTGGCGGCGCGGGCCCCGTCCTTCACGACGAGGACGCGTGGGCCGGGCAGGAGTTCGCGGACCCTTTCGGCGTCGGTGATCCCGTCCCCCCACAGGGCCTGGGCCTCGTCGAGGCCGACGAGGACGATGTCGGCCCGGTCGGCGAGCGGCCGCAGGACGTCCGCGGCGGAGCGGCCGGTCCACAGAGCCGGGCGGTGGTTGACGTCGAAGCTGACGGGCCACGGGCGGTCGGGGCGCAGCGCCCGCTCGACGAGGGCGTGGCAGCCGGGCGACAGGGCGGGCGTGATGCCGCTGAGGTGGACGAGCGCGGCGTCCGTCACCGCCGGGTCGTCGAGCACGTCGGGAGTGAGGGCCGAGGCGGCGGATCCGGCACGGTGGTAGTGGACGCGGGTGCCTTGCACGCCCGGGCCCGGATCCTTGAGCAGCAGTCCGGTGGGCCGCCCCGGGTCGGTGCGGACGCCGCTGACATCCACGCCGCCGGCGGCGATCCGGGCGCGGACACGGCGGCCGAAGGGGTCGTCGCCGACCGCGGAGACCCAGCGGGCGGGGATCCCGTGGTCGGCGAGGTAGAGGGCGACGTTCGACTCGGCGCCCGCGATGTCGACGCGCAGCAGGTCGGCGCCGTCCAACGGCCCGAGGGGGTCGGGGGCGAGGGCAGCCATGGTCTCGCCGACGCAGACCACGGGGCCGGGGCGCAGGGGCCGGTGGGTGCTCATAGGTGGGCTTCCTAGGGTGTGTCGGCGCGGTCCGCCGAGGCCGGGACGGCGGGGACCGCCGGGCGGTAGGGGGCGGCCGGAACGCCGGGGACGTCCACCCGGACCGCGAAGACGGCGCCGTCGAGGGGGCTCGGGACGGGCAGGCCGATGTGGGCGCTGGTGACGAGGAGCGTACGGCCGTCGGGGCCGCCGAGGCAGAGCCCCGCGGGCTGCCCGGCGGGCAGGTCGACGATCCGGTCGAGGCTGCCGTCGGGGCGGTACCGGTGGACCTGCCCGGTACCCCAGACGGCCGTCCACAGGCAGCCCTCGATGTCGGTGGTCATGCCGTCGGGGCTACCGGAGCCGAGGGTGACGAAGGGTTCGGGGGTGCCCGGGTCGCCGCCCACGGGGTCGACCGGATATCGCCGGATGATGCCCCGGGCGCTGTCGGCGAGGTACATGACGGTGCCGTCGGCGGTGAAGGCCGGGCCGTTGGGGATCGTGACGTTCCGCAGGACGCGGGTGACGCGGCCCTCGCGGTCCAGGCGGTAGAGGGAACCGGCGTCCTCGGTCGTGTCGTAGGCCATGCTGCCCGCCCAGAACCGGCCGTGCGGATCGGCGACGCCGTCGTTCATCCGCATCGCCACCGGGGCGCCGTCCTCGGGACGGGCGATCCAGTCGACGCCTCCAGCGGGGTCGATGCGGCAGATGCCGGTGCCCGCCGCCGCGATCCAGTGGCCGGGGCTGCCCTCGACCGGCGCGACCGCGCCCAGGGGGCAGGGCAGTCGGGTGATCAGGGCGAGCGGCGCGCCGGGGTCGGCGGGTGCGGCGAGAAGCCGGCCGGTGAGGATGTCGGTCAGGACGGCGCGTCCGTCCGTCCAGCGGATGCCCTCGCCGAGTTCGAGGCGGTCGGCGGCGAGGACCGTGGGCGCGGTCACCGGCGGGCCTCCGTGCGGACGACGTCCAGGAAGGCACGGGCCCGCTCGCGCAGGGCGGTGATGCTGCCGCCCTCGGCGGCGTCGCCGACCAGGGGTGACCCGACGCCCACGGCCGTGGCGCCCGCGCGCAGGTAGGAGGCGGCGGCCGCGGCGTCCACTCCCCCGACGGGCACGAACGGCAGGTCCGGGAAGGGGCCGCGCAGATCCCGCAGGTATCCGGGGCCGCCGGCGCTGCCGGCCGGGAACAGCTTGAGTGCTTCGGCGCCGAGACGCAGCGCCTGGAGGATGTCGGTGGGGGTCATCACGCCTGCGAGCACCGGGAGTCCGAGTTCCCGTCCGGTGGCGATGCCGTCGCTGACGGCGGGGGTGACGAGGAAGGCCGCTCCGGCCTTCTGCGCGGCCCGGGCGTCGTCGGAGGACAGGACGGTTCCGGCGCCGAGCGTCGCGTCGGGGCCGAGCGCGGCGCGGGCCCGGGCGATGACGTCCAGCGCGTCGCGCCCGGAGAGAGAGACCTCGATGAGGGTGACACCCTCTTCGACGAGGGCGAGCACGGTGGTCAGCGCGGCGTCCGGGTCGCTGCCGCGGACGATGGCGAGCAGCCGTCGGGCGCGCAGCGCGGCGAGCAGGTCCATCCGGCATCCCTTCTGGTGATGGGGGTTCAGGGGTGGCGGGTCGCGGTGACGGTGAGCCGCCAGGCGACCTCGCCGGTCGGCGGCACGACGGCGGTGTCGCCGTCCTCCGCCGCGGCGCGGTCGAAGACGCGGCCGAGCATCGGCTCGACACCGATCGAGCGGTATGGCGCGCCTTGGGGGAAGCCGCCGAGGTTGCGCCAGAGGGCGACCGCGACCGGCTGCCCGGCGGCCTCGACGGACAGGTGCAGCGTGTCGGCGCCGTCGTGCACGGACACCCGGGAGGTGAGGACGACCGCCCCGACGGCGCTCCCGTCGTCCGGGCCGAGCCGGTCCAGCGGTACGCCGTCGACGCTGGGCCAGGTGCCGGCGACCCAGCGGTCGCCCTCGTCCGGATAGAGCCGGGTCGCCGCCGGTCCGACGACACCGATCCGGGCGGCGGAGGAGAGGTCCAGCAGGGCGTGGGCGGCCCACACGAAGCGGTAGCCGGGCTCGGCGGCGAGCGTGTAGTCGACGACGACCGCGTCCCCTCCCTCGACGATGCGCCGGGTCAGGCGGAAGTCGGGGCAGTCCGCGACGTCCTCCTCCCCCGCCCTCCGCCAGGGTCGCGACCAGGTGTCCCCGTGGTCGGGCAGCCCGCGCACGGTGGGGACGCACTCCTCCAGCCCGCCGGCATCGGCGAAGGGGTCACCGGGCCGGACCACGCGGCGGCGGGGCTCTTCGCGGTGCCACAGCCACTCGCGACCGCCCGCGGTCAGCGACGTCCAGCGCCCGCCGTGGTCCGGGTCGGTGGTGACGCGGACGGGCAGCCGCACGGCGCTCACCATTCGGCGAAGGAGCCGTCGGCGTGCCGCCAGACGGGGTTGCGCCAGGCGTGTCCGGACCGGTCCGCGGCGCGGACCGCGTCCTCGTCGACGGCGATGCCGAGGCCGGGCAGTCCGGTGCGGTGCGCCTGGCCGTCCACGAAGCGGAAGGGTTCGGTGTCGACCAGGTAGGACAGCAGGTCGGCGTCCTTGTTGTAGTGGATGCCCCGGCTCTGCTCCTGGATGAGGAAGTTGGGGGTGGCGAAGGCGACTTGGAGGCTGGCGGCCAGCGCGATGGGACCGAGCGGGCAGTGCGGTGCCAGGTGGGCTCCGAAGGTCTCGGCGAGCGAGGCGATCCGGGTGACCTCCGATATGCCGCCGGCGTGCGACAGGTCCGGCTGGGCGACGGCGACGCCCGCGGTGAGCACGGGGAGGAAGTCGGGCCGCCCGTAGAGCCGCTCGCCGGTGGCGAGCGGCACGGACGAGGCGGTGACCAGCCCGGGGAGCAGGTGTGCCTGTTCGGGCAGGACGGGTTCCTCGACGAACAGCGGGTGCAGCGGGGCTATCTCGTGGAGCACGCGACGCGCGTTGGCGGCGGTGAACCGGCCGTGGAAGTCGACGGCGACGTCGCGGTACGGGCCCAGGGCCTCGCGGGCGGCGGCGATCCGGTCGACGACGGCGGCGGTATCGGCGGGGCTGCCGATCGGCGGGGTGCGCCCGGCCGCATTCATCTTGACTGCCGTGAAGCCCGCCTCGACCTGGGCGGCGATCTCCTCCTTGAGCCGGTCGGGTTCGTCGCCGCCGACCCAGGCGTAGACCCGGACGGTGTCGCGGACGGGGCCGCCGAGCAGGGTGTGCACCGGCACGCCGAGGGCGCGGCCGGCGATGTCCCACAGGGCCTGGTCGATGCCGGCGACGGCGCTGGAGAGCACGGGCCCGCCCCGGTAGAAACCGCCCTTGCTCAGCACCTGCCAGTGGTCCTGGATGCGCAGGGGGTCCTGGCCCACCAGGTGCTCGGCGAGCACCTCCACGGCGGCCCGCACCACCTCGGCCCGGCCCTCCACCACCGGCTCTCCCCAGCCGACGACGCCGTCGTCGGTCTCGATACGGCAGAACAGCCAGCGGGGCGGGACGAGGAAGGTCTCGACGCGCGCGATCTTCACTGTGACTGGCCGTCCTTCTGCTGGGTGGAGCCCTCCGCGCCCTCGGGCGCGTGCGGGCCACTGACCTTGTCGAGATCGCGCGTCGCCTGGTCGAGCAGGGCGCGCATGGCGTGTTCCGCGGCGTCGGGGTCCCGGTCGCGCACGGCGTCCAGGACGGCACGGTGGCTGGGGACCGGGTCCTCGCTGTGCGGGGCGCTGTGCACGAGCTGATCGCGCTGGGCCAGGCCCGACTCGATGACCATCTCCATGCGTTCCAGCAGTTCGTTGTGGGTGGCCGCGAGCAGTGCCCGGTGGAAGGCGAGGTCGGCCTCGACGGCGTGGCTCGCGCCGCCTTCCTTGCCCATGGCGGCCAGCGCCTTCTCCAGCGCCTCCAGGTCGGCGTCGGTGCGCCGGGCCGCGGCGAGCCGTACGGCGGCGGGTTCGATGATGCCGCGGACCTCGCCGAGGTTGCGCAGCAGCGCGGGGTCGGCACCGGCGCCGCTGCTCTCGGAGAACTGCCAGCGCAGCACGTCGGCGTCGAGCAGGTTCCAGTCGGAGCGGGGCCGGACGAAGGTGCCGCGCTTCTGCCGGGCGTCGACCATGCCCTTGGCCGCGAGCACCTTCAGCGATTCGCGCAGGGCCGTCAGGCTGACGTCCAGCTCGCTCTGCAGGGCCGCCATGTCGAGCGTCGCTCCCTCGGGGATCTCGCCGCTGAGCACCCGGCGGGCGAGTGTCTCCACGGTCTGGCCGTGCACTCCGCGGCGCGCGTATGGCGTCATGTGTTTGCCTTTCTTGCTGGTCGGTCGGTGGCGGGAGCGGTCGTCTCCGTCAGGCGGAGTCCTTGGCGACGCTCCAGCCGCCGTCTACGAGCAGGCTCGATCCGGTGATGTAGGAGGCTTCGTCGGCGGCGAGGAAGGCGACGGCGGCGGCGACCTCCTCGGGGGTGCCGAAGCGGCGGGCCGCGGTCCCGGCGACGCTGATCTCCCGGTCGGCGGGTGGGACTCGGTCCCAGGCGGCGGTCAGGATCGGCCCCGGCAGCACCGCGTTGACGCGGAGGTCCGGTCCGTACTCGACGGCGAGCTGGCCGCACAGCGACAGCAGGGCGCCCTTGCTCGCCGCGTACGCCGGGTGTCCGGGGATGCCCCGGTGGGCGTGGACGGAGGAGACGAGGACGACAGCCCCGTGGTGCTCGCGCAGGTCCGGCAGCGCCGCCTTCACACCCAGGAAGGCGCCGGTGAGGTTGACCGCGAGCTGCCGCTCCCAGGAGGCGAGGCTGGTCTCGTGGACCGGAGCGACCGCCACCGTGTACGCGTTGCTCACCAGGACGCCCACCGGCCCGAAGTCGTGGGCGGTGGTCATCACCCGCCGCCAGTCGTCCTCGCTCGCGACGTCGGCGGCGACGAACCGGGCGCGGGCGCCGTCCTTCCGTAGCCGCTCGGCCGTCTCCTCGCCGCGCTCCGCGGCGATGTCGACGAGGACGACAGCCGCGCCCTCCGCGGCCAGACGTGACGCGCAGGCCGCACCGATGCCCGACGCGGCGCCGGTGACGACCGCGACGCGGTTGGTGAAGCGGGCCGCTGGGTTCATGGGGTGGTTCGTCTCCTGTTCCAAGGGTGGGGTGCAGATTCTGCCGGTGGCGTCATTTTCGGACCAAGACGGTCAACTCCGCGTCGTGTCCGGCGGTCCAGCCGAACGGCAACCCGAAGTGCAGCAGGTGGGCGCCGCTGTAGCGGGTGCCGGTCGCGGTATCGGTGTAGCCGGCGTCCGGCCGCAGGCCGCGCAGCCGCAGCCGGGCGGGCCGGCCGGGCACCAGGGGCGCGCCGTCGAGCGGGCCGGTGTTCCAGGCCGTCACCACCAGGCGGGCGCCGCCCGGTTCCTCGTACTGGATGCCGCAGGTCGGGTCGGCGGGGCTGCCGAGCAGACTCACCTCTCCGCGGTGGACGATGTCGCGGATCTCCTTGTAGCGGGCGATCCACTCGGTCGCCTCGGCGCGCTGCTGCGGCGTCCAGTGGCGTATGTCGGCGCCGACGCCCAGGACTCCGGCGCCGGCGAGGACGAACCGGAAGGCGAGGGAGCGGGGGCGCGGGTCGAAGACGCCGGGGGCGTCGCTGACCCAGGAGCTCATGGTGTGCGGGGCGTGCGCGTGGAGGTAGCCGTACTGGATGCGCAGCCGGTCCATGGGTGCGGTGTTGTCGCTGGGCCACACCACGTCGGTGCGGGCGAGGGTGGCGTGCTCGACGCGGGCGCCGCCGCCGGCGCAGCCCTCGACGGTGACGTGCGGGTGGGCGGTGCGCAGGTGGTCCAGGACGCGCAGGTAGCCGGTGACGTGGGCGGCGTCGAGGTCCTGGTGCTCGGGGTCGGGACCGGCCGGGTGGCCGGGGCGGCCCCGCTCGGTGGGCGGACGGTTCATGTCCCACTTGAGGTAGCTGATGGCGTGGGAGCCGAGCAGCCGGTCGAGGGTGCCGATGACGAATTCCTGGACGTCCTCGCGGCCGAGGTCGAGCAGGAGCTGGTTGCGTACGAGCGTCATGGGCCGGCCCTCGATCCGGTACACCCACTCGGGGTGCTCGGCGTAGAGCTTGGAGCCGGGGCTGATGCCCTCCGGTTCGACCCACAGGCCGACGTCCATGCCGAGGGCGCGGACGTCCTCGACGAACCGGTCGAATCCGCCGGGGAACTCGGCGGGATCCGGGTCCCAGTCGCCGAGGCCGCCGGTGTCGTCGGGGCGTCCGGTGAACCAGCCGTCGTCGACGACGAAGAGTTCGGCGCCCAGATCGGCGGCGGCCTTGGCGAGCTCCAGCTGCCCGGCGGCGTCGACGTCGAAGCCGGTGGCCTCCCAGGGGTTGTAGAGGACCTTGCGGGGCCGGTCGATGCGCTCGCCGGCGAGGTGCCGCTCGTAGCGGTGCCAGACGCGGGCCAGGCCGTCGCGGCCGTCCGGGCTGAAGGCGCAGGCCAGCCGGGGCGTGACGAGGGTGGCGCCGGGGGCGAGACGGACGGCGCCCTCGTGGGGCACGCGGCCGGCACGGACACGCACCGCGCCGCCGGGCTCGGCGTCGGCGGTGATCCGCCAGTTGCCGGACCATTCCAGGGCGATGCCGTAGGTGGGGGTGGCTCCCTCGGCACGGGCGGCGGCGTCCTGGATCGCGAGCCACGGGTGGTACGCGTGCCCGGCCGAGCCCTGGCTGCTCTCCATCTCGAAGCGCCCGCGCTCCAGTTCCACCTCCTTCAGCTGGAACTCCTGGGACCACTGGCCGGCCAGGTAGGTCAGTCGCGCGCCGCCCTGGACGGGCACGTTGACGGCGGCGGAGTCGAAGCGTTCCAGGCGCACCTCGTCCTGGCCGGTGCAGGTCAGCTCCGTCCAACGCAGGACGACGTCGGTACCGGGCACCGTCTCGTAGCACAGCGTGGTGCGCAGCCCCAGGAGGTCGTCGGTGAACTCCAGGCGCAGCGCCCGGTCGGCGTCCGGGGTGGCGCCGGTGAACCGCCACCAGCTGCCGCGGTCGCCGCCGGGTCGGGAGGCGATCAGGTCGGCGCCGGTGAACGGCCGCAGCCCGTACGGGATGTACTCGGCCGGGGCGGCGTCGGCGGGGGTGATGAAGTGGGTACGGCGCGACAGGTCCAGGGGCGACGGCCCGTCCTCGGCGCCGTGCGGCCCCCAGGCGGCGAGTTCGGCCCAGCGGCCGTCGCCGCCGAAGGTGACGGCGTAGGTGGTGGTGTCGGTGCGCAGCAGCCACCGTTCGTGCGCGGTCACTTGACGGCTCCGAGGTTGAGGCCGGCCACGAAGTGGCGCTGGAAACGGAGGAAGACAGCCACGGTCGGGGCGGCGGCGATCACCGAGCCGGCCGCGATGACGTTCCACATGGACACGTACTGGCCCTGCAGTCCGATGAGGGAGGCGGTGATGGGCATCTGGCTGTCGGTGCGCAGCACCGTGATGGCCCACAGCAGGTCGTTGAAGATCCAGGTGAACGACAGGGCGCTCAGCGCGGCCAGCGCCGGGCGGGCCAGCGGCAGGATGATCCGCCAGTAGACCTGCCACGGGTTCGCGCCGTCGATCACGGCGGCCTGCTGGATCTCGCCGGGGATCGCCCGCATGAAGCCGTGCAGCACGAAGACGTAGAAGCCGACGCCGAAGCCGACCTGTACGCCGATCAGGGCGTACAGGTGGTCGTAGATGCCGAGGACTTCGCTGAGCTTGGAGACCGGGATGAGCAGGATCTGCGGGGGCAGCAGGTTGCCGCCGAGCATGAGCAGCAGCAGGACGCGCCGGAACGGCAGGTCGTAGCGGCTGAGCGCGAAGGCGGCCATGGACGCGAGGCCGAGGGAGAGCAGCACGGTGGGGATGGTGACCAGCATGCTGTTGATGAGGGCGCGCTGCTGGCCGCCGTCCACCCACGCCTGGCGGAAGCTGTCGAAGGTGAACGAGTGGGGCCAGCTGCCGACGCCGTGCGCGGCGATGTCGTCGAAGGTCCGGGTGCTGGTGACCAGGACGAGGGCGATCGGCAGCAGCCACAGCGCGGACAGCAGGCCCGCGGTGAGGTGGAAGCCGGTGGTGCGCAGGGCGCGGCCGCGCAGGACGGGCCGGCGGGGCGCCGCGGCGGCGCCCTTGCCGACCTCGCCGTCGCGGCCGGCCGGGTCCTTGACGCGCGCGGTGGCGTGGGTGGCGGTCATCAGTCGGCCTCCCGGAAGGCGCGCACGAGGTAGCTCGCGATGACACCGAAGGCCAGCACGAAGATGACGACGGCGAGTGCGGAGCCGTAACCCAGGCGCAGGGACTGGAACGCGGTCGAGTACATGTAGGTGCTCAGCAGTTCGGAGGAGTGGTACGGGCCGCCGCGGGTGAGCGCCCACACGACGTCGAACGAGCGCAGCGAGTCGATGATGATCACCGAAAGGACGACCGCGTTGACGCTGCGCAGCTGCGGCAGCGTGATGTGCCGGAACTGCTGCCAGCGCGAGGCGCCGTCGACCTTGGCCGCCTCGAACAACGCGGGGTCGATGCCTTTGAGGCCGGCCAGGTACAGCACCATCACATAGCCGACCTGGCGCCACAGCGCGGGCACGATCACGGCGTAGAAGGCGGTGTCCTGATCGGCGAGCCAGGCGTGCTTCCAGCCGTCGAGGCCGACGGCCTCCAGTGTGTTGTTGATCAGGCCGTCCGGCTGGTACATGGCCTGCCACACCAGGGCGGTGGCGACCAGCGAGAAGACCACCGGCAGGAAGAGCGCGGCCCGGTAGAACCCGATGCCGCGCCGCTCCTGCTGGAGCAGCAGCGCGGCACCGAGGCCCAGGGCGGCGGAGAGCCCGCCGAAGAGCAGCAGCCACAGCACGGTGTTGGTCGTGGCGGTGCGGAAGACCGGGTCGTGCAGCATCTCGCTGAAGTTGCCGAGGCCGACGAACTTCGGGGCCGCCAGGCCGTCCCAGGAGGTCAGGGAGAGGTAGAAGCCCTGGAGGGCCGGCCGGAAGACCCAGAACGCCTCGGCGAGCAGCGGGACGAGGACGAAGGCCAGGACCACCGGGGGCACCCGCGTGGCCCTGGACCGTCGTGTGGAGCCGATCAGCGCCATCGTCACTGGCTCCAGATCTTCTGTGCGCTGCGCTGCCACGTGGTGAGGATGGAGCCGATCTGCTTGGGCTTGGCCAGGTAGTGCACCAGCGCGTTGTCGGCGGTGGGCTGGAGGGCGTCGCTGGAGTCGCGGTTGAAGAACTGCGTCAGGTCGGTGGCGCTCTCGATGAGCTTGCGGCCCTTGAGGACCAGCGGGGTGCCGGCGTCCTTGGCGTCGGGGTGGGTCGGCAGCGTGGTGCCGGACGAGCTCTTGAGGTAGAGCTCCTGCGCCTCGGCGGTGGCCAGGTAGCGCAGCAGCTCCTTGACGCCGTCGGCGCGCTTGGTGCGGGCGCTGGCGAAGTAGCCGTCGGTGGGCGCCTCTTCGGCGACCGGGATCTTCGGGTCGATGATCGGGAACTGGAAGAAGTCCAGGTCGCCCAGGGCGTTCTTCGGCGCGGCGTCGGCGAAGAAGGTGCCGATGAGCATCATGCCGGTGCGGCCCTGGAGGAGGGCGGTGGTGGCGTCCTGGAAGGGGATCGCCGTGCCGTTGGGGTCGAAGTACGGGCGGGCCTCGTCCCACTTGTCGAAGACCTTGCGGACCTCGGGGTCGTCGAAGCGGTGCTTGCCCGCGAGGAGTTCGCGGTGGTAGGCGGCGCCGTTGACGCGGATGTTGAGGTAGTCGAACCAGGCGGAGGCCACCCAGGGGGTGTCGCCACCGGCGCCGAGGCCGATCGGGGCGACACCCTTCCTCTTGAGCTTGTCGCACAGGTCGAGGAACTCGTCCCAGTTCTTCGGCTCCTGGACGCCCCACTTTGCGAAGTTGGACTTCCGGTAGAACATGCCCCACCAGTAGTAGCTGGTGGGCACGAAGACCTTCTTGCCGCTGGAGGCCGAGGTGCACAGCTTCTTCAGGGCGGCGGAGTAGCCGGAGAGCTCGGGCTTCTCCCATATGTCGTCGAGGCCGAGGAGCAGGTCCTTCTTGGCGTACGCCTCGGCGACGGAGCCGGGGTACCAGGTGTAGACGTCCGGCGGGTTGGCCGAGGTGAGGTACGTCGGCAGCTGGGTGCGGAAGGTCTCCGACGCGACGGTGTTGAGCTCCGCCCTGGCGTCGCCGCGCTTGTCGAAGGCGGCGACGATCGCCTGCATCGCGGTCTTCGCCTGCGGGGAGGAGAGGTTGGACTGCAGGGTCACCGGTCCGCCGGACTTTCCTCCGGAGGCGGACGGGCTCTGGGTGACGCAGCTGCTGAGCAGTGCGCCGGCGCCGACTGCGCCTGTTCCTACGAGGAATCTGCGGCGGGTGGCGTTGAAGTCGGTCATCTGTGCACTCCCTAAGTGCCCACGGAACGGAGCTGAGGCCCCCTGACGGCCCGGCTCTGGGTGCGGCAGGCACAGCCTGTCGCGGGGGTCCGCATGCCGTCAAGATTAATTACTAATTTATTTTTCGGAGGGTGTGCCCCTGGGCCGAGCAAGGCCCGGAGGCACACCCGTCGGTGCCGGGTGGCACGGGTTGACGCAGGTGAGACAGGGTGGAGCGGGGTGAGGCATGGTGGAGCGGGGTGAGCTGGAACGATCGCGCGGAGCTCAGAGGGAGGTCTGGTGGACGCGTCCGTCCACTCCACGGAAGGCGACGAGCACCCGGCCGTCGGGTCCCGCGACGCCGCCGAGAGAGCCGTCGAAGGCGCCGCTGACGAAGCGGGTCTCCTTGGACCAGCCGGCCCAGCCGCCGTCGGCGGTCCAACTGCGCTGCCAGAGCGTGTAGTCACCGGCGCGGGCGTACAGGTGCACCGTGCCGCCGGAGGCCACCAGGGTCGGGCTGCCACTGACCGTGCCGCCCAGCGCCGTCCAGTCCGACCAGGCGCCGGAGGTGTCGCGGGTCCGAGACCACACCGAGTCGTCAGGGGTGCGTACGGCCACATGCAGCCGTCCGGCGTCGTCCACGACGGCCGACGGACGCCCGTAGAACGCCCGGTCCTGCGGCGCGCCCAGCGAGGTCCACCCTGAGGCGGGGCCGCGCGACCACAGCTTGCCGTCAGCGCCGCGGGCGAAGAGCGTCCAGTCGTCCGGGCCGGCGAAGGCTGCGGTCGGGGCGTCGGTCAGCGTGCCGCCGAGGCTCTGCCAGCGGCCCCAGTGGCCGTTCGCGTAGACGCGCCGGTAGGCGGTGTCGTCGGTGCCGCGGACGAAGACGTCGATCCTGCCGCCGGCGGAGGCGTATGCGGCGGGCTGGCCGAGGATGCGGCCGTAGGTCGGGCCGCCCAGGTCCGTGGTCCGGGCCTTGGACCAGTCACCGCCGCGCGCGGTCTGCGCACGCAGGGACCCGTCCGTGCCGCGAGTGAAAACAGTCACGGTGTCGCCGTCGCGCACCAGCGCCGGGCTCGCCGAGGAGCGGCCGGAAAGCTGCGCGCCCGGGGCGTCGTCGGTGCCGGTGAGCTTGAGGAAGGCGGTGCCGTGCGCGGGGACGCGCACCGTGTACGAACCACTGAAGGTGCCGCGCGAGGTGCGGGCCCGCAGGTCGCGGACGGCGACCTTGCCCGTCAGGCCCGCGTCGGCGAAGGTCACCGTGCGGTCCTGCGCCTGGTCGGAGCGGTTGAGCAGGACGACCGCCCGCTTGCCCGCACCCTTGAGGACCTTGCTGTAGACGTCGCCGACGGAGTCGTTCGCCACGCGGGCGCCCTGGATGCCCAGCGGGTCCTGGTCGACGGCGATGATCTCGGGGTTGCGCAGGGTGTCGATCATCGACTGCGGCAGGGTGCGCGGGTCGCTGCCGAGCATCAGCGGCGAGGCCATCTCGGCCCACATCACGAACTGCGTCGTGGACTCCTCCTCGTTCAGCTCGTAGCCGCCCTCGGCGAGCTTGCGCATCGGGATGAGGTAGTCGGGGTCGTTCCAGTGCCCGGGGCCCTGGGCCTCGGGGTGCCAGGCGTTGGCGTCCATGTTGCGCAGGACGGTCGGCCACTCCCCCGCGGTCGGGTTGCCCCAGGCGATGTCGGTGCCGGTGCGCCAGGAGTCGGCGGTCGTCGGGCCGTAGACGAAGGTGTTGTGCGCGTCCTGCTCGGGAGTGTGCGACATGCCCCAGTCGTCGGTGAGCGGGTTGCACAGGTTGAGCAGCATCTTCCGCCCGGTCTTGGCGACGGCGTCGCTGAACTCCTTGAAGGCGGGGCCCGGGTCGAGCTTGGCGCCGATGCCGCAGAGGAAGTCCACCTTGACGGCATCGAACTTCCACCCGGCGAACTGTTGGGCGTCCTCCTTGTAGTGGCCGCGACTGCCGAGGCCGCACCACTTGCCGCCGTCGTACTCGCCCGCGTCGGTGTAGATGCCCGCCTTGAGGCCGCGCTTGTGAAGGTACGTCACCAACGCCGGGATGCCGGAGGGGAAGCGCGTGGGGTTGGCCACGAGTCGGCCCGTCTGCGGGTCGCGCGGCTGGTCGGCCTGCCAACCGCCGTCCAGCCAGACGATGTTGTAGCCGCTGTCGCGCAGCCCGCTGCTGACGAGGTAGTCGGCGACCTTCTCGACCTGGTCCTCCGTCGGGGCGCCGAGCCCGTAGTAAGTGTTCCATCCCATGTACGGCGTGGGGGCGAGACCGCTGTCGTAGTACTGCGGCGCGCCCTGGTCGACCGCGTCCGCGGCGTGTGCCGCCGGAGCTGCCGACCCGACCAGCACCACGGCACCGAGCGCCGCCGCGGTCCGCCGCGGTCGCGCCATCCCTGCACGATGCGAAGCCACTGATGTCTCCCGAGAGTTGGGGTGTTCCGGGCACAGTGCTCCGGCCGTGCCGGGCGCCGGTGCCACGGCGGAAACTGTGGCCGGGCCCCTCAGGCCTGTCAATATTAATTGCTAATTAACTTAAAAACGGGATCTCACGGTGATGCGGGCACCACTTGATCTTGATGGAGACGATCTACCCTCGCCTCACCCGAGCTCGGTCGAGGCTCCACGAGCCCAGACCCACCAGTACGGCCGCCCCGAGCGCGTATGCCGGCAGCCACAGGGTCGTAGTACTTGACAGGCAGTCAGCAACGGCGTCATGGATCTTGACCTCCTGCGCGCGGGCCAAGGCGAGTCTGTCGCGTCCGACCAGGTGCGCCAGCGCGGCCTCCGCCTGGATGCCCTCGTACCTGCCCAGCTCGGGACATGTGCTTCGGGTGCCCGGCATCGGGAACAACCACGCCGAGCGCTGCAGCACGGGGGCCAGCGTGATCGCTACGCACAGGCCGACGACCAGCGAAAACGCGATCAGATTCCGCACGTACGTGGAGCCGAGGCCGGGTTTCCATGTCGGCAGTCGATAAAAGGAGAAGATCACCGCGAGAAGCGTCACCCCGATGTAGGTGGCGAACCATTGCCAGGAACCCTGCGCGAGTGCGGCCGTCAGCACGGCGGCAAGCGCAATGCCGATGACCCCCGGCTGACCGGAAGCGTCATGGCCGGCGCCAAGGGTTGCCGATCGGCGGGTTTCTTGAAGGTTGGGGCGGTCGTCCATGGCCTCTCCTGCACGGTTCGGAGGCCATCAGCATCCGGGCACGATGCGCCTCGGCATGGCGCCATGCCGGACCGGCCCGGAGACCCCGCCCGGTTGGCCGGGGCTTGCAGACCGGGCGCTGCCGCAGGGGATGGATAGAAATGCGCCGATATATTATCGTTTGGCCATTGCGGACTGTGATCGCTGTTGACTGGCGACCGCCAGACGAGCTGACAACTGGTGACCGCCGGACGAAAGGTTCCGTCCTCCCTTCAGGCCAGTGAGGGCTTTTCATGGTTGACACCGTGGACGAGCAGCAATCGGGTTCCACTGGTGGTGCCGGTGTACACACTCAGCCACTGGTCGGACACCCAGGGGTGTTCCGGGACCTGCTGCCCATGGCGGTATGGGCCAACGATCAGGACGGGCGTTTGTGGCAGTGGGCGCTGGCTGCGGAGGATCTGCTGGGCTGGCGGGCCGACGAGATGCTCGGCCAGGACGGGGTTCCCCTGCTGGTTCCGGAACCCAACAGAGAACTGGCGCACGAGCTGATCGCACGGACCCGTGCCGGAGAGACCGTCGTGGGGGCGTATCCGGTGCGGCACCGGGACGGGCATCTGGTCGAGATGGAGATGTGGATCTCTCCGATCCTCGATCCCCAGGGGCGACCCGGCACGCTGGTGATCGCCGCCGAGACCTCTGCCGTGGTGCGGATGCGGGACTCGCTGGCCGCCCTGGAGGGCCTGTTCAGCCAGTCGCCGATCGGCCTGGCACTCTTTGACCGCAAGCTGCGTTACGTGCGGGTCAACGACGCGCTTGCAGCGATGAACGGCGTGCCCTCGGAAGGGCATGTGGGCAAGCACATCGGCGAGATAGTGCCCGGTATCAATCACGAGGCAGTGGAAGCCTCCATGCGACAGGTCCTCAACACCGGCCGCGCCGTGGTCGACCTCCGGACCGGTCGCACAGCGGCCAATCCGGACCGGGACCGGATCTGGTCGTGTTCCTACGCCGCCTTCACCGACAGCGACGACGAGCCACTGGGCGTGATCGCGTCGGTCATCGACATCACCGAGGGACAGGCCGACCACGTGCGGGCCCAGCGGGCCCGTCAGCGGTTCGCGTTGTTGGCCGAAGCCGGTGAGCGCATAGGTACCACCTTGGACCTTCGACAGGCAGCTCACGGACTGGCACAGTTGCTCGTACCCCAGCTCGCCGACCACGCTGAGGTGCTCCTGCTGGAGGGCGTTCTGGCCCCCGACGACGTCGGTGTATCCACGCACGGCCTGCTGCACTGCCTGGCCGTGGCAGGGCCCGGTTCTGCCGCCCCGACACAGCAGTCCGCACCCGAGGCCACCTATCGTGTCCCTCCGGATTCGGTGTACGCGACGTCTCTCGCCGATGGGCGTCCCCGCACGGTCCCGCTGCCGCTGCCGGCGCTCAGGGCCGTGCCGGCCGACCCGGGATGCGGCCTGTTCGCCTCCGGGGCGCCGGGCTGGGCGCGCGTCGTCCCACTGGATGCCCGGGGAAGGGTGCTGGGCCTCGTGATCGCCACCCGCACCCGCAGTGAACCGTTCGACGAACAGGACACCGTCCTCATCGACGAACTGGTGGCACGGGCCGCATTGAACATCGACAACGCCCGTCTGTACGCCAGCCGCCGCGAAGCGGCCCTCACCTTGCAACGCAGTCTCATCAGGCCGCTGCCCACCGTGCCGGGGCTTGAGCTGGCCAGCGGCTACCTGCCCGCCAGCAGCGACAACGAAGTCGGCGGCGACTGGTTCGACGTACTCATGCTTCCCGGCGGCAGGACCGGCCTGATCATCGGCGACGTCATGGGCCACGGCATCAGAGCCGCAGCGGTCATGGGCCAACTGCGTGTCATGGCACGCACGCTGGCCTGCCACAACGTGCCACCGGGCCATCTGCTGCGGCACCTGAACAGCACCATCGCCGACCTCGGCGACTGCGAACTGGCAACATGCGCCTACGCCGTGTACGACCCCACCACGTCCAGCTGCCTGATCGCCAGAGCAGGCCACCCTCCACCCGCCCTCGCCGACCCGCACGGCATGGTCAGGTTCCTCGACACCCCCTGCGGTACCCCACTCGGCGTCTGCGTGGACGATCCCTTCGACACCGAGCACGTCCCTCTGCCGACGGGCACCCTGCTCGCCCTCTACACCGACGGACTGATCGAAAAGCACAACACCGACCTGGAGCACGGCCTCGATCAGCTGGCCCGAGCACTACGCACACCGAACCCGACGCTGGAGGAGACCCGCGACCATCTCCTCACTCACCTGCTCCCCACCCCCTCACAGGACGACGTCGCCGTCCTCCTCGCCCGGCCCCGCTGACGGGGTGGAGATCCACATAGGTGTCCTCCCCTAATACCCCTCGGCATCCGAGCCCTCCGCGCGTTCGTGTGTCATCACCGGTCCGGCGCCGCGGCAGCGGGAAGTCGGCCCCGTGGCCGTGTGCCGCAGCCAGAGGGAGTCGATCTCTCGGCCGTCCGCCAGGGTGTGGCGTGGCGGCCCGTCGCCCGCGACGAAACCGGCGGCGGCCAGCGCCCGAGCGGACGCGGTGTTCGTCGTCTCGTGACCTGCCCGCACCGTCTCCAGCCCCAGGTGGGCGTGGCCGAGGAGCGCGGCGGCCCCGAACAGCTCCGCCCCGAGTCCCTGGCCGCGTGAATGGGGAGCCAGCCATCCGCCGATCTCCCCGGTGCCGGGATGCAGTTCCGTGGTCCCGGCGTATCTGCCGTCGCTCAGGCGTACGCCGACCAGTGTCTCTGCCAGGTCGGCGCGCGGTTCGACGGGACGAACCAGCAGGCTTCGGGCGAACGGGGACGAACGGAGGGCGTCGGTGTCGCCCGGGCGCAGTTGCAACAAGGTCTCGCGAGCCTGTGCGTCAGTCAGGATGTTCTTGTCCCACCCGAGCCACCGCTGAGCCTCCGGGTCCGCGGCGGCGGCCAGGGCAGCCGCGAGGTCCAGCCATGTCTCCGGGGTGTAGAGCAGGAGGCGCTCCGTGCGCAGCGTGTGCCGCCGATGCCCGCACACGCCAGGCAGCGGCAGTTTGGACTTGGCCCGCCCGCGACGCAAACGTGACCAGACCACATGTCCCCCTGGAGAACCCCACGGCCGACTGGGCCGGGCTCGGCGCTGGCCGGAGTCTAACGCCACCGGCACGGCATCGCCCCGGGGCCTGCCCTCAAGAGACAGCTGGTCTCCGGTGAGTTCGCGGGATGGTTTGCCGGCCAAAACGCCATCCGATCACTGACGCCCCGGCCTGGCTGGGCGATCGCCTTCGTGCCGAGCCGAGCGGTGGCCGAGATCCTGCGGCCAGTATCGTCGAGCATTTGACGCATGATCTGCATACTAAGGCGCCTCTTTGACGTGTTTCCAGCACTGAGCGCCGCCGAATGTACATGGATCAGCTGAGGGACCGTACAACGTTCTGTGCCAGCGGACGTGGTGAACCACCGGTCCGGCCGGGCACGGACCCAGCTCGGCCACCCGCGACCCCTGACCCGATCCGATCCGAACCGAACCACAACGTCGAGATGGCGATGGGAGAAGACGATGACCGATCACGGAGCCGATCTGCTGATCCGGGCCGCCGCGGTGCACACCCTGGTGCCCGGCCAGGCCCCGCAGCAGGCGCTGGCTGTGCGGGGGGACCGTATCGCGGCCCTGCCACCCGACCCGAACGGCCTTGACCACGTGGTGAGTTCGCGCACCGCGGTCCACGACCTGCCCGGTGCGACTGTGCTGCCCACCTTCGACGACACCCATACCCACCTGATCTTCGCCGCGCTCGGCGCGCACGACGTTCCCGTCCACCAGGCGCGCACCATCCCCGAGTTCCTGGACCTGATCCGACAGCGGGCCAGGACCACCCCCGAGGGTGAGTGGATCCGCACCACCACCAACTGGCAGGAACTCAATCTGGCCGAGCGGCGCATGCCCACCGCGGCCGAACTCGACCAGGCCACCGACCGGCACCCGGTCCTGGTCAAGCGCGGCGGCCACAACGACGTCGTCAACACGTACGCGCTGCGCCTGGCGGGCATCACCGAGGACACCCCCGTACCGCCGGGCGGTGTCATCGGCCGCGACGCCGACGGCCGGCTCGACGGCCGGCTGATCGACAACGCCCTGGGCCTGGTGGAGCACCTGGTCCCGGCCCCGGACCGGACCCGGCGCATCGACGGACTGCGCCTGGCCACCAGCCAGTACGCCGCCACCGGCATCGGCACCGTGCGCGACTGCGCGGTCACCCCCGAGGACTACGCGGTGCTTCTGGCCGCCCGAGAGGCGGGGGCGCTGAGCACCCGGGTGCGGGCGCTGATCTCGGCGCTCGGCCTGACCGGCGCGGCCCAGGTGGAGGACCTGCCAGTTCGGATGCCACCAGCCATCCCGCCGTCAGCGCGCTCATCGACATCGTCCGCGAGCTGCGCGACGCCGGAGCCTTCCCCCGCCGTCCGAAGTCCCACACAAACCCGACGAGTTGCACCACAGCGGCACCGCCGACGGCACGAGGCCGGACTGACCCACATGGCCACCTGGGCGTGTCCGGTCCCTGCCGAAGAAGGAAGCGGCAGGCCTCGCGGTGGGCCAGGGGCTTCTTCGGCGCCGGCCATGTGTCCCGGGTCCTCGCCGCCCTCCCCCCGACGTGCGTCCGGATCGGCGGCGTCCTGGAACGGCACCGGGTGAACGGCCGCCCGGGCGCGATCTTCCGCGACCGGGACGGCAAGGTCATCAACACCTGGACGCTCGACACCCTCGACGGGAAGACCCGGACGATCCGCACGATGAACAACCGGAAGAGCTGACTCCGCGCCCCGGCACTGTGGCGCCGGATGCAGCGGGCGGGCCGGGGAAGCCCACCGATCACCATTGCGGCAACGTCCAGGACCGCCTCGCCGCAGTCAACCGCTCCGAGTCGATACGGCTCAGCGCCAGGAGGGGTGGCCCTCCGGGATGCTGCCGGTGGTGAGCCTGCGTGCGCCCGTACCGTCCGCGCGGATGGCCCAGATGGCCGGTTTGTCGAAGGGTCCCCGGACGAAGGCCACCCACTTGCCGTCCGGTGACCAGACCGGGTCCATCTCCTGGGCGGCGGTCTCCACCAGTGTCCTGTCGCCTGTGCCGTCAGTCCTGACGATGTGAATGTCTCCCCCTGTCCCTACGCCGGGTGCCCCGGCGGTGTACGCGAAGTACTTGCCGTCCGGGGACCAGACGGGGTCCAGCGCCCGCCGGGACTGGTGGGTCACCTGCCGGGGTTCGCCGCCCGGGTGCGACGGATCGACGAGGTGAATCTGCCAGCCCGACGTCTTCTGCAGGCAGATGGCTATGTACTTGCCGTCGGGGGACCATGCCGGGTCCTCCACCTTCCCAATGCCGGTGGTCAGTTGCTGTGCGGAACCGTCCGAGACATGCACGACGAACAGCTGCTGCACGCCGCCCTTCAGGCGCAGGACGGCGAGCTGCCTGCCGTCCGGGGACCAGGACACCCGGCCGCCCGAGATGGCGGCGATCCGGCGGACGCCGCTGCCGTCCGCGTTCGCTGTCCAGACGGCCGATCCCTGCGAGGTGTTGCGTGTGAACGCGACCGACTTGTGGTCGGGGGACCACTGCGGGAGGACGTCGCAGGTGCCGTCGATCAGCTGTTTCGGGTTGTCCGTGGTGGAATCGCGGCGGCCGATCACGCTGTGGCATGTCGACGATCCGGAGTCCGTGTCCATCCGGACCAGCAGCGGGGCGTCGGGAAACGCGGCGGGGGTCGATTGCCGGGCCGACGGCGAAGCGCCCTTGGCATGGACGCCGGTCTCGCCGGACCCGGCCCAGGGCTGCCACACGAGCAGGCCCGCGGTGGCCGCCGCGACCAGCAGCGCTGCCACGGCGACCGTCCCGCGACGACCTCGTCGCGACCCGGTGCCGCCCACCGGTCCGGGGCCGTCGGGCGGGACGGTGCCGCCGGACCGCGGTGCGGGGTCGGGTCCGACGTCCGGCGCGGGCCCGAAGGCGGGGCCGGGCGGCGGCTGGACGGTCAGGGGGTGGGAGGCCACGACCGCTCCCTCGGCAACCGTCGGCGGGGCGGAGATGGCCATGCGTGGGTCGGTGGGCGCGGGTGCCGGGCGATCCGGCGGTGCGAAGTACGCCGCCGGGTCCTGGCTCCGTACGACCGCGGCGGCCTCGGCGGGCAGCCAGCTGCCGTCCGGCGGATGGTGGACCGTGAGGAGATTGAGGAACTCCGACGGACCGGGGCGGTCCCGCGGGTCCTTGGCCAGGCAGGCCGCGACCGGCCCGCGCAGCTCGTCAGGGACACCCGTGAGGTCCGGCTGTTCGTGGACGACGCGGTAGTGCCGGGCCGCCGACGCCCCGTCGCCGAAGGGAGCGCCGCCCGCAGCCTGACTGAGCACCACGCCCAGGGCGAACATGTCCACCGCGGGAGTGAGCGTGCCCCCGGTGAGCTGCTCCGGCGCGAGAAAGCCGGGGGTGCCGATCTGGAACCCGGTCTGTGTGAGGGCCGTACCGTCGAGGGCCCGCGCGATGCCGAAGTCGATGACCCGGGGGCCGTCCTCCGCGACGATGATGTTGGCGGGCTTCAGGTCGCGGTGGATGACCCCGGCCTGGTGTATGGCCGCCAGCGCTTCGGCGAGGCCGGCGGCCAGCACGGTGAGGGTGTCCACGGGAAGGGGGCCCAGCCGGTCGAGCACGGCCTGCAGAGTGGGGCCGGGCACGTAGGCCGTCACCAGCCAGGCCGGCTCGCCCTCCGGGTCGGCGTCCACGACCGGCGCGGTGTGGAAGCCGCTGACTCGGCGGGCCGCGGCCACTTCGTCGGCGAACCTGCGCCGGAAGCCCGGTTCCGTGCTCAGCTCCGGCCGTACGACCTTGACGGCCACCGCCCGGCCCGACCGCGACCGGCCGAAGTAGACGACGCCCATTCCGCCCTGGCCGAGCCGTCCGACCAGCCGGTACCTGCCCTCCCCGACGGAGGCGGGATCACCCGCTTCGAGCGGTTTCATGACTCCCCCATCTCGCTCCTGCGGCGTGGCTACGGGGAACCCCTTACCCCGCTCCCCGACCCCGTCGAGCGGCCGCCATCAGCCGCAAAGTTCCCCAATCCGACCATCAGTCTAGAATGGCCCGCTCACGGCGTTATCGAGTCGGAACGGTTGACCGTCTGCTCGTTGGCAGGACGTGATCGAGGGGGCGGGCAGCCGTGTGCTTGCTGTTCCGTCGCGTCGCGTGATCGGATGGCGGGAGCATCGCGTGCCGGTGACGGTCTGCGTCAGGCATGGAGGTGCGGAACCGAAAGGGCCGCCATCCGTGGCATCCCGTTACGGCGACCGTGCGGTCGCCTTGAGCCAGCAGCTTGCGCAAGCGCATCTCGAACTGCGTCGCCAGTTCAGCGAGATCAGAACGAGTATCGGACACCGCCGGTTGGGCGACGACGTACTTCTCACCCATTGCCTGGCCTTCTGTGCCGCGTTGACCTCGCACCACCAGGGTGAGGACGACGGGATGTTCTCCGCATTGCTGCGGGAACGCCCGGATCTCGCTGTGACGATCGCGAATCTTGTCGAGGACCACGGAATGATCGCCTCGATCCTGTCCCGGGTGAGCGAACTCGCTGACAGGGCTGCCCAATCACGTGGTGCCGCCCTGGAGGCGATCGGGCGTGAGCTCGACGGACTGGCGGCCATCATGGAATCCCACTTCAGCTACGAAGAGCGGGCGATCGGCAAGGCGCTCGACGGTGAAACGGCGTCGACCGCGTCGGCGACGGTCTCCGTCACGCGCTGATCGGGTGGGGGACCCGGTCAGCGCGTCGCGGACGACAGGGGTGTCAGCTCAGGTGCCGGGTGAAGAACCGCATCGAGCTGTCCAGCTCGAAGGCCGGTACCCCGCCGTGACTGCCGGGGTTGGCGTGCAGGGTCTTCTCGGCCGAGCCGAGGGTGTCGAACAGGGCCAGGGACGCCGCCCGCGGCACCATCTCGTCGTCCCACTGCACCAGGAACTCCACCGGTACCGTGATCCGCGCGGCGGCTTCGGCCGAGGTCTCCGCGCCGTTCAGGCCCAGCACCGCCGCCCGGACGCGGGGCTCGGCGGCGACGAACGGAACGCCGAGCCCGCAGCCCAGCGACAGCCCCCAGTACCCCACCGGGCCGGCACCGACGTGGTCGAGTTCCTGGACCGCGTCCACGACCGCCCGCCACTCCGGGACGCTCTGGCCGGCGATGAGGGCGTGGACTTCGGCCAGCACCGGAGCCACGTCCCCGCCGCTCCGCATACGGCTGCGCATCTCGCCGATGAGCCGGTCGTGTTCCTCGGATCGCGGCCGGTCGCCATGGGCGGGCGCGTCGACGGCCGCCACCGCGAAGCCGCACTCGGCCGCGAAGCGGCGGGCACGCGCCACGATGCCGGGGGCCCTCCTGTGCTGGCCGCCGCCGTGTCCCATCAGGATCAGAGGGCGGGTACCGGTGGCACCGTCCGGAGTCCACAGCACGCCGGGGATCTCACCAAAGGTGAAGGGGAGGGTGAAGAGCTGTTCGGTGACGCCTTCGGACGACGACCGGGAGGTGAAGCGCATGTGCGTTTCGAGCCTTTCGGGATGCCTTCTGCGGGCGCTCCCTCAGCCCGTGCAAAGGAGGGAGCCCCGACCTGTCACAGCGTTGATCGGTCTCACCTCCTCGGTTCGCAGCGGCACTTGGCGTCGCAGAACGTACCACGACCAGCGTCTCGCCAGGGCGAACATCTTCTTCAGTCGTGGAGCAGCCGCCATGCGGTCAGGGCGAGCCTGGCACGTGTCAGTCCGGTGGGTTCGGTGAGTTCGATGTCCAGGGTCTTCGCAATCTGTTCGAGTCGGCGGGCGACGCTGCTGTGGTGCAGGTGGAGGAGGTCGGCGGCCCGGCGCAGGGAGCCGGTGGCGCAGTAGGTGTCCAGCGTCTCCATGTCTTCCGGGTGGCCGGCGATTCGGGCGATGGCGGCCACGTCGACGTTGTCGCGTGAGATGTCCCGGGGTATCTCGGCCAGGAGCGCCAGCGCGCCCAGGTCGGTATAGCGGATGACGGGTTCGCGCGGGGTGGTGAAGCGGAGGGCGGTGCGGGCTTGCGGCCAGGATCGGTCGGGGCTGCCGGCGGCGCCGATGCCCGCGCGCACGCCTGCCGGAAACCGGGTCGGGTCCATGGTGGTGGCCAGGATGACGCCCATGTCGGCGAGCGGTGCCGCCTTCACCGGGCGGGCCGGGCAGATCAGGCCGCCGATCTGGTCGAGCGGGAGCTGTGAGCGTACCGCGGCGACGTGGACCGGCAGGTCGGCGGCGAAACCCAGGAGCCGTAACGCCCGTGCTCTGGCTGCCTCGTCGCTGTCGGAGCTGATCGCCAGTTCGACGAGGGCGGGGTCGGCCATGGTGGTGCGGGCCGGGCCGTATCTCTCGACGGCCGCTGCGACGGCGATGGCGAGCCGGTCGAGGAGGACTTCGTCGAGCGCGTTGGGCGGGCCGGGGCGTTCCAGCCACACCGTGCCGATCTCCTCTTCGTCGAGGGTGATCAGCGCCGTGGTGGACGCGGGTGACCGCGGGGTGGACGCCTCCGTGCCGTGGGGCGAGACGCGGATTGCCCGCCCCGTGCCGTGGAGTCGTATGCCGGCGACGCACTCGGCCAGGCCCGCCGAGGCCCGGGCGAGTGCCGGGAGATCCACTCGCCGGCGCATCAGTGTGTCGTAGAACGTGACGATGCGGATCGCGCCGTCGACGTACGGATCCAGTCCCGACAGCCGTACGGCCAGTGCCTCCATGGCAGAAGGATAGAAGGACCGGGGCGCGCCGAACGGCGCGTGATCGGGGTGCGATGCGCGACGGACGGCGGGTGACCCCTCGGGGGGCGACGATGAGGATGGTCGTCATGGATCCCGAACTCGAAGCATTCATCCCGTTGTTCCCGCGCACCGACCTGACCGACCCGTTCACCGCACGGCAGAGGTTCGCCGAGCTGGCCGCCGCGGTGCCGGCACCGGACACGGCGGATGTGGAGGTCGAGGACCGCACGGTGCCCGGGGACCCGGACGTGGCAGTGCGGATCTATCGCCCGCACCAGGCGCAGGGTGCCGTCGTCTGGCTGCACGGCGGCGGGTTCGTCATGGGGAACCTGGACACCGAGCACCCGTGGGCCACCCGGATCGCACAGGGATCCGGAGCGGTGGTGATCTCGGTGGGCTACCGCCTGGCCCCCGAGCATCGGTTCCCGGCCGCCTTGGACGACGCCTACGCCGTGCTGAACTGGACGGCCGGGCACGCGGCCGAACTGGGCGTCGACCCGGCACGGATCGCCGTCGGAGGCCACAGTGCCGGCGGTGGGCTCGCGGCCGCGGTGGCGTTGCGGGCGCGTGACGAGAAGGGGCCGGCGATCCGCTTCCAACTGCTCAACCAGCCGGGACTCGACGACCGGCAGGAGACGTGGTCGGCGCGGAACTTCACCGATACGCCCTGGTTCGATCGCGACAAGGCCACCGCGGCGTGGCGTCACTACCTGGGCTCGCAGCCCGCCACACCGTACGCCGCCCCCGCGCGGGCCGCCGATCTGTCCGGCCTGCCACCCGCCTACGTCGCCACCGCGGAGCTCTGTCCGAACCGCGACGAGGACATCGCCTACGCACTGCGCCTGCTCCAGGCGGGCGTGTCGGTCGAGTTGCACCAGTGGCCCGGCACCTTCCACGGGTCGCAGGCGATCCTCTCCGCCGAGGTCTCGCAGCGGCAGAACGCAGAGCTCGGCACCGTTCTGCGCCGTGTTCTCGCCGAGTGAGCGGTGGCTGTGGCTGTGGCTGTGGCTGTGGCTGTGGACCAGCACGGGGAGAGTCCCCCGTCGCACTCATCGATCATGAAAGGACGGACGTCTTGAAGATCCGACCGGCGTTGTTCGCAAGCGTGGCCGCGCTGAGTGTCTGCGCAGGCACGGTGGCGGCAGTTCCTGCGCCCGACGGGACAAGGGCCTCACCGGCCGGCGGCCCGAGCCAGTCGAACGGTTTCGACCCTGCGGAGCTGAAGTCCGCCATGGACGGTGTCCACCGCGCGGGGATGCCGGGGGTGTACGCCGAGGTGCGCGATGGCGGCCGGACATGGCGCGGCGCTTCCGGGGTCGCCGATGCCAGAACCGGCCGTCCGGTCAGGCCCGACATGCGGCAGCGCGTCGGCAGCATCACCAAGGCCTTCACGGCCGCCGCCATCATGCAGCAGGTCGAGCAGGGGCGGATCCGGCTCGATGCGCCGATCGGCGACTATCTGCCGCGGCTGGTGCCGGGAGAGCGCGGCCGGAAGATCACGGTTCGGATGCTGCTCAACCACACCAGCGGCATTCCCGATTACATCCCCTATGCGTTCCCGTCCCTCCAGAAGTTGCCTTCTCCTCGGGCGGCCGAGAGCCTGGACGACAACCGGTTCAGGCGGTTCCGCCCGGCCGAGCTGATCGAGATGGGGCTCACGGCACCTCCCGCCGGTGCACCCGGAGGCCCGACGGGGGTGTACTCCAACACCAATTACCTGCTCCTCGGCCAACTCCTGGAGCAGGTGACCGGCACGACGGCCGAGGAGTACATCACCCGGAACGTCATCGAGCGTGCCGGGCTCCGGCACACCGGGTTTCCGGCCGGGCCGCGCATCAAGGGACCGCACTCGCGGATGTACGAGTCTCTGCACGGCTTGATCGACCCGCCGCGCGACTACAGCGTCTACGACATGTCCTGGGTGGGGCCGGCGGCCTCGCTGGTATCGACGACGGAGGATCTCAACCGTTTCTACGGCAAACTGCTTGACGGCAAGATCGTCAACCAGTCGTCGCTGGCGCAGATGCAGCGCACGGTCCCGGTCCGCGCCCTGGACGGGACGACGATCGACTACGGCCTCGGCCTGCAGAAGGTCGGCATCCCGGGTTGCGGCACCTTCTGGGGCAACGACGGCACCGTGTGGGGGGCCGGCACGATGTCCCTGACCCGGGCCGACGGCAAGCGCCAGATGTCCGTCGCCATCAACCTCATCAGGTGGAACAAGCTGGACTCCGCGGGGAAGCCGGAGCACCACCCCATCGACGACGCGCTGGCGACGCTGTACGAGCAAGCGCTGTGCGGTGACGTCAACGTCCAGGCCATGAAGGCCTCGCAGGCCCCGGCGTTCGTTCCGTAGCCGTAGTGCCGCACGCTCGCCCCGGCTCGGGCCGGTACCGGTCGGTGCAGCACCTGCCGACGTCAGGGCGCCAGGAGAGCCTGCCAGGTGGACGAGGCCACGACGCCGTCGGCCGTGAGCCCTCGGCTGGTCTGGAACGACCGCAGGGCAGAGGCGGTGAGGGAGCCGAAGATGCCGTCCACGGTCAGGGCCGCACCGTATGCTCTCAGCCGGCTCTGCGTCGCCGACACCGCCTGGCCGGTACTGCCCTGTTGCACCGTCACGACGAGCGCCTGCCAGGTCGGCGCTGTAGCGATGCCGTCGGCCGGCAGGGCGATCCGGGTCTGGAAGGACCGCAGGGCAGAGGCCGTGGCGGGGCCGAAGACGCCGTCCACGGTCAGGGCCGTACCGCGAGCGTTCAGCAGGTACTGCAGGGTCCTGACCCTCTCACCGCTCTGCCCCTGCTGGACCTGGGGCCAGCCGACGCCGGGGAGCGGCGTGCCGGCGCCGGGCGGGATGGTGAAGGGCGCCGGAACGAGCAGCTGGGTGTTGCGCACGTCGGGGGTGCCGCGGCGCTTGTCGATGCCCCGGCCCACTTCCTGCGGGTCGTTGGCGGAGAGCTCCCGTGCCAGGGAGGCCAGCGCCGCTGGGGTGCTGGTGTCCCCGTTGGCCGACAGCGGCGCGTCGGCGTCGACCATGGTGGTGAAGATGGACAGCAGGCCGCCGCCCTCGGCGATCTCCAGGACACGGCTCTGGATGGGCCAGTCGATGTGCGAGGCCGTGTTCACCTCCCAGAAGCCGTTCCCGAGGGTGGACGGGAAGGCGGGACGGTGGGCCGTGATGTTGTTGGCGTGGGTGTGGCCGTCGACCATCAGGACCACGTTCGGGAAGCGCAGCAGCAGGTCGCGCAGGTCCGCGCCGCTGTACGGGTGGTCGCTGTCCGTGTTGTCCATCGAGTCGATCGTGTGGTGGCAGAAGACGACGAACAGCTTGTCCGTGACACCGGACCGGTTGACGACCGTCCGGGGCCTGGTGCCGTCGGAGTCGTCGAGCTCGTAGCGGGAACTGTTGGCCTTCAGCCGGCTCTGGAGCCAGTTCCACTGGTCCTGACCGAGTGCTCCGTCGGCGCCCCCGCTGCCGTTGGTGGTGTCCAGGACGAGGAACTCGACGAGATCGTTCGTGCCTGACGGTATCGCGTAGTACGCCTTGTCGCTGCCCGAAGTGAACCCGTGCCCGGCCGGAAGCCCGGTGGTGTCGAAGTGCTCGGAGATGAACTCCTGCCGCGAGAGCAGCCGGCGCCCCGGGTCGGCGGTCACCGTGGCGGTCTTCAGGGTGAAGTCGCCGGTGATGATGTCCTTGAGGAACTCGATGTAGTACGAGGGGTCGGAGTAGTCGAAGACGTCCGGAACCCCGGTGACCTGCGTCAGCTTGGTCGACCCGGTGGCGATGCTCTTCAGTGGGTCGAAAGGCAGCACGTCGGGCGGGACGTTGCCCTGCACCATCGCGTCGTGGTTGCCGTAGGCGGCGTACCACGGCATGCCGAGCCCGGTGGCGGTGTACGGCCTGCGGGCGGCCGTCAACAGGCCGGGGAGGACCGGGAAGCCGTTGAGATCGTTGTTGTCCGGAGGGTTCTGGTGCGCCTCGGGGTGCCAGTAGTCGGCATCGGGCCCGAAGACGCCGCTCGACACGCTCTCGTCCTTGGCGAGGTCGCCGGAGTCGGGGCGGACGGTGCTGCCGTCGAGCAGGCTGATGTACCAACGGGTCTCGTTGTACTGGCAGTTGTCGACCGCGTCGCCGGTGACCACGGTGAAGGCCGGCGGGGTGCCGGTGCGCGGGCCCCGGCCGACGGCCCTGAGGGCCCGGCACATGGCGTCGGTGGAGTGCGTCGTGAGGAACTCGTGGGCCCGATAGGCGGATGCGGTCGGGTAGGAGTTGTAGTGCGGGGGCCCGAAGTCCGCGAGCCGGTCAAGGCACTCCACGCGCAGCGGCGACTGGTCGTCCACGATGTGCAGGTCCGACATCTGGGCGAAGGCGGCCAGCGAGCGGGCGGTCTGGGGAGCGGTGACGTCGACAAGGTCCCGGCGGACGATGTGCGGCTCGCCGGGAGCCGCGACGATGCCGTGGTAGCCCTCACCCAGGTCGGGACCGCGCTGGACGGTCACGTCCACAGTGGTGAGGCCGAAGGCGGAGCCGGTGGTCGCGGCCGTCCGGGTCGCGGCGTTGGCGGTGGTTCGCAGTCCGCCGACTTCGACGGCCGCCGCCACCACGCTCGCTGCGGCTGCCACGAGGACTCTTCGCCGGGAGAATTCCATGTCGCGTCCTGTTCGATCGGGAATCGGCCGTAGGGCCTCCTGGGCACGCCGCCGCTGGGAGAAGCGGGCGCTGCCGACCGTGGGACAGGCCGATACGACACTGAGCTCCCCCTGGTGATGCGGAAGTGAGTGTCCGTCACCTACGTGTCCAGGCCGGGTCAACCGCGGAAGGCCTCGCCAAGAGTGGGGCACGGAGACCCGGTGCCGCAAGAGCTGGGACAGTGACTCATCCACTGAGCCATTCGGCCGCCCTCTTGCGTCGCAAGGGACTTGACGCACGGAAGAGTTTGCGAAGGTCGAACACGGCGCCGTACGTACGCGGAATCCCTTCGTCCACGAGTCGGGCGTAAGTAGGGTGATCCCCGTGAAGGCGCTCTTGTTGTCCGGCGGCTCAGGTACCCGTTTACGTCCCATAACTCATACATCGGCGAAACAACTTGTACCGGTCGCGAACAAGCCGGTGCTGTTCTACGGTCTCGAGGCGATCGCCGGGGCGGGCATCACACAGGTCGGGATCGTCGTCGGGGACACCGCCGAGGAGATCCGGGAGGCGGTCGGCGACGGTTCCGCGTTCGGACTCGACGTCACCTACATCCCGCAGGCGGCGCCGCTGGGGCTGGCCCATGCGGTGCTGATCGCCCGCGAGTTCCTGGGCGAGGACGACTTCGTGATGTACCTGGGCGACAACTTCATCGTCGGTGGCATCACGGATCTGGTGGACGCCTTTCGCGCCAAGCGGCCGGGGGCGCAGATCCTGTTGACAAGGGTGGCAAACCCGACCGCGTTCGGGGTGGCCCAACTGAACGCGGCGGGCCAGGTGATCGGCCTGGAGGAGAAGCCCAGGCATCCCAAGAGCGAGCTGGCGCTGGTGGGCGTCTATCTGTTCACCCCGGCGATCCATCAGGCCGTACGCGCGATCAAGCCGTCCGGGCGGGGCGAGTTGGAGATCACGGACGCCATCCAGTGGCTGATCGACGCCGGACGTGATGTGCGTTCCACGACCATCTCCGGATACTGGAAGGACACCGGAAACGTCACCGACATGCTTGAGGTCAACCGCTCGGTGCTGGAGACCCTCGAGCGCCGGATCGACGGCACGGTCGACGACGGCAGCGAGATCATCGGCCGCGTGCGCATCGAGTCCGGGGCGAAGGTGACGGGCAGCCGGATCGTGGGCCCGGTCGTCGTGGGTGCGAACACCGTGATCACCGGCTCCTATGTGGGCCCCTTCACCTCGTTGGCCGGCGACTGCCGGATCGAGGACAGCGAGATCGAGTACTCGATCGTCCTGCGCGGCTCCTCGGTGAGCGGCGTCCGGCGGGTGCAAGGCTCCCTCATCGGCCGCAACGTCGAGGTCACTCCCGCGCCCCGCAAGCCCGCCGCCCACCGTTTCGTCCTCGGCGACCACAGCAAGGTGCAGATCTCATCATGGCGGCCAGGATTCCGATGACGGGCAGTGCCGGTTTCACATGACGAGGTGGTCCGCTTCGGCGCCGAGTCGCACACGGCGAGCGGGTAACCAAGACCACCACCTGGCAGATCCCCGGGGCTACCGGGATAGAACCCAGCCGTCTCCGGCGCGAGGCGCTCGCGACGGCGTTTCCGGCTCTGCTCGACGAGAAGAAAGGTTCAGCCCGGTGAGCTTCAGGATCCAGCCGACCGCCCAGGTCGACGAGACGGCAACGATCGGTGACGGAACGACGGTCTGGGATCTGGCCCAGATACGGGAGGACGCCCGCCTCGGCAGCGGATGCATCGTCGGCCGGGGGGCATATGTCGGCCCGGGGGTGCGGATCGGCGACAACGTGAAGCTCCAGAACTACGCCTTGGTCTACGAACCCGCGGTGCTCGGCGACGGGGTGTTCGTCGGCCCCGCGGCGGTGCTCACCAACGACTACTTCCCCCGTTCGGTGGACCCGCAGGGCCGGCTGAAGCGCGGCTGCGACTGGGAGGCCGTGGCAGTGGTGGTGGCCGAGGGGGCGTCGCTGGGGGCCCGTTCGGTGTGTGTGGCACCGGTACGCGTAGGCCGTTGGGCGCTGGTCGCGGCAGGCGCCGTGGTGACCCGGGACGTGCCGGACTTCGCGCTCGTGGCGGGCGTTCCGGCGCGGCGGATCGGCTGGGTCGGCAGGGCCGGCGTTCGACTGGTCGAGCGGGAAGGAGAGCCAGGGGGATGGGAGTGTCCCGAGACGGGTGCGCTGCACGAGGAGAAGGACGGCGAACTCGTCGAGCACGCATGACTCCCTGATTTCTCGCAAAACGCCAATCCTCGAACATCCGCATGCATAACATGTGTGCGAACTGTGCAGACCTAGCACAGTGAGCACGCAAACCGGTCGTGCCCAGGGGGGGTGCCGGGTGGTTATACCTGTGCCTGAAGCGAGGAGTGACATCCGCTCCGACGCCTGACGTCTGACGTCTGCCTTCCGCCGCGTGACCGTGCACGACGCGGCGATCACGAGTGTGTTCACAAGAGGACCCACAGGGGGGTTGGTGTGCCCAAACGATGACCATCACACGTCTGGCGGCGCTCGGTCGTGAGGAACCACCGCTATTCACGCTTGCCCAACGCCTTCTCTCAGTAGCCGAGTTGGGACTCCCGCCCATGCTGCTCCCCGGCGGAGAGGCCTTAGCCTTCACCCTGGCCGGGCGGAGGGCACCCGACGGTTCCTGGGCCTTGGAGCGGCGCGGGACCAGCACCCGCTACGCGGCCATCACCGCGCTGGGTGCCCAGTTCCTCCCCGAGGACCGCCAGCGCGCGGCGCTCGGGGGGCGAACGGCACAGGAGTTCACGAGCCTGCTCGTCGAATCGCTGCCCGCGGTGACCAACCTCGGTGACGCGGCGCTCATCGCCTGGGCCGCGGCCGAGACCGGACACCCCAAACTCTCCGACGCCGTCGCGCGGGTGGAGGCCCTGGACGAGGAGGGCCGGCCCCAGTACACCGTCGAGGCGGCATGGGTGCTGTCCGCCTTGGCGGCGGCTCGACGCACGGTCGATGTGGAGAGACGTTTCACCGCAGCCCGCGACCGCTTGCTGCGGGCCCGCATCGGGGACAGCCCGCTGTTCCCGCACGCCACCGGGCCCGGCATGGTGCCCTGGTACCGGACGCACGTGAGCTGCTTCGCCGACCAGACGTACCCGCTGCAGGCCCTGGCCCGCGCACACGCCAGCGGTGACGGAGACGGCGATCCGGAGGCGCTGGCCGCGTCCGAGGCGTGCGCTGCGCGCATCTGCGAACTGCAGGGCGACGGCGGGCAGTGGTGGTGGCACTACGACGCGCGCACCGGCGGTGTCGTGGAGGGCTACCCGGTCTACAGCGTCCATCAGCACGCGATGGCGCCGACCGCTCTGTTCGATCTTGCCGACGTCGGCGGCACCGACTTCGGCGCGTCGATCCGCAAGGGTCTGCGCTGGATGACGGAGGTGCCCGAACTGGCCGTCCGCCCCGAGAGTCAGGAGCCGTTGATCCTCGACGAGCTCGGCGTCACCTGGCGCAAGGTCTACCGGGGCGACCCGAAGAAGGCCGTACGCGCCGCCCGAGGGCTCGGCTCCCGAGTCGCTCCGAACCTCCGGCTGAAGTCCCTGGACCGGTTGTACCGCCCCGTCTCCGTGGACCGCGAATGCCGGCCGTACGAATTCGGCTGGATGCTCTACGCCTGGCAGGGGGGCCGCATATGACCGAGCGTCAGCCGCTGTTCGGGATCGAGCTGGACCCCCTGACCATGGACGAGACCATACAGCGCTGCCTCGATGCGGTCCGGGACGGCAGACAGCTGGAGATCGGGGTGGTCAACGCCGCGAAGCTGGTGAACATGCGGCGGGACCCCCGGCTCGCCCAGGCCGTGGCCGGCTGCGATCTCGTCCTCGCCGACGGACAGGCCGTGGTCTGGGCCGGCCGGATACTGCGGGCCCCGCTGCCGGAACGGGTGGCCGGTATCGACCTGTTCCTGCGGCTGCTGGCCGAGGCGGAATCGGCGGGCGTGTCCGTGTACTTCCTCGGCGCCAAGCAGGATGTGCTGGAGCAGATGCTGCGCCGGGTGGCCGACCGCTTCCCCCGCTTGAGGGTGGCCGGCAGCCGCAACGGCTACTTCGACGATTCCCAGCAGGAGGCGATAGCCGACGGGATCGCCGACAGCGGCGCCCAGATGCTGTTCCTTGGCATGACCTCGCCGAAAAAGGAGATCTTCACCGCCGCCTACGGCGAACGCACCGGCGCCCGCGTCGTACACGGAGTCGGCGGCTCCTTCGACATCCTGGCCGGAGTCACCAAGCGGGCCCCCGGGGCCTGGCAACGGTGGGGCATGGAATGGCTCTACCGCGTACTGCAGGAGCCGCGCCGCCTGGGCCGGCGCTATCTCACCACCAATGCTGCCTTCCTCCTCATGACGGCGCGAGAGCTCATCCGGCTCACCCCGTCGCCCGCTTCCGCGAACAGGAGTCACTGATGCGCGTCGTCGTGGTCGGACAGGGATACGTCGGCCTGCCACTGGCCATCCGCGCCGCGGAGGTCGGACACGAGGTGATCGGCTACGACGTCGACTCCCGGCGGGTCAAGAGCCTTGCCGCCGGTGAGTCCTTCGTCGAGGACGTCTCCTCCGAGCGGATCCGGGCGGCACTGGACCAGGGCACCTACCGCCCGAGCGAAGCGGCCCGCGACTGCGGCGGATTCGACGTCGCCGTCGTGACCGTCCCGACCCCGCTGCACGAAGGCACTCCCGACCTCCGTTACATCCAGGAATCGGCGGTCACCCTTGCCCGCTACCTGCGCCCCGGAGCCACCGTCGTCCTCGAGTCGACCACCTATCCCGGCACCACCCAGGAACTGTTCGCCCCGATCCTGGAGGACGGCTCGGGCCTGACCGCGGGCACCGACTTCCACCTGGGCTACAGCCCGGAGCGGATCGACCCCGGAAACGCCGTCTGGGGCTTCGAGCAGACCCCGAAGGTCGTATCCGGCGTCACTGAAGCCTCCCTGAAAGCCGTTCAGGACTTCTACGCACAGCTCGTCGACACCACCGTGCCGGTGAGCTCGCCCAAGGAGGCCGAGCTCGCCAAGCTCCTGGAGAACACCTTCCGCCATGTGAACATCGCGCTGGTCAACGAGATCGCGATGTTCGCCCACCACCTGGACATCGACGTCTGGCAGGCCATCGACGCCGCCTCCACCAAGCCCTTCGGCTTCATGAAGTTCACGCCCGGACCGGGCGTCGGCGGTCACTGCCTGCCGATCGACCCCTCGTACCTGTCCTGGCGGGTGCAGCGCGAACTCGGCCAGAGCTTCCGCTTCGTGGAGCTGGCCAACGACATCAACAGCCACATGCCCGAGTACGTGACGCGCCGCATCAGCGACCTGTTCAACGAAAGACGTCGTTCCGTGAACGGCTCGCGCATCCTGCTGCTCGGCCTGGCGTACAAGAAGAACACCGGCGACGCCCGGGAGTCGCCCGCCCTGCGCATCTCCCAACTGCTGCTCGACATGGGGGCCCAGGTCAGGGCGGCGGATCCGCACGTGGTCGAAACCCTGCCGGTGGACACCCGGCTGGTGCGGGTCGAACCGGAACCGGACGAGCTGGCGGCCGCCGATGTGGTGGTCCTGCTCACCGACCACGACAGTTTTGACTACGAACTCGTCGCCGAACACGCCCCCTTCGTCCTCGACTGCCGCCGACGGCTGCCGTCCGGACCCACGATCGAGGTGCTCTGAGCCATGCCGCGCATCGTCTGCGTCGCCGGGGCGCGACCCAACTACATGAAGATCAAACCGGTCATGGACGCCCTGGAACGCCGGGGCGCCGAGGTGGTCCTCGTCCACACCGGCCAGCACTACGACCCGGCCATGAACGACGTGTTCTTCGCCGATCTCGGCATCCGTCGGCCCGACCGCTTCCTCGGGGTCGGATCCGGCACCCACGCCGAGCAGACCGGACGCGTGATGACCGCGTTCGAGCCGCTCCTCGACGAGGTGTCACCGAACATCGTCGTCGTGGTCGGGGACATCAACTCCACGCTGGCCTGCGCCCTGGTCACCGCCAAGGCCGGACCGCTGCTGGCCCACGTCGAGGCCGGACTGCGCAGCCGCGACTGGAGCATGCCGGAGGAGGTCAACCGCGTCGCCACCGACCGCGTCAGCGACTACCTGCTGGCCCCCTCCCCCGACGCCGCCGAGAACCTGCGCACGGAAGGGTACCGGGACGACCAGATCCACCTCGTCGGCAACGTCATGATCGACACGCTGCTGGCCAACCTGGAACGGGCCCAGGCCTCGGACATCCTTGATCGATACGCCCTGTCCAGAGGCGAGTTCGGCCTGGTCACCCTGCACCGGCCCGCCAACGTGGACGACCCGGAGGTCCTCACCGGGCTGCTGAAGGCCCTGGGTGAGATCGCCGGCCGCTGCCCGCTCGTCCTGCCCGTGCACCCGCGCGCGGCCGGACGGCTGGCCGAGATCGGCGTGCCCGGAGGCATTCGGCTCGTACCGCCCGCCGGATACCTGGACTTCATCGCCCTGCAGGACTCCGCCCGCGTCGTACTCACCGACTCCGGCGGTGTGCAGGAGGAGACCACCGCGCTGGGCGTGCCGTGTGTGACCCTGCGGGACAACACCGAGCGGCCCGTCACCGTCGAGCAAGGCACGAACGTGCTGGCCGGGCGGGATCCTGTGCGGATCGTGGCCACTGTCAACCAGGTGCTGAACAGTCCGCCCGCGCCGCGCCGGCCCGACCTGTGGGACGGCCGCGCGAGCGACCGTATCGCCGACGTGCTGCTGGCGGGAGGCACCGCGGGCACCCGGCCGAGACCGACCGACCAGCCCGGAACGACCGGCCTTTCGAGCTTCGTCGACCAGCCGAGACCCACGGACCGAACCTTCCCCATATGATCCGCTTGCAACATATGCTCGTCGAACGTCTGGTCGCGAGGGGGGACCGTCATGGATCTCGCTGAGATCTTCCGGGTCATGCGCAGGCGCTGGTACGTCCTGCTGCCGGGACTGCTGCTGACCGCCGGCCTGATCGTCGGTGTGACGATGCTGGTCCCGGTCACGTACCAGTCGCAGAGCACGGTGGTTCTGCTGAACTCCCAGAAGGCCACGCGGGCTTACGACGGCAATCCTTTCCTCAGCAGCCAGACCTCGCTCACCGGCATGGCCGACAGCCTGGCCCGCAACCTGAACTCCGACGACTCGCTGCGGGATCTCAAGGCCCGTGGTGCCAAGGGCGTGTTCGAGGCCAAGCTCGCCGACAACGCGCAGGGGCCGCTGATGTGGCTCACCATCACCGGCACCGACAAGGCCTCCGTCCTGGCCTCGGACAAGATCCTGACCGCGTACGCCAAGGAACGGCTGGACCAGTTCCAGAAGAATCAGTCGGT
Organism: Streptomyces sp. NPDC086549; assembly: GCF_044746205.1. NCBI lineage: Bacteria > Bacillati > Actinomycetota > Actinomycetes > Kitasatosporales > Streptomycetaceae > Streptomyces > Streptomyces sp. NPDC086549. The sequence continues at coordinate 162,688 of NZ_JBIVBS010000009.1, read as the reverse complement.
CGCCCCGAAGGCCATGATCCGTATGACGACGATCGTGCCGCCGCAGAACCCGGTGGCGCAGACCAAGACGCGGCTCGAGTACATGGTCATGGCCGGGGCCCTGGGCCTGGTGCTCACCCTGGTCGCCGCCTTCTACGTCGAGGCGCGCAGGAGGTCATCGCGCACGTCCGAGCCGGAGGCCGGGCCCACGGACCCGGAGGAGGAGACGACCGCCCCCGTCCGCTCGACCGGGGAACCGGTCGTGGAGGAGACGCTCGCCATCCGGCAGCCGCCGAGCTGGTCGCAGTCCGCCGTGGACGGTCCGGCCGCCGCAGAGACCGACGCGCCACGGCCTGCCATGGCCGTGGCGTCCGCCGCCGAGCCGCTCGACGAGGAGTCGTCTCATGGACATCGCCCGCGCACCGGACAGCGAGACCGGTGAGACGAGCGACGCGCCCGCTCCTCCCGACCCGGTGGTACCTCCCGCCGACCAGGTAGTACCCCCCGCTGCTCCCTCCCTCGGCCGCAAGGTCCGTTCGGCGGCGCGGTGGAGTCTGATCAACACCGTCGTCCTGCGCCTGGGCAACTTCGCGACCGGCATCGTGCTGGCGCGTTTCGCCCTTGGCCCCGCGGAATGGGGCGTGTACGGCATCGCCCAGACCGTGTTGCTGGTCCTGCTGTCCGCGAACGAGCTGGGCGTGGGCCTGGCCATCGTGCGCTGGGAGGGGGACGCACGACGGTTCGCGCCGACCGTGCTGACCCTCAGCACCCTCTCCAGCGGCCTGCTGTACGTGGCACTGTTCGCGGCGGCCCCGACGGTGGCCGGCCTGCTCGGCTCGCCGGACGCCGCGGGCGTCCTGCGGGTGATGTGCCTGTGCGTGGTGATCGACGGGGTGGCGCAGGTGCCCGGCGGCTTCCTCACCCGTGAGTTCGCCCAGGGCAGGCGGATGATCATCGACGGGCTCAACTTCGTGCTCGGCACCGCGGTGACGCTGCTGCTGGCCTTCGCGGGCTGGGGCGCGATGAGCTTCGCCTGGGGCGCCGTGGTCGGGAACGTCGTCACGCTGATCGGCTGCGCGCTGGCGGCACCTGGCACCCTGAAATACGGCTGGGACCCCGGGCAGGCCCGGGCACTGCTGAGATTCGGCCTCCCGCTGGCCGGGGCGAGCATGCTGGCCCTGGCGGTGGTCAACGTCGACACGATGGTGGTGGGCGCGACGCTGGGCAACGTGTCGCTGGGGTTCTACGTGCTCGCCTTCAACATCTCCGGCTGGCCGGTGCGGATCATCTCCGAGGCCGCCCGCCGGGTCTCCTTCGCCGGGTTCTCACGCCTGGCCGGCTCTCCGCAGGCGCTCGCCCAGGGCTTCAGCCGTGCCCTCGGCGTGCTGATCACCGGCACCGTCCCGCTGTGCGTACTGCTGGCCGGCCTCGCGGAGCCGGTCATCGGGCTGGTCTACGGGAGCCGGTGGACGCCCGCCGCCGCGGCACTGCCCTGGCTGATGGCCCTCGGCCTGATCCGTATCGGCGGCGAACTCGCCTACGACTGTCTGGTCGCGATCGGACAGCGCCGTTCGCTCTTCCTGGTGCAGGGCCTGTGGCTGGTGGCCCTGATCCCGGTGCTTCTCGTCGCCGCCCACCTGAACGGCATCCTCGGTGTGGCCCAGGGCCATGTCCTGGTCGCCGGCGGTCTGGTGGTGCCCGTCTTCCTGATCGCCCTCCACCATGGCGGCATCGGCCTCGGCCGTATCGCCAGGGCCTGCGCGTGGCCCTTCCTCGGCGGGGCAGTGATGGCGGTGATCATCCTCGGCCTGGAGCGCCTGTTCGGCGACGGTCGGCTCGCGCTCCTCGCCATCGGAACCACCTCCCTGGCCGGCTACACGGTGTGCGTACTGCCCAGCCGCGACTTCCTGAGAGGCCTCGGCCCGGCCGACCGGCCCCACCACGGCCGGCACCGGGCGTCCGCTCCGGTTCGGTCCACCCAACAGGACATGAGGTGAGCCGGATGTCACGGCGTATCAGCCGGAGCTCGCTCGCGAGGTTACTGCTCGCCGCCTTGCTGGCGGTCATGGGGACGGCCTGCTCGGGATCGGACAAGTCCGCGTCGCCGGGCTGCCCGCATCACGCACCGGCCTGCCCCACGAGCGGGTCCTCGGCGACGCCGAGCGCCGATCCGTCGACCACGGCCGGCGAGACGACAGGAAGCCCCACCACTTCACCGTCCCCGACGGGGAAGCCCACCGTGACGGCCGGCACGAGCGATGCTTCAGGGCAACCCGCGGCCAAGGCGGCGTGCGCCTCGCCCGGCGCCTGCGGCTTCCCGGACGCCCGCACCACCGGCCCCCGCATCCCCCTCAGGCCCCACAGGACCGGCTACATGGCCGTCCGTACCAACGGAATGGTCATCCGGGGCTGGGACATCACCGGTTCGCTCGACATCTACGCGAACGACGTCACCGTCATCGACACCAGGATCACCTCGGACAACTGGTGGGGCATCAACCTGCGCGCCGGTTACCACGGCCTGCGGGTTCTGCACTCCACCATCACCGCCGTGGCCGGCAAGGGACCGGACAACGGCGGCGTGGACTACGCGGTGTCGAACATGGGGACCAGCTCCATCGAGGTCGGCTGGTGCGACGTCTCCGTGTTCGGCGACGCCCTGGCCATGGGCCAGGGCGACATCCACGACAACTACGTCCACGACATCGCCCCGTTCATCAACAAGGGCGGCGAGTGGCAGCACACCAACGCCGTGATCAGCAGTGGCGGCAACACCGGTCACCTGACCATCCGCCACAACACCCTGCTCAACCCGACGAGCCTCAAGCAGGGGGCCTCGGGAAGCATCGGCCTGTTCGCGGACAGCGGGGTGGTCCGCAACGTCACCGTCGACGACAACTGGATCGCCGGCGGCGCCTATGCCCTCTACGGCGGTGACACGGGCGCCACCGGTATCACGGTCACGAACAACGTCTTCTCGACGGAGTACCACCCCGCCTCCGGCGGCTACGGCACGGTCGCCCACTGGAACGCGGACGGTACCGGAAACCTGTGGCGGAACAACCGGATGTCCGACGGCCGCCCGGTCCGGCCGGAGCCCGCCTCGTGAGCGGCGGCATGACGCGCCGTGTCGCGCGGGCGCCCTGGACGCTGCTCAAGGCGTTGTTCGGCTGGCTGGTGCTCTTCGAGGCCAGGAACAAGGTCCTGCTGGCCCCCACCGCGGTGCGGCTGCGCCGGATCGAGGACGCCGAGACCCGACGGCTGGCCGCCGGCCTGCCGTCGCCGCCCTCGGCGCTGGTGGCCACGGTGATCGCCACCCACCGACGCCCCGAGGCGCTGTGTGCCGCGGTGCGCTCGGCCCTGGACCAGACCGTGCGCGACCAGGTCGTCATCGTGGTCGACGACGGCGCCGGGCTGCCCGGACTCCCCGACGACCCACGGCTGTTCGCCGTCTCGCTGACCCGCAACACCGGCGTGGCGGGCGTCGTGCGCAACGTGGGCATCCGCCTCACCCGCTCGCGGTACGTGGCGTTCCTGGACGACGACAACCTGTGGGAGCCCGACCATCTGGAACGCACGTTGGCGGTCCTGGAGTCCCCCGGCGGCCCCGACGGCGTCTACACGGCACTGCGCCGCGTCCTGCCCGACGGCAGCGAGCAGGACGTCCTCTCGGTCCCCTACGACCGGCGCCGGGCCGCCCGCGAGGCCTTCCTGGACACCAACGCCTTCGTCGCCCGCCGCAACCGCTCCCTGCACTTCAGCCGCCTGCGCCGGACACCGGAGGTGCTGCCCCGGGAGGACTGGGAGCTGATCCGCCGCTACGGCCGCAGGTACCGGGTGCTGCATGTGCCGCGCCCCACCGTCCGGTACCTGATGAATCCGGCCAGCTTCTACACGCAATGGCGACAGCCCAGTTGAGACCCGTTCCCCTTCCGCTCCGACCAACAGGTGGTTGATCCCGTGCCACGATCCCGCGCCCTCAGGAACAGATTCGTCGACGCGCCCGGCTCGCTGGGCGAACGGCTCCGCATCGCCCGCTGGGAGCGGTTCCGGCGCTGCTTCCCCGGCATCGAGAACATGAGCGTGGTGGACCTGGGCGGTACGGCCGAGATGTGGCTGCGCGCACCGGTGCGCGCCAAACACGTCCACCTGATCAACCTTGAGGCACACCCCGCCGAACTGCCCGACTGGATCACCGCGGAGAACGCCGACGTCACCGACCCCTCGGTCGCCGCCGAACTGAGCGGCGAGGGCGGCTACGACCTGGTGTTCTCCAACTCGACCATCGAGCACGTGGGCGGCCACAGCCAGCGGCAGAAGTTCGTGTCCGCCGTCGAGCAACTGGCGCCACTGCACTGGGTCCAGACGCCGTACCGCTATTTCCCCGTCGAACCGCACTTCGTGGCGCCCGGCTTCCAGTTCCTGCCACTGACGGCCAGGGCACGCCTGGTGAGGCACTGGCCGCTCGTCCACAGCCGCCCCGACAGCCCGGAGTCGGCGATGAACGCCGTGATCAACATCGAGCTGCTGACGCGCGCCGAGATGCGCTACCTGTTCCCCCGGTCGGCACTCCTCAGCGAGCGGGTGCTCGGTGTCCCGAAGTCGCTCATAGCCGTGAGAACGGAGCCCGCATGCTGAACAACCTGGTCAACAGACATGACGCGGACCGGCTGCTGCGCAAGGTGCGGAAGCTGGACCTCGACCCGGTGCTGGCCAAGCTCCGGGTGCGCGGCGGCGCCCGGGTGGTCCAGCACTGGTCCCAGGTCGATCCGTCGCTGACCGAGTGGTGGGCGATACCGGCGGTGATCAAGCGGTGGAACCTGCTGATGACCGGCGACGCGGACACGTCGTTCCCTCAGTTCGTGGCCGCCAAGCACTTCGCACCGCGCACCGATCTGCGGGGCCTGTCGCTGGGGTGCGGCACCGGCGGGAACGAGCTGCTCTGGGCGAGGACCGGTGCGTTCTCCCTCCTCGATGGCGTGGACGTGGCGCAGCAGCGGATCGACTTCGCCACCCGCGCCGCCGCCGAGAACGGTCTCGCCGACGTCCTGCGCTTCCGGGTCGCCGACGTCAACCAGATGACCGCCGACGGGGAACGTTTCGACGTGCTGCTGGGCCTGCAGTCGCTGCACCACTTCGACAACCTCGCCGAGACCCTCCCGCGCCTCGCCCAACTGATCGAGCCCGGCGGGACGTTCGTGATCGACGAGTTCGTCGGCCCCACGAGGTTCCAGTGGACCGACGGCCAACTGGACGCGGCGAACGCGCTGCTGGCCCGGCTTCCCGAGGAGCGGCGGCGGCTGGCCGACGGCCGGATCAAGCGCCGTGTCGTGCGGCCCAGCAGGCTGTCGATGGTGCTGGACGACCCCTCGGAGGCGGTCGACGCGGCGGCGCTGCTGCCGGGCCTGCGGCGCCATTTCGACGTCGTCGAGGAACGGCCGTACGGGGGCACGGTGCTGCACATCGCGTTCTCCGGGATCGCGCACAACTTCCGTGACCAGGAGCCGGAGACACTGGCGCTGCTGGAGCGGTGCTTCGCCGCGGAGGACGCGGCTCTGCCGGAAGTGGGGCACGACTTCATCGCGATGGTGTGCCGGCCGCGGAGTGCGGGTCAAAACAGCTAGTCCGTTTCGTGCGGCTGTCGACGGGCCACCCCCGCTCATGCGGGGTGGCGCGTTCTCCGGCGTCCGAACCGCCGCATCGCAGGCACCTCGACGAACCGGTGCATGAGCCCCGCGAGCGCGACCGAGAGAGCGAGCGCTCCGACGGTGAGCGTCCATGCCTTTGCCGACGCCGAACCCTGAGCGTCGAGCCCCCGCATCAGATCCACGATCACCGACTGATGGATCAGGTAGAAGGCGAAGGAGATCTCGCCCAGCCACACCGCGGACCGGCTCCGCCACACGCTCCGCTTCCCCTCGACGTCGGCGACAGCCACGGCAGGAATGAGCAACGCGAACGGGATCACGGTGACGGCCGACGTTTCCGCGTCCGGCGGGAAGTACGGCGTCACGGCATACGCGCCGACGACAAGTACTGCGACGGACCACACAGGAATTCGCGGCCAGTGCCCGCTCTTCACGACGAGCGCCATCAGAATCCCGAGCAGGAACTCCAGCAGGCGGACCGGCGGGAAGATGTAGACGAACCAGTAGTGCCGCTCGGCAGGCAGGAGCCTCACCACCACGGGCACCGCGAACACGGCCACCACGCACGCCGCGGCGCACGCCCACAGCCTCTCCGGACGGATGCGGCTCAACACGGGCAGCAGCGCCGGGAAGAGGGCGTAGAAGAACGCCTCGCACGCGAGCGACCAACTGACGGAGTTCGCACCGAAGTAGACGCCCGGATCCGGCCACCATGCCTGGACGAGCCCCAGGTTCGCCGCTCCGACGAGGACCCCGACGGTGTGTCCGGCCGCGTACAGCCCGACGACGGAGATGACGAAGGCCACGACGTAGTTCGGGTAGATCTTCGCCGCTCGACGCCGCCAGAAGGCGCGGGCGGTGTCTCCCGGCCGGGCCGACCACGTCAGGACGAAGCCACTGAGGACGAAGAAGAACGAGACGCCCACAGCGCCCGCACCCGCCGTGCGGGCGAACGCGTGCTGCGCCGACGACGGAGCCAACAGCCCCGATATCGAGATGTGGAAGCAGAAGACGAGGAACGCGGCCACGAACCGGAGCCCCGTCAGCGAGGGGAGCCTCGATCCGTCGGCCCGCGTTCCAGCGGGGGCGGGCCTGTCTGATCTGTCGGTGGCCTCAACTGCACTCATGAACGCGCCCTCCCAAGGGCTGGTCGAAACTCAGGCCCACGGCCCCGGCGCCTTGCGCAAGGCGCCCGGGCGGGCCAGGGCGGCCGCGGCCGCTCGGCTCGCCGGGCGGCCGAGCACGGCGCGTGACGTTTCCCGGAGCAGGACGGCGGCGCGGAAGGCAGCCGTGGCGAGGGGGCCATGCCGACGTCGGTACAGGCGGACCCGGTTGACGGTGAGCAGAGTCCACAGGCGGGGCGATACCTGGGAGTCGCCCCCCAGGTGAACGGCGTCGGCCCTCGGCTCCAGTTGGGTGGCGTATCCCCGGTCCCGCGCGCGCAGGCAGTACTCGGTCTCCTCCGAGTAGAGGAAGAAGGACTCGTCCCACGGGCCGCACGCGGCCAGGCAGTCGGCCGAGATGGCCATCAGCGCGCCGGTCGCCCAGTCCACGCGGGTGGGCCGCTGATACGCGGCGGGGTCGGTGACCAGTTCACTCAGGGCCGGGAAGCGCCCGGCCCGGGTGTTGCCGATGAGGGCCTCGCCGAGCGCCCGGAGCACGCTCGACTCGCGGCGCAGCGACCGATGGGGCGTGTCCCGGCCTTCCTCGTACAGGAGGGGTACGGCGATCCCGACCCCGTCGCCGAGGATGTCGACCAGACGTTTGGCGCAGCCCTGCCGCATCCGGACGTCCGGATTGCAGATGAGAGCGGCCTCGTACGCGCCGGCCGCGCCCAGCGCCGCGTTGATCCCGGCCGCGTACCCGGCGTTACGGCCGGTCTGGACGACCGTGGCGTCCGGGGCCAGCGTCCGCAGCACCTCGACGGTGTCGTCGGCGGAGTCGTTGTCCGCGACGACCAGCCGCCAGTCGAGGCCGGCCATGCCGTCGGGAAGCGCGGCCAGGAACCCGGGGAGCACCGAGGCGCTGTTCCAGGTGACGACGATGACGGCGACGGGGCTCATCGGGACTCCACGAGTTGGGGCAACCTGGCTTCGGATGCCTTGCGAGCGGCGGGGACCGTGGCGGCAGCCGCCTCACGGCGGATGAAGCCGAGGTAGCTGCCGCCGGCGCCCAGGGTCAGGAAGAACATCCCGGCGTACATGGGGAAGCTGAGCGCGTCGAAGGTGGCGCTGATGACCAGGGCGACCAGCGCCGAGGCGAGGAAGGCCTGCCCGAGCTCCCGGTCCGACTCGGTGCGGGCGAGTCGGCGGATGGCACCGCCTTGGTGGATCCCGGTGACGAACAGGACGAGCAGCGCGACCAGCCCCACGACGCCCGTTTCGGCCAGGGTCAGCATGTACTGGTTGTCGGTGAAGAAGTACAGGTCGGGCGTGAAGGTGCCGAATCCCCTTCCGGACCAGGGGCGTTCGCTGAGGTAGGGGACGATCGCGCTGTACTTCACGGTGCGCGCCTGGGTGCTGCTGTCGGAGTTGGACAGGAAGGTGGCGAACAGGTTGGTGATGGTTCCGATCAGCCCCGGGATGATCACCTTGAAGCCGGCCACCGAGCCCAGGACGATTCCGATCGCGGTCCAGCGCCGCTGCGGCTTCCAGCGGGGCACCATCACCAGGATCACGATGAAGGCTCCGATGATGGAGGTCCGGGACACCGTCAGCGGAAGCGCGCCCGCCATGATCGCCACCGGCCCCCAGCGGCGCAGCGCGCCGGCGTGCCGGCGTACCGGGTCGAAGGCCTGGTGGACGGCGAAGGGGACCAGGATGGCGAGCATCCCGCCGAACTCCAGCGGATGGGCGGTGGTGGAGCGCGGCCGGGTGAACGAGCCGCGGTCCATCGCGCTGAGCCCCGCGGTGCTGGAATGCATGCCGGGGATGTGGATGGAGTCGGCGATGTTGGTCGCAGCGAAGAAGTCGTAGTAACCGATCAGGGCGACCACCGTGCCCAGGACGACGAGCCGGCGCATCAGGGTCTCCAGCCGGCTGCGCTCCTGGATGCCGGCCGAGGCCAGCACCACCAGCGCCACCCACACCCCGAGCCCGATGAGCCCCCGGTCGGCCCCCAGGACCTCCTCGTGTGAGCTCTCGCGGGTCGCGGCCGCGAGGTACGACAGCAGCACCGCCGCGGCGAGCACGCACATCACCACGCGCGGCAGCCTGGTGCCCTTCGCCGGCAGGATGCGGCCGCCGAGCCAGGTCGCGAGGTACCAGAGAAGTCCCAGCAGGGCGAAGACGTTGGCCGGGGTGCCGACACCGCCCAGTGCGGGCAGGGTGAGGTTCGACGGGACGAAGAAGGCCAGCACCAGATAGCCGGTGAGGATCGTCGTGGCGTCGAGCCTGCGCACCAGCAGGCCCTTGGGCCGCTCAGGGGGCTGGGCCCGATGCCGCCGGGGAACGTATCCGGCCAGGGCACGTCCCCGGCGGCGGACCACCGCGATGCCCTCGGCCAGGATGGACAGCAGGAACGCGCTGACCATCCCGACTATGAGGACCGCCGCGATGCCCTGGTACCGGCCCTTCGACTGCGAGACCGGCGTCTGCGGCAGGACGACCGGCGCGGTCTGCACCGCGTACACCTTCGGCACCTTGGAGGCGGCCTGCAGGGCCTTCAGCTGCTCCCCGGTGAAGTTGGTGAGGGTGGTGGTCTCCCGCAGCACCTTCGCCCGGTCGGTTCCGGTGACGCTCAGGGTGAGCAGCGGGCTGTCCGCCTGCGGCGCGAAACCGACCGTGTACTGGTCCGTGACGCCGCGGGAGCTCAACTCCTTGGCCGAGTCGCTCGACTGGAGCGTTCTGATCAGCACGTCGGCCGTGACGACCAGCGAACCGCCCGCGTTCGACAGGGGGTTGCCGTAGGTCGGCGCCAGCTCAGCGATCGCCGTGGAGTCGAGGAGCGTGACGGAGCTCTGCGACTCGTAGGACACCGGGATGGTTCGGTACAGATACCCGCCCGCGAGCAGACTGAGCAGGGTGAGGGGCACCATGAAGTACCAACGCCTGCGCATGATCGCCAAGATGTCGGCAAGGCTCATGAGAACTCCCTTTTGGTGGCGGTTCGCCCCGGCGCCTGCGAGGATCGGTGGCGACGGAAGGAATCCCTGTGTCGCCTCGTGACGTCGCCGAAGCGCTGCTCCGCCGCTGGTACGTGCTGCTGCTCGCGCTCGCGCTGACGGCCGCCGGAGCCTACAAGGTGCTGCACCCCGCCCCGCAGTACCTGAGCTCGGCGGTGGTGGTCCTCAAGCCGCCCGTGACGGGAAACCAGCCGAACCAGCTGACGAATCTCCAGCCGCCGCTCGCCACCCTCTCGTACGGGGTCATCCAGCAGCTCGAATCGCCCGTCGGGCGCAGGGAACTGGACGCCGCCGGCGTGCACGGGTCGTACCAGCTGATCCCGCGCAACAGCGGCACCAGCGCCACGCCGCGCTATCTGATCCCGTCGGTGCAGGTGCAGGCGCAGCGGGCCGGCGCCGTCGAGGCCGACACGGCGGTCAGCCGGGTCATCGAGGTCTACACCGAGCACGTGAAGGACCTGCAGGACGCCCAGGGGATCGCCCCCGCGTCCCGGATCAGCGCGTCCGTCCTGGTCGCCCCGAGCGCCGCCCCGGTGCAGGGCACCAGGAGCCGCGCCCTGGCTGGTACGGCGCTGCTGGGCGGCCTCGCCGGGATCCTGGGCGCGCTGTGGTCCGACGAGTACGCGCTGCGCCGCAGAAGGAGGAAGGACCCCCTGGCCGGCCTCCCGGACCCGGTCCGCCACGCCGACGGGATCGCGGTGGCGGGCTGAACGACTGAACTGATCACGCATCAGATACCGCGGCGCTTCCAGGACTCCCACCACAGCCACTCCCGCCCGCGCTCGGCCACGGCCGACCACACGAGCGGTTGCAGATACGGCATCGCCTTCGGCCCGATCCGTCTGCGCAGCCGCAGCGCGCGGTATTCGGGCAGCGCCGCGTATCCGGGCAGGCACTCCTCGGCGAACGCCACGCATTCGTCGACCGGTACGACGCCGGTACGGCCTCGGTCGTAGGCCCGGTAGGCCCGGCGCAGGGCGTAGCGGGCGAGGCGGGCGTGGACCTGGTCGGCCAGGCGGTCGGCGTCGGGCAGCCGGTCGGCGCACTTGGCGAGCGCGGAGTCGTAGGCGACCAGGCGCTGGCGCAGGTCGTCGAGCTGACCGCCGAAGTCGACGGTGGACATGTTCTTGCCGTGGACGCGGTAGAAGGCCTGGTCGGCGCCGCGGACGTAGCCGACGTCGGCGTGGGCGGCGAGCCGCATCCACATCTCGATGTCGCCGGCGTGGGGCAGGGCGGGGTCGTAGCCGCCGACCTTCCGCTGGAGACCGGTGCGGACGACGACCTCCGGCGAGGTGATGCAGCCGGTGCCCTCACGAAAGCGCCGCTCCAGCCACCACTGGCCGGGATAGACGACCGAACCGGTGCTCTGCGTACGGGCCTTGGGCAGCGGACCGCCGTGCTGGAAGCGCAGGGGGCGACCATAGGCGAACCCGGCCTCCGGGTGGGCGTCCAGGAGGGCGGCCGCCCGGACCAGCGCGCCCGGGACCAGCCGGTCGTCGGCGGACAGGAGGGCCACGTAGTCGCCGTCGGCCCATTCCAGCAGGCCTTCGTTGTAGGTGGCGATGTGGCCCTTGTTGGTCTCGTGGACGAGGACCTCGATCCGCGGGTCGGAGGCGGCCAGCTTGAGAGCGGCCTCCCCCGAGTCGTCGGGCGAGGCATCGTCGATGATGAGGACCCGGACGTCAACGCCGTCCTGCTCGTCCAGGACGCTGCTCACGCAGTCGGCGAGGAAATGGCCGTACTTGTAGCAGGGGATCACAACACTGACGCTGCTCATCGGTGGGGAAGCCAATCCCCGCCGGTGGTCCGCGCCCGGCTGGGCGCGGACCACCGACGGTGTGTGGGACGGGTCAGTTCTCTTTCTCGGTGTCAGTTCTTTTTCTTCTTGAAGACCGTCTTGCTGGTCAGGGTCCAGCTGTCGGACTCCACCGTGTGGTGGTGCTTGTCCTTGGCCGTGATCGTGACCTCGAACCGGGTGCCGTCGGGCAACGGGGCGGACAGGTGGACGGTCGCCTTGTGGGTCGACCGGTCGTAGGAGACGACGGCCGTGATGTGGAGCTTCCTGGCGGCGGCCGCGTCAGGGCCCGACAGGACGGTCACGTTCGCGTCGACGGACGACACCGGCGCCTCGGCCGGTACGGACAGGACGAGGGCGCTCGCCGCGTCGGCGGTGTGCGCCACCGTGGACGCGGTCACCTCCGAGGCGGCGACCGACGCCGCCAGGGACGCGTTCGGGTTGTCGGCGGTGAAGACGGGGCCGACCCAGTAGTTCGCGGATCCGTAGGAACCACTGGGGAAGACCGAGTCGCTGCCGTACTTGTAGAGCCCGTTGTGGTGCGTGGTGGTGTCGACCGTGGCCGTCAGCGGATAGGACTTGTGGGCCGCCGCGAAGTAGCCGCCGTCCACCGCGTAGTTGCCGTTCGGCGCGTGGTAGGAGACGACGTACGAGGTGTCGGCGGTGATCGCCACCGGAGTGGCGAAGGTCAGCGTCTGCCAGCCGGAGGCCGTCTCGTTGGTGAAGGTGCCGCTGGCGAGCAGCGTGCCGTTGTCGGTCCACAGGCTGCCGGTGTGGGTGCCCGTGTTGCCGGTGCCCTTGTAGAAGGTGACACCGGTGACCCAGCCGGCCGCCGAGGACGTGAACCGGGTGCCCAGCTCGACCGAGTTGGGGTCGGCCGTCATGTCGGTGTTGGCCGGCACGGCGGAGGAACTCCACAGCGTGCAGGGGCAGGTGACCGAGGGCGGCGTGGAACTGGTGGTGAACGACCAGGTCACCGGGTCCGTCATGGTGTTGCCCCACACGTCGGAGGCCTGGACGGACGCGGTGTACTTGGTGTTCAGCTCCAGCTCCGTCGACGGCGTGAAGGTCGCTTTGTTCGACGCGGGGTAGGTGACCGCCCCCGGCACGGTGTTGCCGTCCGGGTCCTTCAGGGTGAACGTCACGCCGTCGGTGTCGACGGCCGAGCTGAAGGTGGCCGACACCGGTGCCGTGATCGACGTGCTGGTTGCCCCGGACGTCGGGGAGGTCGAGGTGACGGTGGGCGCGATCGTGCTGGCCGTCGAGGTGTCCAGCACCACGTCGACCCAGTAGTTGCTGCCCGAGGACGCCGAGGACGGGAAGGCGCTGGCCGAGCCGTAGTGATAGACGCCGTTGCCGCCGTCGGTGCCGGTCTTCAGGGCCGTCAGCGGGGCCAGGCCGGCATCGCTGTTGGCGAAGGTGGTGTCGTAGGAGTATCCGCCGTTGGGGGCGAAGTACGAGGCGACATAGGTGGTGTTGGCCTTGACGGTCACCGGGGTTGCGAAGTTCAGCTGCTGCCAACCGGAGGCCGTCTCGTTGGTGAAGGTGCCGGTGGCCAGGCGGGTGCCGGAGGCCGTCCACAGGCTGCCGATGTGGGTGCCGGTGTTGACGGGCGACTTGTAGAAGCGGACGGCGGTGACGGAACCGGCCACGGTGGTACGGAACTTGACGCCGAGCTCCACCGAGCCGCCGTCGCCGGCGTTGACGGTGCCGGGCACGGCCGAGGCCGGCCAGATGGTGCAGGGGCAGGTCTGGGGGCCGACTGTCAGCGGGACGGTGGTGACGGCGCCGATGTTGACGCTGTCGTCGACCGCGCGGACCTTGATGGACGCGGAACCCGGTGTCGTGGGTGTCCAGCTGTAGCTCCAGGACGAAAGACCCGTGGCGGCCTTCCAGGTCGATCCGCCGTCGGTGGACACCTCCACACGGGCCACCACTCCCCCACCGGAGTCGCCGACGGTACCGGCGATGGTGACCGGCTTCAGCGCCGGGACGGTGGCCCCGGAGGCCGGGCTGGTCACGGTGACGGTCGGACCGGTGGTGTCGGTGGAGGCGGTGGCGGCGACGAGGTTGCTCTGCAGGGACTTCGGCTGGGCCCCCATGTCGGCCAGGATGTTCACCGTCGCCTGCTGCATCCGGGAGTCCTCGGTGACCACCGTGTCATCGGGATTGTAGGTGGGCACGTTGGTCAGGCCCCACGACCACTGCACGGTCCCGGTCCCGAACACCAGGGCCCCGGAGTTCTGGTCGCGGAACTCGACGAGATTGTGCGTCGCCGTACCGTTGCCGTACAGGTTGCCCCAGTCCAGACGGTACGTGCCGTCGGTGATGTCCACCGTCGTGGACGACACGTCGATCTCCCCGGCGGGTCGGGTGCTGTTGTCGAGGTCGCTGTCCCACTCGTAACCGAGCGTGCCGGTCGGGAAGGTCGCGGTCTGGCTGGAGGTGAGGTTGGCGATGGATGTGCCGCGCCAGATCCGGTTCTTGCCGTACGAGCCGGGCACGGTGATCGCGTCACTGCGGTAGCCGTTCGCCTGGAACATGGAGCCGGTGAGGATGTTCGGCGGCTGGTAGGTCTGGCCGTAGTTGGTGCTGGTCGGATCCATCCAGGTGCCGGTCCAGGTGCCGCTGGGGTCGGCGATGCCGTTGTTGAACGCCATCTTGGTCATCTTGTAGCAGACCAGGGTGCGGTCGGCCGTGTTCGTGCCGTCGATGCTGGGAGTGAACCTGGTCTTCCAGAAGACCTCGTTGCCGCTGAAGAAGCCCTCCCGGACGCCGGCCTTCCTGGCCGCCAGGACGTTGGAGTACTGGCTCTGTGTCCAGTACTCGTCATGGCCGGACGACATGTACACCTTGTGCTTCTCCAACAGGGTCGCGCCGTTGGTCGACGACACGTCCACGCCGGACAGATAGCTGACGTCGTAGCCGTTGCGCTCCAGCCAGGACAGCATCATGAACTCGGAGCCGTAGATGCCGTTGTCGCCGCCGATGTCCAGCGGCCGGTTGTAGCTGACCTCGTAGGCGCGGCCGTCGGGCGCGGGCCCGGTGCCGCCGTACAGGTCCTGGCCGCCGTAGTCGTTGTAGGCCTGCCAGGTCTGGTCACTGGTCTGTATGACGATGTCGGAGGTGCTGGAGTCGTTGCGGACGACGAAGGGGTACGGCATCATGCCGTCGCCGTTGGTCTGCGTGAGGTTCGCGATGTACAGGCCGGACACGGCGTCGCTGGGCACGCTCCAGGTCGCGGTCACCGGCCAGTTGCCGCAGTCGACCAGGCCGGTGCCGCTCTTGGTGGTGCAACTGGCTGGAGCGGACGTGTAGTTCGCCGGATAGGTCACCGCCGCCTGGGCCGCGGTCGACATCTGGCGCGCGCCGTCACCGCCGTACCAGCCCAGCCGGTAGATCTGGACGTTGTACGGGGACTTCGACTGGACCTTGAACTGGACGGTGTCCCCGGCCTGGACGCTCTCCTTGGTGGTGAAACCCTTGATGTCACCGTAGGCGTTGGGCGAGAACCAGTCGGACTTCGGGCTGCCCGTCTTGGAGTTCTCGCAGACGATGGGGTTCGAGCCCGACCCGCACGGATCGGACGCCGCCGAGGCGGACCCGGCCAGCGGAAGCACCGCCATTATCAAGGCTGCTACGACGGCGAGGCGCCCGCCCCGGATCCGTCTGCTCCATCTTTTCATGTGTACCTCTCAGCGGTGCTGTGCAGGACCGACCCGTGGGATCGGAGGTAGAGCATGAAAACTCTGGGGACCGGTCAGCTGCCGAGCGCGTCGGCGAACGCGTCCACGACGCGCTGCTGCTGGTCGGGGGTGATCTGCGGGTACAGCGGCAGCGACAGGATCCGGTCCGCCGCCTTCTCGGCGTTCGGGAAGTTGCCCCGGCCGTGGCCGAGATGGCGGTACGCCGGTGTCAGGTGTACCGGTGCGGGATAGTGCACCCCGGCGCCGATGCCCTCGGCGTTGAGCTTGCCGACGATGTCGTCGCGGTCGGCGCCGACGACCTGGACGACGTACAGGTGCCAGACGTGGACGTTGCCGGGTGCCGTGGTCGGGAGGACGACCCGGCCGGCGGCCGCGAGGTCGGCGAGCAGCGCGTCGTAGCGGGCCGCGGCCGCCCGGCGGGCCGCGTTGCCGTCCGCCAGCCGCGTCAGCTTCGCCCGCAGGACGACGGCCTGCAACCCGTCCAGACGGCTGTTGAAGCCGGGCACGTCGTGGCGGTACTTGGCGACTCCGCCGTGGTTGGCGATCGCGCGCACCTGTCCGGCGAGTTCCTCGTCGTCGGTGAGCACCGCGCCCGCGTCGCCGTAGGCACCCAGGTTCTTTCCCGGGTAGAAGCTGGTGGCCGCGAGCCCGCCGCTGCCCGGCGAGCGACCGAGGCGGGTGGCGCCCTGGCACTGCGCGGCGTCCTCGACGACCCGTACGCGGTCGGGAAGCCGGCCGGTCAGTTCCGTCACGTCGGCCAACTGCCCGTAGAGGTGCACGGGTACGACGGCGCGGGTGGCCGGGCCGACGGCGTCCAGCGCGGCCTGGGGGTCGAGCAGGTAGCTGTCGGGCCGGCAGTCCGCCAGGACCGGGCGCGCGCCGGTCCTGGCCACCGCGCCGGCGGTCGCGATGAAGGTGTTGGCGGGCACCACGACCTCGTCGCCGGGGCCGACCCCGCTTGCCCGCAGGGCGAGTTCGACGGCATCGGTGCCGTTGGCGACGCCCACGCAGTGCGCGACGCCGCCGAAGTCCGCGTACTCGCGCTCGAACCGGCGGACCTCGTCCCCTCCGATGAACGCCGTATGGGCCAGGACCCGTTCGAATCCGGCCCGCACGTCGTCGGCGACTTCCTCATGGGCCGCCTTGAGGTCCACCAGCGGAATCTGGTTCACGTGATCGGTCCCCCCATTGTTCGCGTCGCAAGTTCTGTTCGCGTCACACGTTCCGTACGCGTCGCAAGTTCGCCAAGCGCGGGCGCGTCCGCCGCGCGCAGCCGCCGGGCCGGGCTCCCCACCCAGACCTCGCCCGGCGGTACATCGCCGAGCACGGCGCTCCCCATCCCGACCAGCGACCAGGCGCCGACCGTCGTGCTCTCCCGGACCAGGGCGCCGGAGCCCACATAGGCTCCCCGCTCCAGCCGCGCTCCCCCGCCCAGCCGGACGCCGGACGCGATCGTGACGTAGTCCTCGACCACGTCGTCATGGGTGAGGACGACATGGGGCATCACCGCCACATGCGCGCCCACCCGCACCGCGGCGGTCAGCACGCAGTGCGCGAGCAGGACCGAGCCGGGGCCGATCTCGGACGACTCCGACACCGACGCCGTCGGGTGGATCACGGTCGCGTAGCGGTCCGCGGGCAGAGCAACCCTGCGGGCCAGTCGGGCGCGCGCCGCGTAGTCCCTGGGGTTGCCCACGCAGATCACCACCCGGGCGCCGGGCAGATCGTGGACCAGGTCGCAGCCGCCGAGGACAGGCACGCCGTCCACCTCGGTGCCGTGCACGGCCGGGTTGTCGTCCAGGTGCCCGAGCACCTTGAACTCGCCCGCGTCCTCTACGGCCTGTACGGTCTCCCGGGCGAAGCCGCCCGCGCCGATGATCACAAGTTCGTTCATCTTCGGGCCTGTTCGCGCAGTGCTGTCACGACGCGGTCCTGCTGCGCCTCGGTCATGGTGTGGAACAGCGGCAGGATCAGCGAGTCGCGGGTGATCCGCTCGGTGACCGGCAGCGGTGCGCGGGGGTGGTCCGCGTAGGCGGGTTCGAGGTGCGCGGCCATGATCCCGCGCCGGGCGGAGACGCCGGCCTCGGCGAGGGCGGTGAGCAGGTCGTCCCGGCCGACGGGGAAGTCCTCGTCCAACAGCACCCAGTAGGACTGGAAGTTGCTCTGCCCGTGCGCGGGGTCGCGTACGGGGGTGAGGCCGGGGACGTCCTGCAGCAACGCGTCGTAGCGGGCCGCCAGTTCACGGCGGCGGGCGATCATCGCGTCGAGCTTGCCGAGCTGGACGAGGCCGATCGCGGCCTGGACGTCCGTCATCCGGTAGTTGAAGCCGACTTCCAAGTAGCTTTCCAGGACCGGCTTGTTGCTCGCATGACGTTCCGCGGCCGAGGCGTTCATGCCGTGCTCGCGCAGTCGGCGCAGGCGTGCCGCCCACTGGGCGTCGTCGGTGGTGACCATGCCGCCCTCGCCGGTGGTGACGAGCTTGCGGGGGTGGAAGGACCAGGCGGCGATCAGGGCGCCGTGCCCCACGGGTTTGCCGCCGACGGTCGAGCCGATGGCGCAGGCCGCGTCCTCGACCAGGCGAAGGTCCCAGTCGGCGCAGGCGGCGCGCAGGGTGTGCACGTCGGCCGGTACGCCGCCCTGGTGGACGGCGAGGACGACCTTGGTACGGGGGGTGCGGACCGCGTCGACGGTGACCGTGGTCAGGTTGCCGGTGGCGGGGTCGACGTCGGCGAACACCGGCTCGGCTCCGACGTAGCGCACGGCGTTGGCGGTGGCGATGAACGACAGCGACGGCACCACGACCTCGTCTCCGGGCCCCAGCCCGAGCGCGACGAGCGACAGGTGCAGGGCGGTGGTGCACGAGCTGACCGCGACGGCGTGCTCGGCGCCCACCCACTCCGCGAAGGCCCGCTCGAAGGCGGCGACCCGGGGGCCCTGTGCGACCCACCCGGACAGCACCGCCTCGGAGGCGGCCCGGGCCTCCTCCTCGCCGAGCCAGGGGATCATCACCGGGATGCGGTCGGCACTCATCGCGAGGCCTCCTCGTTGGCCCCGGCGTCGGCGGCGCGCTCCGCACGCCACCACTCCACCAGGTCCCGCAGCCCCGTGCTCAGGTCGATCCGGGCCGTGAAGCCGAGCCGCTCGGCGGCCTGCGTGGTGTCCGCGAGCCGCCGGGTCACCCCGTTCACCGCGCGGGCGGGCCCGTGCACCGGCGCCAGGTCCGACGCCCCCATCGCCTCCAGCAGGCCCCGGGCGAGCTCCTTCAGCGAAGTCTCCGTGCCGCTGGCGATGTTGAACACCTCGTCGGTGAGATCCGACTCGGCGGCCAGCACGTTGGCCCTGGCGATGTCCCTGACGTCGACGAAGTCCATGGTCTGCGTGCCGTCGCCGAGGATCAGCGGCGGCTCGCCCGCCTCGATGCGCTCCATCCAGCGGATGAGCACCTCGGTGTAGAGGCCGTGGATGTCCATCCGGGGGCCGTAGACGTTGAAGTAGCGCAGCGCCACGTAGTCCAGTCCGTACATGGCGTGGAAGCTGCGCAGCATGGCCTCGTTGAAGGCCTTCGCCGCGCCGTAGAAGGTGTCGTTGTTGTACGGGTGATGGCGCTCGGTCGTAGGAAAGGTCTCGGCCATGCCGTAGACGGACGCCGAGGACGAGGCGATCACCTTGGCCACCCCGGCCTCGGCCGCCGCCTCCAGGACGTTGAAGGTGCCGTCGACCAGGACCTCGTTGGCCAGCCGGGGCTCCTCCGCGCACTGGGTGATGCGTATCGCGGCCAGGTGGAACACCAGGTCGGCGCCCTCGGTGGCCTTCCGTACGGTGGCGGCGTCCCGGATGTCGCCCTCGACCACCTCCACGACGCCGCTGGGCAGGGCCTGGGCGAGGTTGGCCCTCCGCCCGCGCACGAAGTTGTCCAGCACCACGATCTCGCGGGCGCCGCCCTCGGCCAGGAGGTCGACGAGGTTGGAGCCGATGGTGCCCGCTCCCCCGGTGACCAGGATCTTCTTGCCTCGTACGCTGCTCAACTGCCTTGCCCTCTCAGTGAGATGAAACCGTCAACGCCCGGCGCGCAGGCCGACGACCGCGCCGCGGAATTCGAGGCTCCGGGAGGCCGCCTCAAGAACGTCCAGCACCCGCAGGCCCGCTCGGCCGTCGGTCAGTGGGGCTCTGCGCTCCCTGATCGCGTCGCCGAACTCGTCGACCATGCTGCGCAGCGCTTCCTTCTCGCCGATGGCGGGCGCGACCATGTCTCCGGACCGGTACGAGATGAGCATGTCCCGGCGCTCGTCGGCGCCGATCTCCTGGGGCGAGGCCAGGTCCACGCCCCGGTCGAAGATCGCCACGCGCTGGGCGGGGTTGAGGTCGTCCCAGATCAGGGTGCGTTTGGCGCCGCCCACCATGGTGGTCCGTACCTTGGTCGGCGACAGCCAGTTGACGTGCACGTGGGCGATGGCCCCCGTATTGAGCTGGAGCGTCAGATAGGCCACGCAGGCCTGTCCCGCGCCGATCGGGTCGGCCCCGTGAGCGGCGACGGCGACCGGCTCGACGGTGTCGGGGAGGATGAAGTCCAGGATCGACAGATCGTGCGGGGCCAGGTCCCACAGGACGTCGATGTCCTTCTGGACGAGCCCGAGGTTGATCCGGACCGAGTCGACGAAGTGGATCTCCCCGAGTTCGCCGGAGCGGACCAGTTCCCGGATGCGGCCCACGGCGGGCGTGTAGCAGTAGGTGTGATCGCACATCAGGGTGAGCCCGCGCTCTTCCGCCTCGGTGACCAGGCGCATCCCGTCGGCGTACGTCGCCGCGAGCGGCTTCTCCACGAGGACGTGCTTGCCGGCGCGCAGGGCGGCCAGGGCGATGTCGAGGTGGGTTCCGGCGGGCGTGGCCACGGCGACGGCGGCCACGGAGGGGTCGGCCAGGACGGCCGCGTAGTCGGAGGTGGCCTGTACCGTCGAGTAGCTGCCGAGGACCCGCTGGGCCCGGTCCACGTCGAGGTCGCACAGCCAGCGCAGCCGGAACTGCTCGCCGGCCTGGAAGTTGCGTACGAGGTTGGGGCCCCAGTAGCCGGCCCCGACGACCGCGACCCCCAACGGCTCCGTGGTCTGCGTCACTTGTTTCCTCTTCCCTCGGTCCATCAGTAGGCCCCCGTTCCTCGCACCACCGCAGACCCGGTGCGCAGCAGGATCGACAGGTCCAGGCCCATCGACCAGTTGTCCACATATCCGAGATCGAGCCGGACCGCCTCGTCCCAGGGCAGATCGGAGCGGCCGCTGACCTGCCACAGCCCGGTGAGGCCGGGCTTCACGAGCAACCGGCGCTTGATGTCCGACGTGTACTCCTCCACCTCCTCGGGCAGCGGCGGGCGGGGACCGACGAGCGACATGTGGCCCCTGACCACATTGATCAGCTGGGGCAGTTCGTCCAGCGAGCTGCGGCGCAGCAGCGACCCGACCCGGGTGATCCGCGGGTCTTTCTTCACCTTGAACAGCAGACCGTCGCTGTTCTGGTTGAGGTGCTCCAGTTCCGCCCGGAGAGCCTCCGAGTCCCGTCGCATCGTGCGGAACTTCAGCATGCTGAAGTGGTCGCCGTACCGGCCCACGCGCTGCTGCCTGAACAGCGCCGGCCCGGAGCTGTCCAGCCGGACGATCAGGGCGATCAGCAGCATGGGCAGCGCGAGCAGGACCAGGAGCGCCGCCGCGAAGGAACGATCCAGCAGTTCCTTGGGCAGCCGCGAGATCCGGGAGAGGTTCGGCGCCTGTATCCGCACCAACGGCACCCCGTTGGTGGGCCGTACCGCCAGCCGGGCCGCGGACACGTCGGCCAGCATGGGGGCCAGCAGGAAGTCGACGCCCTGCACGGCTGCCGTCCAGGACATCCGGCGCAGGACGGAGGCGTCGGACTCGGGGGCCGGCAGCGCCACCACGGTGCTGATGCCCAGGGCCCGGACGACGACATTCATGTCGCCGACGCCGCCGAGGAAGGGGAGCCCCAACTTGCGGATCTCCGTGGCGTTTTCCGGATCGCTCAGGCACACTCCGGCGACCTGCAGTTCCTGTACGCCCCCGCGCCGCAGCACGGCGATCAGCTCCATGATGCGTTCCGACGGCCCGACCAGGAGCGTCGCGCTCCGGTCCCGGCCCCGCGCCCACCGTCTGTGCAGCCGGCGGCGCAGCGCGTACCGGACCGGCAGGGCGATCGCGGCGGCCGGCACTGCTGCCATGATCATGTCATGAAGAAGTCCGGAATCACGAGTGAACAGGCAGTACGCACCCGCGGCCAGCGCCGGCAGTGCGACGGCACCGCGAAGCACCCGTCGGTACTCCTCGGTCCCTAAGCCCAGGGCGCTGCGATCGTAGGAGCGGTGGGCGAGCATGGCCACGATCCATGTCGGGGGCAGCACCAGGGCCACCGCCCAGCGGCCGTAAGCCGCGTGGATCAGGAAGGCTGCGGCAGCGGCCGCCAACCCGTCCGCGATCAACAGGACGAGACGGTACTTCCGTTCCCAATGTCTTCGGCGCGCTTCCGGACTTCTGTGTTCCACAACCAGTTGCTCATGCGTGACCTCAATGGTCATGCTCCCCCCACCACATGCGCGGCTACCCCTGACCGAAGTGCCCATCACGCAGCGGCACCGGAAAGCGAAGGAGCTTCAGCGGTCCCCAACCGCCTCATGCCCCCAGCATGCTGGTCACTGACCGTTCAAATCCGTTCAAAGAGCCGTGCCGTGACATGCAGTCAAGAACAAAAGCCCCACCCAAACCGGCCCGGCGGACCTCAATCTAGACCACTGGACGCAGTCACGGGAACAGTTGGACGAAACACACATCGCATTAGAGACACCGGCGGCATACTGCCCAGGTGACGAGCATCGTGATCCCGGCTCACAACGAGGCGCGAGTCATCGGCCGGCTCCTCGATTCGCTGCTGGCCGATTCCTCCGAGGACGACACCGACATCGTGGTCGTATGCAACGGCTGTACGGATGACACCGCGCGGATCGCGGCCGCCCGCGGCCCGCGCGTGCGGGTGGTCGAGACCCCCGTCCCCTCCAAGCACGCCGCCCTGCGGACGGGTGACGATCACGCGCGCGGCTTCCCCCGCGTCTACGTGGACGCCGACGTCGTGATCGCGGGAGCCGACGTGCGGACGCTCACCGCGCCCCTGAACGACGACACCTCGGGCATCCTCGCCACCGCCCCCGAGCGACAGATCCCGCTGGACGCCTGCGCATGGCGGGTGCGTGCCTACTACCAGGTGTGGCAGCGTCTGCCCGCCGTACGCGAGGGGCTGTTCGGCCGAGGGGTGATCGCGGTCTCCAAGGCCGGGCACGCCCGGATCGCCGCGCTGCCGCCGCTCATGGCGGACGACCTGGCCGCATCCCTGGCCTTCACTCCGAAGGAACGGCTCGTGGTCGGCGCGGCCCGCGTCGTGGTCCACCCGCCGCGCACATGGCCGGATCTGATCAAACGGCGGGTCCGGGCATCGGTGTCCACCGCCCAGGTCGAACAGCATCAGGGACCGGAAGAGGCCTCGGCACGCACGAGCACGGCAGATCTCAAAGCGCTGCTCCGCAGGGAGCCGAAGCTCTTCGCGGCCGTCGTGGTCTTCGCCGCGGCGGCGGTCGTCGCCCGGCGGCGGGCCGGAAAAGCCATCCGGGCACAGGACTTCGGCACCTGGCTACGGGACGAGAGCAGCCGGCAGAACTGATCGCACCGCATCTGGAGCCCTTGATCATGTATCTCACCGACCGCTCCACGCCGGCGGCGGCCGACACCGAGCCGGATCGAAGACGCGGCCTGGGGCCCAAGATCGCCCCGGTTGTGCTCGTGCTGGGCACGGTCAGCCTGATCACCGACATCTCCTCGGAGATGGTCACCGCCGTCCTGCCGCTCTACCTCGTCACCAAGGTCGGCTTCAGCCCGCTGGGATTCGGCACCCTGGACGGCGTCTACAACGGCGTCAGCGCCCTGGTCCAGCTGACCGGCGGTCACCTCGCCGACCGGGTGCGCAACCACAAGCTGATGGCCGGGCTCGGCTACGGTCTGTCCGCTCTGTGCAAGCCGCTGCTCCTGCTCGCGGGCAGTCTCGGCACGCTCGGCACGGTGCTCGCCCTGGACCGGACCGGCAAGGGCCTGCGCACCGCCCCGCGCGACGCGATGATCTCCCTGTCCACACCGCCCGAGAACCAGGGCCGGTCCTTCGGCGTACACCGCGCGATGGACACCACCGGCGCGATGCTCGGCCCACTGGCGGCCTTCCTCATCCTGCGTGCGGCGGCCGACGGCTACGACGCCGTGTTCGGCGTGAGCGCGTGCGTCGCCGCGCTCGGCGTGCTCGTGCTGGTGCTGTTCGTACCCGGCAGACGGCAGGACGCGCAGACGGACGAAGCAGGCACGCCGGAGGACAGACAACCCGCGCGTGTAACGGACGAAGCAGGCACTCCGGAGAGCACACAGCCCGTCCGCGTACGCGAAGCGCTGGCGCTGCTGCGTCTGCCGCGCCTGCGGGCGCTCGCCGGCTGTGCCGCGCTGCTCGGCCTGACCACGGTCAGCGACGCCTTCGTCTACCTGCTCCTGCAACGGCGCGTGGGCATCGGCGAGGAGTGGTTCCCGCTGCTGCCGCTGGGCACCGCCGCAGTGTTCCTGCTGCTGGCCGTGCCCGTCGGGGCGCTCGCCGACCGGGTCGGGCGGCACACTGTGTTCCTCGCCGGGCATGCGGGTCTGCTCACCGGCTACGCCCTCCTGCTGTGGGCCCCGGCCACGCCTGCTCTTCCCTGTCTCGTACTCGCCCTGCACGGCACCTTCTACGCGGCCACCGACGGCGTTCTCCCCGCCGCCCTCGCCGGCATCGTGCCCGAGCAGCTGCGCGCCAGCGGCCTCGCCATCGTCGGCACCAGCCAGGCGCTGGCCCGGTTCTGCTGCTCGCTGGGCTTCGGCGCCGCCTGGACGGCTTGGGGAGACGGTCCGGCGCTGGCCGGCGCGGCGGTCGGCCTGCTGTGCTGCGCGACCGTCGCGGGCATGGTGCTGCGGCCGACGGGAGGGACCCGATGACCACCACAGACACAAGGATCCGGATGACACCGCTGCGCCGCCGCCTTCTCATACTCGTCACGGCGGTGCTGCTCCTCGCGGGGCTGGGGACCGGCGTGGTCCTGCACGCCGCCGCCCGCGCGGATCGGGCGAACCAGCCGCAGCCGGGCGGCCCCGCCATCAGCGCGGGCAAGTTGACGCTCGGCCAGAGAGGCCGCCTGGCCTTCCTCAACACGGCCGCGGGCCCGCACCGCACCGCGGTCGCCTCGGTCCCGGCCACCGACCCCAGGGGTGGACGGATCGCCTCGGGGCTGAAGTGCGCGCGCTTCTACGCGGCGGCCGGCACGGGCGTCTGCCTCCAGTCCGTCACCGGCGTCCTCAGACAGAGCAACCGTGCCCTGCTCCTGGACGCCAACCTCCGCACCCTGCACACGTTTCCGCTCGCGGGCACCCCCAGCCGGGCCCGGGTCTCGCCCAGCGGTCGCTTCGTCGCCTGGACCGTCTTCGTCTCCGGCGAGTCCTACTCGTCAGCCTTCTTCTCCACCCGGACCTCGATCCTGGACACCCGCACCATGAAGCTGACTCCCAGCCTGGAGACGTATTCCATCATCATGGACGGCAAGCCCTACCACGCCTCGGACATCAACTTCTGGGGCGTCACCTTCGCCTCCGACGACGACACTTTCTACGCCACCCTCAACACGGCCAACCGCACCTATCTGGTCCGCGGTTCACTCTCCCGGCATACGGTCACCACGCTGATCCAGAACGTGGAGTGTCCGTCGCTCTCCCCCGACGAGACCCGCGTCGCCTTCAAGAAGCGGGTCCTGTCCGGTACCGCCCTCTGGCACGAGTACGTCCTGGACCTGAGCACTCTCAAAGAGACGGCGCTCGCCGAACGCCACAGCGTCGACGACCAGGCCACCTGGCTCGACGACCACACCATCGCCTATGCCCTGCCCACCAATGGCAAGGTCGGCAGCAGCGACCTGTGGAGCGTGCCCGCGGACGGCACGGGCGCCGCCCGCCCACTGATCGCCGGTGCTTCGTCCCCGGCGCCGTTGTAGGCCGCCGCCGTCGTCGGGGTCAGCCGCAGGACAGCAAGCCCGCCTGCTGCTTGGCGGACAGGATGCGATGGACGCTCTGGTCGACCTTCGTACGGAAGGCCGAGTTCTGCGCCATCCTGGTCTGCACAGCCTTGGCCATCGCCGGGACCAGGTTCGGTTCGACGGTCAGGACCAGGTCTCCGCCGGCCGACAGGAAGTTCAGGGCCCGGTTGGCCGGGGACACGGCCTTCACCGCCACCGCGTTCCCGAGGTCGTCCGAGATCACCACGCCCTTGAACCCGAGTGTGTTGCGGAGCAGTCCCTGGATCACCGTGGACGAGAACACGGCCTGATGCTTCGGGTCGATCTTGCTGTACGTGGCCAGAGAGACCATGACGAAGGGTGCGCCCGCTTTGATTCCCGAGCTGAACGGGATGATGCTCGAGCTCTTGCTCGTCGTCACCGAGTCCACCACGTTCGCCGTGGTGTCGGTGTTGCCGCGGACGTAGCCGAGTCCTGGAAAGTGCTTGAGCGTGGCCAGTACCCCGGACTGCGCGAAGCCCGCGGCGAAGGCATTGCTGTGAGAGGTCACCGTCGCGGCTGTATGGCCGAACTCGCGGTCGTACCGCCCGATCGGGCCGTTGTTCCGGCCCAGACTGGCCGGGACGACATCGGCGACGGGCGCAAGGTTCAGATTCACACCGGCCGCCTTGAGCTGGTTCGCCCACGTGGCGGCCTGAGTACGGAGCTTCGAGGTCGACCAGCTTCCCTGCACCAGTGCGCTGGGTATGGTCGAGAACCCGGGACCGGACAGGACTTGCACCTGGCCGCCCTCCTGGTCGGTGGACACCAGCAGGCCTACCCGGTGCCCCGACACGGTGTCGGCCTTCGCCTGAAGACTGTCGGCCAGGGTCTTGGTCGCCTTCGTACCCGCCGTACTCCGTCCGGCCAGGAAGACCGACCCGACATGGTATTGACGCAGAACCTGGATCCGCGTCTGGTCCGGCTTCCCGGCGGCGACGCCGCCCATGAAGAGCTGACCGACTCGTTGCGGCCCCGTCATGGCCCCGAAGACCTTGTCGACACAGGTCGCGGTGGTGCTCCCGGTCGCCGAAGCGGGTGCTTCCGAGACGCCCGCAGCCTGCGAGGTGTAAGCGCCGCCCAGGCCTGCGGCCGTCAGCGAAAGCGTCAGTAGCGGGACGGGCCAGACTGCCCGTCTCCCCCTCGAACCATGGGATGGTGCCTGCCGCGATGTCATGCGGAGCCCCTTCCGGTACGCCGACCACGGACCGGGCGCCCCTCGCTCGGCCGTCGAGGGCCGTCACGCAGCCAATACCACATCCAAACGTACATCCATCCGACGGAGCTCGCCTCTGCGGCCACGGACCAGTCGGTGCTGACAGGCATCGGTGTCAGTGTCGGCGGCCGTGGCCGGCAAGTCCAAGGCGTCGCCGTGGAACCGGCGTTCGGCGTCACGGCACGGGGCGGCGAAGGTGCCCGCACCCGATACGCCGGGGACCGCCCGGCACGGTGCGTACGAGGGGGCGACGCGGTTGATCAGAGCTTGGACAACGATCGACACATGATCGCCAAATGAGGCCAAATCGCCACCTTCTGAGAACTGGTCAGATTCGCGCACACTCGAACACATGGGGGGATTAGGGGATCAAGGGCAGTTATGCCATCGCTGCGGGAGGGCGAGTCCGACCGTGTGCGATCGCGGACGGATCGAACTCATGGCGAAACTCTGCGAGTCGTGCTGGAACAGCCTCGCGAACGAGATGGCCGAAGCCGACGGAGCCACGGCGGCCCCCAGGCCCGAACCCCACCCCGACGACGTCTCATGGTTCGAGCCGCCGACGTGCCCCGAGTGCGGAGCCTTGATCCGTGTGTACCCGACCAACTACGACCGGTGGGTCAGTCTCGACATGGTGGAACTGCCCGCCAAAGACGTCCCCGAGCGCTTCCGCTGGCGCTTGACGAAGCTGACAGGCCGATCCCATATCGTCACCGAGATCGTGGCTGTACGGGTCCGTGGAATCGATCCGCTGCCCGGCGATCCCGTGGTACCGGCTCATCGCATGATGTGCGTCCCCGACTGACGGGAGCCATCGATCACAGCGCACGAGCAGTTCGATGAGGCACGCGACGACGACGAGACCTGCAGCCCGAGAGCACCGGATCGCGATGGTCGTCCGCGAACTCGAAGCCGTACCCGCGCTGGATGCGCGCGAACTCGGCGTCCGACAGCCCCGGCTCGAACTCATGGAGTCCGGTCTGGGCCAGGCGACGTTTTTGCGGCTGCCGCGCCCAGTCCTGCCCCCTCATCGCTGATCACTGCCACACGCTGACGTCAACCGGCACCCGCCGTCGCGGCTTGCTCTGGTAGACGGGGTCAGCCGCGCGCGGCCACGTACAGGCTTTGGATACTGCGGCCGAGCGGGCCCTTCTCGTCATGCAGGGCGGACTCGGCCAGGCCTATGCCGGCGCCGTCCACCATCGTCCGGGCATCCAGGCAGACCCATTCGCCCTCGGGGTGGCGGTGCAGGCTGACGGTGAGGTCGGCGTTGACGAAGACGTAGCGGTGGAAGTCCAGCGCGGCACTGACACCGTTGCCCGAGTCGGCAGCCGCCAGCACCCGGCTGAGCGGCGTGATCTCCTCTCCGGCGACCAGCGGTACCCTCATCCGCATCCACGCCGTGGCCGGACCGGGCTCCAGGAACGAACCGGCGGCGAAGCGAATGTCCATGGCGGTGTGGTAGCCCTGGTCCCAGGGGATCGGGAAGAAAGCCTTCGGGGTTACGGCCCCAGGGTCGGGCACCTGCCGACCCGGCGAGACCTGCGGTACCGAGTCCGGCGCGGTCCTCATCAGCAAAGCCGTCGCCCGCATCACTTCCTGGCCGCCGTCGGGTGCCAGAGCCGCTTCCACAAGCTCGACGCTGCGCCCGGCACGCAGCACACGCGTGGCAACTGTCAGCGGCCGTATCGGGACCGGACGCATGATCTCGTACGTCAGCCGGGCGACCCGCATGTCCGGTCGTCCGCCCGGCCGTTCCCCGACGGCCAGAGCAAGCAGTGCGGCAGGCGGGCCGGCGTGCTGGGAGCCGGCATCCCAGGGTCCCCGGGTGTAGCCGGTGGGAAGGAACCGGCCGTCGGCCACCCGCTCATAGAAGGCCTCGGCCTGTGACATCGCCATGACTGTCCCTTCCTGACATACGGACCACCCACCAAGCATGCTACTAAGCGCTTGCTCACTCCGCAGGCGGCGCAGCTCGGTCCGGCCCCGGGCTCCTGCCGCCTGAACCGAGGCCACCGTGCAATCACCGGTCTTCCGGGGGACCTTCTTGCCGTCGGCCGCTACGCCCCGCCGCGTTCCGGCACATCCAGGGTCAGTCGCCGCCCTGGGGACGTGCGGTCCTTCTACGCCTCGGAGCCATCGTCTTGCGGATCTCCTCGGTGGCCGCACGGAACGCCGGCGCGGCGTGCTCGAAGTAGTCGAAGAGAAGCTCTCGCTGCTCCGGGGTGTAGCGGGCCAGCACCCCCGCGATGTGGCGGCGGGCGGGACCTACGACCTCCTCGATACGGGCGAGCGCGTCGGGGATCGACTCGACGATCACACGTCTGCGGTCCCCGGGGTCCGCGATGCGCCGCGCATACCCGGCCCGCTCAAGGCGGTCGATCAGGCGCGTGGTGGCACCGGTGGTGAGCCCGGTCCTGGTGGCGAGCTCGCCCGGGGTGAGGCCGCCTTCCAGGGCGATCAGGCTGAGCGCGTACCACTCCGACGTGTGCAGTCCAGCGGCTTCCGCGCCGGCCAGGCCCTGGAGACCTACCGCGTCCAGGTACTGACGGAAGATCACATGCTCGTCCCCGCCGTCCGAGGGGGTTGCCATTGCCGGAGGTCCTCTCTTAGAGTTATCTGCACACATGCAGATACTGCTTACATTCAGAATCTGCTTCAGTCTAGCCAGAAGAGGAGTCCTCCGCCATGCCGACAACCACCCACGACGTCACCGCAGTCACCTCCGTGCTGAACGAGCTTGCCGTCGCCTGGGAGCAGCACGACGCCGACGCCTACGGAGAGCTGTTCACCGAGGACGCCACCTACGTCACCTACGTCGGCACCTTCTACCAGGGGCGCCAGGACATCGCGGACAGCCACCGCACCCTGTTCACAACCTTCCTCAAGGGCACCAAGCTCGCGGACGAGGTCCTCGACATCCGCTTCCACGGACACGACGTAGCCGTGGTGAACGGGCGCGGCGACACCTTCACCGGCAAGCGGCCGCGCAAGCTCACCAAGATCCAGACCTACACCCTGGTCCGACAGAGCGACGGTAAGTGGCGCATCGTGGCCTTCCACAACACGAAGCGCAAGCCTCTGATGGAGTCGATCTCCTACAGGTTCGCCCCGGGCCTTGCCCCAGCCGCCGAGAGGCGAACCTCGGCGGCACGGTAGCCACTGTTCGGCCGGCAGCGCATGCCGACCGCGGCCAAGACGTCGGTGATACCACGGGTGCGGGCCGCCTTGATGCCGTACGCCGAACCGGCCCGAGCGGGCGCGACCCACGCAGGCTCCTGAAGGGTTCGGCGGGATCCTGGCCGTTCAGAAACGGGCCGAATAACCCACCGAGCAGGCTCGATTGAAACGTTAAATGACGAGGTGAGGTGGGTTCGCCCTGGGGATCAGAGCCAGCGCGGATCGCACCGTCTGCTCAAGGATCGCACCGTCGACATCCGCCTTGGCGATGGAATCGATGCCCCTGATGACGCTCAGCAGCACATATCCCAGAGCCGAGGAGTCGACGTGGTCGGCCACTTCCCCCGCGTCCTGGGCGTCACGGATGGTGGCCGCGAAGACGCCTGCGAGATCGTCGAACGCAAGTCGGGCCGTCTGCGCCACCTTCTCGTCCTCGCCTGCGCGGTCCGCGGTGACCTTGGCGAGGAAGCACCCGCGGTGGGGCGACTCGTCGGCGAAGGTGTTGGCGAGTGCGACGAAGTAGCGCTCGAGTCGCGCCATCGGCGAGGGGAGCACCGCCTCCTGGCTGCCCTGCAACTGCTCGCGGGCCTGGGCCAGGAGGTCCCGGCAGTAGTCCGAGAAGACACGCACATACAGGTCGTGCTTGTTGCCGAACGCCTTGTAGATGCTGCCCTTGCCCAGCCCGGTCGCTTCCATGAGGTCATAAGTGGACGTGCCGGCAAATCCGGTCGTCCAGAACTGGTCGCGCACGACATTCAGCACAGTGGCCTCGTCGAAGCCTCGCTTTCTTCCCATTCCCCCAGGGTACGCGGTTGTGGTCCGCCTGGACCACAACGATTGGCCGTCCGGCCGGGCCACGCCCGACAAGGCGCCTCGACCGCGCGTCGCCGGGTCCTGCACACCGCACCGATGCCACCCCGCGGTGCTCAGGATCCGCCGAGCGGCCGACACCGGCGAGAGCGGCCGCGGACTCCTGCTGATCGCCGCTCCCGACGAGCGCCCAGACTCTGAACCGCGCGTGCCGACATCCCGCCGATCCGCTCCCGCGGGGACAACACCCGGCCAAGGCCCACGCCGACAAGAGCGCCTTCCGCCGGGCACCGCCCGGCGGAGTGCACGCCCCAGCCCCGCGTCGCCAGGTCAGGCCTACCGAACGGCCGGGTCGGCCTGCGGGTTCGTGAACATGGAATTGCCCGCCACGGTGTCCTGCGCGGCCACCTCGTCCTGCAGGACGTCCCAGTGCTCCACCACCAGGCCGTCTTCGAAGCGGAAGATGTCGACCCCGAGGAGGGGCGCGTCGGACGCGCCGGAGTACCGGCCGTGGACCATGACCAGGTCCCCCTCGGCGATGATCGCTCCCGGCTCGTAGCGGGTGACGGCGGGCAGTCCGGCGATGAACGCGCGCAGCCCGGCCTTGGCGGGCGGGATGAACGGGTTGTGCTGGATGTAGTTCGGGTGCAGGTACCGGTCCAGCGCGGTGAAGTCCTTGGAGCTGAACGAGGTCGTCAGAAGCTCGATGATGACGGCCTTGTTGTTCCGTTCCGTCTGACTCTGGTGCATCGGAATCCTCCACAAAGTTTGTTGACTACCTGGACCACTATGGGAGCATAATGTGGTCCAACCGGTCAACAAAAGTTCGTAGCGCACAGGCCCGCCCGAGCCCGGCCCATCGCCAGGCATGACGGGACAGCCCAACGGCATCCCCGACCAGGGGCGAAACGTCGGTGATACGCCGACGCCGGGCGACGCCTCCCGCGATACGCTTTTGTGGTCCAGTTGGACCACAAAAGAGGCCGACCCTCCCCCCTGCCCGGAAATAACCCCACGAAAGCGAGCTCACGCCATGACCGACCTGCTGAACCTTGCCCTGGAGGCCCACGGCGGCCTTGCCCGATGGCGCCAGGCCAGGACGATCCACGCGACGGGAGCGATCGGCGGACTGCTGTGGGAATCACGGGGCCAGAAGGGGATCTTCGCCCAGGCCGACATCACCGCCGACGTGCAGCGTCAGCGACTGGTCTACACCGACTTCACCGGCCCCGGCCTGCGAGGGATCTTCACCCCCGACCGCATCGCCATCGAGGATCAGGACGGGCACGTGCTTGAGGAGCGCCACGCACCTCGGGACGCCTTCGCCGACCACGATCACACCACCGCGTGGGACCACCTGCATGCCCTGTACTTCGGGGGCTACGCCGTATGGAACTACCTGACGGCCCCTTACCTGCTCACTCTCCCCGGTGTACACGCGGAGGAAGTGGAGCCCTGGCATGAAGCCGGCACCGGCGAGCAATGGCGCCGCCTCAGGGTGACCTTCCCACGCGGCATCGCCACCCACAACACGGAGCAGGTCTTCTTCTACGACCCTTCCGGGCTGTTGCGCCGCCACGACTACCGGGCGCAGGTCCTCGGGGCCCCTCCGGCCGCCCACTACAGCAATGCGCACCTGACCGTGTCCGGTCTGGTCTTTCCCACCCGACGGTTCGTAGTGCCCGTCCAGGAGGACGGCCGCTCACTGCCGGACCCGAAGCTGGTCACCATCGACTTCACCGACATCACCGTCGACTGACACACATCCTCAGCCGTCCGCCGTTCGGCCGGTCCGCGCCGGGAGCAGCGGTAGGGGGAACCGGTCGGCCGCCGCCACCTGCCGGTGACCGAACACCCGCGAGTGGACCTGACGGCCGACAGGTTTCCCCGTTCCCGAGAGCCGGGGATCAGGTGGCGCGGTCGCAGAGTTCGTCGACGTACGTGCGCGCATCCACCTCTGGCAGCGTCCAGGGCAGGAAAATGGCCCGGTAGATGATGGGGGCCACCACCCGGTCGATGACGTCGTCGCCACTGAAGGTGCTGCCGGGCCGAGCAGCGAAGCCGGCCGCTTCCGCCCGCCGGTCGCGCAGGCAGTCCGACTCGCTCTCACCGGCCGCGGCGGCCCCGCCCCGCAGAAGCGCGGCGTTCACCGGGACGCTGTAGTGGCCGATCAGCTCCTGGGCCCACGCGGTCAGGTCGGCACGCAGGTCTCCGCTGTCGGGAAGGCCGCGGGCCGGGTCGAGCCGATAGGTCGCCAGGTCATTGATCATGGTCCGCGCATCTCCCCACCGCCGGTAGATGCTCGAGTGATTCACTCCCGCACGCTCCGCGACCATGGGAATGGTGATCGCGTCACTGCCCCGCTCGGAGATCAGTTCCTCGACGGCCTTCCTGATGGACGTCAGCACCACGGCGCTACGACCGCCGGTGCGCCGCCGCGGGGACGATTCTGCAACCATGCCCCCACTGTAACGCACATCGCTTGGCAATAAACCTCCCCCAGGTCTACGCTGAAATTTCCGCCTTCCGCGGCATTCGCCGGGTCGGCCGCCGCCTTCGCGGCGCTCCATGCGGCCGCAGGCGCACCCACTCCGCTCCTGGCCGTCTTCGAATACCCCGCCCCCTGCCCTGCCACGGGGCCCCGGGCCGGGCCCAGGAAGATCCGCGCGCGGGGACGCACGGGAATCACAGCATGAGTAGGCCGGTCCACCCAGCAAGGAGCAGACGATGCACACCTCACAGGCCACAGCACCGAAGCCCGTCGTAGGCCGATTCGGAATCTTCAGCCATGAGCTGCGCTCCGAAGACCCCGCGCTGCAAGATCAGTTGCGTGACGCGGCGGCAGAACTTGAGGCACTCGGTTTTGGCACGGTGTGGCTCGGTGGCAATAGCAGCGTGCGCCACGCGGCGCATCTGGCCGACTCGACCCAGCACATCCTGCTGGCCACCGGCATCCTCAACATCTGGTACGAGGCCGCCGACACGGTGGCCCCGCAACGGGCTGCACTGGAGCGTGCCCACCCCAACCGGTTCCTTCTGGGCCTGGGCGCGAGCCACGCACAGCTGGCCCAGAACTACCAGCGGCCCTACTCCACGATGGTGGAGTACCTCGACGCTCTGGACGCAGCCACCACGCCTGTGCCGGCACAGCGCCGGATCCTTGCGGCACTCGGACCGAAGATGCTGCGCCTCGCCCGCGACCGGGCCGCCGGCGCCCACCCCTATCTGGTCACTCCCGAATACACCGAGCAAGCCCGAGGTGTTCTGGGCGACGGACCGCTCCTGGCTCCCGAGATCACCGTGGTCCTGGAAAGCGAACCCGCCAAGGCCCGCGACATCGCACGCGGCTTCCTCGGCTACTACCTCCAACTGCCCAACTACGCCGTCAACCTCAAGCGCCTGGGCTTCACCGACGACGACCTCATCGGCGGCGGCAGCGACCGGCTGGTCGACGCCCTCGTGGCCTGGGGCACCGACGACGCGATCAGCACCCGCCTGGCCGAGTTCCACACCGCCGGCGCCGACCACCTGGCCCTGCAAATCATCACCGGAGAGGGAGGCGCGACCCCGCCCCGCGCACAGTGGCGCCGCCTCGCCGACATCACCGGCCTCACCGCGAAGACCGCACAGCAGCCGCACGGCCGCACGCCTGACGACGCCGGCAGGGACTGAGGCGGTCCGCCGCCGGGAGGGCGGATACGCCCATGCGCCCTCCATCAGAGACCATGACTCGAAATGATTAATGATCTCTATTTAAGGCAAGGTATAGAATATTGTCATGGCTGCAGAAGTGCGCTCAGCGAGCATCGACCCGAACCGACCGATGAACATTCTCGACGCGCTCTGCCCAAGTCGTGACGTGTTCGTGGACCTGGCGGACAAGTGGGTTCTGCTCATGCTGGTGAGTCTTCGTGAACTCGGCGTCCAGCGTTACTCCGAGCTGCAGCGATCCCTTGGCGGTATAAGCCGCAAGATGTTGTCCCAGACCCTGCGGACATTGGAACGGGACGGCCTTGTCCTGCGTACCGTCGATCCCAAGATGGCTCCGCCCCTGGTGCTGTACCAGCTGACCGAGCTCGGTCGTGAGGTCGCCGAGGAGACTCGGGCCCTGTGCATGTGGACCGAGAAGCGGGCCGCCACGGTACACGAAGCCCGCACCGCCTACGACCGCCGCCAGGCCGTCGACCAGGAAGACTGAGTCTGCGGCACGTCGAGTTGCGCGAGTCGGCATCCCATGCCGCGGGCCGCGTGGCATTGTCACGGATCCGTCCGCCCTGCGTCGAGATCCCGCTGAGGTCCACCGCGATTCCCGGCGGCACCGTCAGCCGCGCACTTCCGCTCTGCGTCGAGATTCGGAGCGTGTTCTGACCGCCCTCCGGCAGCCGCACCACGGTACGGTCCGGCCGATCCCAGCCGCCATGCACATCGCGCTCGATGATGCGCCGCACCGTCCATGCGTCGCACTCGGCGGCCCGCCACCCAACAGCCGTGTGAACAACCCTGCGGGGCTATACGCCTAGTTCGTGGGTGGGCTCCATCGAGGGTTCCTGCCGCTGAGCGCCAGTGCGCGGTCGAGCAGGGGCGCGTTGGCGTCCTGCGGCACCTCGTCGGCGAGAAGGCCCAGGCCCCGCATGCGGGGTGCCTCACGCGTGTAGGTGTCAAATGTGGCCTTGGCCAAGGACGTGGGAATGTTGATGGGCTGACCGGTGGCTACTGCCGTGTCCCACGCGTGGACGGTGAATTCGGCGATGAGGATCCCACCCAGCGAAGTGGCGGCCATGGGCGGTCCGCCGAGTCCCGCCTCTCCTTCCCACGCTGCCGACTCAGACCAGGCCCTCGCAGCCGGCTCCGCAATCTCGGCCAGCAGAAGCGCCCAGTCGGACTCCGGCCGTCCGGCGAGCAAAGGCACCGGGTTGGCGGTCAGCAGGCTGGGGTCCGATGCCGTACGGGTGCCCACATCCCTTGTCATCAGAAGCATCATGGCGATGTGATTGATGAGGTCTTTCACTGTGAAATCGAAACACGGGGTCGGATTGTGATACTGGTCCACCGGCACACCTTTGGCGGCGTCCACGACCAGATCGATGCTCTGCGCCAGCTGTTCCGCCCTATTGGGTGACATCATGCGGCGTCCTTTCTTCTCGTGCCCCAATTCGGGGCGAACGGTCCTGACTGGATGGCCTGTCGGGCGCTGTCCATCTGGGGATCGCTCGGTGGTTTGTGAATGAGGCGGTGGACCTGGGATTGCCGGACGGCTTGTCGCAGATCACCAAGTCGCTGCCACGGTCCTGCACCAACTCGTCGCCTGGCGGGATCGCTCCGTGGGGCGCTAGTGGGCGACGGCGACGCGCTCCCGCTCGGGGACGGGCGTGAACAGTCCCGCTCCCTGCGTGACCGCCTGATGGCGTCGGGTGAGCCGGCGGTCCAGCAGAGTGGTGCCCATGGCGGCTACCGCGAAGGCCGCGCCGATCCAAGCCGTACCCGCCAACCCCAGCCGGGTGTCGATGACGAGGCCGGACACCATGGGGGCGGCGGCGATGCCGACGTTGAAGGCCGCGATGTTCACGGCGCCACCCAGCGTCCTGGTCTCCCCCAGGATCGTGAACACCCTCGCGTTGACTGCGGGGGTGACGGAGAACTCGGCCGCTCCCAGCAGCATGACGAGCGGAATCGCCGCCCATGCGCTGCTCCCGGTCACCGCGAGTGCGACCGCGACCACGGCGAACGAGCTCATGCCGACGAGCAGGACGGCGAAGGGGGCGCGGTCCGCGGTCCGCCCTCCGACGGTCAGACCGGCCAGCGCGCCGACCCCGTAGAGTCCCAGCACGAGGGGTACCAGGCCCTCGCTGATACCCGTGACGTCTTCCAGGAGCGCACCGAGGTAGGCGAAGATCGCGAAGTTGGCGGCTACGGTCAGTGCGGTGGTGCCATAGGCGACCCACAGCCGCGGCACGCTGAGCGAGCGCAGTTCTGTGCCCAGGCGGGTCTGTGCTGCCGAGGCGTCACGGCCGCCGGGCAGGACGACCAGCAGCGCGACCGCCGAGAGCGCGGTGATCGTGGCCACGGCCCAGAAGGCGGCCTGCCATCCGGCATGCTGAGCCAGCAGGGTACCGGCCGGGACACCGATGATGGTCGCGAAACTCAGGCCTGAGACGACCACCGACATGGCCCGGCCGCGCCTGGCGGGATCCACCAGCGAGACGGCCGCGACCGAGGCCACGGCCCAGAACCCGGCATACGCCATGGCCGACACCACACGCATGACCAGCAGGAACCCGAAGTGTGGGACAAGGGCGGCTGCCACATGGGCGGCGATGAAGACGAGCTGGAAGCCGATCAGCGCGGCGCGGCGCGGCATCTTCAGGGTGCCGAGGCCCAGCAGCGGGGCTCCGACGAGCATGCCGACGGCGAAGGCGGACACCAGCAGCCCGGCGCAGGAGAGGGGGATGTCGAGATCTTGGGCCACGGAGGGCAGCAGCCCGGAGAGCATGAACTCCGAGGTGCCCTGAGCGAAGATGCCCAGCCCCAGGACGTAGATGACGAACGGCATGATTCACCTGATCCATAGGAGGGTGGAAGGAGGGAACCAGGTGCTCTTGCTCTGCTGTCCACGGCCACCACACGCGGGTGAGGGCCCCGCTTCCAGTCGTAGAGCACTGACGAGGCGACGCTGCCATCCTTGGTTCACATCCAGCGTCGCGTCCTTCATGCCCGTGCGGACCCGGTGCGTGCGCCTTGCTGAACCTAGGTCCGGGTGGTCCACCTTCGGCGAGCCCGTCAGGGCGCTGCGGTGGTAACACTGGATGCATGGACCAGAACGGCGAACTGGGTGATTTCCTGCGCTCGCGGCGGGCCCGTCTGCGCCCCGAGGACGCGGGGGTGGCTTTCAGCGGCGGCGCGCGCCGGGTGCCGGGGCTGCGCCGCGAGGAGGTCGCACACTTGGCCGGGGTGAGTACGGACTACTACGCCCGCCTCGAACAAGGGCGACACCCCCACGTCTCGGAGACGGTGCTGGAGGCCGTGGCTCGCGCTCTGCGCCTGGACGACACCGAACGCGGCTACCTCTTCGAACTCGCCCGGCCCAGGACACCCGGCCCAGGCCGGCGGCGTCCAGCCCGCGCGCCGCGGGTGCGGGCGGCGGTCCACCGCATGCTGGACGTTCTGGACGACGTCTCTCCGGCCCTCGTCATCAACCACCGCAGCGACGTCCTGGCGGCCAACCACCTCGCCAAGGCGCTGCTCACCGACTTCGACGCGCTGCCGTACCGCGAGCGCAACTTCGCCCGCTTCGTCCTGCTCGACCCTGCCGCCCGGGATCTGTACACGGACTGGGAGAAAGCCGCCGAGAGGTTCGTCGCCAGCCTGCACCTGGCGGCCGGCCGCCACCCCGACGACCCCCAGCTGAACGAGCTGGTCGGGGAGCTGTCCATCAAGGTGCCCGAGTTTCACACGTGGTGGGCCAGCCACCGCGTGACCCAGTGTGCCCACGGCACCCAGCGTCTTCATCACCCCGTGGTCGGCGAGCTCACGCTTTCCTACGAAACGCTGGCCCTTCCCTCCGATGCCGATCAGACCGTCTGCCTCTACACCGCCGAACCCGGCTCCGCCTCCGCGGAGACGCTCCGGTTGCTCGCCAGCTGGAGCGCCCCGGCGGGCGCTGAAGCGGCCTCCCCTTCCAGGCACGGCACGGCGCATCGGAGCTGACCGCCCTGGTCTGCTCAGCGCGGCCTTCCTCCCGGTAAACGACGTGCCTTCGGCGCGGGCCGCGCATGGTCAGGAACGGGCGCTCGCCCGGCGGACTCTTCCTCAGCCCGTCGTGGCGGAGCTCTTGCCGGACGGGGTGACGGCGTACCACAGCTTGTCCTTGGCCTGCCCGTTCATCTGTCCAGCCTGCGTGTCGCCCACGTACCGGTACAGCGGCCAGCCGCCGAGGGTCAGCTGTTTCATGCCGTTCCGGTGGACCGTGCCGAGAAGGTTCTTCTCAACTCCCACGGTCTGTACGGAGTCCTGGACTATCACCGGCAGCCACGTCTTCGTACACGCGCCGGAGCACGTCCACTTGGACGGAGTCGCCTGGTCCTTGTTGTAGCGGTAGAGGGTCATCCCCTTGTCGTCGGTCACCACGCTGCCCACACCCTCGACCGCCTTGGCCGTCAGTGCGGTGGTC
Organism: Streptomyces sp. NPDC086549; assembly: GCF_044746205.1. NCBI lineage: Bacteria > Bacillati > Actinomycetota > Actinomycetes > Kitasatosporales > Streptomycetaceae > Streptomyces > Streptomyces sp. NPDC086549. Next base: position 123,907 of record NZ_JBIVBS010000009.1, on the reverse strand, counting down.
GTGGCCAGGTGCCCATTGCCGGTGTCACCGCTCTCGGCCGGCGCGGAGGTCACGGATTCCGAGGGGGCCGTGGCAACCGGAGCGGCGCTGCCGGGGCTCGTCGTACCGGAGGAGGTCTGGTCCGTGGAGCTGCCGCACGCCGCCAGGAGGAGTGCCGAGGCGAGTCCTGCCGCTGAGAGGAGGACGGTGCGTCGCTGGATCACGGAGTTTCCCTTCGCCGGGCCTTGTGCCTACTCCCGCAGTACGTTGGGCGACTCCCGCCCGCTCAGCCGCCGGTGTCACATGGCGAAGCCTTGACCGACGGCGGCGGTGAATCGGTGAGCGAGTGGCAGGCGGTCAGGGCGCTTCTCGGCCCGCCGTACGACGGGGGCGGCGCGGCGCAGCCTGCGCGAGCGATCGCGCGCCGCCAAGGTCTGGCCCGGTTCGGTGAGGGTGGCCGCGCATCGCGGACCGATCGGCAGCCGTCGGCAGCGCCTTCCCGGCTGCATACGCGAGGCCGTGGACCTCCTGACCGCGCTCGCGCCCGGCCTCGCCGACGTGGACGCGGGCCACGGGCCACGGACTGCCTGGCTCGCGTCACAGGAGGTCACCGACGCTCCCGTCGCCGACGCCACCGACGGCGACACCCTGACGGGCGACGGTGACGGCAGTGACGGTGACGCCACCGGTCCCGGCGATTACGGAAGCGAGTCGGCGAGTCCATCCAGCCCGCACGGCACCCATGTCGCAGGCATCGTGACCTCGGCCGGCTCCTCCCGCGGGCGCCACGGGTCTGCGGCCGTCCGGCTGACGATACAACGCGCGGCAGTCAGCGTCGGTACGTGCCCACGAGCGCGCCGCTCGCCAGCTCCCTGCCCTTCACGGCACGATGCACGGCATCGGCTGTCGGCCGGCCGGGCAGGGGGAGCGACTCCGACAGGGCCCACAGGCGGAAGAAGTAACGGTGCGCCCCATGCCCTGGTGGAGGCATCGGACCGCCCCAGCCCATCCGGGCGAAACCGTTGGGCCACTCCTGGCCGCCGGGAGGTCGCTCCCCTTCCCTCGCACCGGTGCTCTCCGGATCGATGCCGGTGACCAGCCAGTGCAGGAAGGTCCCGCCCGGGGCGTCGGGGTCCTCGCAGAGCAGGACCAACTCCGACGTACCGTCCGGCACCGCCGACCACGTCAACGGTGGCGAGACGTCTTCGCCCTCCCCGCTGTGACGTCGAGGGATCGCCGCATGATCGGCGAACGCCTCGCTCCTGAGCTCAATTCGGGTCATACCCGCGGCCCTACCCGCAACAGCGCGGCCGCCACCGGCCCGGACGAGTCAAACACCCCCTTGGCCGAGTTCCCCGAGCACCGAACCGGGAACCCGTAAGTCGGGCCTGATGTGGAGCACAAGATGCCGACGAGAATCCTGCTGGAGGGACGCCCAGGCGTGGGCAAGACGACCCTTGTCCGCCGTCTGGCCACGCTCCTGCGCAACCGTAGGGCTGTCGGCTTCACCACGGAGGAGATCCGGCACGGCGGAGCCCGCAGCGGTTTCGCGCTGGAAACACTGGAGGGCGGTCATCGAGCCGTGCTCGCCCATGTCGATTTCCCGGGTCCACCACGGGTCGGCAGGTACGGCGTCGATCTGAGCGTCATGGAACAACTCGCGTTGCCGCCGCTCCGGTCGACCGTAGCGGATCCCGCACCTGGCGATCTTGTGCTGATCGACGAGCTCGGGCGTATGGAGCTGGCATGCACCGCGTTCCAGGACACGGTCCGGTGCCTGTTCGAGTCCGGTATCGACATCGTCGCCACGGTCCACGCGCACAGTGACCCGTTCACCGACGCCCTCAAGCGGCGCCCTGACATCACACTCCTCCAAGTGACCCGGACCAACCGGGACGCCCTCCCCGAGGAGCTGGCCACCAGGCTCGAAGGGCCATGACAGACCCGTAACGGCACCGTCGGACAACGGAACCGTCCGAATTCCTCAGCCGATGAGAAACGTCGGTCCTGAACGTCGGCTGACGTCAGCGGCGTGGACGCCCCGGTCTCCGGCGGGGCTCGCTGCCATTGGACGGCAACGGCGATCTCGATACAGGGGGCGCGGGCGAGATTGTCCTGATGGTATGCGGGCCGCGCGCCGCCCGCGCGGAGTCGGCACACGTGGATCTGGACAAGGCTGCCGAGCGGCCGTCACGGTGAAAACCGCTCGACCCGGTCACCTCCTTGCAGAGATCCTTGAGTATGGAGTTCCTCTGCTACCACCGCGACCGGCCCGGTTCTCTGCCGCTGCGCGACGAGCTGCTGGAAGAGCATTGGTCATATATGGACCGGTACGCGAAGGAGATGATCGCCCGGGGCCCGACCCTCGCCGACGACGGCGACACGCCCACCGGAAGCGTGCACGTCGTCGACCTGCCCGATCCCACCGCTGCCCGCGCCTTCGCCTTCGACGAGCCGAACTACCAGGCCGGCGTCTACCGGGACGTGCTGCTGCGACGGTGGCGCAACATGCTGGGACGCACCATGTGGGACTTCCCCGGCGGCCGGACCGGCGGCAACCGGTACCTGGTGCTCGGCCTCGGCGCGGGGCAGGCCGCTGATCTCGCGGTGCCGCCCGACCGGGACGAACTGATCGCCTACGGGCCGCTGTTGTCGGACGACGGCGCCACCTGGCTGGGCACGGCGGCATTGGTCCGGGCGCCCGACCCGGACACGGCACGCGCGATTCTGACCCCGGACCGGTACGTCGGGATCGAGGTGCACAACTGGCAGTTCGGCGGTCGGCCGTCGTAACCGAGGACGCCTCGCCACCAGCCGCCGTACTCACCGTGAATGCCGGATGACCGGCGACCGTGTCCGTCACCGTCGGTCGGCAGGCCACTTCGTGCGCTCGGCGGCGGGCACCTCTGTCCGTGTCCGCCTCGGCGATGTCCGCGTGGTCTGCCGATCCGGTGGCCGAACTGACACTTCGGCAAGTCGCGGTTCGCCGCAGCCACGCCGTCCTCGCCCGAACGGAATCGCCGTCGAACGGCAGCGGGCTGCTGCCGGAGAGGGGGCCGCCCAAGCGGTCGGGATCAGCCGCCGCAGCGGCTCGTGACGCTCCTGGAGGGCCACTCCAGCACGGTCAGCTCGGGCCACTGCTGCTGCCATCGCGCGGTCTTCGCCTCATAGACCGACCGCGGAGCAAGTACCGGATTCGGACGAACGACGAGGTTGAACACGTCCGACAATCCATGCGGCGCATACACACGCCACCGGCCGTCCGCCTCCACCCGTACTCCCAGACAGCACGTCGTCGCGGCAAAGCTGTCGATCGCCGCTTCGGTGGACTCGTACGGCGGACACGCCACGCCGAACTTTCCCTCGTACCAGAGGTGAACCCGTGCCTCATTGCGGATCTCGACCTCTGCGGGCAGATCGGCGAAGACCCTCCGCCCGGCCTCGATCGCGGCGTCCTCCGCTTCCCAGGACAGATCGCCGCTGTCGAAGTAGAAGACGTCGTAGTCCTTGATGCCGCTGGTCGGCAGCCTGTCCGTGACCACGTTCCATACGGTCTGGAACAGACACCCGGCCGTCACATACCACCCGGGCAGGTCCAACGTCGCAGTCCGCTCCAGCACCTCCGTCAGCACGTCGTTACGCGACAGCACCGCGCGCAGGGACTCAAGTTGCTGATCGAGAGGAAGTCGGCTGATCACCAGCTCTGCCTACCACAACTCCCACAGCGACAGGCCAGGCGTGAGTCGTCCGGCACGGCGTAATGGTGCGGCTAGACGATGTCGAGGACGTCACGGACCGGACGGCGAGGTGTGCTGGGCCCCTGCGGCCCGTAGCCCAGGCGCAGCACCATCTGGACCTGGCCCGTACCCGCCACCGGGTCACGGGCCATCAGACGCAGATCCCGGCTCTCCAGGGCATGGGAGGTGAGGGAGGTGGCAAGTCCGGCCAAGGTCGCCTCCAGCAGAACGCGCTCCAGTGCCTGGCCCGCGCGCAGCCAGTCGGCGGTGGCGTCGCCCGGTGTGCTCAGCAGCGCCAGATGAGGGTTCTTCTCGAAGGCGGTGGTACCACGGTCGGCCACCTGCCGACGGCCGGCGAAGTCACGCAGTGGGGCCCTTCCGTCCCTCATCCGAGGACCGAACGCGTACTCGGGAACGCCGTCGGTGGCGATGTCCGCGTCCGGACCGAGCCGGGTCCAGTGGCGCAGCTCATCCATGCCCTCGGGATCCAGGGCGTCACGGCTCTCCGCGTCACGGACCAGTTCCAGCACGGTTTCCATGTGCCAGGCTCCGGGGAACTCCAGCTCGGCGCCCTCCCGGTCGGCCGCTGTCCGCAATGCGGCCCGCACATGCTCCGGGATGTCCTTGTCCTCGAAGGGGTATCGGCTGGTGTGTCGCTGGTGGATGGCGGGGCTCAGGCGCGCAAGGTCGTCGTCCTCGTGCGGCACGGTGCCGTGCGCTCCGCCCAGCTCGACACGGGCGAGCAGCAGCGGCTCCAGGGGCTCGGGAAGCAGGCGGACCACTGTGGCGAACCCCGCATGCGCTGCGGCGACGCGCAAGTTGAACAGCGCCGCCCCGCAGCCGATGTGCAGTGCCCGGTTTCCGGGGTCGGAACGAGGCATGGCACGGTCGAGATCGGCGAGCAGGAGCAGGCAGTGGTCGCTCGGCACGTAGCGGAACCGCCACGGCTGCGCATTGTGCATGGACGGCGCGGCCACGGCCTCGGCGACAAGCGCCGTCACCGCTTTCGCATCCAAAGGCCGTGTGTTCATCGCACCCACCTCACAGACCACGCGGTCCCGGACTCGTCTGCCCGGGTTCCAGTATCCGCCCGTCGGCCGCGGTCACCGCGACGTTCCTCGTGTACAGGCTGCGCATGATTCGCCGCTCTGGGCAAGCAGACCCACGGGAGCCCGACCGCCGCGCACGCGCACGGCCGAGTCGGCAAGGGCCGGCCGGGACTTTCGGTCGTCCGTGGCAGGCCGCCCGTGCGACGGATCTGCCACGGACGACCGTACCGCCCTCAAGGCGCTCTGAGGGCCGGTCACACCGTCACTGCCGGACAGAAGTCCCTCTGTCCCCGGGGTGAAGGCCCGACGGCCCCGGCCCATGGGCCGGTCAGCCCTGGACCGGAGACGGTGCTCGCAGAAGTCTGGATCTGCCCAACGATCAGAAGGAGCGGATCTCATGACTACCAGGGACATCGACACGCACGTCAGCGCCACCGGCGAGGTACGGGTGCGGACGCAGGGCGATGTGGGCGAGGAAGAACTCGCGTACGTGCGGACCAAGGTCGACGCGGTCCTCGACCGGCCCGGGGTTCCCGCCGTCAGCGGTGGCGTGAGGATCGTCAAGTCGGCAGCGCACCACGCCGAACAGCCCTGGTCCGCCGGAGCGGAGCTCGTGGTGGGGAACTCCCTCGTGGTCGTGCACGCGCGGGAGGCCACGGCGCACGAACTCGCGGACCGCCTGGCGGATCGGCTGCGCAGCCGGATGAACCGGGCCCTGCACCGCAAGGAGGAGGCCCGCAGGACCGCCACCCCGCCGCCGTGGCGCGGCGGCCGAGCCGACAGCGGACCGGAATAGGACCTCCCGGTCCTTCGGCGGTGGTCGGATCGGACCCCCTCCTTGCTCATACCGGTGCTGCGCTGCGACGGAGTCGGTGCGGGACGAAGTCACCGCGGAGGCAAGGAGGTCAGGGAGCCCCGGGGCAGGAGAGCTGCCCGGGTGAGCGGACCGGCCGACGCCCTCGGCCCGCCACCGGCCCCGGCCGTGTTCTCCGTCAGGGACGGCACGGCCATGCGGTAGGCGCGGCCCGAGCCGGACACCGTGCCGGTCAGTCCCCGGAAGGGACCATCGGCACCTGGGAACGCGGGGCTCGACCGAACGAGAGTTGAAACGTACGAGCGGCACCGGTCCTCACGGTGCCGCTCCCGTCTGTACACCGCCGGACAACCCCGGCGGCACTTGTCAACGGAGGCGCACCCCCATGACCAGTCACGACGCCGGGACCGAGGCCACGGCCACCGACGGGACGCCGGCCGACACCGCCATCGCCGTGGACCAGTTGGTCTCCAACGGGCTCAAGGCGCTGGCCGACTACGAGACACTCACGCAGGAACAGGTCGACCGCATCGTCAAGAAGGCGTCGGTCGCCGCCCTGGACCGGCACACCGCGCTCGCGCGGCTCGCGGTGGAGGAGACCGGACGCGGCGTCTTCGAGGACAAGGCCGCCAAGAACATGTTCGCCTGCGAGCACGTCACGCACAGCATGGGCCCCATGAAGACCGTCGGCGTGATCGCCCGCGACGACATCGAGGACCTGATCGAGGTGGCCGAGCCCGTCGGTGTGGTCTGCGCGATCACGCCCGTCACCAACCCGACCTCCACCACGATCTTCAAGGCGTTGATGGCGCTGAAGACCCGCAATCCCGTCGTCTTCGCCTTCCATCCCTCCGCCCAGCGGTGCAGCACGGAGGCGGCCCGCGTCGTACGTGACGCCGCCGTCGCCGCCGGCGCTCCGGAACACTGCGTCCAATGGATCGAGACCCCGTCCGTCGAGGCCACAGGCACCCTGATGCGTCACCCCGGCATCTCGCTGATCCTCGCCACCGGCGGGAACGCCATGGTCAAGGCCGCCTACTCGGCCGGCAAGCCCGCCCTGGGCGTCGGCGCCGGCAACGTCCCCGCATACGTCCACAAGAGCGCCAAGCTGCGCCGGGCCGTCAACGACCTGGTCCTGTCCAAGTCCTTCGACAACGGCATGATCTGCGCCTCCGAACAGGCCGTCATCCTGGACGACGAGATCTACGACGCGGCCGTGGCCGAGTTCCGCACCCTGCACGCGCATCTGGCAACCGTCGAGGAGAAGGCCAAGCTGGAGGCCTTCCTGTTCCCGACCGGCAAGACGGCGGGCGCAGGCTGCGAGCCGAAGGTCAACGCCGCGGCCGTCGGCCAGAGCCCGGCCTGGATCGCCGAACACGCAGGCTTCACCGTGCCGGCCGACACCTCACTCATCCTGGTCGAAGCCGAACACGTCGGCCCTGACGAGCCGTTGACCCGCGAGAAGCTCTGCCCGGTGCTGGCCGTGCTGCGCGCCGGCTCGACGGAGCAGGGTTTCGACCTCGCCGCCGACATGGTCGCCTTCCACGGGCAGGGCCACAGCGCCGTCATCCACACCGAGGATTCCGCGCTGATGGAGGCGTACGGCAGGCGCATGAAGACCGTGCGGATCATCGTCAACTCGCCGTCCTCGCAAGGCGCCATCGGCGGCATCTACAACAGTCTGCTGCCCTCGCTCACCCTGGGCTGCGGGTCCTGGGGCAGCACCTCTGTCTCCAACAACGTCTCCGCCGCCCAGCTGCTGAACGTCAAGAGGGTCTCCGTGCGCCGCAACAACCTGCAGTGGTTCAAGGTCCCCCCGAAGATCTACTTCGAGCCGCAGGCCATCCGCTATCTCGGCTCCATGCCGGACGTGCACCGTGTCACCGTTGTCACCGACGCCACCATGACCCGGCTCGGCTTCGTCGACCGCATCACCCGTGTCCTGCAGCGGCGCCACGAGCCGGTGACCGTCCAGATCATCGACAACGTCGAACCCGAGCCGAGCATGGACTCCGTGCGGCGCGGCGCCGGCCTGATGCGCGACTTCCGCCCGGACACCATCATCGCCCTCGGCGGCGGCTCCCCGATGGACGCGGCCAAGGTGATGTGGCTGCTCTACGAACACCCGGACGTCGACTTCGCCGACATGCGGCACAAGTTCTCCGACATCCGCAAGCGCGCCTTCCGCTTCCCCGTCCTCGGCACACTCGCCCGGCTGGTGTGCATCCCCACCACCTCCGGCACCGGCGCCGAAGTCACCCCCTTCGCCGTCATCTCCGACCCCGCCACCGGCAAGAAGTACCCCCTCGCCGACTACGCGCTGACCCCCAGTGTCGCCATCGTCGACCCCCTGCTCACCACCGAACTGCCCGCGGCCCTGGCCGCCGACAGCGGCTTCGACGCCCTCACCCACGCCATCGAGGCATATGTGTCCGTCTACGCCAACGACTTCACCGACGGCCTCGCCCTGCACGCCATCCGGCTCATCTTCGACAACATCGAAGCAGCCGTGAACAACCGCGCCGAACGCCCCGACGCGCAGGAGAAGATGCACAACGCCGGCACCATCGCGGGCATGGCCTTCGGCAACGCCTTCCTCGGCATCGTCCACGCCATGTCCCACACCCTCGGCGCCAGCTTCCACATCGCACACGGCCGCACCAACGCCGTCCTGCTGCCACACGTCATCCGCTACAACGGCACCACACCCACCAAACTCACCGGCTGGCCCAAGTACGAGAGCTACCGGGCCCCCGAACGCTTCCAGGACATCGCCCGCTCCCTCGCGCTCCCCGCCGCCACCCCGGCCGAAGGCGTCCAGTCCCTCGCCTCGGCTGTGGAACGCCTGCGTGACGCCGTAGGCATCGAGCCCACGTTCCAAGCCCTCGGCGTCAACGAGCGTGCCTTCCTCGACGCCCTGCCCCAACAGGCCCTGAACGCCTATGAGGACCAGTGCGCACCGGCCAACCCGCGCATGCCCATGCTCGACGACATGGAGAACCTCATGCGCACCGCCTACTACGGATCACGACCGCCGACACGCTGATCACGGCCGCAGGAATCCGTGAACAGCGCAAGATCGGGGCCGTCCGCACCCTGTCGGACGGCCCCGACCGCTATGAACGGCGGCAGGCCGGCGCCGCCTCCGTCGCCCCCTGTGCTCCTCCCGCCGATGATGTCGCCCCTGGCTCCGTCATCCGTGGGGGACGACGGCCACGGGGCAGCCGACGTGATGGATCGCGGCATGCGTGGTGGGCCCGGTGCGCGGCCCGACGGACCGCTGGGCGAGACGGTGGCCCACGACGAGCAGGCTCGCCCCGGTCGCGGCACGCACCAGCACGTTCGAGGGCTTGTCCTGCACGACGGTCTCCAGGACCTCTACCTCCGGGTACTTGTCGTGCCACACCCGCAGCACGGCCTTGAGGAAGCCGAGCCACTCGTCCGCCTGCCGGGGTTCGTCCACCAGGGCGATGTCCCCGGGTCCGAGGCCGAGCGGGCCGGGCGCGTGCCAGGCGTGCACAGCCCGCAGCCGGGCGTGCCGGAGCCGGGCCGCCTCGAAGGCGAACTCGATGACCTCGTCGCACGGCTCGCCGACGTCCACGCCGAGCACCACGTCCCGGTAACCGGTGCGGATCGAAGCAGCCCCGTCGTCCGCCGGTAGATGCTCGTCCGCCGCCTCCTCCCCCGCCCGCACCAGGACGACGGGCCGTGACGCCCCCGCGACCACACCGAGGGCGACCGAACCGACGAGGAACCCGGTGAAGCCGCTCAGCCCACGCGATCCCAGAACCAGCAGATCGGCCTCGTCGGCCGCCTTCACCAGAGCCCCGATCGCCGGGCCCTCGACCTGCTCGGCGGAGACCTGGACACCGGGATACTCGGCACGCACCCGATCCTCCGCCTCCCGCAGGACACGCCTGGCGAGGTGTCGCTGGGCCGCGTTGTCGATCCCACTTTCCTGGCGGCTCGGATGCCAGTTCCAAGCGTGCAGCAGACGCAGCGGCCGCTCACGGCGTACGGCCTCGCGGGCCGCCCACTGCGCGGCGGCGAGGCTCTCGGCTGATCCGTCCACTCCGACGACGACAAGCGGAAGCATGATGACACCTCCAGGTGTTGGGGGGCTTCCCGCTACCAGCCTCGTCTCGTGGCCACCGGGTGGGGAGGGGCCGCCAGGGTCTCCGCGGGGACCGTTCGGCCCACCATCTCGGGCCGTGCGCGGCGGACTTGGCGGACCCGGGAGCCACCTTGAGGACCACTGGGTCCGCTCCTGTGCCCGCTCAGCCCATACCCGCTCGACGGCCGGCACCGGAGGCTGAGGACGAAGCCCCCGAAGGGAGTTCACGATGACCGTCGTCCGGCATGCGGCGACACGCACTCCCTGGGCACGACCGCTGAAGGAGACCCAGACATGAAGCCCACCAAGATCGACGCTCTCATGGTCGCCGACGTCGTCACCGCGGTGCACGGCACGCCCTTCAAGGAAGTGGTACGCCTGCTCGGTGAACACCGCATCAGCGGGCTCCCGGTGATCGACGACGACCGCAAGGTCATCGGCGTGATCTCCGAGACCGACCTCATGCTCCACCAGACACGCCCGCCCGAGTCCCGCGGCTCGTTCGCCGCCCTGACGCACTGGCTGAACCGCACCGTACGGGAACGCGCCGCCAAGAGCCGGGCACGGACGGCCGGCGGGGTGATGTCCACACCCGCCGTCACCGTGCGCGCCGACGCCACCGTCACCGAGGCCGCACGGCTCATGGCCGAGCACCGCATCGAACGGCTGCCCGTCGTCGACGAGGAGGACCGGCTCGTCGGCATCGTCACACGCGGCGACCTGCTTCAGGTCTTCCTGCGCAGCGACCAGGAGATCAAGCAGAACGTGCAACAGGAGGTCTTCGTCAACACGCTCTGGCTCGCCCCGCAAACCATCGAGGCCACCGTCGAGAACGGCGTGGTCACCCTCACGGGCCGGATGGAACGGCGCAGCGAAATTCCCATCGCGGTCGGCATGACCCGCCGCCTGGACGGCGTCGTGGACGTCGTCGACCACCTGTCCTACCGCCTCGACGACAAGCGTCTCCAGCCCGCCGAACAGGCCCTGCACGGCGTGGCCGACGACTGGCTGCGCAGGCTGTGAACCGGGGCCCCGGATTCCAGCAGAGGTGATCATCATGTCTGCCGTTCACCCCGCCCGCCTGACCGCGAGGCTGGACACCCCGCTGTCACGCTGGCTGTGGCTGGTCAAGTGGCTGCTGGCTCTCCCCCACTTCGTCATCCTCGCCCTCCTGTGGGTGGCGTTCACGTGCGTGAGCGCGGTGGCGTTCTTCGCGGTGCTGTTCACCGGCCGCTACCCACGCCCGTTGTTCGAGTTCAACACCGGTGTGCTGCGCTGGAACTGGCGGGTGGCCTACTACACGTACGGCGTGCTGGGCACCGACCGCTACCCACCCTTCACGCTCGCCGACGTTCCCGACTACCCGGCGCACTGGGAACTGCCGTACCCCGAACACCTCTCCCGCCGCCTGGTCCTGGTGAAATGGTGGCTCCTGGCCCTTCCGCACTATCTGATCCTCGCGTTCCTCCTCGGCGGCGTCCGGGTTCCCTGGGCGGCGGGCGGACTCATCGGACTGCTCGCGCTGTTCGCCGGAGTGGCACTCGCCGCGAAGGGTCGCTACCCGCAGGGCATCTTCGACCTCCTGACCGGGCTCAACCGCTGGGTGCTTCGCGTGGTCGCCTACGCGGCGCTGCTCACCGACGTGTATCCGCCCTTCCGGCTCGACCTCGGCGGCAACGAACCGGACGACCCGGATGAACCGGGGTCCACGGCATGACCACCGCGCTCGTCTCGGCCCTTCTGTTCCTCCTCGGCCTCGTCCACCTGCCGGTCCGGGCCGGCAGGTCCGGGCCGTTCGGCCTGTGGTGCTCCTGGCTACTCGCGGCGGCCGGGCTGCCCGGCACCCGTACCACGGACAGGTCCACGGTCGCCTTCGCCACCGCCTCCGACACGCTGTACGTCATCGGCCTGCGGGGCGTCACGGAAAGCGCGCCGCGAGTGGGGTGCGGACGGACCCATGCCACGCGTGGGTGGCTGAACGTCCCTTGCGGGTCGTGGAGTTCGACCCCGAGTGGCCCTGCGTCGCCGCCCTGTCGGCCCATCCTGGGCGACGTTCCCGTCTGTCACCTTCTGAGTGTGACCACGTCAACGAAGGAGGTGCTGGCGGATGCGCGGCGGCAGGAGCGTGCGAAGGCGGCTGTGGCGATGGCGGAGCAACCCGCTGCGGCGGCACGACGACATCGTCGAGGCCCGGATCGTACTGACGGTATGGCTGATCATCCTGGTGGGCGGCGCCGTGGCGGGCCTGGTGACGGCCCACGCCGCCGGTGAGTCCTTCGCACAGCAGCGTGCCGAGCGGCATTCCGTCCGTGCGGTGCTCGTCACCGGCGTCCCGCGGATCGTCAAGGAGACGTGGGGAACGGGCGACCGGGTTCGGGCGACGGTGCGCTGGACGGCACCCGACGGCACGGCCCGTACCGGCCGGACCTTGGTGGAGGCCGGCAAGAAGGCCGGCACGGAGGTCGTGGTCTGGCAGGACGACAAGGGCCGGCTCACGCTCAGCCCGACGGGTCCCACCGAGGCGACCGTCGAATCGGCTCTGCTCGGCCTTTTGGCTGCGGGCGCCCTCGCCGGGCTGTCGGCCGGCGCCGGAGCCGTCGCACGGTCACGGCTCGACCGGAGGCGCCTGGCCGGGTGGGGGCGGGAATGGGAGCTGATCGGCCCGCAGTGGGGGCACAAGACAGGCTGACCGAGGCGGACCGGCCGAGCCCCGTGGGCCGCTTCGACGCGCTGCGGGCCTCGGCCGAGCGGCATGGGCGGCCAGGGGAGCGGCTGATCGAGTCGCTGGGCCCACCTCGCCGCGGTGCCGTACCTCCCGCCCGGTGAACACCCCGACGACGACCGTCCACTTGTCCCGGGTCACCGGACGGCGCTGGGCCCACTACCACCCCGGCAGCATGACCCGGCACAGAGGCAACCTCACCCTCGATCCGGTCGACCACCTCGATCTCCACCCCGACGACGCCGTCCGTCACGGGGTGCGGGACGGCTCGCCGGTGGCCCTGGAGAGCCGACACGGACAGGCCCGTCCGGTCGCCCGCGTCAGCGAACAGACCGCCCCGGGCCCCGGCCCTGTCCTACCAGCTTGGCCCCGGGAACATCCGGCACCGCGCCGCGGTGACTCACAGACCGGGTGGAGCGATACGGCGGCCCGTGAGCCTCGTCGGCTGGATCGACACCCACATGTCGCGTCGGCCGCCTGCCCATGGAGCGGTGTGGGCTCCCTCGCTCAGTCTCCGTACGGTGTCGGGCTCCGTGACGACCTGGGCCGTGCCCACGACGAGCACGCTCCAGCCCTGGCTCAGGGCGTCGTCCAGATGGTCGACCTCGAAGGCGACCTCCTTCCCCACGGCCGCCGCGGGAACCGAGTCGGGCGCTGTCCGAAAGGCGATCGCGCCGTCGATGACTTCGTAGTTGACCGGGACGACCGCCGGGCCGTCGGGTGTCGTCACCGCGACGCGTCCCACACCGTGGGTGGAGAGCCCGGCGCGGCATTCATCCGGGCCGAGGTCCCGCAGCTGAGGGTGCAGAAGGGCCGCGCCCTGACCGGGGGGAAGATCGAAGCCGCCCCCACGCAGGGTTTCGACGTTGGTACCCAGCGCGTCGGCCAGACGGATCAGCGTGGCCAGGCTCGGGTCGGCCGGGTGTTCTTCGAGATACGCCAGATAGTCCGGCGCCATCGCGGCACGGCGGGCCGTTTCCGCCCGGCTGATTCCCTGCCGACTGCGTTCGGCGGCCACCCGTCGTCCGATGTCCCCGGGGTTGGGTCCTCTGTCCGGCGGGAGCGTACCGGTCGGGACAGCTTCCTCGTGCCGGAGGTGGCGGACGTGCGCGTCGGGCCCGGGGAACACGAGAGTCACCTCATCGGTGTCCGACCAGCGCACGTCGTACGGAGGGGTCCCGTCCTCGTGATGGAGTCCGACGATCTCGCCGTCGCGCCTGGCGGCACCGGTGGCCGGACTTTCGATGACGAGTTGATCGCCGAGGTGAGCTCGCATGACCGCCGCCCTTTCCTCAGAATGTCGCTGTATCCAACGTGCCACGCGCGATCCGGCGCCGCACCGACAGGCGGGGCGCCGGAAGAACCGCGCCTCCGGACCATCAGGCACCGACACCGCCGCGGCCGCCCTGATGCCGGCCTGGGAGCCGCAGTGGACCGCTGATCTTCAGCGACGCGCTCCGTACAGGTCGTACCTCGGAACGGTGGCACCGCCGCCGACCCGCACGGCTTCCACCGCCGCCTGGTGCAGTTGCCGGCTGGCCTGCGCGGAAGAGCAGGGCACCGGACTTCCGGCAACGTTGAACCACGCGGAAGTGCCGCTGTACTGAACCGCTACATGGGCCAGCCTGCCGTCCCAGGTGGTGTGCAGGGTCAGGTCACCGGTCACGATGCCTGCCTCGTCGGTACGGACACCTCCCCGCCCGGCGAACACCCCTGTCGTCGTCCATGATGCTCGGGCCATGGCCATCAGCCTTCTTTCCGGAATGCAGGTGTCTCCCATGGTCGCTCGCGCCGCTAGCCCTTGCCCAGGCCGACAGTCCCGCCGTCGGGGACCGACCGGCCCTGGCACATCTCGTTTGTCGTGCCGTCCGGCTCTCCCCGGACGAGCCGCCCAAGGACGACGCTGGATATGAGGGAGGGCGGTCCATGTCGCTGAAACCCGAACCGGTTCTGCTGATCGTCACCAGTGCCGCGCTCGCTGCCGGAGGCGTTCTCTGGCTCGTCGGAGCACCCGGCCTGGCCGATCTGTGCTGGGGTCTGGGCACGCTCGTCGCGATCGGGCCCGCCATCGGCTGGGTGCTCTCCGCGTTGCGCCACGGCCACGCCGGCGTGGACCTGATCGCCGTCCTGGCGCTGGGCGGCACCCTGGCCGTGCACGAATACCTCGCCGGAGCGCTGATCGCGCTGATGCTCGCCACCGGACGCACCCTCGAGGCGGCGGCCCGGCGCCGGGCCTCCCATGACCTGCGGGCGCTGCTCGAACACGCGCCCCGCACCGCCCGGCGGCGCACCGGCACCCAGGTGCGCACGGTGCCGCTCGCCGAGGTCGTCGTCGGAGACGTGCTCGTCGTCGGCCCCGGCGAAGTGGTCCCCGTCGACGGACACGTGGTCGAGGGCCCGGCCGTACTCGACGAGTCGGTCCTCACGGGTGAGTCCGCGCCGGTCGAGTACGGGCACGGCCGGACCGTCCGCAGCGGTGTCGTCAACGCCGGCGGCGCGTTCGCACTGCGCGCGTCGGCCACCGAGCAGGACAGCACGTATGCGCAGATCGTACGACTGGCCCGGCAGGCAGGCGCCGAGTCCGCGCCCGTCGTCCGGCTGGCCGACCGCTACGCGGCCTGGTTCCTGCCACTGTCCCTGGCGGCGGCCGGGCTGGCCTGGCTGATCAGCGGCTCCGCCGTGCGGGCGGTGGCGGTGCTGGTCGTCGCCACGCCCTGCCCCCTGCTGCTCGCGGCGCCGGTGGCGGTCGTCTCCGGGCTGTCCCGGGCGTCCCGGCTCGGCGTGGTGGTCCGGGACGGCGGTGCGCTGGAGAACCTCGGGCGGGCGCGTACCCTCCTCCTCGACAAGACCGGCACCCTCACCCGCGGACGCCCGCACGTGCTGGAGGTGACCGGCGCACCGGGCTGGAAGCCGGCCGAGATTCTGCGCCTGGCCGCCTCCGTCGACCAGTACTCGCCCCACGTCCTCGCCCACGCGATCGTCGACGCGGCCCGCGAGCGCGGGCTGGAACCGTCCGCGGCCACCGGCGTGTCCGAGGAGCCGGGCCGGGGCGCCCTGGGAACTGTCGAGGGACACCGGTTGGCAGTCGGCCGACTCGACCTCGGTACGAATCGGGCTCCTTGGGTGCGCGCGACCCACAACCGGGCCCTCCTGGACGGGGCGGCCGTCGCCTGGCTCACCGTCGACGACCAGCCCGTCGGTGCGGTTCTCCTTCGCGATCCGCTCCGCCACGACGCGCCCCGGACCCTGCGCCGCCTGCGCGCGGCGGGCATCGAGCGGCTCGTGATGCTCACCGGCGACCGGCCCGAACCCGCCGGGGAGGTCGCCGCCGTCCTCGGCCTCGACGACGTGTGCGCCGATCTCACGCCCACGGACAAAGTGGCGGCCGTACGGGCGGAGGGTGAGCGTGCGGTCACCGTGATGGTCGGCGACGGGGTCAACGACGCTCCCGCCCTCGCGGCCGCGCACGTCGGCGTGGCGATGGGGGCGCGCGGTTCCTCCGCGTCCTCCGAAGCCGCCGATGTCGTCCTGACCAGCGACCGGGTGGACCGCTTGGCCGACGCCGTGGCGATCGCCGTGCGGTCTCGGCGGATCGCGGTGCAGAGCGCGCTCGGCGGGATGCTCCTGTCACTGGCGGCCATGGCCGCCGCCGCAGCCGGCCTTCTGCCGCCGGCCGCGGGAGCCCTGCTCCAGGAGGCCATCGACGCCGCGGTCATCCTCAACGCACTGCGCGCCCTGAACGTCGGCCAGGCGGCGGGGCCGGCCCTCGAACCCGCCACGGAGGCGCTCATCCACCGCTTCGCCGCCGAGCACGACGACCTGCAGGAGGTCCTGGAATCCGTGCGCGCCGCCGCCGACCGCCTCGCCGACGACAGCGGCTCGCAGTCCCTGGCGGCTGTGGCCGAGGCGCACCGGCTGCTCACCGAGCGGCTGCTGCCGCACGAGTACGCCGAGGAACATCAGCTCTATCCGGCGTTGGCCCCTGCACTCGGCGGACCCGAGGCGACCGCCACCATGAGCCGCGCCCATGTCGAGATCGAGCGGCTCGCCCGGCGCATCGCCACCCACCTCACCCTCGCCGACACCGACACGGGCCTGGCCCCTGAGCAACTCGACGACCTACGCGCCTGCCTGTACGGGCTGCACACCGTACTGCGGCTGCACTTCACACAGGAGGAGGAGAGCTACTTCTCCCTCGCCCCGTGAATCCTGGGTCAGGCCACGGTGAGATGGCTGTTCACCTCGATCACGTCGTCGATGCTTTCCACCTCCACCACCAGTCTGGACATCGCCGCCTGCGACATCCGCCCCTCCAGCTCCACCACTCCGTCGTGCACCGTCACCTCGACGGCGTCGCGGTCGGCCGGCGCGCAGAAGGCGGAGATCTTCGCTTCGACCTCCTGTCGTATTCCGGCATCGTCCCTGATGAGTGCCTGGAGCAGCGCGTCGCGCCGCACGACTCCGACGAGACGGCCCTCGTGATCCGCGACGGGAATCCTCTTCAGTCGCGAGAGCGCCGCGAGCCAGGCCGCCTCCGCAACGGTCGCGCCGGGAAGCACCGTGATCGCCGGACTGGTCATCAGGTCGGCCGCCGTCCGGCCGCTGGCCTTCTCGTACAGCCTCCGCTCTCGCAACCTGGCGATGGGTCCGGCCCGGTGGCCCGAGAAGGCCTCGAACGCGACCTTGGCCAGCAGGTCGGACTCCGACACCATGCCGGTCACCCGGTCATCGGCGTCCACCACGGGGAGGGCACCGACGTGTTCGCGAGCCAGCAGGCGCGCAATCTCGCGGTAGGACAGGTCGTCCCGCATGGACGCGGCGGGCACGTCCATCACATCCCTCACGAGCGTGGCCTCGCGCCCGGCGGACGGCTGGGTCGAGGGCTCCGAGGACCGGGCGGGCCGTTCCCGCGCCTGCGGGTGCGTCCTGGCGAGCGTGTCGGCCACGGGCGGCGCGCCCTGCCGCGCGGGTTCCGCGTGTCTGGCCGAGACCGCGGCCACGGCACCCAGATAGCGCAGGAGCATGTTCTGTCGTCATGCCTCGTCGGGACGCCAGTGGTGGGAGGGCACGCCACTGCGGGCCTCGGCGTCCGTGGAGAAGTTCTCGCGCTTGTTCATCGCGGCCTCCGGACTCCGTCAGGTTCCCTACTGTCCCAGTCTCCCCTCCGCCCACTCTCGGTGTAGAGCCGAACGGCCCTGGTGGAGCGGTCTGACGTCCCCGTCCGCTGCGCGCCCCGGCGGCAGCGGTGAAACTGAAGGAGCAGCGGATCGGCAGGAGGGCGGTCGTGATGAGCCTGCGGGACTTCCTCGAACGGTTCCAGCCGACGGGCACGCCGGGCGCGGCGGCCACCGGGGTTCCGGCCGATCGGGCGGCGGAACGCGCCGCGGAATCAGGACCTCCGCTCGCGCAGGTGACGGAGGCTCAGCAGGAGACGTCCCGGGCGGCGGGCCCGACTCGCGCCCGCCTCGCGGTCTCAGGCCCCGCGCTTGATCTCGATGTGCCTGGCCTCCGCCTTCTCCTCGCCGATGCCCACGCTGACGGTGAGCATGCCTTCGGCGTAGTCGGCCCTGAAGTCGTCCTCGTCGGCCCCGCGCGGGAGGGGTGATGGCGGCGGCCGGGCGGCCCCTGGTGGGCTTCTCGCTGCGCCGTACCCATGGCCCCTGGACCGGCCTGCAGTCGGCCCGGCCGGGTGCCCTGGTGGGCTTCCCCGCCACCAGCAACGTGGCCGCGGCGGCGGCCCTGGATATTCCGGCCGCAGGCACGATGGCCCACTCCTACGTGGAGGCGTTCCCCGGTGAGGAGGAGGCGTTCCGCGCGTTCGCGCGTACCCGTCCCGGCCCGGTCACCTTCCTCGTCGACGCTCATGACACCGACGGGGGGTGCGGGCGGCGGCCCGCGTCCTCACGGAGATCCGGCGCGGGCCCGGGTGCGCGATCCGTCTGGACAGCGGCGATCTCGGGGAGCTGTCGCGGCGGGCGCGTGCCACGCTCGACGCCGCCGGGCCGGCCGACGTGCGGATCATCGCCAGTGGCGGGCTCGACGAGTACTCCGTCGCCCGTCTGGTGCGGAGCGGGGCACCGATCGACGTGTACGCGGTGGGTACCCGCGGCCCCGGGCCGCAAGCAGGTCTTGCGGCGTTCCGGGCGGACGGACGTGATCGGCCTGTGGGAGGAGGACCCGGCGGACTCTGCGCGGCCGCTGCTGCGCACCGTCATGCGGGGCGGCCGGCGGACGGTCCCGGCGGACCGCTGGGAGGACGCACGCGCACGGTTCACCGGTGACATCGGCGGCCTGCCCACCGCCGCACGCAGGATCGACGATCCCGAACCGCTCCGACCGGTCCGGTCGAAGGCGCTGGAGGACCTGACGTCCAAGGTGCGCGCGGAGCTCGCGAGCCGGTACCTCCGGGGGGCACCTCACCATGCCCTCGGTCGGTGGGGCGAGGCGCGGGGCTCACCATTGGACCAACAGCCCTGGAAGGTACCGCGCTGATGAGCAGCTCATGAAAGCAGCGGAAGAATCCCACGCTGGAGGCGACGATGTCCCGACCGAGTGATCGTCGGCCGATCGTGGTGGGTGTCGAACCCGAGCCCGCCAAGCGGATGGTGCTGGCCTGGGCGGCCGACGAGGCCGCACGGCGCCGCGTACCCCTGCGCCTGGTGCACGCGGAAGGCGTGCCGACCAGGGGCTACCGGAGGCGGGAGCCCCCGCCGTCCTGGGAGGAATGGAACAAAACACTGCACGAGGCGGGCGAACGGACGCTCAAGGCGGCGGTGACCTTTGTGGAGGCCCGGCAACCGCAGATCGAGGTGGACTGGCTCCTCGCCGAGGGAGACCCCGCGTGGATCCTGCGGGAGCAGAGCCGGGACGCCACGGCTGTCGTGCTCGGGTCGCGGCATCTGAGCCGCGCGAAGGAGGTGTTCGGCGGGGCCTCGGTCGCCCTGCCGGTCGTGGCACACGCCCACTGCCCGGTGGTCGTCGTACCTGAGCCGGAGCACATCACCCAGCAGCCCGCGTACTTCGTGGTGGGCGTCGACGGAAGCGCGCGTTCCGGCGCAGCCCTCGACCTCGCCTTCGAGGAGGCGGCCCTGCACGGCGCCGCGTTGCGGGCCCTGTATGCGTGGCAGCCGGGACCGTTGGGCATCTTCGACGAGCACACGGAGCAGCAGGAGTGCCGGCGGGTGCTCTCCGAGGCCGTGGCAGGGCGCACGGAGCGGTATCCGGAGGTCGAGTTGCACCACGAGCTGGTCATCGGTCATCCCGTGCAGGTGCTGACCGAGCAGTCCTCCCATGCGCTGGGCCTCGTGGTGGGGACCCGGGGTCACGGAGGCTTCACCGGCATGGTGCTGGGCTCGGTGAGTCAGGGCGTCCTGCACTACGCGCACTGTCCTGTCATCGTCGTCCCGGACACGCCGCGCGAGCCGTGACACCGCACGGGCCTTCCACACCGGCGGCGCACCTCGGATGCGCCGTATCGCACGGGCGCCGTAGGCACCGCCTCGCGGCGCAGGTCAGGGCGAGTACCCGGCCCCGTCCCGGCCTTCCGCCTTCAGGACGGCGAGTTTGCGGCGGTACTCGTCCTCGTCGATCTCCCCGCGCGCGAACCGCTCGGCGAGCAGTTGTTCCGGCTCGGGGCGAGGGACGGAAGGACGCTGCCCAGGGCCGCGGTTCACGGCGCGGAAGAGCAGAACACCCGCGGCGATCAAGAGGCCCCAGAAAAGGATCATGCTCAACAACATGACGAACCATCCCCAACCGTTCATGTAGTGCGGATACCAGAACATCACCGTCGTCTCCTCGGTGGACGGGCGCGGATCGCGGACGTGCCCCGCCGCCGTCAGCCGTGCGGGACCAGCACGACCGGCCGGTTCACGTGGTGGATCAGCGCGTGGGCGACCGGGCCGGTGTGCGCTCCGATGCCGGCACGGCGGCTGTGGTGCCCCACCACGAGCAGGCCGGCCCCTTCGGCGGCCCGTACGAGGATGTGTGCCGCGTGGCCTTCGTGCAGGGTCTCGTGAACGGACACCGCGGGGTACTCGGTCCGCCACGGTTCGAGCAGAGCCGCCAGCGCGCGCTCCGCTGCCTCCCTGACGTGCGTACGCTCCTCGGCGCTCGGAACGCCCTTGCTGAGCGGCACGTGCCAGGCGTGCACCACGCGCAGCGGCGCCTGCCGGAGCTGGGCGGCCTGGAACGCGAAGTCAAGGACGTCGTCGCAGGTCCCGCCGAGGTCGACGGCGACCGCGACGTCACGGTGAGGGGTGCGGGTCGACGCCTTGCCGAAGGCGTCGGGCAGGTGCTCGTCCGTCGCGGTCTCGTCGGCCCGCACGAGCACGATCGGTCGTTCGACGTGGGCGATGGTGGCCAGGGCGACCGAACCGGACATGAATCCGCCCACACCGCCGAGTCCCAGGCTTCCGATGGCCAGCAATTCGGCGTTCTCCGCCTCGGCGAGCAACGCGCGGCGGGGCTGTTTCCGCAGCTGTTCGGCGGTGACGTACAGCTGCGGGTACCGCTCGTTCAACATCTCGACCGCGCCCCGCAGGGCCCGGCGGGCCTGGTACTGCGGCGCCCGCAGTTCGGGCAGGTCCGCGCGGACATCGTCCTCGGGCAGTCCCTCCCAGGCGTGCACCAACCGCAGGGGCAGTCCCCTGCGCAGGGCTTCCCGGCCCGCCCAGTCGGCCGCGGCCAGGCTCTCCCGGGAACCGTCCAGACCGACCACGATCGGTTTCAGCATGGCTGGTACCTCCCATGTCCATCCGTCACTGGATGCACGGCGCGCAGCGTCCCGGTCACACCGGCTGGGGCACGATCGCCACCGGACAGTACGCGTGGTGCAGCAGGGTGTGGCCGATGCGACCGAGCTGCAGGCCGAAGTGGCCCGCCCTGCGTCGTGCGCCGACGATCACCAGATCGGCGGCGGCCGAGCGCCGCACGAGGATCCGGTGGGCCGACCCCTCGACAGTCACGCTGCGTACCCGGACTCCCGGGTGGTCGCCCATGGCGTCGTGCAGCGCGGCGTCGAGCAGGTCCGAGGCCCGCTCCTCGTGCCGGCGTCCCGGTTCGCCGGCGAGCCCGCGGTGGTCGGCGGTCTCGTGCGCGGGGCAGCGCCAGGTCCGCACGGCGTCGAGGACGCACCCGCGCACCTCGGCCTCACGGAAGGCGAACCGCACGGCTTCCTCACTGGTGGCGGGGTCCCCCACGCCGAGCAGGATCCGGCCGTGGCTGCCGGCCAGACCGGCGCGGTCGCCCCGGACCACGATCACGGGACAGTGCGCGCGTGCCGCCACGGCCAACCCGACCGATCCGAGGAGCAGTCCCCTCAGCCCACCGCGGCCGCGCGATCCCGTCACCAGCGCGGAGGCGCTGTTGCCCTCGTTGAGGAGGGTTTCCGCCGCCTCCTCGGGGACGATGTCCGTGGTGACCTTCACGTCCGGGTGCCGCCGCACGGCGCGCTCCGCCGCGGAGGCGACGATGTGCTCGGCCAGCACGCGCTCGAACGGCCGTTCCGGGCTGCTCCGCGGGACGGCCCCCTCGTACCGCTCCCAGAGCGAGGCGTGCACGAGCCGGAGCGGCAGCCCGTGGCGAGCGGCTTCGTCCGCCGCCCAGTCCACCGCCTGCAGACTCGAATCCGATCCGTCGACGCCCACGACCAGGGGGAGTGTCATCATCGTGCCCACCGCCTTTCATCGAGTCGCCCTCGTCGGGTTCGGCCCATGCGCACTGCCCGCGCCCCCGAACTCAACAGCCCACGGAGGTGCGGTGATCGGACTGCTCACGTCCTTGCGGCTGCCGCGGCGTCGTGACCCTGCGCGTCCGACGGCTGAGCAGGCGGACAGCGACGTGGTCGAGCGTCGCGGCGAGGATCATCGTCAGGGCCACTGCCACGACCAGCAGAACCGCGAACCGTTCCCAGAACTCAGGTGTGAGGCTTGTGCCCACGGTCGTCCCCTCCTTCGGTCGGAGTCGTTCCCTCATCTCCAGCCAACTCCGACGTCGGTCTCAGCGCATGAGCCGAGCGGTCCGGTCCTCGGTTCGAAGGTCGGTCTCGACGAGAGACCGATCGGCCCTGGTGGCCCGGCGGCTCCTGTGGTGTGCTGGAGGTGGCGGGAAGGACCCGAAACAGACGCGGGGAAGCGGCCGACAACCGTGCACCGCGCTATCAGGATCCGCGAGAAGCGGATGGCGCCCTTCCCGCCCTGTCATGCTGTCGCCCCGTCGGGACCGGCTCAGCGGCACCGGGGCCGAACGCCCCATTGCCAGGTCCGAGCGGCCCGTGGTGCGCAGCTTTCTTCGCGCGCACGCTGGAATCAGAGATTCCACGTCGGAGGAGGAGATCATGCACGGTAGCCCGCACATCGTGAGCGACGTGATGACGCCCACCGTCGTCGCCGTCGGCCGTGACGCGCCGTTCAAGGACATCGTCAAGCTGATGGAGCAGTGGAAGGTCAGCGCCCTGCCCGTGCTGGAGGGCGAGGGCCGAGTGGTCGGCGTCGTCTCCGAAGCCGACCTGCTGCCCAAGGAGGAGTTCCGGGACAGCGACCCGGACCGGTTCACCCAGCTGCGCGGGCTGTCGGACCTCGCCAAGGCCGGCGGGCTGACCGCCGAGGAGCTGATGAGCACTCCGGCCGTGACCGTACACGCCGACGCCACGCTCGCGGAGGCCGCGCGCATCATGGCCCGTCGCAAGATCAAGCGACTGCCCGTCGTCAACGAGGTGGGCATGCTCGAAGGGGTCGTCAGCCGCGCGGATCTGCTCAAGGTGTTCCTGCGGGAGGACGAGGACCTCACGGAGGAGGTACGTCACGAGGTCATCGACCACCTGTTCCCCCTCTCCGCCGATCACATCCAGGTCGAGGCGTCCGAGGGTGTCGTGACCCTGACCGGCTGGGTCGAGAGCACGGCACTGGTACCCGTGGCCGAACGCCTCGCACGCGCAGTAGAGGGCGTCGTCGACGTCCGCTGCCGCCTCGCCCAGGCGTCGGTAACCAGCGGTCCTCGTACCTGACGTACTTGACGGTGTGCGCGGCCGGAAGACACCGGCCGCGCACACCGGGTGCGGCCCCGGCACGTCCCCCCGGTTCAGCCGTGCCGCACCGGAGCGGTCCTGGCCCCCGTCTTCTCCTCCGGGACCGGGACCCTGATGGTCAGCGCACCGCCCTTCATGGATGAGGGGCGTCGGCTAGCCGCGTGTCAGGGCGTCGGCGACACCGGCCGCCCACGTCTCGATCGCGGTGAAGTCCCGGAAGTCGCCGCCCTTTCCGGAACGCAGAATCATCCTGGCCATGCGTCCTTCGGCGCCTTCCTCAAGGCATCCTCCGAAGGTGATGTGATCCCGGACGTCCAGCCGGGTCATGGCCCGTTCGACGCCGGGCACCGGCGGGATGTTCCGCTCCGAGGCCGACGCGTCGAGGGGGCCGCTGCTGAAGAACCACACCGGGAGCTCCGCGAGTTCGGCACGGCGCCGACGGACGAAGCGCCGTGCGTCCTTGTGCCAGCGTCCGGCGTACAGGCCGCCGCCGACCACCACGGCGTCGTACGACGCCACACTCCCCACGGAACGGGCCGGCAGCGCGTCGGCCCGCAGTCCCTCCTTGCGCAGGACGTCGGCGACGGCTTCGGCGATCAGCGCCGTCGATCCGTTCTTCGTTCCGTAGGTGACCAACACGCTGCCGGTCATGGCGGAACGCCTCCTTTCACAGTCCGCGCGGCCGGCCCTCGGCCGCGTCCCGCAGTGCCTGAGTTCGCAGGCCCGCGTCGTCCAGGCGGTAGGTGAGTCCGTCGACCACGGCGACCACACCCTCGATCCGACGGGTCATGGAGAGGGCGATCTCCGTCTCGCTCCTGCGTTCCATGTGCCCGGTGAGCGTGACGACGCCCTCGGTCACGGAGACGTCGACACTGCGGGGCGGCAGCCACAGAGCGCGCACCAGTACCTCCTCGATGACCTCGTTGCGGAGCTCCTTGTCGGGCCGCAGGAAGACCTGCAGGAGATCGCGCCGGGTCACGATGCCGACGAGCCGGTCCTCCTCGTCGAGGACGGGGAGCCGCTCCACATGTCGCCGGGCCATGGTGCGGGCGGCCCGGGCGATGGTGTCGTGGGCGTGCACGGTGACGGGCGGTTCGGTCATCAGCTCACCGGCGGTGCGGGCCTTCGCCTTGGCGGCCCGGCGCCGGGCGCGCGGGGTCAGTGCGGCATGTCCGGTGCGGCGCTTCGTCCCGTACGGGCCGGGGTCTGTCGCCTGGCGCGTCATCAGATCCGTCTCGGAGACGACCCCGACGACCCTGTCGTCCTCGTCCACCACCGGCACTCCGCTGATCCCGTGGTCCGCGAGCATCCGGGCCACCGCCTTGAACGGGGTGTCGTAGTCGGCGCGGACGACATCCATGGTCATCACGGAGCCGACCTTGTCGTGCTTCATGTCCGTCCCCTCCTCAGCGGAGTCGGCGCAGGTACGGGTCCTGAGGTCGACGCGGCAGCAGACGCACCCGTGCGTCGAGCACGGTGACGCCGCCGGGGGCCGCCAGGACCGGGTTGAAATCGGCCTCGGCGAGTTGCGGCAGGTCCGCCGCCATCCTCGACAGCCGAAGGAGCAGTTGTTCCAGGTCGTCCAGGTCGACGGGGTGGTGACCGTTCGCGCCCAGCAGCAGTGGTGCGCAGCGCGGAGACGTGATCAGGTCGTGCACGTCGCGGTCGGTGAGCGGCGCGAGCCGGGCGGCATGGTCGGCCAGCACCTCCGTGGCCGTGCCGCCGAGTCCGAACAGGACCAGCGGGCCGAAGACCTCGTCCTGGACGACGCCCGCGAACAGGTCGGTGCCGCGCGCGGCGAGCGGCTGCACGACCACGCCGGACATCAGCCCCGCGAAACGGGTCTCCAGATCGCGGAACGCGGCCCGCACCTGCGAGCCACCACGCAGGTCGAGGTGGACCGCGTGCTGCTGGGTCTTGTGCAGGAGTCCGGGCCAGTGGGCCTTCATGACGACACGGCCGTCGAAGCCGCGCAGCCGGTCGGCGGCGAGCACGGCCTCGTCCTCGGTCTCGGCCCAGGCCCACGGGATCTGCGGGATGCCGTAGCAGGCCAGGAGGTCGGCACAGGTGCGTGGATCGAGCCAGCCGCCGTCGGGGTGCGCGGCGAGGTGGTCCTGGACGACCGTGCCGGCCCGCTCGGTCTCGATGCCGCCGAGGTCGGGGACTGTTCCGGCGGGCCGGGCGAGCCAGGCTGCCCGGTCGGCCGCGCGGGCGAGCGCGCGGGCCGCCGCCTGGGGTTCGGCGTACGAGGGGATCGCGCCGCCGTCGGTGGTGGGCAGCAGCCGTACCGGCAGGTCCTGCTCCAGGCGTACGGCGATCACGGGCCGCGCCCACCGTCCGGGTACTGCGGTGAGGGCACGCACCAGGTCGTCTCCGGTGGCCGCGGCGACCGCCGTGGGAACGAGTACCGCGACGACGGCGTCGATGCCCGGACACCGGGTGAGGCGGTCGACGCACTCCATGAGCTGTTCCTCGGACACCGCGGCGGTGGCATCGACCGGGTTTCCGATGGCGGCGCCGTCCGGCAGTACGCCGAGCAGTTCGTCGACCATGGCGGGCGTGAAGGGCGGGAGGGCCAGCCCCGCCTCCGCGCAGGCATCGGCAGCGAGGACGCCCGCGCCGCCCGCGTTGGTGACGATCGCGACGCGGGACCCGTCCGGCAGCGGCTGGGAGTGGAACAGGGCCGCGGTTTCCAGGAGTTCGCCGATCGAGCGGGTCGCGGTGATGCCGGCCTGGGTGAACAGGGCCTGGCGGGTCATGGTGCGGGTGGCGGCGGCCGCGGTGTGCGAGGCGGCCGCCTTGCGGCCCGCGTCCGTGCGACCGGCGTCGACGGTCAGCACCGGGATGCGGCGGGTCACGCGGCGGGCGGTGCGGGAGAAGGCCCGTGGGTTGCCGAAGGACTCCAGGTGCAGCAGCGCGAGCTCGGTACGGCGGTCGCTCTCCCACCACTGGAGCATGTCGTTGCCGCTGACGTCGTACTTGTCGCCGAGGGACACGAAGGACGAGACCCCGATGCCCAGCCGGGACAAGCCGTCGAGCAGTGCGATGCCGACCCCGCCGGACTGCACGGCGACACCGGCCGTCCCGGGGCGCGGGTGGTCGGCGGCGAACGTGGCGTCGAGGCGCAGTTCCGGGTCCGTGTTGGAGATGCCGAGGCAGTTGGGTCCGACGAGGCGCATGCCGTAGGTGCGGCACGCGGTCAGCAGGGCCTGGGCCTGGGAGGGGTCGAGTCCGGCGGTGACGACGACGAGGGCGCGCACCCCAGCCCGGCCGCACTCCTCGGCGACGGCCGGGACCGCGGCGGCCGGTACGGCCAGGACCACGAGGTCGGGGGTCTTGGGCAGGGCGCTGACGGACGGATAGGACGGCACTCCGAGAACCGACGTCACGGCGGGGTTCACGGCGAACAGCCGATGGGTGAAGCCGCCCGTGCGCAGGTGGTGGAGTACGGCCCGCCCCACCGACCCGGGTGTGCGGCCGGCCCCTACGACGGCGACGGCGCCGGGGTGCAGCAGTGGCTGGAGGCTGGCCACGTCGGCTGCCCGGCCACGGGCCTCGACGGCGGACAGGTAGGTGTCGTCCTCGTCGAGGCGGATGACGCAGCGCACCTCCGGTCCCTCGAAGCGCCGGGACGTGTGCAGGCCGAGGTCCGCGAAGAGCTGCAGCACCTGGCGGTTCTCGCTCAGGGCGTCCGCGGTGAAGGTGGTGACGCCCTCCGCCCGCGCCGCCGAGACCAGGTGCTCGACGAGCAGCGTGCCCACGCCCCGGTGGTGCAGGCCGTCGGCGACGGCGATGGAGATCTCCGCGTCGTCCTTCTCCCCGCCGGTGTCATATTCGGCGAGGCCGATGACCTGGCCGTTCGCCTCGGCCAGCAGAGCACGGTAACCGGGGTGCGCCGGGGCACAGGCCCGGTCGGCGGCCATGGCGGCCGACCGTCGGCTCGCCGCGAAGAACCGCAGGCGGAGATTCTCCGGCGACATCTCCTCGTAGAGACCCTGCAGCTGAGCGTGGTCACCCGGCAGAACCGGACGGATGCACACGGTGGTGCCGTCCGCGAGCAGAGCGTGGACCGAGGGCCGATGGAGCAGGTCGTCCGTCATCGCAGGTCTCCTCCTTCTTCGACACTTCGGTCGTCGGCTTCTTCGACACTTCGATCGTCGGGCGGTGTGGCGGGGCATCCCATGGGCTGTCCGGGGGCGGCCGGGGGGCCGGTCGGCCCCGGGCGCCGCTGATGGTCCCGGCTGTGACCCGCGGGGAGGGGGTGGTGGCCCCCTCCGGACGCGTCAGTCGTCCGCCACCAGGCCCGTGAGGTCCAGGAGACGGTTGGTGTAGCCCCACTCGTTGTCGTACCAGCCGAAGACCTTGGCCAGCGTGCCGTTGGCCTGGGTCAGGGCCGGGTCGAAGACGCAGGACGCCGGGTCGCCGATGACGTCCCGGGACACGATCGGGGCCTTCGAGACGCGCAGGATGCCGTTCAGCGGGCCCGCCGCGGCCGCCTCGAACACCGCATTGATCTCGTCCGCGGTCGCCTCCCGAGCGAGGACGACGGCGAGGTCGGTGAGCGAGCCGTCCTCGACGGGCACCCGGACCGCGATGCCGTCCAGTGCTCCGGCCAGCTCCGGGATCACCAGGCCCACGGCGCGGGCGGCTCCGGTGCTGGTGGGGATGATGCTCAGGGCCGCGGAGCGGGCCCGACGCAGGTCCTTGTGCGGCGCGTCGAGCAGGGACTGGTCGTTGGTGTAGCCGTGGATGGTGGTCATCACACCGCGCTCGATGCCGAAGGCGTCGTCGAGCACCTTCACCATCGGGGCGACGCAGTTGGTCGTGCAGGAGGCGGCGGAGACGATCCGGTCGCGGTGCCGGTCGTAGTCCCGGTCGTTGACACCCATCACTATGGTGGCGTCCACGCCCTTGCCGGGCGCCGACAGCAGCACGGTGTGGGCTCCGCCCTTCAGGTGCAGCGCCGCGGCGTCGCGGTCACGGAAGCGGCCGGTGGATTCGATGACGATTCCGGCGCCGTGGTCGGACCAGTGCAGGGCCGCGGGGTCGCGCTCGGCAGTGACTGCGATGCGTCGCCCGTCGACGGTGATGGAGCTGTCGTCGTGCCGGACGTCACGTCCGATGTGCCCGAACGTCGAGTCGTACTCCAGCAGATGGGCCAGCGTGGCGGGTGAGGTGATGTCGTTGATGGCGACCACTTCGACGTCCTGGGTGCCTTCTTCGGCCCGGTCGAGAGCGGCGCGGAGATACGAGCGGCCGATGCGGCCGAAGCCGTTGATACCGACACGTGCGGTCATGGTCGTGAATTCCTTTCGAGGTGAGGGATGGTCAGGAGTTCCGACTCAGTCGTGCGGGACCACGACGACGGGAGCGGTGCAGTGGTGCAGGACGGCGTGGGTCACGTGGCCGATGTGGGCGCCGAACGGGCTACGGCGAATGCGCCGGCCCACGACCACCAGCGACGCGTCGCGTGCGGCTTCCACAAGGAGGATCGCCGGGCTGCCGTAGCGGGACTCCTCGACGACCTCCACCTCCGGGTGCTTCTGCCGCCAGGGCCGCAGCACCTCGGTCAAGGCCGCGGAGTCGCTCAGGGACAGTGCCTCGTGCAGTACGGGAGTGGCGGGTGCGCCGTACGCGTAGTACGGCGGCGGGGTCCAGCCGTGGACGACGCGCAGGGACGTGCCGCGGCGCATCGCGGCGTCGAAGGCGAACTCGATCAGCGCCTCGTCCGGGTGCTCGACGTCGAGCCCGAGCACCACCGGCCGGAAGGGCGTCGCGGCGGACGCGATCCCCGCCGGATCCTTCTCGTGCTCGTCGCCGGCCTGCTCCCCGGCGCGGACGAGCACGACGGGTCGTTCCGCGTGCGCCAGGACGGAGAGACCGACGGAGCCGACCATGAACCCGCCGATCCCGCCGAGGCCGCGCGAACCGAGGACGAGCAGTTCGGCGGTCTTCGCCGCCTCCGCCAGTTCCTCGCCAGGACGGCCGGAGAGGTGCTCGCCGGTCACCTGGACACCGGGGTGGCGCAGGGAAATGCCCTCGGCTGCTTCCCGGGGGATCCGCTCGGTCCAGTGCTGGTGGGTCTCGGCTCCCAGCTGCGGGGCCTGCGCCATGGGCTCCGGTACCGGCTCCCAGACGTGGACGATCTTCAGGGGCAGGTCGCGCAACTGCGCCTCGCGGGCCGCCCATTCGGCGGCGGCCCGGCTCTCGGGGGATCCGTCGAGACCTACGGTGATGCTGCGGAGCATGAACTCCACCTCCAGGAGCGAGGGTTGGGATTCCAGCGTCGCGTTCGGGGGGTATCTCGCGCAGGGGCCAGTGGTCCCGGATCGGGGCCGACAGACCCTCCGCACGGCTCGGCGCGGTGGGCCGCGGCGGGCCCACCGCGCCGCCGGCGCTCAGCGCAGCCAGCCGTGGTCGCGGACGAACGGCAGCTTGGCCCAGAGCCTGCCCGCCCCCAGGGTGTCGCCCGCCGCGACAGCGGCCAGGACGATCAGGGTGACGGCGTAGATGACGTGGTAGTCGACGAACGGGTTCGTGGACATGCTCAGCGAGCCGTCCGACAGGTGCTTGGCGGGCGGCCATTCGGCGATCCACATCAACGCCATCATCGCGGTGCCGGCGACGGCGGCGATGCGCAGCGCGACCCCGGTGACGAGGGCGAGTCCGATCCCGAGCAGCCCTGCCATGAACAGCCAGTCCGCCCATGTGTCGCCGGCCCACGAGTGGAAGGTGGACTTCATCGGTCCGGCGGCGACGGAACCGAGAAAGCCCTTCGTCGGCGATCCGCCGTCGATCCAGCCCTTGCCGGACGGGGTGGCGTAGCCGAAGCCGAAGGTCTTGTCGAGGAAGGCCCACAGGAAGACGAACCCCGTGAGCAGGCGCAGGGACGCCAGGGCGTAGGCTCCTGCGGTACGCGTGCCGGTACCGGCCGACACGGCCGACTCGGACGCGGAGGCGGTCCGGTGCCTGCGGAACGACGGCAGGTGGAAACCTGAGCTCCGGTGAGGATGCTCGTGCACGGCCATGGTCGTAATTCCCTTCAGGGGCGGTCGGGTCGATGCCTGATGCCCCTGACTGTCGTCCCGCACGCCGAGCGGCACCGGATGCCGAAGGTCTGCGACCACTGGGCTGAACGTCCCTATCCGCAAGGCCGGTTGAGCCCGCGCTCCTGATGGCCGCCGTCGGCCCGCTCGCCCAACACCCTCATCTGCTCGGCGAGTTCCTCGCGGTGGCCGCACGGAACATGCACCGCCGGTCAGGCCGCGTCGGCCGCGCAAAAGGAGCCGCTACATCAACGGGCCACGTCCGCCTTCCCCGCCCTCCGGGCTCAGGCCCGTGTGCTCCCGGATGACTGCGGCCACGGTGTCGGGATCGTCCGGGGTGATGAACGGGCGGACGAACCGTCCGAGGTCCAGGACGAGACCGATGCTCTTCCTGGGGCGCTCTGGATCCAGGCTCGCCCAGTAGCGCGGGTGGGCCGTGCCCCAGATCCGCCCCCGTCCGGTGAGGAAACCCAGCTCGACACGGCGGACTCCGCGGATCGCGGCGTAAGGAATGGCCTTGCTGCCCCACGGGAAGTAGTAGGCGCGAATCCGAAGGCTGTCATCCGTACAGGTGATCCAGCGATCCCGATACCTGCTGTCCATGATCCGCTCCCCTCCTGATCCGGTGAGTGACCATCATGCTCCGGCACGTTGACGCTCCGCCAACGATCAACCTGCTCAGCCCACCGGACGCAACAGTGCTCTTCCGGTGACCGCCCGCGGCCGTGTCCGGCTGAGCCACGGATCGCGCACAGGGCCCCGGTCACGGCTGTCAGCGGGCCGAATAGGATCTGGGCTGCCCGGACGGCCTATTAACACATGCGTTCGCATGCGGACAGGGCCGGTCGGGCATGATGCGGAGGTGCCGACGGCACCTTTCCGGAGGGAGTGGAAATGGCGGAGAGTCCGCCCGAGGAGCGCAGGAGCAGTCCGGCGGCGCCTCAGTTGCGGCTGGATGAGCTCCTGGAGGGGCTGCAGGCGCAGGTCGAGCAGGTGCGGGCGACCCGGGACCGGGTGCACACGCTGCTGGATGCGGTACTCGCCATCGGCTCCGAACTGGATCTTGACGTGGTGCTGCGGAGGATCACCGAGTCCGCGGTGAGCGTGGTGGACGCGCAGTACGGGGCACTCGGGGTGGTGGGCGAGGAAGGACGGATCAAACAGTTCATCACCGTCGGCGTGGACGAGGAGGCCATCGATGCGATCGGCCACTATCCCGACGGCCAAGGCATCCTGGGACTGCTGATCCGTGAACCCGAGCCGCTGCGGCTGGCCGACCTGGGCCGGCATCCCGATTCGGTGGGCTTCCCGGAGGGCCACCCGCCGATGACCACGTTCCTCGGGGCACCGGTGCGCGTCCGCGACCGCGTTTTCGGAAACCTGTATCTGACCGACAAGCGCGACGGCGCGGAGTTCGACGACGATGACGAGGCGGTGCTGCGCACGCTCGCGGCAGCGGCAGGCGTGGCGATCGACAACGCCCGCCTGTACGAGGACACCCGCCGCAGGGAGCGGTGGCTGACCGCGAGCAGCGAACTGACCCGCAGCCTCCTGTCCGGCACCGATCCGGACCGGGTGCTGCACCAGGTCGCGTCGACCGTCAGAGCTCTGGCGGACGCGGACCTGGTGACGCTGGCGGTGCCGCTCGACGGCGGCGAGCTGGTGATCGAGGCCGCCGACGGGGAGGGCGCCGAGCGGGTGCGCGGGTTGGTACTGCCGACCACCACGCTGGCCGCGAAGGTCTATCAGTCCAATGAGCGGATCACCAGCGGTGCACTGTCCCACGAGCCGCAGGCAGGCGGCGGATCCGCGGCACAGATCGACCTCGGACCCGGGTTCCTGCTCCCGCTCGGCGGGGGCAGGCACGTGCGCGGGGTCTTGCAGGTCGCCAACCTGCCGGACGGTGCCGAGTTCTCCGACGCCACCATGACCATGATCGACGGCTTCGCCGATCAGGCTGCGCTGGCGCTGGAGATCGCCGACCACCGGCGCGAGGCCGAACACCTGCTCGTCCTGTCCGATCGCGACCGCATCGCCCGCGACCTCCACGACCTGGCCATCCAGCGGCTCTTCGCCTCCGGCCTGACCCTGAACTCGGTGGTCGGACGGCTCTCCGACCGGCCCCAGGTGGCCGAACGCGTTCAACGGGTGGTCGACGACCTCGACGACACGATCAAGACCGTGCGGGGCACGATCTACGCGCTGCGCGAGCGAGACCGTGCCGACGGACGTGGCGGGCTGCGCGCGAATCTGCTGGCCGAGACCGACCAGGCTGCCGCCATGCTCGGATTCACCCCGGCCCTGCGCATGACCGGCCTGCTCGACACCGGCGTGCCGGTCGGCCATGCCGAGCACCTTCTGGCCGTGCTGCGCGAGACCCTGTCGAACACCGCCCGACACGCGCACGCCACCGCCGTCGAGGTCACCGCCGAGACGGACGGCGAGCGACTACGCCTGCGCGTCACCGACAACGGCCGGGGCCTCGACCCCAGCATCACCCGCCGTAGCGGCCTGGACAACCTTTGCCAGCGCGCCACCGGCCTCGGCGGCAGCTTCACCCTCGCGCCGAACGAACCCGTCGGCACCGTCGCGGAATGGACGGTGCCCCTCCCCTCTCAGGAGGAGGCCTGAACTCCGCCTCGGTGGCGCTCGAAGTACCCGTCACATGAGCCGACGCGGTGCTCCGGTCCCGGGCCAGGCGTCCCGGCTGCGGTCGGACGGCACGGCTACGCCGGGGCCACGCCGCGACCAGGGGTGCCTGGTCTGCGGACCGGCGTTCCTGGCCGCTTTCCGCTGCCGGGGCGGCGTGTGGCAGGGGCCACCGGTCCCTGCCACGGCGCGGACGGTCCCCGGTCCGGCAGGCGGTCGCTGGGCGGCGGAGGACGCCGAAGAGGGCCGAACGGCCCTACCCCTGCACGGTGCCTACCAGAACGATGGGCGGATGCCCCAAGACGACGGCTTTCGCGCACTCGACCGGCAGGAGTGCCTGCGCCTGCTGAGCAAGGTGCCGATCGGCCGTGTGGTGTACACCCGCCGGGCGCTGCCCGCGGTCCTGCCGGTCAACTTCTCCCTGGACGCGGACTCCTCTGTCGTGCTGTTCACGTCATCGGGCTCCGACCTCGTCCGCGCCATCGACGGTGTCGTGGTCGCCTTCGAGGTGGACGACTTCAGGGAAGAGACCCGGTCGGGCTGGAGCGTGGTGGTCACCGGCAGGGCGCAGGTCGTGAACGACCCGGCCGAGCACGAGCGTCTGTCACGTACCGGCCCTCGCTCCTGGATGCCGGTGCGGGGCGGGGTCTTCGTACGGATCGAGTCCGAGATCGTCACCGGACGCACGGTCCAGGGGTCCCATCGGCGCGACGCAGTTGGTGGTGCATGAGCCGCACGGGCGCCGGACCAGGGGCGTTCGCCCCCGGACCGGGACCCGTACGGAGGCTCAGTGCCGTTCGTTCTTGAGCCGGTCCTGGGCCTGCGTGGCGATGACCGCGGCCTGGACGCGCCGCTCCACACCGAGCTTGGCCAACAGGCGCGAGATGTGGTTCTTCACCGTCTTCTCGGCGAGGTACAGCCGCTCGCCGATCTGCCGGTTGGTCAGGCCCTCGCCGATCAGGGTCAGGATCTCCCGCTCGCGGTCGGTCAGGCCGGGCAGCGTGTCCGGTTCCTGTTCCTGCTCCTGAGCGCCGCGCAGGCGGGCCATCAGCCGGGTGGTGGCGCTGGCGTCCAGCAGGGACTGGCCGGCGGCGACCGTACGCACGGCGGACACCAGGTCCGTGCCCTGGATCTGCTTCAGGACGTATCCGGACGCGCCCGCCATGATCGAGTCGAGCAGGGCCTCCTCGTCGTCGAACGAGGTCAGCATCAGGCAGGCCAGGTCCGGCATGTGTGAACGCAGTTCGCGGCACACGGTCACCCCGTCGCCGTCGGGCAGGCGCACGTCGAGCACCGCCACCTGGGGACGCAACGCGGGGACGCGCACCAGTGCCTGCTCCACCGTCCCGGCCTCACCGACCACGGTGATGTCCGGCTCGTCGTTCAGCAGGTCCCGTACCCCGCGCCGTACCACCTCGTGGTCGTCCAGCAGGAAGACCCGGATCGGGCTGTCGCTACCGGGCCGCTTGCTGTCCGCCATTGAGTGCTCCTCTTCCCGCATGTCTGTTCTCTGGTACCGGAACGAGCCCGGTGAGCCTCCATTGTTCCTGTCCGGTCAAATCCTGCGGGATCCGGGGACCTACGGCCAGGGCCGAGCAGCCCCGCGGCCGGGACGTCCAGGACCTCCTGTCGAGCCACGGCTCGTTCGACGCTGGTAGCGCATCGCCCCGAACAACTCTCCAGGAGCAGGCAATGAAGGCAGCAGTCGTCCGGTCCTTCGGCGAGCCGCTGGTGATCGAGGAGCGCCCCGACCCGCAGCCCGGCCCGGGCCACGTCCGCATCCGTCTCGAGGCATCGGGGCTGTGCCACACCGACATCCACGCCGCCCACGGCGACTGGCCCGTCAAGCCCACCCTGCCGTTCGTCCCCGGCCACGAGGGCGTCGGCATCGTCGAGGCGCTCGGCGAGGGAGTGACCTACCTGGAGATCGGCCGGCGGGTGGCAGTGCCCTGGCTGGGCTGGGCCTGCGGTCGGTGCGAGCACTGTCTGTCCGGCTGGGAGACGCTGTGCGAGCAGCAGCAGA
Organism: Streptomyces sp. NPDC086549; assembly: GCF_044746205.1. Taxonomy (NCBI): domain Bacteria; kingdom Bacillati; phylum Actinomycetota; class Actinomycetes; order Kitasatosporales; family Streptomycetaceae; genus Streptomyces; species Streptomyces sp. NPDC086549. The sequence goes on along the minus strand of NZ_JBIVBS010000009.1, from coordinate 88,748 downwards.
ACACGGGCTACGGCGTCGACGGTGGCTACGCCGAGAAGATGCTCGCCCCGGCCGACTTCGCCACCCCGGTCCCTGACGGCGTCGACCCGCTCGACGCCGCCCCGCTGACCTGCGCCGGCGTCACCACGTACAAAGCTCTGAAGGTCGCCGGGGTCCGCCCTGCCCAGCTGGTGGCGGTCTCCGGCGTCGGCGGACTCGGGCGCCTCGCCGTGCAGTACGCGAAGATCGCCGGAGCCACCGTCGCCGCGATCGACGTCACCGACGAGAAGCTGGCCCTCGCCCGCGAGCTCGGCGCGGACATCCTCGTCGATGCCCGCAAGGAGGACCCGGCCGAGGTGCTCAAGCGGCACGGCGGCGCCCACGCGGCCATCGCGCTGGCGGTCGACGAGCGGGCGTTCGCCTCCGTGTACGGAGGTCTGCGGCGCGGCGGCAAGCTGGTCATGGTCGCCCTGCCCGCCGGGGGCACCATCCGGATCCCGATCTTCGACACGGTTCTGAACGGCACCTCCGTCATCGGCTCCATCGTCGGCACCCGCCAGGACCTGGACGAGGTGTTCCGGATCCACGCCGCCGGACGGACCAAGGTCATCTACGAGGCCCGGCCGCTGGAGACCGTCAACGAGTCGATCGCCGAGGTCCTCGACGGACAGGTCAAGGCACGCATCGTCTTCGAGATGTGACCCGTTCCCACTGCCCACCGCGCGTCGAGCGCCCGCAGCAGTGCACCGCCCGGCGCGCGGCCGGGCCCGCACCTCTCAGGCACCAGTAGCCGAAAGGAAGAACACATCGTCATGGACCGCTACGTGTACGCGTTCGCCGAGGGTGGCCGCGACATGGCCGGCCTGCTCGGCGGCAAGGGAGCCAACCTGGCCGAGATGACCCGGATGGGCCTGCCCGTCCCGCCCGGGTTCACCGTCACCACCGAAGCCTGCCGCGCCTATCTCGCCACCGGCGCGGAGCCCGACGGGATGTCCCACGCGATCTCCGGGCACCTGTCACTGCTGGAGGCGGGTGCGGGGCGGTTGCTGGGGCAGCCCGACGACCCGCTGCTGCTGTCGGTCCGCTCCGGCGCGCGGTTCTCCATGCCCGGCATGATGGAGACGATCCTGGACATCGGTCTCAACGACGAATCCGTTCACGGCTTGGCCAAGTCCTCCGGGAACGAGCGTTTCGCCTGGGACTCCTACCGCCGCCTTGTGCAGATGTTCGGCAGCACCGTGATGGGTGTCGACGGCGCCCTGTTCGAGGAGGTGATGGCCGACTTCAAGCAGGCCCGCGGGGCGGCGGACGATCTCGGCCTGGACGCGGCGGATCTGGCCGAGCTCGTCGAGGCGTACAAGGAGCTGATCCGGCAGGAGACGGGTGAGCGTTTCCCCCAGTCCCCGGCCGAACAACTCCAGCGCGCGGTCCTTGCCGTCTTCGCGTCGTGGAACGGCGAGCGCGCCCGTCTCTACCGCCGCCGGGAGCACATCCCCGACGACCTGGGCACCGCGGTCAACGTGCAGACCATGGTCTTCGGCAACCTCGGCCCCGACTCCGGCAGCGGCGTCGCCTTCACCCGCGACCCGGCGACCGGACGGCCCGGGCTGTACGGCGACTACCTGCCCAACGCACAGGGCGAGGACGTCGTCGCCGGCATCCGCAACACCGTGCCGCTGACCGAGCTGGAACGGCTGGATCCACGGTCGTACGCCCAGCTGTGCGACCACATGCGGACTCTGGAAGGGCACTACCGGGACCTGTGCGACATCGAGTTCACCATCGAACGCGGTCGGCTGTGGATGCTGCAGACCCGGGTGGGCAAGCGCACCGCGGAGGCCGCGTTCGCCATCGCCGCCGAGCTCGTCGACGAGGCCCTGATCACCCCCGACGAGGCCCTGGCTCGCGTCGATGGCGGCGGCCTCGCCCATCTGATGTTCCCCCGGTTCGACGCATCGGCCGTCGGCGAGGCGCTCGCGCACGGCCTGTCGGCCTCGCCGGGCGCCGCCGTCGGCGCCGCGGTGTTCGACTCCGCCGAAGCCGTCCGGCGGGCCGCCGCGGGCGAGAAGGTCGTCCTGGTACGCCAGGAGACCGCGCCCGACGACCTGCCGGGCATGATCGCCGCACAGGCCGTACTGACCAGCCACGGCGGCAAGACCAGCCATGCCGCCGTCGTCGCCCGCGGCATGGGCAAGGTCTGCGTCTGCGGTGCCGAAGCAGTCGCCGTGGACACCCGGGCCCGCCGGTTCACGGTGGGCGACACCGTCGTCGAAGAGGGCACGGTGATCTCCGTGGACGGCTCCGAGGGCACCGTCCACCTGGGCGCCGCTCCGCTGGTCGACTCCGCGGTGATGCGGTACTTCGAGACGGGCGAGCGTTCGGGCGGGGTGGTCGAGGCCGTGGCCCGCGCCATGGACAGGGCCGACGAAGTACGGCGGATGGAAGTGCGGGCGAACGCCGACACCCCCGAGGACGCCGCCCGGGCCCGCCGGTTCGGGGCGCAGGGCATCGGGCTGTGCCGCACCGAACACATGTTCCTCGGCGCACGTCGCAAGCTGGTCGAGGAGATGATCCTGGCCCGGACGGACGTCGAGCGCGAGCGGGCGCTCAAGGCCCTGTTGCCGCTGCAGCGGACGGACTTCACCGGCATCCTGGAGGCGATGGACGGGCTGCCGGTCACCATCAGGCTCATCGACCCGCCCCTGCACGAGTTCCTGCCCGACCGCACGGAACTCGCCGTGCGCGTCGCCGCCGCCGAGGCCCGCGGCGACGTCCCGGACCCGCACGACGCGGATCTGCTGGACGCCGTGAACCGCATGCACGAGGAGAACCCGATGCTTGGCCTGCGCGGGGTCCGGCTGGGGCTGGTCGTACCCGGACTGGTCGCCATGCAGGTGCGTGCCATCGCCGAAGCGGTCGTGGAACGCGTCCGGGCCGGCGGCTCCCCCGAGGCGGAGATCATGGTGCCGCTCGTCGGTGCCGTGGAGGAGCTGCGCATCGAGCGGGAAGAGGTGGAACGGGTGCTGGCCGAGGTCTCCGAAGAGTCCGGCGTCCCCGTGCACTGCCCCGTCGGTACGATGATCGAACTGCCCCGGGCTGCCCTGACCGCGGGCCGGATCGCCGAGGAGGCGGAGTTCTTCTCCTTCGGCACCAATGATCTCACCCAGACCACCTGGGGATTCTCCCGCGACGACGTCGAGGCGGCGTTCTTCTCCGCCTACCTCGACAAGGGCATCTTCGCCGCCTCGCCGTTCGAGACGCTGGACCGTACGGGCGTGGGCCGGCTGATCCGGATCGCCGTCGACGAAGGACGCGCGGCACGGCCCGGCCTGAAGATCGGCGTCTGCGGCGAGCACGGCGGGGATCCGGGCTCCGTCCACTTCTTCCACACCGCGGGCCTCGACTACGTCTCCTGCTCGCCCTTCCGCGTACCGGTCGCGCGTCTGGAGGCCGGACGGGCCGCGCTCAGCGGGACGGAAGGGAGCGACAGCAGGTGACGGAACGAGACTGGTGAGGGGACCTGCCCATCGAGGGGTGGGCAGGTCAGTCCCCTGGAACAGGACAATCGGCCCCTGCGCCGGCCGAGGTGCCGGAGGGAGCCTGGAGGGGTATCCGAACGGCTCCGTCGCGCTTGGCTCGTGGACGGCAGACCAGGAAGGAAGTGGTCGGCATGGCCCGCACAGTCGGCGAGGTGATGACCCGGGAGGTCGTCCAAGCACACCGGGAGACACCGTTCAAGGTCGTGGCGCGGCTGCTCGACCAGTACCGGATCAGCGGGCTGCCCGTCGTGGATCACGACGACAAGGTCGTCGGGGTGGTCTCCGAGAGCGACCTGATCCGCCACCAGGCCCGGTCCGCGGACGGCCAGGCCCAGCGCAACCGTGTGCCCGCGCTGGGCCGCCCCGCCCGTCACCCCGTCGCCCGCGCCGGCACGGCGGGGGAACTGATGTCGACGCCCGCGATCACCGTGCATCCGGAACAGCGCGTCGCGGACGCCGCGCGTGTCATGGAACGCCACGGCGTCGAACGACTCCCGGTCGTGGACGAGGAGGACCGGCTCATCGGCATCGCCACCCGCCGCGACCTGCTCCGTGTCTTCCTGCGAACCGACGAGGAGATCCGCGAGGAAGTCGTCGACGACGTCCTTGACGGCTCCCTGTCCCTTCCGTCCCCCAGCGTGGTCGTCACTGTCCACGACGGCATGGTCACGCTGCAGGGCCGGCTGGAGCACCGGAGCGACATACCACTCGCGGTCCACTCGACGTACCGGGTGGACGGAGTGATCGGCGTGGTCAACAGCCTGACCTTCCGCGTCGACGACACCCGCCCGTCCCTACAGGGCGATCGCTGATCCGCCTAGACATCGGCGAAGGCCTCGACCTGGTTGCTGTCGAGGCCTTCGCTCTGCGCCCCCGGCGGGCGCGCGGTGGTTCAGCAGGCGCTCACCCCTCGTGCGCGGAACTGTTCGCGGACCCGCCGGACCAGGTCGGGTGCTGGACTCGGGGTGTCGCGCAGGGGAAACGGCAGCCCGAGGGCTTCGTACTTCGCCGCGCCCAGCTTGTGGAACGGGAGGATGTCCACGCGATCGACGCTGCCGAGACCGGCGACGAAGCGGGCGAGACCGTCGACGGCTTCGGGGTCGTCGGTCCAGCCCGGCACCAGGACGTAGCGGATCCACATGCGCTTGCCGAGCCGGTCGAGACGGGTGGCGAAGTTCAGGGTGGGCGCGAGCGTGCCTCCGGTCAGCCTTCGGTACGTGTTCGCGTCGAAGGACTTGATGTCCAGCAGTACCAGGTCGGTGTCGGCGAGGAGCTCGTCGGTGGCGCGGGCGCCGAGGAAGCCGGAGGTGTCGAGCGCGGTGTGCAGTCCGGCCTCCTTGCAGCGGCGCAGGACCGCGGCGGTGAAGGCGGGCTGGAGCAGGGGCTCCCCGCCCGTGATCGTCACTCCTCCGCCGGCCGTGGTGATGAAGGCGCGGTACTTCTCGATCTCCGCCATCACCTCGTCCACGGTGGCCTCCCTGCCGTCGCGCATGTGCCAGGTGTCCGGGTTGGCGCAGTACTGGCAGCTCAGCGGGCAGCCGTTCACGAAGAGGACGAACCGGGTCCCGGGACCGTCCACGCCGGTGGACAGGTCCCAGGAATGGATCCGGCCGGTCGCCGTCAGGGACTTCACAGCGATCCGTGGAAGGTGCGGCTGATCACGTCGAGCTGCTGCTCTCGGGTCAGACGGACGAAGTTGACGGCGTACCCGGAGACCCGGATGGTCAGGTCCGGGTACTTCTCCGGGTGTTCCATGGCGTCTTCGAGAGTGGTCCGGTCGAGGACGTTGACGTTCATGTGGAAGCCGCCGGAGGCCATGTAGGCGTCGAGGATGCCCACCAGGTGGCCCGCGCGCTCCTCCGGACGGTGCCCCAGTCCCTCGGGCGTGATCGTCGTGGTCAGTGAGATGCCGTCGCGGGCCTGCTCGTACGGCAGCTTCGCCACCGACAGCGCGGAGGCGGCCACCCCGTGCCGGTCGCGGCCGTTCATGGGATTCGCTCCGGGAGCGAAGGGCTGTCCGGCCCGCCGGCCGTCGGGCGTGTTGCCGGTGTGCTTGCCATAGACCACGTTGGAGGTGATCGTCAGCACGGACTGGGTGTGCTCGGCGTTCCGGTAGGTGGGGTGCGTGCGCACCTTGGCCATGAACGACTCGACCAGGTCGACGGCGAGGGCGTCGACGCGATCGTCGTTGTTGCCGTAGGCCGGGTAGTCGCCTTCGACGACGTAGTCGACGGCGAGGCCGGTCTCGTCCCTGATCACCTTCACCCGCGCGTGCTTCACGGCGGACAGGCTGTCGGCCGCGACGGACAGGCCGGCGATGCCGCAGGCCATGAAGCGGTGCACCGGGTGGTCGTGCAGCGCCATCTCGATGCGCTCGTAGGCGTACTTGTCGTGCATGTAGTGGATGACGTTGAGCGCGTCGACGTACGTCTTCGCGAGCCACTCCAGCATGCGGTCGTAGGCCTTCGACAGCTCGTCGTAGTCCAGGTACTCGCCCGTCAGGGCCGGCGTCTCGGGTGCGACCCGCTCGCCGGTCATCTCGTCCCGGCCGCCGTTGATCGCGTACAGCAGTGCCTTGGCGAGGTTGACCCGGGCGCCGAAGAACTGCATCTGCCGGCCCACCGCCATGGCGGAGACGCAGCAGGCGATCGCCGTGTCGTCACCGGTGCACGGCCGCATCAGCTCGTCGGACTCGTACTGGACGGCACTGGTGTCGATGGACACGCGGGCGCAGAACTCCTTGAACCCGCCGGGCAACCGGGGTGACCACAGGACGGTCAGGTTGGGTTCGGGGGCGGGGCCCAGGTTGTAGAGGGTCTGCAGGAAGCGGAAGGAGGTGCGGGTGACCAGTGTGCGTCCGTCGCAGCCGATGCCGCCGATGGACTCGGTCACCCAGGTGGGGTCACCGGAGAACAGGGCGTCGTACTCGGGGGTGCGCAGGAAGCGCACGATGCGCAGCTTGATGACGAAGTCGTCGACCAGCTCCTGGGCGCGTGTCTCGTCGATGGTCCCTTCGTCCAGGTCGCGCTGGAGGTAGACGTCCAGGAAGGTCGAGGTGCGGCCGAGTGACATCGCGGCGCCGTTCTGCTCCTTGACCGCGGCGAGGTAGCCGAGATAGAGCCACTGGACGGCCTCGTGCGCGGTGGCGGCGGGGCGGGAGACGTCACAGCCGTACGTCGCCGCCATGCGGGTCAGCTCGCCCAACGCCTTGATCTGTTCGGCGAGTTCCTCGCGGTCGCGGATGACGTGCTCGGTCGACGGCTCGGTGTCCAGCAGCGCCTTTTCGGCCCGCTTGGCCTCGATCAGCCGGTCGGTGCCGTACAGCGCCACCCTGCGGTAGTCGCCGATGATCCGGCCCCGGCCGTAGGCATCGGGCAGCCCGGTGATGATCGCCGCCTTGCGGGCGGCACGCATCTCGGGCGTGTAGGCGTCGAAGACGCCCTCGTTGTGGGTCTTGCGGTACGTCCCGAAGACCCTCGTCACGAAGGGGTCGGGCGTGTAGCCGTACGCGTTGAGGCCGTTCTCCACCATCCGCAGGCCGCCGTTGGGCATGATCGCCCGCTTCAGGGGTGCGTCGGTCTGCAGGCCGACGATCACCTCGCGGTCGCGGTCGATGTATCCGGGGGCGTGCGAGGTGATCGTGGAAGGGGTGGCGGCGTCGACATCGAGGATGCCCTTGCGCCGTTCCTCCGGGAAGAGCGCGCTGACCTTGTGCCAGACGGCCCGGGTGCGTTCGGTGGGGCCGGTGAGGAAGGACGCGTCGCCCTCGTAGGGCGTGTAGTTGGCCTGGACGAAGTCGCGCACGTCGATCCGCTCGTGCCACCTCGTCCCGGCGAATCCCCGCCATGCCTCCGCCGTGAGGCTGCCAACTGTCACCGTTGCGGTCATCGCCGGTTGTCCTCTCCCTGCTGATTCCGCTTGTTGGTCTGTCACTTCATGCTCGTCTCGTCCGGGCTCTCGTCGGCAGTGCCGGACAGCGCCCCGTGCGCCGCCGGCGGTCCCGGCGTGATGGGGCCGTTCGGCCCGCCGGCGTGCTCCGGCAGAGCTCAGCCGTCGACCATGTCGGGGCGGACGAGGGTTCCCGACCTGCCGTGGACGATCTCGTACGCCGCGTCGAGGGCGCCGATCGCGGCCAGGCCGCCGGTGCGTTCCACGAACCGGGCGGCCGCCTCCGCCTTGGGCCCCATCGAGCCGTCGGGGAAGCCGCCGCGGCGCAGGGTGTCGGGGGTGGCGTCGAGGACGGGGTGCGGGTCGGGGGTGTCGTAGCCGTCGTAGACGCACGGGACGTCGGTGAGGATCAGCAGGAAGTCGGCCTTGAGGTCCTCGGCTAGCAGGGCGGCGGTGAGGTCCTTGTCGATGACCGCCTCGACGCCGTTCAGCGCGCCGGTGTCGTTGTCGGCGGTGACCGGAATGCCTCCGCCGCCGGCACAGATCACCAGGGCACCGCCGGCGAGAAGCTCATGGATGGTCTGGGTCTCCAGGATCCGCTCGGGCAGCGGTGAGGGAACGACGCGACGCCAGCCCGTGCCGTCCTTGGCGATGTGCCAGCCGTACCTGCGGGCGATGGACTCGGCCAGTTTCCGGGAGTACACCTGGCCCACGAACTTCGTCGGCCGCTCGAAGGCCGGATCGTCGGTTCGGACGAGGGTGTGGGTGATCAGCGCCGTGATCCGGTGGCCGGGCAGGGCATTGTGCAGGGTGCGCGCCAGCAGGGAGCCGATCATGCCCTCGGTCTGGGCGCCGAGCAGGTCCAGTGGATACGGGGCGGTGAGGGCGGGGTCGGCGGCGCTCTCCACGGCGAGCAGGCCGATCTGGGGGCCGTTGCCGTGAGTGATGACGAGCTCGTGGTCGTGGGCGAGGGCTGCCAGAGCGGTCGCGACCCGGTCGATGTTGGCCTGCTGGACCGTGGCGTCGGGGCGTTCGCCGCGGCGCAGCAGGGCGTTGCCGCCGAGGGCGACGACGATGCGCATGACGTCAGTCCTCCAGGGTGGCGACGAGCACGGCCTTGATGGTGTGCAGCCGGTTCTCCGCCTGGTCGAAGACGATCGAGGCGGGCGAGGCGAAGACCTCGTCGGTGACCTCCAGTCCGTCCAGGCCATAGGTGTCGAGCAGTTCCCGGCCCAGGTGGGTGCGGTGGTCGTGGAGCGCGGGCAGGCAGTGCATGAACTTCACGTCCGGATTGCCGGTCGCGGCCAGCGTCTTGTCGTTTACCTGGTACGGGAGCAGCAGCTCGATGCGCTCGCGCCAGGTGTCGGCGGGCTCGCCCATCGAGACCCAGACGTCGGTGTGCAGGAAGTCGGCGCCGCGCACGGCGGTCTCGACGTCCTCGGTGAGGGTGATGCGCGCTCCGCTGCGCTCGGCCAGCGAACGACAGGTGGCGACCAGTGCGGGGTCCGGCCACAGTGCCTGCGGCGCGGCGATGCGGACGTCCATGCCGAGCAGGGCGCCCATGGAGAGCAGGGAGTTGCCCATGTTGTTGCGGGCGTCGCCGAGGTAGCAGTAGGCGATGTCCGGCAGGGGCTTGGGGCTGTGCTCGCGCATGGTGAGCATGTCACACAGGCTCTGGGTGGGGTGCGCGGTGTCCGTCAGCCCGTTGTAGACGGGGACGCCGGAGTGGGCGGCGAGCTCGGTGACGATCTGCTGGGCGGAGCCCCGGTATTCGATCGCGTCGAACATGCAGCCGAGGACACGAGCTGTGTCGACGATGGATTCCTTGTGGCCGATGTGGGTGTCGCCGGGGCCGAGGTAGGTGGTGTGGACGCCTTGGTCGGCGGCGGCGACCTCGAAGGCGCAGCGGGTGCGGGTGGAGGTCTTCTCGAAGAGAAGCGCGAGGTGCTTCCCGGTCAGCCGCGGCTGCTCGGTGCCGGCGTGCTTCGCCGCCTTGAGGTCGGCGGCGAGGGCGAGGAGGTGGTGGATCTCGGCGGCGGTGAAGTCGAGTTCGCTCAGGTAGGAGCGGCCTCGCAGATCGATGGTCACGATGACTCCTGGTGGGATGCGGTCAGACGGCCGGGTCGCGCTGGATGGGGCAGCTCATGCAACGGGGGCCGCCGCGGCCGCGGCCGAGTTCGGCGCCGGCGATGGTGACGATCTCGATGCCCTGCTTGCGCAGATAGGTGTTGGTGGTGACATTGCGCTCGTAGCCGACGACCACTCCGGGGGCGAGGGCGAGGAAGTTGCTGCCGTCGTCCCACTGCTCGCGTTCGGCGTTGCGGATGTCCTGCGGTGCGGAGAGCATGCGGACCTTGTCACGGTCGAGGGCCTCGGCCAGGGCGGTCGCCAGGTCGGAGTTCGGTGTGACGTCGAAGCCTGTCTCGCGGTTGTCACTGGGGGTGAGCGTCCACGAGCGCAGGGAGTCGGCGAGGCCCGGGTAGATGACGAAGGTGTCCCGGTCGACCATGGTGAGGACCGTGTCGAGGTGCATGTAGGCGCGGGCGGAGGGAAGTCGGACGGCGATCACCCGTCTCGCCGTGCCGTCGGCGAAGAGCCGGGCGGCCAGGTTCTCCACCGCCTGGGCGGTGGTCCGCTCCCCCATGCCGACCATGACGGCACCGTTTCCGAGAACGTGGACGTCGCCGCCTTCGAGGGTTCCGGCGGGGCCGTCGAGCAGGGGTGCGGGGGCGACGCCGGCGAACATGGGGTGGAAGCGGTAGATGGCTTGGGCGTGCAGGCTCTCGCGACGGCGGGCGGGCATGGCCATCGGGTTGACCGACAACCGGTCGTAGATCCAGCAGGAGTTGTCGCGCGGGAAGAGGTGGTTGGGCAGCGGGCTGAGGGCGAAGTCATCGCCGTCCAGGACGTTCCAGACCAGGCTGTGCGGAGTGGCGAGCGGCAGGTCGCTCATGAGCAGCCCGCCGATCAGATAGCCGGCGAGGGTTTCCCCGTCGAGGCCCTCGCACAGCTCGCGCACCGGATCGACCAGCGCCGGGCCGATGATGGCCGGGGTGATCACCCGGTCCAGGAGCCACTCACGGCCCTGGGGGACGTCGAGGGTCTGAGCCAGCAGGTCGGCGAAGTAGTGGACGCGCGTGCCGTGGTCCCTGAGGACCTGGGCGAAGGCGTCGTGCTCTTCACGCGCGCGCTTGGCCCACAGGATGTCGTCGAACAGCAGGGCGTCGACGTTGCGCGGCGTGAGGCGGGAGAGTTCGAGACCCGGGCGGTGAAGGATCACCTGGCGGAGGCGGCCGACCTCGGAATCGACGTGGAACGTGTGCATGGCGTTGCTTCCTCGCTGGTGGCGGGATGGTCAGTGGTGGTGGCGGGCGATCAACCGGAAGTCGACGAATCGGCCGGTCCGGGGCCGGGGGGTGCTGCGCTCGGGCGCGGCCGCGGCCTGCGACGCGCGGACCGGCGGTGCGTCGGACGGAGTCGGGACGGCCGGAGCCGGGGCGGTCGGCGTTTCCTGGACGGCACTCGGCTCGCTGGTGGTCGGCTCGCCGTACTCGCCGCGGTCGCGCTTGAGCAGCACGTAGACCGGCAGTCCGAGCAGCAGCACGAACAGGCCGTAGTAGACCGTCTGGTAGCCACTGCCCTGGATCGACCAGTACGAGAAGGCCATCGCCAGGGCCGCGACGGTGACGTCGCGTGCCAGCCGCCCCGGGCTCAGGCTCTCCCGTCCACGCACCAGCAGCCAGTACAGCTGGGCGGCGGCGGAGAACAGGTACGGGATCACGGCGGTGAGCACGCTCAGCAGCACGATCTTCGTGAAGACGTCCTCGAAGCGCGTGTAGCTGAACACGGTGATCAGCGAGGCCAGCACGGTTGAGGCGACGATGCCGAAGGCCGGGACGCCGCCCTCGCCGCGCAGTCGGGCGAAGGCACCGGGGAAGAGTCCGTCGCGGGCGGCGGCGTACGGCATCTCGGCGCACAGCATGGTCCAGCCGTTGAGGGCGCCGATACCGGAGACGATGGCCGCCGCGGCGACGATGTCGCCGGCCCAGCTGCCGCCGAAGATGTTGTTCGCCGCATCGGTGAACGGCGCGCTGGAGGAGCCGAGTTCGCCGTGCGAGACGGTGCCGAACACCGCGAGGGTGCCCAGGATGTAGATCACGGCGCAGACGATGGTGCCGTACACGGTGGCCCGCGGCACGTTCCGCTCCGGGTCGCGCACCCGGCCGGCCACCACGGAGGCGGCCTCCAGGCCCAGGTAGCTGAACAGGGCGATGGCCCCGGCTGCCGAGACGGCGCCCAGTGCCGACTGGCCGCTGGCGTTGAAGGGGCCGAAGTTGTCCGGGTCGATGAACAACAGCCCGACGGTGGCCATGAAGACCAGCGGGACGAACTTCAGCACCGTGGTGACGACCTGGAAGGCGCCGATGTTCCGCACCCCGGTGAGGTTGATCGCGGCGGGAATCCACAGACCGATCAGCGCGATCAGCACGGAAAACAACTTTCGATGCCCGGTGTTGACGAACACCTCCACGTAGCCGACCCACGCCACCACGATCGCGGCGTTCCCGGCCCAGGCGGTGATCCAGTACGACCAGGCGTTGAGGAACCCGGCGAACTCCCCGAAGGCTTCGCGGGCGTAGACGTACGGCCCGCCGCTGGCCGGCACGCGCTTCGACAGCGCCCCGAAGGTCACGGCCAGCGCGAGCGAGCCGAGCGTGACGGCGACGAACGCTACGAGCGAGATGGGCCCGTACGGGGCGAGGGCCGACGGGAGTGCGAAGACCCCGGTTCCGATGATGCTGCCGATCACGAGGGCGGAAGCGGCCGGCAGACCGAGTGCCGCCCGGGGAGCGGGTCTTGAACCGCTCCGTGGGGTCTTGGACATGGATGCGCTCCTTGCTGAGGTGGCTGTGGACCGGTCGGTCGGGAATCGATCCTGGTGTGCCACGACGACCATGGTCAGCGGCCACAGGTCCCCCACTGGGTCCGTTGGTCCCGAGAGCGGATGACCATTCGGTCCCTTCCGTCGACTCGCAGAAGGGACCGGGACGCGGTGCCGAGCGGCCCGGTCGCGGGGCTCAGTGGCCCCTGGGCTGGGCCTGCGCCGTGGACGACGCTGAGTGGAGAGGCCGGTACGCCCTGCTGGAGGCCCTGGCTCTTCGGCACGCACCCGGCTGCTGGACCTCTACGCCCCGTACGGCAGCGGGAGCCCGCTGACCGGTCCCACGAATCGAAGCGACCCAGACCAAGGAGGCACCATGCCAGGCGGCCCGCACATCGTGAGCGACGTGATGACCCATACCGTCGCTGCCGTCGGCCGCGGGGCCGGCTTCAAGGAGATCATCCGCATGATGCAGGACTGGAAGGTCAGCGCCCTCCCTGTTCTGGAGGGTGAGGGCCGCGTCGTCGGTGTCGTCTCCGAGGCCGACCTGCTGCCCAAGGAGGAGTTCCGCGACAGCGACCCCGACCGGCTGACCCAGTTGCACCGCCTGGACGATCTCGCGAAGGCAGGGGCCGTGACCGCGGGAGAACTGATGACCTCGCCGGCCCTCACCGTACGCGCCGACGCGACCCTCGCTCAGGCCGCGCGATCCATGGCCCACGCCAGGGTCAAGCGGCTCCCCGTGGTCGACGAGCTGGGCATGCTGCAGGGCGTCGTCAGCCGTGCCGACCTGCTGAAGGTGTTCCTGCGGGACGACGAGGAGATCGCCGAGGAGGTGCGCCGGGAAGTGGTGTCCTATCTCTTCCCTGCGCCGGCATCAGCCGTGCGCGTGGCGGTGCGCGAGGGAGTCGTGCGGCTCGGCGGAAGTGTGCGGGACACATCGCTCATCCCTGTGGCCGCGCGTCTGATCCGAGCGGTCGAGGGTGTCGTGGACGTGGAGTTCGACCTCACCCGGTGCGGCGATCACGCCCCGTCGGCCGACCGTGCTGCGGAGCGGGTCGCGAGCGCCGCACCCGCGGAAGCCGCCGAGTGAGCGAGGGGGACCTCTGTGGGCCGTCCGGGCCAGGGAGGTGCCCAACGGCCCACTGACGCAAGCCCGCGCCGAGGGAAACCATGAGACGTGCGGTCCCCGATCCATGTGTGAGAACCAGGAGTTGTGTGATGGCGAAGGCGTATCTGGTGGGCAGCGGCATCGCGGCACTTGCCGCGGCCGCGTTTCTGATCCGCGACGGCGGTTTCAAGGGATCCGACATCCACCTCTTCGAGGAACAGCGGACCATCGGCGGCAGCCTGGACGCGGGCGGCACCGCGGACGCCGGCTACACCATGCGCGGCGGGCGGATGTTCGAGGCCGAGTTCCGCTGCACCTACGATCTGCTGTCCGGTATCCCCACCCTCGATGATCCCGCCGTGTCCGTGACCGATGAGATCCTGGCCGGGCACGAGGACTTCGCCTGGGACGACATCGCCCGACTCGTCGACGGTGACGGCAAGATAGTCGACACCGGCTCGATGGGCTTCTCCGAGCGGGACCGGATGGAGCTGGTCCGGTGCCTGGCGACCCCCGAGGAGCACCTGGACGGCAAGCGGATCACGGACTGCTTCGGCGAGCACTTCTTCGCCACCAACTTCTGGTTCATGTGGTGCACCACGTTCGCCTTCCAGCCCTGGCACAGCGCGATCGAGTTCCGGCGCTACCTCCGGCGCTTCATCCACCTCTTCCCCGAGTTCGCCTCCATGTCGGGCATCCACCGGACCCGCTACAACCAGTACGACTCCATCGTGCGGCCGCTGACCGCCTGGCTGCGGGAACGCGGCGTCACCGTGCACACCGGCTGCCGTGTGACCGACCTCGGATTCACGCCGGGCATCCGCAGCGGTACCGTCGACACCCTGTTCCTGAGCCGGCACGGCCAGGACGAGAAGGTTTCCGTGGCTCCGGAGGATCTGGTCCTGGTCACCAACGGTTCCATGACCGACGCCTCCAGCCTCGGCTCGCACACCTCTGCCCCGCCCCCGGCTCCCCACCGCTCGGACGCCTGGCTGCTCTGGCATCGGCTGGCCCGCGGACGCGAGAACTTCGGCAACCCGGCCGCCTTCGACAAGCACGTCAAGGAGTCCCGCTGGGAGTCCTTCACGGTCACCACCAAGGACCCCGCCTTCCTCGCGGCGCTGGAGAAGTTCAGCGGGCGCCCGACCGGCAGGGGCGGGCTGATGACCTTCACCGAATCCAACTGGCTGCTCACCATCGTCGCCAACCGCCAGCCCGTCTACCGCGACCAGCCCGAGGACGTCGGAGTCTGGTGGGGCTACGGCCTGTTCCCCGACCGGGCCGGCAACCAGACGCCCAAGCCGATGACCATGTGCTCCGGACGGGAGATCCTGGAAGAGGTACTGCACCATCTGCGGTTCGACGAGCAGACGGCGGCGCGGGTCCTGGAGACGTCCACCGTGGTGCCCTGCGTGATGCCTTACATCACGAGCCAGTTCCTGGTACGCCGCCGGGAGGACCGACCCGAGGTCGTGCCCGACGGATCGGTCAACCTCGCCTTCATCGGCCAGTTCGCCGAAGTGCCCGACGACGTCGTCTTCACCGTCGAGTACTCCGTGCGCACGGCCTGGACCGCCGTGGCCCGACTCCTCAAGCTGGACAAGCGGCCGCCGGCGGTCTACAAGGGCCACCACGACCCCCATGTACTGGCCGGCGCCCTGGAAACGATGCATCGCAGGTAGAGCACGCGGAGGGGGAAATACCCGGAGGCATGGCCCCCACGAAGTTGCGGCTCTGCAGGGACCGTCGTCGCTGCCCCACGGGGTCCGGGGACGAGGAGGGCGAGTGGAACACTCGACCTCAGTGAGTCAGGCTGTACTCATGCGGTCGCTCCTCCGCTCAGCTGGCCGATCAGAGGCGGGCGGTCATTGCCGGGTGCTCTTCACGCTCGGACGGTGGGCGCCGTTCATGATCGTACTGTTCGCGCTGGGGATCGAGCTCTCGCCCGCGCATGCTGTGGTAACCGGCCCCATCCTCGCCGCGACGCCGGCTCTGGCTTCGCTGACGATGGGGCCGAAAGGCATTCTTTCGGCGGCCGCCGGAGCCTGCGCCGTCACCCTGATCACGGCCGGCCTCCACCAGAGTTGGGGTGGCCAGGTCTACAGCAACCTCCTGTCCCTGCTCATGGTGTCGGTGGCCAGCGTCATCGTGAGTAACGCCATGCGTACGCGCAGACAGATCGAGCTCGACCAGGTCCGCCGGATTGCCGAGGCCGCCCAACGGGTCCTTCTGCGAGGTGTGCCGGCCCGGCTCGGTCCGGTACGGATGGCCAGCATGTACCTCGCGGCTGAGACAGGGGCGCAGATCGGTGGTGATCTGTACGAGGCCACGCAGACCCGGTACGGGGTGCGGATGATCGTTGGTGACGTCCGGGGCAAGGGGCTGCCTGCCGTGCGCCTGGCCGCAGCCGTGCTGGGTGCTTTCCGGGAGGCCGCGCACTACGAGGCGGACCTGGTGGAGGTGGTGAACCACTGCGCGGCCGCAATCGAACGGGAGTGCGCCATGCCGACGGCGGCCGGTCAGGGCGCCGAGGAGGACCAGACCGAGGGTTTCGTCACCGCTGTCGTGGCAGAGGTGAACGACAGCTTCGAGGTTCAGGTGGTGAATCGCGGCCATCCACCCCCGCTGATGGTGCGCCACGGCAAGGTCGAGGCGTTGACGTCCACCACAGAGCTGCCGCCGTTGGGCCTGGAGGAGTTCATGACCGTCGCCCCTCCACTGGCCGAGCGCTTTCCGTTTGCGCCAGGTGACCGTCTGCTGCTGCACACCGACGGCGTGATCGAGGCCCGAAGCCCTGACAACGATTTCTTCGCCCTGCCCGAGGCCATGGAAGCGGTGCACCCGTGCACCCCGTCGGAGTTCCTGGACCGTCTGCACCGGGGCCTGGTCCGCCACACCGGAGGCTACCTGGCGGATGACGCGGCGATGCTCCTCGTCGAGCGGCTCGACGGGGAAGACGGACTCCCGAGGTCCTGAACCCCGTCGCGGAGCCACCCTCACCTGAGCCGATCGCGCTGGATCTCATGGGCGAGGGCGCGACGCACGGAGGCCGATCCGGTGGCGGTGACCTTCTCGGGGATGTCCAGACGGCGGCTGATCTCGTCGTACGCGTCCCGGTAGCTGCCAGGCAGCCGTGCCTGATGCCGCTTCAGATCCTCTTCGAGAAGGCGCCGCAGGTCATCGACGTTCTGGGGCGGCGTGAAGCGCTTCTTCCCCCGACCGAGGTCGTTGACGAAGCGAGTGCAGTGGGCGCCGCCGTCCAGGGCCTCGGAGACTGCCTCGGCAAGGCCCCACAGGCGCCCTTCGAGCCACGGGACGTCTCGCTGGTCGAGGTGGAGCTCCATCGGGGGCGGCCGGTCGCCGGTCTTGCACTTCGCCACCTGCTTGGACACGGCGGGCTGACTCATGTCCGCGAGCTCGGCGATCTTGTCCTGTGTCCAGCCGAGGCCGGCGAACAGCTTGATCATTTCCGCGCGCAGCTTCCGCATCTCCTCACCCGCGCGGATGACCTCGTTCATACCGGCGAGTATCCGCTCGGCCTGCTCCTCGGTCAGTGCCCCCGGGTTCTGACGCGTGCCCTCTTCGCCTGCCACAGCTCGGTTATACAGCCAAACCCCCCATCGCCATAACCGGGTTGTATAACCGGATTATGACTGCCAGGATCCGCGTCGTGCCTACCTACACAGCGCCTGACGGAACTCAGCTCGCCTACCGCGTACACGGAGACGGCGAGCCGCTCGTGTGCATCCCCGGTGGTCCCACGGACTCCGCCTACCTAGGCGATCTCGGCGGCCTGTCCGCACACCGGCAGCTGATCCTGCTGGACCTTCGCGGCACCGGACGGTCCGCGATTCCCGAAGACCCCGGTTCCTACCGCTGCGACCGCCTCGTCGACGACGTCGAGGCCCTGCGCGATCACCTCGGACTCCGCCGGACGGACCTGCTCGGCCACTCCGCCGGCGCGAACATCGCGACGCAGTACGCGGCCCGGTACCCGCACCGCGTCAGCAGGCTCGCTCTGGTCGGCCCCGGCACCCGGGCTGTCGGCATCACGATCACCGGGGAGACGCGACGCCGGCTCGCGCAGCTCCGCAAGAACGAGCCGTGGTTCCCGTCGGCGCTCGCCGCCCTGGAGGCGATCACCGAGGGTACCGGCACGGACTGGGAGGCCATCAGCCCCTTCTATTACGGCCGGTGGGACGCCGCTGCACAGCGGCACCATGCGGCCGGTCGGCCGAGCAACAGGGAAGCTGTGGCCGGCTTCGCGGCAGACGGCGCCTTCGACCCGGAGACCACTCGTGCGGCGCTCGCCCGCTGTGAAGCGCCGGTCCTGCTGCTGGCCGGAGAGTTCGACTTGAACAGCCCTCCCGCGTCGGTGGCCGAGTTCGCGGCCCTGTTCCCGGATGCCACGCTCGTGGTGCAGTCGGGAGCGGGACACTATCCCTGGTTCGACGACGCCGAACAGTTCGTGGCGACCACTGCGGCATTCCTGGGAGACAGGTCTCCGTCGGGCGGGCCGGCAGCGGCAACCGCGTCACCGTCCGGGTGACGGCCCGCGATGCTCGCTTGATCGGCGCTTCCTGAGCCGTGAGCCGAAACCGACGGTAGCGGCGACGCCGCCCACGACGAGGACGCCCGTCGTCAGCACGATCGGATTCCTGGGGTCCAGGTCATCGGACGTGTTGTCGTCGGCGGCGCTGGTCGCATCGTCCTGTGCCGTATCGACGGTCGGTGCTCCTTGCGAAGCGGTCGGGGGACGGGGAGCGGACCCGGTTGAGCTGTGTGCCGGCGCACTCGGCGTGGTCGACGTGCCCGACGTACCCGACGTCGAACGGCCGGAACCCGCTCCGGGCCGCGTGCCTTTGGTCGAACCCCCGGCGCCTCCGGAACCGGTCCCGCCGGTCGTCCTACCGTTCGAACCGCCGGTCGTCCCGGAGGAGGCCTCGCCGCTCGTCGTCGCCGTTGGCTTCACCGGTTCCGTGACGACGATCGACTGCAGGACCGTGTTCTGCCCGGCGTCCAGTGCGCAGGATGCGTTGATGGTGCCCACGGCGGTCGTGTTGCCGTTCGCGTCCTTCGGGGTGAGGTGCAAGGTGAGGTCGCCGACGGTGACCTTCGCCTTGCCCGGTCGGCTGAAGGTGAGGGAGGGCGCGGTGCCCTTGGCGGTGACGTCGAACGAACCCGAGGCCGGGATGGCGGTCCTGGGGATCGTCATGGGCACGGTCAGGGGGATGCTGCCCTGCGGTGCGGTCACGGTGGCGTTCCCGTCCAGCGAACCCTCAACGGTCTTCGCGCCGACCAGTGTGGCCCACTGCGTGAAGCTCGCGTCCACCGTCGTCACTCCGTTCAAGGCGGATTTCGGGGTGGCCTTGCCGACTTTGATCGTGTTCGGGAGATCCGCGTCGAGCTCCATCGTCACAGGCTGGCTGCCGAGTCCCGAAAACGCACAGGTGTAGTGCAACGTGAGCGAAACCGGTTCCGCCGAAGCTGTCTGGGAGCCCGACAACCCCACGATGCCGACCCCGGCTGCCGCGGTCGCCACGATGCCGAGGGCCGCTCCGGCCCCGTACCCCCTGGTGCCGCGTGCCGTGCGGTGCCCGACACTCATCAGCTACCACCTGCCGTCGACTGTTCGTGTGACGCGTAGACCTCGGCCAGGCGATCCCGGAGCCGCGCGTGACGGAACTGGTAGACCGCGCCGGCCTGACGCAGCACGCCTCGCTGGTAGGCATCGTCCAGGAAGGCGTTCACCGCCCACGGGAGCCGCCCCGTCAGGGGTAACCAGATGCGGACCAGGACCACCCACCGACCCCAGGCGGTCAGCGTGCCGACCCCGAGCCCGACCGCGACCGCGCTCGCGAGCCCGGTCGTGACCCCGGTTGCGAACCCGTTCACGAATGCGACGACAGTCCCGTACCCGAGCCCGAGCGTCAGCCCGACCGCCAGCATTTGGGCGAGCACGTTCGTGCGGTTCGTGTTCAACAGGTCAGACGGGCTGACCGAGGATTTTGCGTCGATGACGGCCTCGAGCCCGGCCATGAGGGCGAGTATGAGCCCGATCGCCAGTCCGAGCACGAGCCCGACCACCAGCCAGTTCCCGAACACGAAGGCGATCACGGTCCAGGGGTAAGCCAGGAGACCCGCATAGATCGCCAGCCCGAGTCCGAACACGGCCCCGAAGATCAGCCCACCCACGAGTGCACCCCGGATTCTGGGCAGGGAACTCTCCTTCACCCTCTTCGCCCCGCCGCGGATCTGTATCTGCATGCGCGACGGTTCGAATGAGCCGCCGACCTCGAGTTTCGACCCGAATCCGTGCATGAGCCCGAAGGTCAGCCCGATCCCCGGCACATTCAGAAGCACGTTGACGAACACCTCCCCGGGCCCGTTCGTGAGTCCAGAGACGAGTCCGAACACGGTTCCCAATACGAGCCCGCTCATGACCCCGACGACGAGCATGCGCGAAGGGAGGCTCATCGCGGTTCCCAGTCGCCACCATTCGATGTCGTGTGTGTCGAGTTCCTTCAGGTGCGTGGCGAGGTAGCCGAGGCAGTGGCGGGCGCGTTCGGCGCGCCAGGGCCGGCGTTTCGTGTCGGGTCGGTTGCTGAGAAAGCGGTCGTAGACGGTGGGGATGAAGTTGTCCAGGAGATGGTCTTCAATGGCTCCTCGGGTGCTGAACTCGGCCCTTTCCAGGAGTTCCACCGGATCGCGGCCGGATGTGTAGACGGTGTGGGCGAGTGTGACCATCAGGGGGGTGGTCAGCACATCGGCGAGAGCGGCGCAGGCCGGTTTGTCGGGGTGACGGCGCACCATGGTCAGGACGTACTCCCATCCGGTCGGGGCGGTGGTGTCCGTGCCGTCGCAGGAGGGCGTGTCGGAGGCGCGCGTATCGGTGTCGGGCATCAGATGGGCGACGGAGTCGTCGAGGGTGAGGTCGGCCAGTTCGATACCGGCGAAGAGCGAGGTTGTTCCCACGGCGGCTTCGAGTTCGGCGCGGCGACTGGTCAACAGCAGCGGCACTGTGGTGGCCCTGAGGTCCCGCAGCGCGGCTTTTTGCAAGCCGTCGGCGATCTCGTCGAACCCGTCCAGGATCGCCAGCACGCGGTCGGCACCGACCAGCGCGGCGGCCCACGTCGCTCCGTCGGGGCCGGCTCCGGCCAGAAAAGGGTGGTCTCGCTCCAGCCGGTCGATCAGCCAGTCCCGTAATGGAGTGGTGGCGGGATTCCACGATCCCAAACTGAAGATCACCGGTACGGGTGCTTCGCTGATCGGATCGCGGGCGTCCAGCCGGGCTGTTGCGAAACGCCGGATCAGGATCGTCTTCCCCGAGCCCGCCCGGCCCAGCACCATCAGCCTGCCGGGCCTTGTCCCCTCGTAGACAGCCGCGATCTCGTCCAGCGGACCGGTCAGGTCCAGCGGGAGAGGGGCCGCCGGCTCGGCCGGGACGTCGAGGATGGTGTTCCGGCGGCCGGTCAGCGTCGGAGGTACCGGTCGGCAGCGCACAGGCAGCGGGGCCGGATCCCACAACCGCTGCTGCTCCTCCTCGCGCTTCAGGAAGTCAGCGACCCTGCCCGCAAGCAGATTGGCCTTCCCGGCCAGCGAGTTCTCGGCGGGGCGTGGTGCGGGAAGGACGAGTACGTTGTGCGCGTTGTCGCCGGTGCTCACGATGCCGTGGTTGTCACCGTGCATGATGACCGACCGGTCGCCGCCCGACCGGTCGGGCTGGTGCTCGGCGGGATCCGGCTCGTTCTCGTGCGGACCGGTCCTGCCGTTCACTGGTGCAGGGTGTTCTTCGCACCGTCGCCGGTGGAAATGATCCCGGAGTTGTTTCCGGCGAGGGCGACGCTGCGCTCGCCGCCGGCCTGGACGGCGGGAGGCTCCGGCAGCAGCTCCGCGAGCTGATCGGCAAGGCCTGGGGAGTCCCTGAGCGCATCCCGCAGCGCGATCCTCAACTCCGCACGCCGTAAGGCCAGCACATCCCGGTCCGTGCCCGCGCCCGCCAGGCCGGTGAGGCCGGCTCGAACGGGGTCGGGGTCGGCGCCGCGGTGCAGGATCCTGGCGAGCAGCCGCTGCCCCAGCCGTACGGTCGCCCCCGCCGTCTCGTCCTGGGCTCTGGTCAGGACACTCACGCCGTAGGCGGCGACCGCCGCTTCGGCTGCCGGCACGATCTGGTCGAGCAGCGCATCGATCTCAGGCACAGGCATTCCCTCAGTCGCGCAAGTGAATTCGGGCTTCATGCTAGCCACGCGGACGCCTTCGGTCAGCGGTTCGGCCACGAAATCGACGCCGAGTCAGGTCACGCCGTCGGTGGGGCAGGTCCCCTCACCCGATGCGTTCCCAGCCACGGCGTGGAGCGCGGGCGCCGAGCTGGGTGTCGCGGCTGCGGTAGACGATGTAGGGGCGGGTGAGATAGCCGATCGGAGCGGTCAGCATGTGGACGAGGCGGGTGAAGGGCCACGCGGCGAACAGCAGCATCGCGCTGACGGCGTGAAGCTGGAACAGCGGCGGCGCTCCGGTCATCCGGCCGGGCTCGGGGTGGAAGTAGAAGATGGACCGGAACCAGACGGAGATGGTCTCGCGATAGTTGTACCCGCCACCGACCAGGTTGGCCGCGACGGTGGCGGACAGGCCGAGGACGATGGTCACGGTGAGCGAGACGTACATCGCCTTGTCGTTGCGGGTCGTGGCGGAGAAGACCGGGCCGACGGTGCGGCGCCGGTAGATCAGGATCGCCAGGCCGCCCAACGTGCAGACGCCGGCGATGGTGCCGAGCACCACGGCGGACACGTGGTAGGTGTGCTCGCTGATGCCGACCGCATCCGTCCAGCCTTCCGGGATCACCAGACCGCCGATGTGGCCCAGGAGCACGATGAGGATGCCGAAGTGGAAGAGCGGGCTGCCGATGCGCAGCAGCCGGCGTTCGTAGAGCTGGGAGGAACGGGTGGTCCAGCCGAACTTGTCGTAGCGGTAGCGCCAGATGTGACCCAGGACGAAGAGGGCGAGACAGAGGTACGGCAGGACGACCCACAGCAGGATTCCGCCGGTGCCGGTCTCGGCCGCCGTGGTCAGACGCTGAGGGGATGTGGTCATCGGGGGCCTCCTGCCGGGTCGGGCATGAACTGCTCGGGCGTGTACGGAGCGAGGCCGACCTGCTCCTCGGGCGGTCCCTCGGTGGCGAGCTGGGCTACGGCCTCCCGCTCGTCGCCCACCAGCGGCGGCAGCGTGGCCGAGACGGACTGCGTGACGGCCGCCCAGGGCGAGTGCTCGTCGGCGAGGGCCAGGCGAAGCAGTTCGAGACCGGCGCGGTGTTCGAGCAGCAACCGGTGTCCGGTCGGCGGGTCGGTTGCCGCGAATTCGAGGACGACAGCGAGGTGATCGGGCAGCTCGTCGTCGTTCAGGCGCCAGCCGGCGGCGGCGTAGGCCTGCTTGAGGCGGAGCAGAGCGATGCCGCGTTTGCGGGTGTCACCGTGGGCGTAGTAGGTCAGGTAGGGGCAGCAGCGTTTGCGGTGGTCGAAGGTGGCGACATAGGCGGCTGCCAGTTCGTCGGCGGGGGTACGCTCCGCGTGGTCGGTGAAGCGCAGCAGGGGTTCGCGGACCGGTTCGGGCAGGGCGACGGCCGTCCGGCGGGCCAGGGACAGACGCTCCGGCTGCTGCTCGTCCGGGTAGGCCAGCAGCAGCGAGTGGACCTGCCAGGCGTGCGCGTGCCACGGCTCGATGCGGGCGGCGGGCTTGATCGTCCTCTTGGCGATTCTCATGGTTTCGGCTCGCCCTCTGCATCACTGCCGGTGGCCGCTGTGCCGTCGTCGCCGCTCTTGGGCGGGAAGAGCCCCGGCGGGGAGCTCTTGCCGTCCCAGTTGAGGAGGTTGACCCGGGCGGCCGCCAGCAGTGCCAGCCCGAACCAGGCGGCGACGACTCACCGGCCCGCCCCCGGGCAACCGTTCACCCGAAGGCCGGCTCTCTCCGGCCCCGGGCGGCGACAGAGCCCTCGACCAGCCGGACACCCCCGTGTCACCACACAAGAAAGAACACCCATGACATACACCAACCGCGGAGCCGACACTCTGCTCAAGGCGATGGGTGCGGCCATGCTGGCGGCCGGACCCGTGATGCTGTGGCGCAGCCGCACCGGCAGAAACGAGATCCGCACCGAACTGGCGGCGCAGCGGATCACGTTCCCCGAACGCGGACTTCCCGCCCACCTGGCGGACTTCGTCGGCCGGCCCGTCGAGACCGGCCCCGAGGCGCGCGCCTTCGCCGACATGATCAAGGGCAACCTGGCCCGTGCGACGAACGGCCGCACCTACTCGGAGATCACCGCGGAACTGCACGCCGCCGGGGACGACGAGAAACTGGCCAAACTCCGTCAGACCGCTTTCATGGGTGAGACGTTGCGCGCCTCTCTGATGTCCGCCTACCAGGCCTGGCAGCTGACGTCACTGGTCACCGGCCTCGGCGCACTGCTGACAGGGGTGGGCACGGCACTCGTCGCCTCGCCCCGCACCAAGTGAGACGAAGCCCCACTCCGGTACGGGGAATGGGGGGTGCCGGGCGGCGAGACCGCGCCCGGCACCCCCATCCGCCTTCCTGGGCCGGACCATACTCGGCGGCTTCCTAGGCACCACAGCTGCAGCCACAGCCACAGCCATCCGTCTCCCCGCTCTTGTCCTCGTCCTTCATGTCTCCTGCCCTCCCGGTGCCGTCGGTGTCGCCACCGTTGGTCGTGGCACGGGCAACCCGGTCGTTCAGTCTCCTGAGCAACCTGGCGAGGCGGACCCCGGGGGCCGCGGCGAGCAGGGGGAGGACGAGGCCGTTCTGCTTCGCCACGTGCTCCTCGAAGAGCACCTGAAGCGCGCGGGCTTCCGCCGCGGCACCGGCCGGCGTGGGCGCGTCGCGCAAGGCGTCGACCAGCGTGGCCAGGCAGCGGTGTTCACCGATCAGGCTCTCGACGAGCAGACGGGTGTCGGGCAGGCGGCGGGCCACGGGATACAGCGAGACCTCTTCGGCCGCCGCATACGGCAGGAGTTCGGCATCGCAGAAGGCCACAAGACCTGCGCGAAAGCTTTCGGCGACCCGGTCGTCGCGGCCGGCGGTGGTGAGCAACAGTGTCACGTGCCCGGCCAACTCCCCAGCCAGGCGGGCGTGATGCGCCTCGGCGCGGCAGAGGGCCTCGGCGTCCTCCGGGGCCGACGCGAAGGTGAGGTCACTCATCCAGGTTTCTCCTGCGGTTCACGGCCCGAAGAGACGGCCGGTGCTGGTCGGAACGAGTCGTCCGCCACGCCCCGGACGCGGACAGCACACCGAGCGGGCCAGCACATGGTGAGCGCCGGCAACCGGGGACGCGGCGGAACACCGTCCGGCGGTCGCAGAGCGGATGCCCGGACGGCGACCGATTCCGGGTGCCACGTCGCGCCTGCCGCGGCCTCGAACACGAGAGGACAAGGCCGAGCAGCCAAACGCGGCGGTCCGTGGCACCTCCCGACCGGTCGAGGACCAGCCTCTCGCGCGACGCGCGCCACAGCATGGGCCGAACGGCCCTTTCATACCGTCCACCGGTCCTCATTCCCAGGGCCGGGGACAACGGGCATCGCCGCCGTCCTGCCCGGCACGGCCGACCCCGGCTCCATCGATGCCGTTGCGAGTTGGGCCAGAAGGTCGCCTGACCAGGGACATTCGGCCCCAGTCCCGGGGCGGGGCCCCCGCCTAATGTTCCCGACCATGGAGAACGATCAGACCGCACGACGGCGACAGTCGCGCGTGACCGAGGGCCGGCCCCCGCTGGCCACCACCATCTGGGGCACCCCCGCCGGCCACCTCGCCCGCCCGGCCCTGCTCCACCGGCGTCGCATCACATGGACGCTCTCTGCCTCCGCATCCCCTACCCCCCGCGCCGCATGACGCCGCCGCACACCACCGGCGCCGGCAGGCGCATCGGCTGGCTGATGACAGTGACCGGGATCGTGGGCTGGCTCGCCTCCCTCCGGCTGAGCATCGACGACTGGCACGTGCTCAAGGACCCCACCTACCAGCCGAGCTGCAACATAAGCCCGGTCGTCGGCTGCGGCAGTTCGATGGCGAGCTGGCAGGGCAACCTGCTCGGCTTCCCCAACATGCTGCTCGGCCTGGGCGCCTTCGCCGCCGTCGCCACCCTCGGCGTGGCGGTGCTCGCCGGAGCCCGCCTGCACCGACTGCTCTGGCTCGCCCTCAACGCCGGGGCACTCGCCGGTGTCGGATTCGCTCACTGGCTGATCTTCCAGTCGCTGTACGAAATCAACCGGCTGTGCCCCTATTGCGCCGTCATCTGGGTCATCACCATCGCACTGTTCTGGTACGTCACGCTGCACAACCTCAAGCACGGCGTCATCCCCGTGCCGGTGCGCGGCCGCAGCGCCCTGAACCTGGTGCTGGAGTCCCAGTGGATGTTGTTGGCGGCCTGGTACGGCGTGATCATCATGCTCGTCCTCACCCGCTTCTGGTCCTACTGGAGCAGCCTGCTGTGACCGTCGAGGCCGGTCCCGGTCAGGTCAGGGTTGCGGGGGTGGGGCCGTCGGGGCGGACGGTGATGCCGTACGCCGCCTTCGTGGGCGTGGAGGAGAAGACCGGGATGTGGACCGGCAGCAGTTGTTCGAGCAGGACGGTCGATTCGCGGAGCGCGAATTGCAGACCGAGGCAGGCACGGGGACCGATGCCGAAAGGGAAGTAGGCGCCCGGGTGGGGAGGTCGGCCGTCCGGGGTGATGAAGCGCCGGGGGTCGAAGTGCTCCGGGTCCGGCCACAGTCCGGGATCGCGGTGCGTGAGGTACGGGCAGACCAGGATGTCGGTGCCCGCCTCGACTGCGTAGCCGGCGAGGGTGTCGTCCTCGTCGGCCCGACGGGGCAGGATCCAGGCGGACGGGTAGAGCCGTAGCGTCTCGTGGACCAGGGCCTGGATGGCCTGGCGGCGTTGCGCCGAGCCTTCGCCGCCGGCGGCGAGGGCTTGTTCGCGGGCGGCGGGGTACCGGTCGAGGAGCAGGTGGAGCCAGGTCAAGGTGGTGGCGGTGGTCTCGTGCCCGGCCACGAGCAGCGTGACCAGCTCGTCGCGGATCAGCCGGTCGGTGTACTCGGGGCGCTCGGTGGCGGCGTCGACCAGGACGTGCAGCAGGCCGGGGCCGTCGGGGCCGGCCGCCCCGCCGCGGGCTGCGTCGATGGCGTGCCGGGCGACCGCGTCGATCCGGGCGAGATCGGCGGCAACGGCGTTCTGGGCGTCGTTGACATCGGTGGGAAGAGTCGGAAGGGCGGCGGCCACAGCTGCTACGGCGGCCAGTTCGCGCTCGGTCCCGTCATCGAGGGGGTGGCCGGTGAGAGAGCGCCAGATGGCGTCCAGCGCGAAGCGCCGCATCTCCTGCCCGACGTCGAAGGTCTGCCCGGTGCGGGAGTACCCGTCCCAGCGTCCGGCGGTGGTCCGGGCGGCCTCGGTGATCCGCCCTTCGTAGCGGCGCATCCCGGTACCGGTGAACTGGGACTGCAACAACCGGCGTTGCCGCTTCCAGGCCGCACCGCTGGCGGCGAGGACACCGTCACCGATCAGGGCACGGGCACGGTGGGAGCGCTTGACGTACCGCTCCGGATGCCGGGCGAGTACGTGCTGGACCGCCTGCGGGTCGGTGACGAGAACGGTGGGGGCCGGCCCGAGGCGAAACGCGGTGATGCCACCGAACCGCTCGCGCACCTGGGACAGCAGCTCAACCAGTTCCCCTCCCCCCGAACGCCACCGCTCCACGAGTCCGGGCTCGGCTTCGGGAACCGGCCGCCGCATGCCGGGGACGTAGGGAAAGGAGCCCAGACCTTCTTCGGTGTCCATGCTTCATCTCCTGGTCAACCGCGGGGCTTGGCCGTGACGGAGCACCGCCGAACACGGACTGTACGGGATCAGGCGCACCAGGTGACAGCCCGCCTCGGCACGCACAGCTGACCGGGCGGGTCGCAGGGGAGCATGCGCACCAGGACACGACCACGGCACTTGAGCAACCGACACTCCCTCAGATGTGACGGGGAGCCGCACTTCAGCCGCCGCACCAGTACCCCTCGTGTGGCGAATGACTCGACCCGGCGCGCCCCCACCGAAGAGGGGGCGGCGCCGGGGCGAAGGGCCGGCACGATCACCAATAGTGGCGTCGGCCGGCGACGGCATGGCCCATCGACCCCAGGATCCAGAAGACCGCGCCTATCACGGTCAGGATGACGCCGAGGGTCCACAGGATCGCTATGCCCGTGACGAAACCGATGATGAGCAGAATGATGCCGATGGCGATCATGCTGTGCCTCCTGCCGTTCTCATGACTCCCGCCTCCCGGGTCCCCCGAAACAGCGACGTCATGCCTCCACAGGTGAACCTGCAGAACCGGCGTGGCGGCCTCGTCTGTTCCGCCTTGCCGGGATGATCAGATCCCGAGGCCGGGCTGCACCTGGATCTTGCGGCCCTCGCCTGCCTGGAATCGCTTGAGGGCCTCTCCGTAGGAGGCAAGCGGCAGGCGGTCGCTGATGAAGACTTCCGGGTCCAGCACGCCGGCACTGAAGAGCTCTGCGGCGCGTTCGAAGCTGTGCAGGACCGCCATCGATCCGGTGATGGTGATCTCCTGGTTGTAGATCTGGTAGGGCTGGATCGTCGCCCGGGCGGCGTAGTCGGAGACGCCGAACTGCAGATAGGTTCCGCCCTTGCCCACCCGGCCCAGGGCGTCCTGGATCGCCTTCTCGTTGCCCGTCGCGTCGATGACGAGATCCCAGCCACGGGGCATTTCGAGCTCGTCCGCGGACGTCACGGCGTTGCTGCAGCCCAGCATCCGCGCGGTTTCCAGACGTACGGGGTTGATGTCGATCACGTCGACGCCGGCGGCGCCGGTGCGCTTGGCCAGCTCCAGCATCATCAGGCCCATCGTGCCCGAGCCGTAGATGAGAACGTGACGGGCCAACTCGCTGCGCAGGACGTCGTACCCACGGACCGCGCAGGCCAGCGGCTCGATCAGGGCAGCGTCGTGGGTGGATACGTGGTCGGGCAGGACGACGCAGTTGGCGACCGGGGCCACGGCGTATTCCGCCGCACCTCCCGCGGTCGTGACGCCGATCGCCGCCCAGCGCTCGCACAGGTTGTTCTTGCCGAGCCGGCAGTAGTAGCACTCGTTGCAGCTCAGTGAGGGGTCGACGGCGACACGGGCGCCCACGGCCAGTTCGGTGACATCGCGGCCGACGGCGACCACCTCGCCGGCGAACTCGTGGCCGGGAATGATGGGCAGCTCGGGGGCGAACTCGCCCTGCAGGATGTGCAGGTCCGTGCCGCACAGTCCGCAGGCCGCCACGGCCACGACGACCTCACGGGGCCCCGGCGCGGGATCCTCCACGGTGACCATCTCGACGGTCCCCTGCTCGGTGATGAGTGCGGCCTTCACTTGACGGCTCCCATGGTCAGACCCTGGACCAGCCGGTCCTGAGCGGCGAATCCGGCGACGAGAACCGGTATGGACACAGCGACGGCCGCGGCGCAGACCTTGGCCAGGAACAGTCCCTGGCTGGTGACGAAACTGGTCAGGAAGACCGGCCCGGTCGAGGCCTGGACCCCGGTGAGCACCTGGGCGAACAGCATCTCGTTCCAGCTGAAGATGAAGCAGATCAGTGAGGTGGCGGCGATACCGGGCGCGGCCATCGGGATGATGATCCTGCGGAAGACGGTCGGCAGACCGGCGCCGTCGATCGCGGCGGCCTCAAGGATCGCCACGGGGATCTCCGCGAGGAACGACCGCATCATCCATACGGCGATCGGGAGGTTCATGGTCGTGTAGAGGATGACCAGGAGCCAGATGTTGTCCAGCATCCCGAGGTTCTGGGCCGCCAGGTAGATCGGGAGCAGACCGGCGACTGCGGGAAGCATCTTCGTGGACAGGAAGAAGAACAGCGCGTCGGACCACTTGCGCACCGGTTTGATCGACAGTGCGTACGCCGCGGGGATGGACAGCGCGAGAACAACCAGGGTGGAAACCACGCTCGCGTTGGCGGAGTTGATCAGAGCCGGCCAGGGGCTGGCCCCTGTCGAGGCGCCGAAGAACTCGCGATACCCGTGCAGGGTCAGGTGCGCGGCGAGGGAAGGCGGATTGGTGGCGGCGTCCGTCTCACTGTGGAAGGAGGTCAGGACCATCCAGGCGAACGGCGCGAAGAAGAGCAGGCCTACGGCCCAGGCCGCGAGTCCTACAAGAGCCTTGGAGCGGTGCCCGACGGTGTGGTCACGGTGCCGACGGGATCGGGCACGGGCCAGGGTGAAACTCATGAGGTCTTCTCCTCCCGCAGGAGTGTCGACACCGTGCGAAGCGCGAGGGTGGCCACCACGATGCTGCCCAGGACGACTACGACGCCGGCTGCGGAGGCACGACCGTATTCGTGTGCCTGGTAGAAGGTCTGGTAGATGGTGTAGGGAAGGTTCGCGGTACCCAGCCCGCCCGAGGTGATCGTGTAGACCGCGTCGAAGTTCTGCACGATGTAGATCGACCCGAGCAGGGCCGCCAGCTCCAGGTACCTGCGCAGGTGCGGCAGGGTCAGATGGCGGAAAACCTGGAAGGCGTTGGCGCCGTCCACCCGCGCGGCCTCGATGATCTCCAGGGGCCGGCTCTGCAGTCCGGCGAGCAGGATCAGCATCATGAACGGGGTCCATTGCCAGATCAGGGATACGGCAACGGCGGTCAGGGGCGTGGAGCTGATCCAGTCGGGCTGTGGCGGGGCGTCCGAGCCGAACAGCGACCAGATCCAGGTCAGGGTGCCGTTGAGGAGTCCGTACTCGGGGTTGTAGAGAGCATGCTTCCACAGCAGAGCGGCCGCGACGGGGACGACGAGGAACGGGGCGATCATCATGGTTCGCACCGCTCCGCGCCCGCGGAACTTGTGGTCGAGCAGGAGCGCCACCCCCAGACCGAGCAGGAGGCTGAACAGCACCACACCGGCCGTGAGCCAGATCGTGGTGAGCACCGAGGCCCGCATGTCCGGGTCGCTGAAGACCAGCTTGTAGTTGGTGAACCCTGCCCAGCCGCGTTCGTCGGGGCGCAGAGCGTCCCAGTTCATGAAGGAGATCACCAGTGTCGCGACGAACGGCAACTGGGTGACGATCACCATGTACACCAGCGCCGGCATCAACGGGGCGCGCCTGGCCCACGCCTTTGCCCGGCCCGACCGTTGTCCAGGTACGGGAGCCGTATGCGACCCGGCTGGACGTCTTGCTTTCTGTATCAGGGCACTACTCACTTATGTCTCTCCGCTCCGTCGGCCCCCCTGCCCCTGTGCGAGGGGAAAGGGGGGCCACACAAAGGGCATGGGGGATGCGGTCAGTTGTTCCGGTACTTGGCGGCGACCTGCTCAGCCAGCTTCTGTCCCTTGCCGAGGGCCTGCCCCACCGACTCGCGTCCGGCGATCGCGGCGGAGATCTCCTGGGTGACCTTGGTGCCCAGATCCTGGAACTCGGGAATGGTCACGTACTGCACGCCGACCGTGGGGCGAGGCTGGGTCCCGGGGTTCTTCGGGTCGGCTTCGCTGATGGCGGTCAAAGTGGCCTGGTAGAAGGGCGCCGCCGCCTTCTGGTAGTCCGGATTGTCGTAGGTCGACTTCCGCTTGCCGGCGGGGACCCTGGACCAGCCGAGCTTCTCACCGACGAGCTTCTCGTAGCCCTGGCTCGCGGCCCACTTGACGAACTGGGCGCCGGCGTCCTGGTGCTTGCCCGCCTTCGGCTGGGCAAGGGCCCAGGTCCACAGCCATCCGGAGGCCTTGGTCTCGGTCACCGGCGCCTGGGCGTAGCCGACCTTGCCGCGGACCGGGGAGGAGGGGTCTTCCAACAGGCCGGCTGCCGACGTGGCGTCCATCCACATGGCGGTCTTCTGCTGCGTGAAGTCATTGAGGCACTCGGCGAATCCGGCCTGCGGGGCGCCGGCCTCGCCGTGCTTACGGACGAGATCGACGTATTCCTGGGTCGCCTTGGTGAAGCCTTCGCCGTTGACCTGGGCCTTCCAGTCCTTGGTGAACCAGGTTCCGCCCTCTGTGTTGACCACGGTGGTCAGGGCGGCTCCGAGCTCACCCCATCCCGGCTTGCCCCGCAGGCAGATGCCCTTCATGCCCTTCTCGGCACCGTCCGCCTTGGCGGCCAGGTCGGCGACCTGCTTCCAGGTCGGGCGGTTCGGCATGGTCAGGTGCTTGGCCTTGAAGACGTCCTTGCGATACATGAGGAAGGAGGACTCGCCGTAGAAGGGCTCGGCATAGAGCTTGCCGTTCTCGCCGCGCAGCCCGTCCGTCATGGACGCGAAGACATCGTCCTGCTTGAAGGAGGGGTCCTTGGCGACCGTGTTGTCCAGCGGTGAAAGCCAGCCGTTCTTGGCCCACAGGGGGACTTCATAGGCGCCGACCGTGACCACGTCATAGCCGCCCGCCTGGGTCGCGACATCCTGTGTGATCTTGTCCCGCACCTCGTTCTCCGGCAGCACGGTGAAGTTGACCTTGATGCCGGTCTTCTTGGTGAACTGGTCTTTGGTCAGCTTCTGGAGGTCGAGCATCTGAGGGTTGTTGACCATGAGCACGTTGACGGTCTTGTCACCGTCGCCCCCGCCGCTGCCTCCCGCGCCGGCACAGCCGGCGAGCAAGGCGGTACAGGTGAGGCCGGTCAGGGCCGCGGTCGTCAGTCTGGCCCTGGTGGGTCTGGAGCGCATGAGAGCACCTTTCTTGGGGAAACGACGAGGTGGGAACGGTCGTACGCCGAGGAATGACGGCGTGCTTGAAGGAGCCTGCGGTGGATGGACCTCAGGCTGGGCGGCTCGAAGGCGAGGGGTCAGACCCGGATGACGTTGGGTCCGTGCAGGGAGTAGCGGTGGGCTTCGGCAGCCGGCAGGCCGGTGTCGGTGATGATGGTCTCGAAGTCGCCGATCTTCCCGAATCGGCAGAAGCTCTGCGCGCCGAATTTGGTGTGGATTCCGAGCAGTATCCGGCGATGTGAGCTGCGGATTGCTTGGGCTTTGACGTCGGCCACCACCGGGTCGGGTGTGGTGAGGCCGGCGTCGCGGGAGATGCCGTTGGCTCCCAGGATCGCCAGGTCGATGACGAAGCTGGACAGCATCTGGCTCGTCCAGGATCCGACGGTGGCCAGGGTGCGGCCGCGGACCTTGCCGCCCAGCAGCAACACGGTGGCCTGGGAGGCTTCCGCCAGCGCCGCGGCTGTGGGCAGGGAGGCGGTCACCACGGTCAGATTCCGGTCGGTGGGCAGGAGTTCGGCGATGAGCCGGTGGGTGTAGCCCTCGTCGATGAAGACCGTCTCCGCCTCACCGAGCAGGTGCACCGCGGCGGCGGCGATGCGGCGTTTGTCCTCCACATGGTGTGTCTCACGCTGGGCCAGCGAGGTCTCGAACCCGGCGCTTTCCACCGGGGAGGCACCGCCATGGCTTCTGCGGACCAGGCCGCCCCGCGCGAGTTCGTTCAGGTCCCTGCGGATCGTCTCCGGTGCCACCCGGAAGTCGGCCGCCAGGGCGGAGACCTCCACCCTTCCGCTTCGGCGTGCGAGAGCCAGGATTCGATGCTGCCGCTCTTCGGCTTTCACGCACGCACCTCGCTGATGTTCCCGTTCGGGCGAACACTGCCCGTCTGTGCCCGCCCTGGATTTATAGCGCCGTACTTCTCCAGGTGTGCCGCCCGTGGCTCAGCGGATATTGCCCGTTTGGGTGTGCGTGCTCGACGGTATTCCTGCAGCTCATCGCGGTGTGACTCGTATGATCGCCGTCTCGCGGCAACCGAATGTGGTGGCTGCGGTGCCCGAATCCACAACACAGCCGCTTGCCGGCCGGTGCTTGCGGGGTGATCCGGCGTCGCCACCGCGCTGGACGGTGCGGTTCATGAGGGACCTGGCCGCCGGGCTCTCACCGGTTCCGCCGGTTCACAGACGAGGGCCGGGCGGCCCGGCCGGCGAGCACCAGGGGATGCCGACGGCACCGGGATTCCGCTCGCGGTCGCACTGCCCGGCGGCCACCGCGGCGACGTCACGCGGCTCGCCCCGCTGCTGGAGGCGGTGCCGCCGGTGCGCGGCAGGTCGGGCAGGCCTCACCACCGCGCGCTCAGCAGCCGGAGGGGGGCGACGCCCGGCGGCGTCAGAGGTGGTCGGCGCAGCAGGGGGTCGGATTGGGGACCTCGAACGGCGCGAGCGCGCCGCCCGCCGCCGGGACGAGGGCGAGAGTCAGCCGTCCGGCTCGCCATTCGGGCCGGACGTGGTCGCGAGTGAGGACCGGCGTCGCGGGGGCGGGGCCCTCCGTCGCGGGCGCGCCGACCACGACGAGCCGTTCGACGGCGGTCAGAGCGAGCAGGTCGCCGACCGTGATCGTGCCGGTGAGGCGGTCGACTCCCTCGAAGACCACGGCTCGCCCGCCTTCGCGGCGCGCGTGTTCCCCGGCCGCCAGCGCCGCAGCGCGTACCGCCCGCTCGGGGCCGTACGAGCGCCCGGCCAGAACCGCCCCCGCGTCCAGGTCCTCCAATGCGGCGATGTGTTCCCACGTTTCCTCGGCCGTGGAGGCGTTGGGCAGGGCGAGGGAGACGGCCGTTCCCCTGTGCTCGTCGGTACAGATCAGGTGGGTGCAGGCGATCGTGCCGGACGGGGGGCCGAGCCGGTCCAGCAGGTCGTGGATCAGGTGGTCGGCCTCGCGCAGGCTCGCCGACCCGGCGTCCACCCCGATGACGGAGTGGACGCCAGGCGCGTCGTGCGGTGTGCTCATGCGGGCAGGACCCACATGGGGTTGGAGTAGAACCACAGGTCCTTCCACGGGTCGGCGTCGCCGACCACGTCCATGGCGGGACCCGCCGGGTCGACGGCCGCGCCGTTGATGCCGACGGCCGAGCGGTTGCCGTCGGTGCCGCGCAGGCGGAGGTAGAACGGCTTGTCGACCTGGCCGAGCGAGTAGGTGAGCCGTACCGAGCCGGTGGACTGGTTCACCTCGAAGGACTTCACGACCTTGGTGTTCGGGGTGGCGAAGACGTCCTTGTCGGAGACCGGGCCGGTGACGTCGCCCTGGATGACGTCCACGCGGGCCAGGGACGGCACGAACTGGGCCCAGTTGGGGCCGTTGGCCAGGCTGATCTCGACGATCAGGTCGACCTTGCTTCCGCGGCGCACGTGCAGCGCATCGCCCAGCGTCACCGCTCGGCCGCCCGAGCGCAGCTGGGCGTCGAGACCGCTGATCAGTCCGCCGTGGTCGACCCACACGCGGCCGGCGCGGATGCCGTCCATGACCGCCTGGTAGGAGAAGCAGGACGCGCCGACGTGGGTGCGGGAGTACTGGCCGGGCCAGAAGTCGGTGTCACCCAGGTT
This sequence comes from Streptomyces sp. NPDC086549, assembly GCF_044746205.1. Lineage (NCBI taxonomy): Bacteria > Bacillati > Actinomycetota > Actinomycetes > Kitasatosporales > Streptomycetaceae > Streptomyces > Streptomyces sp. NPDC086549. The sequence goes on along the minus strand of NZ_JBIVBS010000009.1, from coordinate 54,010 downwards.
CAGACCGCCACCGTAAACCGGGTCGTTGTAACGGCCGTTGCCGGCGAAGTCACTGTTCGGGCCTCGGACGGCGGTGTCGGCGTAGACGTTGTGGGAGTCGGAGTTGGCGGTGATCCACCAGGGCTTGCCCTCGGCGAGCAGGCTGTCCCACAGGCCGCCGACGGTGGCGGTCATCCAGTCGAAGCCGCCCCAGGTGCGGTAGCTCTCCAGCGGGTAGCCGGCGAACGAGTCGGCGCTGGGGCTGTTGTCGTAGATGCCGCGCGCGGATCCGGGGCCGTTGGGTGCGGGCAGGCCGCCCGCCTGGTGGCCGGGGGCGCCCTCCATGCCGACCGCGATGGTGGGCTGCGCGTCGCGCCAGCCGCGGATCTCGTGCGGGGAGTCGATGCCCTTGCGAGCCGGGTGGTTGGCGAGGAACAGGATGTCCTTCACGCGGCGGCGCTGCACCTGCTCGGCCAGGAAGTTGATGCCCGCGATGGCGAGTGCCTCGTTCGCGGGCGTGCCGGCGCCGGCCTTCTTCACCGAGCCGTCGAAGGAGTTCTCGAACTCCTTCAGTACGGCCACCTCGTTCTTGCCGGGGTGCACGAAGACCGTGCCGTGCTCGGCGGCCGGGATGTTCCACTCCAGGCCCTGGAAGACCAGCGTGTCGTCGATCCGGTCGCGGGCCGCGACGATGTCGGGGTTGACCTTCTCGACCCCGATCTTGGCGTGGGTCTCGCTGCCGTGGTCGGTGATGACCATCCAGTCCAGGCCGTGCGCGTTGGCCTGCCGTACGTGGTCGAGGACCCGGTACTTGGCGTCGGAGCTGAACTGCGTGTGGATGTGGTGGTCGCCGGCCAGCCACAGATAGCCGCCGGAACGCCGATCGTTCGAGTACGCCGTGGCGGGCGTCGCCGCGGCGGCCTGCCCGGCGCTGCCCAGGACGCCGCCCGCCGCGAGACCCGCCCCCAGCAGACCGGTGCGTCGGAGCATCGAGCGTCGCGAGAGCTGACTGGGGGTCAGTTCCTCGTCCGGGACCGACATGTCGAGGGCGGGCGGAAGCGACGAGGCGTCTCCGCTGTCGTGGTGGTGATGGTGGTGACCGTGGTCGTGTCTGTGGCTGTGGCCGTGGCTCATGCTCAACTCCCGCGGGCGGCAGGGACGTACACGCTTGGGACGTGCAGATTCTGAGAAGGCCGTATGAACAGCGGGGTACCCGCCGGTGCTGTGATGCCGAACGGCTGATGTGCGGCTAGGGCATGTCTGGTGCGCGGGTTGCGAGAGGGACGCCGCCGTCAGGCGTCTTCGGGCGCGGTCGAGGGCCGGCGCATCGGGGTGACCTGCTCAGGCGCCATCGGCGAACGGCTCGTTCAGGAAGGCGTACGCCACGCCGCCGCTACCCCGCCAGCTCGGCCAGCCACGGATGCCCGGGGTGTACGCGCTCCAGCCACCCACTCAGGACGTCCCGCCGCGCCCGGCCCAGGAGCGGCAACACACCTTCGAAATCCGTCCGGTCCTTGGGCCGCGCCGCCTTCGCCTTGAACAGCAGCACCAACTCCGGCACCAGGTAGGGGATCCCGTCCGCCGTCCGCTCGATGATCGCGTCGTACGGCAACCGCAGACTCTCGTCCCGTCGGCAGATCCACGTCCCGCCCTCGTGCGGCTCGCGGAAGACGTCGAACAGAAACCGGCCGCTCGCCGGATCCCGCAGCCAGGTCTGGTGCGTGGCTGCCAGCGCCTCAGGTCCCGCCCCCACCCAGACCCGCCCCGAACCCACCGCGTCAAACACGTACTCGGGGAAACGGTCCCGGATCTCCGGGAAGCCCGCCGCGGGCACCGCGATCTCCACATCACCGTGCGGCCGCGAGGGCCTCCCGCGGAACAGATCCAGCGCCCACCCCGCCGCGATGCACCAGGGCACACCGGCCCCGTCCAGCCGTTCCGCGACCTGTTCCGGCCGCCAGGGATCCGCCCACCGGGCATCCAGTTCGTCCGCGTCGAGCACGACGCCGCCGGGCGGCAGGGGTCCGGTCATCAGCACAACCTACTGCCGCACCCCGGCCCAGGAGCGGCCGAATCCCCCGCCGGTTGCGACCCCGCGGGGTTGAGTTATTTACTAGTAGGTACAAAACCTGACAATCAAGGCAGCCCCGAGGACAGGAACACCGGAGGACTTCCTCCGGAAACGAGGGCATCGGCAGGGCCCCGGGCGCGGAGGGCGAGGACGCCGCTCACCCCTTTCGTCATCCGCAACACTGCGAGGAGACGAGTCACATGCTCGCGATCCATCTCACCCAGTTCGGGGAGCCTGAGCAGAGCCTGAAGATCGTGGACGTTCCCGAGCCACCGGCTCCCGCCGTCGGCCAGGCGCTCATCCAGGTCGAGTACGCCCCGCTGGACCACCACGACCTGCTCCTGGCGCGGGGCGTCTATCCGGTCCGCCCCGAACTGCCCAGCGTCATCGGCAATGAGGGAGTCGGCACGATCCTGGCCGTCGGGCCGGACGTCACCCACGTCCGCCCCGGCGACACGGTGCTGCTTCCCTTCGGCACCTTCGCCTGGTCCGAACAGGTCCTGGCGGAGGCCGCGAAGCTGACGGCCGTGGACAAGTCCATCAGCCTCGAACAGGCCGCGATGCTCACCATCAATCCCACCACCGGAGCGCTGCTCGTGGAGTCGCGTGACCTTCCGGCCGGCTCCTGGGTGGTGCAGAACGCGGCGAACAGCGGGGTCGGCCGGTCCGTCATCGCCTTCGCCAAGGAGCGCGGGCTTCGCACGATCAACATCGTCCGCCGCGAGAAGCCGGTCACCGAGCTCGAGGAACTGGGCGCCGACATCGTGCTGGTCGACTCCCCCGACGTGGCCACGCGCGTGCGTGCGATCACCGGCGACGCTCCGGTGCTCCTGGGGCTGGACGGCGTCAGCGGAAAGGCCACCTCACTGCTGCTGGACGTGCTGACCGAAGGCGCCCTGCTGGTGATCTACGGCTACATGAGCGGCGAACCCTTCACCCCCGACCAGAACGTGCTGAAGTCGAAGAACATCACCACAACGGAGTTCTGGATGTACGAGGACCAGTACCTGCTCCGTCATCCGGCCCTGGGCGCGGAGTCCGCGCGGCTTGTCGCCGAGGGAAGGCTGACCTTGCCCTCGGCTCCCGTCCACAAGGCCGAGGACTTCGCCGCGGCCCTCGCACATCTGCACAAGAACGGCAAGGTTCTCCTGGACTTCAATCCCCACCGCTCGTAGGCGCCGCCACCGCACAGCGCGCATGCGCCCGGCGGCCCGGACGGTCTTTCCACACGATCAAGGAAGAGCACCATGAGCACACACGGCACCATTGGCGTACTCGGCGCAGGAGAGGTGGGCCAGGCGGTGGCCGACAAGGCCGTCCGCCACGGCCATGAGGTACTCATCGGCAACCGCCGGGGCCCGGAGACCCTGGAGGCCCTCGTGGGCGGGCTGGGGCCGAAGGCCCACGCGGTGACGGCCGAGGAGGCGGTGAAGCCGGAGCTGGTGTTCCTCTCGGTGCCGTTCTTCGTCGTACCGGAACTGACAGACCTCACCACCTGGTCCGGGAAGATCGTCGTCGACACGACGAATCAGTTTGCCGCGGCCAACCCCTGGCGAGGCCGGTACGACGTCGGTGACCTCACGGGCAGCGAGTGGGTCGCCCGGCACCTTCCCGGCGCCCGGGTCGTGAAGGCTCTCAACACCTTGTTCGCCTCGTTCATCGCCGCGGACCCCCGGCATGCCGAAGGCCGGCAAGTGGCCTTCTACGCGGGTGACGACGCCGATGCGAAGGAAGCCGTGGCCGCCCTGCTGGGCGAATTCGGGTTCGCCGCCCTGGACCTCGGCGGTCTGCGAGAAGGCGGGCGGCTGATGCAGCTGGACGGTCCACTCAGCGCGAAGCACCTGCTGCTGCAGGACGCCGGCTGACCCCCTGGTCGAACCCCGCGCCCGACCAGCGTGCAGGAGGAGAACCGAACCATGAACCGTCGTGTCGTCTACACCCATGGCGGGTCGCCCGCCGACGTCCTGACCGTCATCGAGGAGCCGGAACCGGCAGCACCGGAGGGCGGTCGGGTTCTCATCCGTACCACCGCGTTCCCGGTGCACCCTGGTGACCTCCAGGCCGTCGAGGCCTTTCCGGGGAAGGCTGCAACGCCGGTGCCGGCCGGTATCGAGGCCACCGGCGTGGTGGAGGCGATCGGCCCGCGCACGCGCGTGCCGCCCGGGGTCGAGGTCGGCGGCCGGGTGGCGGTCTTCCCCCACCCGGGGGCGTGGTCCCAGTGGATCGTGGCGGACGCCGAACTGGTCGTCGCCGTACCGGACGAGCTGTCGGACGAGATCGCGGCCCAGATGCTGGTGAACCCGCTCACCACGGTGATGCTGCGCCGTGAGGCTCAGGAGCACCTCGCCTTCGGCTACGGCGGTCTACTGGTGCAGACCGCCGCGGGGTCGTCGGTCGGGCGACTGGTGACCGGAGCATGCGAAGTCCACAGCCTGGCGCTCGTCAACGTCGTCCGCAGCGACCGCGGTGCCGCCGAGCTGCGCAAGCGGTTCCCGGACGTGCCGGTCGTGGCGACAGAGCATCAGGGCTGGGCCGACGAGGTCCGCGGGGCGGCCGACGGCCGTCCGGTGGCGGTGGCCTTCGACCCGATCGGCGGGAAGCTCGCGGAGAGCCTTCTGGATCTGCTGTCGCCGGGCGGAAAGCTGGTCAGCTACGGGCAGATCGCCGAGGAACCGATCTCGGTGCCTGCGTCGGTGCTGCTGCACAAGTCGCTGACGCTGCGGGGCAAGAGCATCGGCCGCTGGCTCTCCGAGGCCTCCGCCGAGCGGCGGGCGTCCGACGTCGCCACCGCGAAGCTGATGGCGCTGGCGCTCAAGGACCAGTTCGACGTGGCCGCCACGTACGGCCTCGGCGAGCTGGCCGACGCCGTGCGACACGCGGTCCGCCCAGGCAAGGTCGGCACCGTCCTCGTCCGCCCCGCGTAGCCGCCGCTGCCCGGACGGAAGTCCTGGTGGCAACCGGCCGGCTCTCGGCAGGACGCAGGCGACCGAAAGTGCGCCCGTGCGCCGGATGTGCCGGAACCGGTGGGTGCCGGAACGGCGATCAGACCCCGGCCGAGGACATGGACCCCGCGGCACGCCCGTCCGTCGAAACGCGGGGAAGAAGCGCCAAGGCCTGATCCGCAGCCCCGTTGACGACCTCCGGGGCGGCTCCCGCCTTGCCCAGGGCCTCAAGCCCTCGGAGCACGGCAAGGAGGAGGCTCGCGAGGTTGTCCGCGTCCGTGCCGGCGTCCAGCGAGCCCTCCGCCTGGGCCCGTGCGATGCAGTCCCGCAGCGCGCTGTGCAGCCCGCGGACAGTAGCCGCGATCCGCTCGGCAACGCTCTCGTCGACGGACGACAGTTCGGCGGCGATCTTGGCCATCATGCATCCGCGCCGCTCCACGTCCCGGGTGATGCCCTCGGCGACATCGCGTACATGCCGCTCCAGCTTGGGCAGGGCAGGGCCGGGACCACCCAGTGCGGAGCCCCAGGCTTCCAGCGCGGCGCTGTTGTAGCTGTCCAGAGCCCGCAGGAACAGCACGTGCTTGTCCCCGAAAGCTCCGTACAGGCTCCCGCGGCCCAAGCCTGTCACGGCGCTCAGGTCGTCGATGGAGGTGCCGTTGTAGCCGACCGACCAGAACTGGTCTCGGGCAGCCTGAACAACCTCTTCTTCGTCGAACTGCCGAGGCCGGGCCATGGGACAACTGTACGCCGCGTACAACAACCGTGATCAACCTCGGCAACCGCCTCAACACCGTTGCTTCACGGCCCGGAAGTCACAGCGCAGCGGGTGTCGTACCCCGTCACAACTCCTCCTCGACCGGCAGCTCCAGGAGGAGCTCATAGCCGCCGTCCGCCGTCGGGCCGGAGGTGACGGTGCCGCCGAGGAGGGCGGCGCGCTGCCGCAGGCCGACCAGGCCGTAGTGCGAACTGGGCAGTGGGAGAGCGGGCCGGGTCGGCGCGGTGTTGCTGACGGTGACACGGACGGCGTCACCCTGGTAGGAGGCGCGCACGGTCGCGGTGGCACCGGGTGCGTGCTTGCGTACGTTGGTGAGCGCTTCCTGCACGGTACGGTAGACGGCGCGCTGGAGGGCCGACGGAAGGCCCCCGGGCAGGTCCGTCGCCAGTTCGGTGTCGATGCCGCTGGCGTCGACCAGCCGCCGCAGGTCGGCCAGGGACGGCTGCGGCGTCAGTTCCGTGGGGCGGCCCTGCGAGTCACGCAGAACATTGACCATGTGCCGCAATTCGTCCAGCGTCTGCACGCTCAGCCGCCGGATCGTGGCCGCGGCGTCCTTGGCTTCGGCGTCCCCCGTGCCGACCTGGAGTGCTCCGGCCCGCACCGCTATCAGACTGACCTGGTGGGACACCACATCATGCATCTCGCGCGCGAGCTCCGCGCGTTCCTGGGCCAGCGCGGCCTGGGCGGTCAGCCGCCGCTCGTGGTCGCGCGCCAGCGAAATCTCGGCGAGCCGCAGCGACAGATCACGCCGGGCCTGCACGAGCTGGCCGAGGAAGACGACAGCGGCGGCCGTGGCCGCCGTATAACCCAAGGTGATCACGGCCGCGGTGTTCCAAAGGTCGAGGCGCGGCCACGAGACCATGTCACTGAGCGTGAACGCCATCACACAGGCCGCCAGCAGGGTCCGGCGCCGAGTGAACGTGGCGAGGGTGTACAGCGCCGCCAGACAAGCGACAACCGCGTCCGAGAACAGAACCGCGGGCAGGGTGAACAGGAAGACGAACAGCGGCCAGCGCCGACGCAGCAGAAGCAGGCAGGCAGCGGCCAGGGCCGCACCCATGCGCAGCGGATCGTCGAGGGAGACGTTGACCCGGACGTCGAGCAGTGCCGCGCCGACGAAGGCGACGTCGCGCAGCGTGTCGGCGCAGCGGCGGGACATCATCCCGGCTCCAGGTCCCGGGGCGGTCTGAGGAGTCCGGCCCGTTCGGCCAGCAGGGCCGCCTGGACGCGGCTGCCCACCTCCAGCTTGGTGAGAATGGCGCTCACGTGATCCTTCACCGTGCCGGTGCTCAGGTGCATCCGGGCGGCGATGTCGACGTTGGACAGTCCCTCCGCGACGAGGACGAGCACCGCACGCTCACGATCGGTCAGCGCGTCCAGACTGCGAACGTCAGGTCCCTGGCAGCCGGCCTCGAGGTACCCGTCCACGACCGCTCGTGTGACCTTGTACGACAGTACGGTGCCCCCGTCGGCCAGGGCGCGGACGAGAAACGGGAGCTCCTCCGGGTCGGTGTCCTTGAGCAGGAAGCCTGCCGCGCCGCGACGCAGGGCAGTGGCCACGTACTCGTCCATGTCGAACGTCGTGAGCATGGCCACCACGGGTGGCTCCCGCAGTCCGCGCAGATCGGCGAGGACGGTGAGTCCGTCCACATCCGGCATGCGAATGTCCAGCAGCACGACGTCGGGACGCCGCTCCTGCGCCGTCTGGACCGCCTCCCGGCCAGGAACCGCGGCCACGACCTCGATGTCGTCCGCAGCGTCCAGGATGCGTTGAAAGCCCGTGCGGATCAGAGCCTCATCGTCGACCACCAGTACCCGGATCACGCGTGCTCCCACTCACCATCGGAACACTTCCGATTGGTACCACGCCGACGAGCACCCCGCTTCCCCATACCGAGGCCATCCAGGTGGCGGGCCTGTCCCCAGCCAGTCGGCGGGGACGTTCCGGACTTCTGCCGGATGGTTTCGGCCGCGGGATTCGCCAACCCTGGAGGACATCCGCACAACGTGTCTGCCGCCATGCGCTCCCCGGCGGCACCGGTGGCCAGGGCAGACCGCCCGCTCCCGTCGGACGGACGTCACCACGACCGCGGACCGGCATCGACCGGGCAACAACACGCCCCCGGCGTCCGGCCGGGCGAAGTAGGAGGGCAGTCGCATGACGATCCGCCTGACACTGCTGTGCGTGCACGCCGAGGACGCACCCGCAGATGCGATCCTCGGTCACGCCCCGCTCAGTGAGCACACCCTGCATGAGGTCGGCGCGGTCCTGACGGCGCTTCCTCCCCACACGTCGGCCTTGCGGTCGCCGTCCGCCCGCTGCGCACGGACCGCTGTGGCGCTCGGGCTGAAGACCACGGTGGAGCCGGCACTGCGCGACCTCGACTGCGGCACATGGCGCGGCCGCACAGCGGCCGACATCGCCGCCGAGGACCCGTACGGATACAGCGCCTGGCTGACGGACCCGGACGCCGGCCCGCACGGCGGCGAAACCGTACGGCAACTCTGTCGGCGCACGGCGAACTGGCTCGACAGCCTGCCCCCTCAGACAGGCCCGGTCCTGGCCCTCGCCGAACCAGCCGTTGTCCGAGCCCTGCTCGTCCATGCCCTGAGCGCACCGGTACGAGCCTTCTGGACACTCCAGGTACCGCCCCTGTACACCGTCTCCCTCATCCGGCGCGGACACGTCTGGAGCATCCAGCCGGTCGACTCCGCCGACGGGCGGCAGCGGCGAGGCCACCGCCCGCAGCGCCGTCGCCCCGGCCCGTTCGCCCTGGGTGGCGAAAGTCCGCCCTACGGGGACCTGCGCAGCGTGGCGGCGCTCGTGGTCATCCGTCCAGAACTCGGGCAGATACCGTTCTCGGTCAACCGGCGCAGGGCCGCGGCAGGTGGCGCGGGCGCCAGGGACGCCGACCTGGCCGTTCTCCGTGCGGCCGGCCGTGCCGAAGTACTGGCGCCGCGCGCCCGCAAGGCAAGCGCGGACCTGCCCGGGCTCCCCTCGGAATTGCCCGCACCCGACTGGCGATCAGTCACCTGATCACCAGCGGCATCACCGGGCGGACAACAAGCATCGCCCAGCAGGACCAGCCCTACCGGCCGCCCAGGCCGCCCGCGAGACGGTCATGTCCGCGGCTGCCCGGCCATTGATCAAGGTGGCGGAACCGGCTGCCCATTCAATTCCCCGGCGGGAAGAGTCGAGGTCGCAAGGCACGGGCCGCCACATCAGGCCGGCCCGGCTCGTCCCCCAGGGAGGGAATCGGAAGATGAACATCTACAGGCGGTTCATGCTGGCAGCAGCGGGCGTGGCCATGGGAGCCGGGCTGCTGGCCATCGCGCCGGCGCAGCCGGAGCACCGGTCCGTCTCCGCTTTTGTCACCACGCACCGGCCGGGTGTCGACGCCGTCCAGAGCCACCAGAGCGACAAGGCCGACAGGTCAGCCATGGACACCCGATGCTGCTGAATCGTCCGTCCCGGGCTGCCGTCGAAGAGCCTGGCTGATCAGCGCCTGATAGGCCCGGATCTGTGGAGCGCGCTCCCGGGCGATCTGATCACTGTACTGGCGGTAGAGCACTCTGATGAGCCGTGCTCTCCCGACCTGTCGATCACACCGGGCGTCGTCGACGGCCTGTGCGATCTCCGAGCGCCGGACTTGAACGGCCCGCCGGGAGACGGCATTGCGGTCCAGGGCTGCAAACCGGTTCTGGGCATCCCCGGGAGTCCGGTAGCGGTACCCGCGGGCCGCCATGCAGGCGCTCCAGCGGCGGTCTGCCGCGATGACCCCGGGGTCGCGGCGGATGCGGTCGTCCACCTCGAAGCGGAGGTTGACGACCACCGTGTCGGCAAGTACCCATGACCGGAGTTCGCCGTAGACGCTCTGTTCGGCCCGGCTCGTGCATCCGTCGGTGTAGACGAAGGTGACCTCGCCGTTGGGCAAGGTGATGTCCAACCGGTGTCGGGGCGTGCCGAAGAGGGCGTTGGAGTACGTCTGGCGGTCGCTCCCGGACAGTCTCCGGACATAGTCCTCGTTGGGGTCGATCGGTCGGTTCGTGTTCGTGGGCGCCGTGGTGATGCCGTAGCCCATCGTGCGGTGAAGCGGCACGTCATCACCATGGCGCGGATCCTGTGCGGCGGGTTGCGGTGTCGGCAGCCGCCACCGGACGGGCCGATAGCGCCAGCCTCGTTCCGTCATGCAACGGCTGACAGACCGTTCCCGGGCTTCGAAGAGGGGTTTTCGCTCCCCTTCCCGAGCCAGCTCCGCCATGCGGGCTCCGGAGAGAGTGCCGCCGGTGGTCGTGGGGACGACGGCGGGGGCTGGGGTGTGGCAGCCGGTGACGGCACCACCGAAGAGCACGCAGCACGCGAACGCCACGGCTGCGGCTGGCCGAATGCGATGGTCAAGGATGCGCATGGGAGGCGGCCTCTGAGTCGTGAAGGGACCAAGAGCTCTCCGGGCGGCAACTGACCGCCCGGAGAGTGTTGTTCTTCAGCAGTTGGCCCGAGGCCGTGTCAGCAGTTGCCGGTCCACCGGTTGCCTTCGCCTCGGTTGGCGGGGTTGTGGTGCCACCAGCCGTGGCCTTGCGGGAGACAGCCGAGGATGCGGCCGCCGTCGCCGATGAGGTAGACGCCCAGTCCGCTGGTCCCCGAATTCCACGAGGACTGGTCGTTGTGGTAGGCCCCGGCCTGTGAGGTCTGGCGCCAGTCCGGGTTGCTGTACTGGAACTTGTACCGGTCGCCTTCGTAGCTGTCGAGCGTCCACACACAGTAGTAGCCGGCGACGCACACCTGTGCCTGCGGCGTGGCGCTGTCGGCAGCGGCGGGACCGGTTGTTCCGGCAACCGCACCAGCGGCCGTGAAGGCCACGGCCGCCGCGGCCGCCGTGAGGCGAGAGCGGAGCTTCACTGAGATACCCCTCTGTCGAAATGGATTCGGCGGATCGCACCGCGGCTGGACCGTTGTGTCCCGCACCGGTGCGATCCGTGCTCCACCCTCCGTTCCTGAGTGGCCGCACAGCGACATGATTCGGTGAGACCCGAAGAGCCCACATATGAGATCGATCATCCAAAATGGTGTAAAGGTGGCGTGATTCGGTCTGTCCCCACAGGAACATCGCGTGCAACATCGACGCGGACAGGCCGGACAGGGGAAGGGCTGTGACCTACCGCATTCACTTCACGGCTGAGGATCTGGCACGCACGAAAGTGGCGCGGACGGCGCTGCCGCTGATGGAACTCGATCTTGCGGCGCGGGCGTTGCGGGACCGGAGCCGGCCTCTCCATCTGGACGCCTGGCGGAGGCGGACACGCGGGCGTCTGACCGTTCAGGGACGTATGGCGCTGTCGCTGATGCCGCCAGTGGGCTGGTCTCCCACCTTCGTCGACTCGTCACTGAACGGAGCGCCCGAGGAACTCCTCGACCGGTTGCGGGCCACACCCCGCCGACGGATCCGGCAAGAGGTGGAACTCCTCGCCAGCCGACAGGGGATTCCGGACTGGGCCGGCCGATTACCGGAAGAACGCGATCTTCAGGAGCAGTTGTACCAGGGCATGGACGAGCTGTGGTGCACCCTGTTGGCCCCCCACTGGCCACACATCACCAGTGTGGTGAATGCGGACCGCTCGCTCCGGATGCGCCAGTTCGCGGAGGGCGGTGTGGAGTGCCTGCTGAGTCGTACCAACCCGCGATGGATGCGCTGGACCCCTCCGGTCCTGGAGATCCACATGGCCAACGGTGTCGACCACGATCTCCATTTGAGTGGCCGGGGAATGCTCCTGGCTCCCTCCGTCTTCGCCACCCGAACCCTGATCGAGGACAACAACGGGCAACAGCCCATTCTCACCTACCCGGTCGCCGGTGATCAGCCGCTGTACCGGCCGGCCTCGCCGAGCCCGCGCACGGAGCGCCCGGCCTCACCGGGTCTGGCAGCACTGCTCGGCCATACGCGCAGCGCCGTTCTGTACGCAATTGCCGACCACCCCGCGTGCAGCACCAAGGAGCTGGCCACCCTCGTGGGGATCGCTCCGGCCAGCGCCAGCGAACACGCCACGGTTCTGCGGGGTGCCGGCCTCATCGAGACACAACGGCATCGCAACAGCGTCCTGCACACTCCGACGGCTCTCGGGGTCACCCTGCTCAACGGTCAGGGCTACGGCCGGGCGTAGCGGCCGGACCGCCCTGACCTGCGGGCCCGGCCGGCTTCTGACCGACGTGGCCATCGGGCCTGTTCGGTGAGGAGTGATCACTCCGGCAGTGCGTAGGCCCCTGCGGCGATGTCCTCGAAGAGCGTCGGGCCCATCGGTGCCCAGCCGAGCAACTCCCGGGTCCGGGTGCTCGATGCGGTGACGTCCATGCCGAAGAACCGTCCGATCCAGCCGAAGTGGGCCTGGACTTCCTCCAGCGCGACCGACACCGTCGAAAGGCCCAGGTGGTCGCCGATGGCGGCGGCTATGTCGCGGGAGGGGAGACCGTCCTCGGCCACCGCGTGCATCCGAGAACCCGCCGGGGCCTTCTCCAGCGCGAGCCGGACCATCCGCGCCGCGTCGGAGCGGTGGACGGCCGCCCAGCGGGTCGAGCCGTCGCCGATGTAACCGGCCGCCCCGTGCTCCTTCGCGATCTTCGTCAGCGTCGCGGTGAAGCCATGGTCGCCCATGCCGTGCACGGTCGGGGCGAAGCGCAGCGCCACTGGGCGGACCCCGTGTTCGGCGTAGGACAGGGCCAGGTTCTCGCTTCCGCCGCGCATCGAGTCGGCACCGTGGTGCGGCGACGCGTCGTTCTCGGTGAACGGCCGCTCGGTGATGCCCGATGCCAGCCCGGAGGCGAGCAGGAACGGCCGGTCGCTGCCCTTGAGCGTGTCGAGCATCCGCTGGACGGCGGCGCGCTCGCTGCGGCCGGCTGCGGCGTAGTCGGAGAAGTCGTGCTTGAAGGCGAGGTGGATGACGCCGTCGGCCGCCGCGGCTGCCGAGGCGAGGCTGTCGAGGTCGTCGAGGCTTCCGCGGTGGGCGGCGGCGCCCTTCGCCTGGAGCGTGGCAGCCGCCTCGTCGGTGCGGGCGAGGCCGACGACCTCGTGGCCGTCGGCGAGGAGTTCGTCGGTGACGGCCGAGCCGATCCACCCGGAGGCACCGGTGACGAAGACGCGCATGGCGGGCATCCCTTCCATGGGTATGTCAGTGACTGACATCGACGCTACCACCTCATGTCAGTAACTGTCATCGCTACACTCCTCGGCATGGGTCGCTGGGAGCCGGATGCACGTGGGCGGATGATCCGCGCCGCGATGGAACTCTTCGCCGAGCGCGGCTTCGAGCAGACCACCGCCGGCGACATCGCCGAAAGCGCCGGCGTCACCGAGCGCACCTTCTTCCGGCACTTCGCCGACAAGCGCGAGGTCCTCTTCGACAGTTCCGAAACCATGCAGCGGACCGCGTACGACGCGATCCTGGCCGCGTCGGGCGACCTGTCGCCGCTCGACGCCGCACTGGCCGGGATGGTCGCGGGCGGCGCTCTGCTGGCAGACCGCCGCGACCACGCCGTTCGCCGCTCCCGGATCATCGCGGCCAACCCCGGCCTGCACGAGCGCGAGCTGCTCAAACTGGCGGCGATGGCGGATACGACGTCCGAGGCACTCGGCAGGCGAGGCGTGACCGAGCCCGACGCCGGCCTGGCCGCCCACATGGCGGTGACGGTGTTCCATGTCGCGTTCGCCCGCTGGATCTCGGCGGAGGAGCCGCGCGGTCTCGACGCCTGCATCGCGGAGGCCGCGGCGGCGCTGCGTGCTCTGAAATAGCAATTCCGATCCAGGCCCTGGTCAGCCGCAGCGGGGCGCCAGGAGGCGTCGCAACGAGGCGGCCGTCGGGCATGAGAAGGGGTCAGGAGCCATACGGAACATCGCCGTTCGGACATCCGCCGCATTGCTGTTCGGACGTCCGCCGGCCGGCGATGCACCGGTCGGTACTGCGGCCCTGCGTGCGCATACTCCCCAGTCGGGCCGAACAGCCCATGCCGGATGACCCGAAAGTCTCTAACATCCGATATATGCATGGATTCGCAGTGGCGGCCACCATGCATCAGCGGTCCCTGCTGGAGATGACGATGGCCCGAGCGGACAACCACCGGCCGATCGTGGTCGGTGTCGATCCCGATCCGGCGAAGCGGATGGCGCTCGCCTGGGCGGCCGACGAGGCGGCACGGCGCCGTGTGCCGCTGCGCCTGGTGAACGCCGAAGGCGTGCCCACCCCCGAGTTCCGGAGATGGCACGTGCCTGCCTCCTGGGAGGCGTGGAACCAGGCGATGCACGTGGCCGGGGAGCAGGTGCTCAAGGCGGCGGTGTCCTTCGCGGAGGCCCGGCAGCCGCAGGTCGAGGTGGGCTGGCTGCTGGCCGAAGGGAATCCGGCGTGGATCCTGGCGGAACAGAGCAACGACGCCACTGCCGTCGTGCTGGGGTCGTGGCACATGAGCCGGGTCAAGGAGGTGTTCGGCGCCGCCTCGATAGTCCTGCCCGTCATGGCGCATGCCCATTGCCCAGTGGTCGTGGTGCCCGAGTCGGAGCACACCGCCGAGCAGCCGGGGTACTTCGTCGTCGGCGTGGACGGCAGCGCGCGTTCCGCCGCCGCCGTCGGCTTCGCCTTCGAGGAGGCCGCCCTGCGGGGTGCGGCGCTGCGAGCGCTGTACGTGTGGCAGCCCGGGCTGCTCGGGGTGCTCGACGAGCACGCGGCGCAGCAGGAGTGCAGTCGTCTGCTGCACGAGAGCGTCGGCGGCGGCACCGCGTACCCGGACGTGGAGGTGCGCCACGAGCTCATCAGTGGCCATCCCGTGAAGGCGCTGACCGAGGCGTCCGCCCACGCGCTGGGCCTGGTGGTGGGGACCCGGGGACACGGCGGCTTCACCAGCATGCTGCTCGGCTCGGTGAGCCAAGGCGTGCTGCACTATGCCCGCTGTCCTGTCATCGTCGTGCCGAAGACGACCGCCTCAGCCGGGCAGAACCGGTCCTGACGTCGCGGCACGACGTGAACCATCCGGCTCTCCCCCGGCCCATGGCCCGGTCACAACACCTCCGGGCGGACGATCACGACGGGGCAGCTCGCGTGCTGCGCGACATGCTGGCTGATGGACCCCAACAGGGCGCGCGCGAAACCGCCCCGCCCCCGGCTGCCGACGACCAGGACCTCAGCTCCTTCGGCCGCCCTGAGAAGCACGTCGACGGCGTTGCCCCGCACCACAAGTGCCCTGACCGAGGCGGCTCCCTCGGCACCGAGGACATCTGTCAGTTCCTGGGCGAGTGCCTGCCGGGCGGTCTCCTCGTCGAAGTCGCTGTCCACGGCGGGTGCCGACCAGCCGTAGGCCCCTGGTAGCTCCCATGAGGCCACGGCGTCCACGCCGCCGCCGACGAGACCGGCGTACCGGACGGCCCAACGCAGCGCCGCGTGGGAGTCCGGCGACCCGTCGACGCCCACGACGACGCGGGGCCCCGAGGCATCCCTGCCCATGTGTCCCACCTCTCCCGTCGACCTCGCGGCCGGCCGCGCTTGTCCACACCCCTTGCGTCCACGCTGCGCGGCTCCTCGGCGGTCCGCCAGGTGAGCGGGGCCAAGAGGGCGGCCCTGCCGCCCGGGGCACGCCACCTCCGCAACCGCCCCGCCCACTCGTCACGGCAAGAAACCGACAGTCGCCCTATGTGATCCACTCGGAAATCTCTCCGGCCCGGGCCACTGCGCACGGCGACCTGCTCATCGTGCCCACGGCGCGTGCGGTTGTGACCCGACTTGCGGCACGGGATGCTGAGGGGGCACGAAGGGAAGCGGTGTCATGGATCGTTTTCCGAAGGCGACCAATGTCGAGTTCCGCAGTCCTGTGGACCTCTCCAAGGCCGCCACCGCCGTGCTGGACGGCGACGGCCGCATCACCGGATGGGGATCCTCGGCCCAGTGCCTGCTCGGGTATCCGGCCGAGGACGTACTCGGCCGGCCGGCAGCCGAGCTGCTGGCGACGGCCCCTGGGCAGCTGCCGTTCGCCCTCTGCAAGGCGAACATGCCCCGCAGCGCCGTGCTGGACCTCCGCCATCGGGACGGACGGACGCTGCCCGCGGCGGTGACGTTCTGCCCGCTGTCGCGCCAGGGCAACGCCGCGGCCGTCGTGGTGGCGGCCGAACTGGAGGCGCTTCGCAGCTGGGAAGCACAGCTGGCGATGCTGCAGGGCCTGATGAGCGAGTCTCCCCTGGGCCTGACGATCTTCGACACCGACATGTGCGTCGTCTGGGGGAACGCCTCCACCGACCAGGAGCTCATGGGCGTCGCCCAGTACACCGGCCGGCCTGCGTCGGATCTCTTTCCGGAAGGAGAGATCATCTCCTGGCACCACCCGCCGACCGAAGACCAGCTGATGCGACACGTGCTGACCACCGGGGAACCCGTCATCGGCATGCACTATCGCGGGCGCGCCCCCATGGACCCGGAGCGCGAGCACGTCTGGTCCTGCTCCTACTACCGGATGCTGGACGCCCGGGGCGAGCCACTCGGACTGTTCGAGGAGTCGGTGGACATCACCGACCGCTATCGCGCTCAGGAACGGCTGTCGCTCCTGGTGCGGGCGGGAGAGCACATCGGTGCCTCGCTCGACGTGCGCCGTACGGCCGCGGAGCTGGCCGACGTGGCGGTACCTCAGCTGGCCGACGAGGTGCTGGTGGACCTGCCGGAGGCGGTCATAGAGGGACGGCACCCACCGACGGGCTCGGCGCCGGAACGCAGCCTGCTGCGGATGTACGGCAGGAGCCCGGAAGAGTTCCGCACCAGCCCCGTCTCGTACCCACCGTCATCTCCGCAGGCCATGAGCCTGGCCACGGGCCGCTCCATCGTCGAGGGCTCGCCGCGCGGGGCACCGGACGAGGCGGGGTCCGCCTCGCACTCCTCGCTGTTCGTCCCGCTGCGGGCCCGCGAGGCCGTCCTGGGTCTCGCCACCTTCCGGCGCAGCCGCAACCCCGATCCCTTCGGCCCCGAGGAGCAGACGCTCGCCGAGGAACTGGCCGAGCGGGCCGCCGTCGGTATCGACAACGCCCGCCGGTACACCCGCCAGCATGCGACAGCCCTGGTACTGCAGCGCAGCCTGCTGCCGCAGCACATGCCTCAGCAGAGCGCGGTCGACGTGGCGTACCGCTACCTGCCCGCCGACAGCCGTGTGGGCGTGGGAGGCGACTGGTTCGACGTGATCCCGCTGTCCGGGGCGAGGGTGGGGCTGATCGTCGGTGACGTGGTCGGCCACGGTGTGCACGCGGCCGCGACCATGGGCCAACTGCGCGCCACCGTACGGACCCTGGCCCAGCTGGACCTGGACCCGGCCGAGCTGCTCATACGCCTGGACGATCTGGTCGGACAGGGAGCGGAGCCGGAAGTGGACGGCGGGCTGAGCGGTGAGGCTCTGTGGGTGACCTGCCTCTACGCGATCTACGACCCGGTCAGCGGCAGGTGCGTCTGGGCCAGCGCGGGCCATCCCCCGCCGATGGTGGCCGACGCGGGCGGCTCGGTGGCCCTGCCGGCGCTGACACCGGGACCGCCGCTGGGGCTGGGCAGCGGCATGCCGTACGAGAACGTGGAGCTGGACCTGCCCACCGGCAGCGTGGTGGCGCTCTTCACCGACGGCGTCGTGGAGGGCCGGGGCCAGGACATCGACACCGGGATCAACCGCCTGGCCCAGGTGCTCACCTGGCAGCGGTTCCCGCTGGAGGAGCTGTGCGACCGGGCACTGTCGGTCCTGCCGCCCGGACCACAGGTGGACGACGCCGCGCTGCTGCTCGTCCGGACCCGGCGGCTGGACGCCGGCCAGGTGACGGACTCGGAACTGCCGGCCGATCCGGCCATGGTGTCCCGCGCCCGCACGCTCACGGAGCGCCAACTGGACGCCTGGGGTCTGTCCGACCTGGCGTTCACCGCCGAACTCGTGGTGAGCGAACTGGTCACCAACGCCATCCGGTACGCGGCCGGGCCCGTCGTGCTGAGGCTGATCCGGGACCGCTGTCTGCTGTGCGAGGTCTCCGACAGCGCGCACACCGCACCACACCTGCGGCGGGCGCGTCAGGACGAGGAGGGCGGCCGGGGCCTGTTCCTCGTCGCCCAGCTGGCCCGGCGCTGGGGCACGCGGTACACCGCATCCGGGAAGACGATCTGGGCCGAGCTGGCCATTCCCGAAGAGGCCGCTGTTGCGGGGGCGGGGGCGGCCCGCCCGAGTGGGTACATTCCGGGGTGATCAGATGGTGCCCTCAGCGGTGACGGGGCCGACCTGGAAGGTGTGGGAGCAGATGGTCCACTGGGCCGGGACGAGGACCGGGGTGCGGGAGGCCGGCGGGTAGACCCTCAGGTAGGTGCCGGTGGTCAGGCAGGGTCCGCCGATGGGTCCGTTGGTGGTGCGGATGACCGCGGACACGGAGTGGGCCGGGGCGAGCGTGACGGTCGAGTGGGGCTCTCCGGTGCGGGCGGCGGACGGGCCGATCCCGCGGTGCGCGGTGTCGAGGACGCTGACGCCCGGGTATCCGCGCAGCGTGCAACGAGCGGTGCTGGTGTTGGTGAACCGGATCGGCCAGTACAGCGAGCCCGCCGCACCCTCCTTGCGCCCCATGGACACATACAGGTCGCTCACGGTGCACGTACGGAGACCACTCGACGCGTGCGCCGCCGTGGTCGTACCCCACGCGGCGCCGGCGGCCGCGCCACCTGCGAGGACGGCGGTCAGTGAGGCGATCACCACGCGCCGGGAGCGGCGCCGGGAAGGACGAGAACGATCAGACATGGCATGAACACCGCCATCGGGCGAACGGGTGGTGGATGTGTGTTACCTCCTTAGATGCTCCCTCGGCGGAAAAAGTTGTACCGGACCAATTTCCCACCGTTCTGATGGGATTGCATGCGATCCGGGCCAGGGTTGCACCCCCTCTGCCTGAGGGCGTTTCCTGGAAGTATCCGGTGGAGAAGCAGAGCGCCTGGGATTACGACACGGGCCGAGGGCTTCGACCCGTCCTGCGTTCGCCCGTCACAGCGGCCCGTCGTCGTCCAGCGCTCGACGCGGAGGTGATCCAGGTGAAAGCAGTCGTCTACGAGAAGCCCTTCAGCGTGGCTGTGAGGGATGTCGACGATCCGCAGATCCAGCACCCGAACGACGTGCTGGTACGGGTTACGTCGACCGCGATCTGCGGGTCCGACCTGCACATGTACGAGGGCCGGACAGCGGCCGAGGCGGGCATAGTCTTCGGGCACGAGAACCTCGGCATCATCGAGGAAGTCGGCAGCGGTGTGGCCTCCTTGGCGCAGGGAGACCGCGTCGTGATGCCGTTCAACGTGGCCTGCGGTTTCTGCAAGAACTGCCTCGCCGGGAAGACCGGATTCTGTCTGACGGTCAACCCGGGCTTCGCGGGCGGAGCTTACGGCTATGTCGCGATGGGCCCGTACAAGGGCGGCCAGGCGGAGTTGCTGCGGGTGCCCTACGCCGATTTCAACTGCCTGAAACTGCCGCCGGGCAACGAGTTCGAGACCGACTTCGTATTGCTCGCCGACATCTTCCCGACCGGGTACCACGGATGCGAACTCGCCCAGGTGACCCCAGGTGAGAGCGTGGCCGTCTTCGGCGCCGGACCGGTGGGGCTGATGGCCGCCTACTCCGCGCTCCTGCGCGGAGCGTCGAAGGTGTTCTCGGTGGACCGAGTACCCGAGCGGCTCGCCAAGGCGGCGGAGATCGGAGCCATTCCGATCGACTTCACCAAGGGCGACCCGGCCGAGCAGATCAGGGAACAGACCCAGGGAGAGGGAACGGACAAGGGCGTCGATGCCGTCGGCTATCAGGCCCAGGCGCACGACGCCAGCCACGAGGAACCCGCCGCCGTCCTCAACGACATCGTCGAGACGGTACGGCCCACCGGAATGCTGGGCGTACCGGGTCTGTACGTGCCGTCCGATCCGGGCGGACCCGACGAACACGCCAAGCACGGCCAACTACTGGTGTCCATCGGCAGAATGTTCGAGAAGGGCCAGCAGATGGGCACCGGCCAGTGCAACGTCAAGCGCTACAACCGCCAGCTGCGTGATCTGATCATCGCAGGGCGGGCCAAGCCCAGCTTCGTGGTCTCCCACGAACTGCCGCTGGACCAGGCCCCGCAGGCGTACGAGAAGTTCGACCAGAGGATCGAGGGCTACACCAAGGTCGTACTGCATCCGGGTCACGCGCTCGCGGCGTGAGCGCGGGAGCCGGCAACGGGCGTGCACGTGCCCCGCATCGTGCACGCCCGTTTCATTTCATGCCAGTTCGAGCACGAGCTTGCCGACGTTCTCTCCGCGGAAGAGCATCTGCAGCGTCTCGGGGAATTCGTCCACGGTCCCCTTCACCACGTGTTCCATGACCTTGATACGGCCGTCGCCGATCCAGCCGGAGATCTCCTGCGCGGCCTCCGCATAGCGCTTGGCGTAGTCGAAGACGACGAAGCCCTCCATGCGGGCACGGCGCACCAGCAGCGAGAGGTAGTTCGCGGGGCCCTTGACCGGCGTGGCGTTGTTGTACTGACTGATCGCACCGCAGACCACGACACGCGCGTGCATGGCCAGCCGGGTCAGGGCGGCGTCGAGGATCTCCCCTCCGACGTTGTCGAAGTAGACGTCGATGCCGTCGGGCGCGTGCTTGCGCAGCGCTTTGCGGACGTCGTCCGTGCGGTAGTCGATCGCCGCGTCGAATCCCAGTTCGTCGGTGAGCAACGCGCACTTCTCCGGGCCCCCGGCGATGCCCACGACCCGGCAGCCCTTGGCCTTCGCGATCTGACCGGCGATGGTGCCGACCGCACCGGCGGCCCCGGACACCACGACGGTCTCGCCGTCCTTCAACGCCCCCACGTCCAGCAGGCCGAAGTAGGCGGTCATGCCGGGCATGCCCAGCGCGCCCAGGTATGTCGAGGCCGGGGCGAGAGAGGTGTCGATCTTCATGGCGCCTCTGCCGTCGGAGACCACGTACTCCTGGACACCGAACGTGCCGACCACGTGATCACCGGGCTGGAAGCCGGGGTGATTGGATGCGGTGACCTCGATGACCGATCCGGCGCGCATCACCTCGCCGATACCCACCGGCGGAAGGTAGGAGGGGCGGTCGTCCAGCCAGCCCCGCATGGCCGGGTCCAGGGAAATGACGCGCGTCCGGCCCGCGAACCGGCCCGGTCCCGGGTCCTCGACGGGTCCGGAAAAGTGCTCCCAGTCATCGGGGTCGACCTCGCCCACCGGGCGGGCTGCCAGGCGGATCTGGCGGTTGGTCGCGGACATGGCGCCTCCTGTCGTTCACGGCTCCCGGTGACCATACCGACCAGTAGGTACGACGGTGGGCGTGACGTTCACCACACACCGGCCGTCGGTCAAGGTCCCTGAGTCCGCGAACCGATCCGCGCCCCGTCGGCCGATGGCTGCCGACCGGCCGCCATATCGAGCTCAAAACGTAACGCCCAGCAGTCTTACCAGGCATTCCTACCAGTCGGTAGCGTGCGCCGCCGCAGCCGTTCTCCACCGCCCACCTCCACGGATCAGCGCCACACCGGAAGGCCACGCGATGACATACCCCGACGACAACCGGTACCCGCCGCCGGCTCCGCCGCCGTCATGGCTTCCGCCCGGGCGTGAGCCCCATGGCAACGCACCCCGGCCCGGGTCGTACGGGCGGACTCCATGGCAGGAGCCGTACCGACACGACACACCCCGATACGACACGTACGGATACGAAGCCTCTCCGTACGGCTCGTACGGACACGCACCCCGGCACGAACCGTACGCACACGAGGCTCATCGGCAGAGCACCGACCTCGCTGCCCTCCGCTCCGCGTACCGCCTCCTGCGGCGGGTCTCCACGCTCACCGCGCTCGGCTCCTTCGTGGTGTACGTGCTGCTGTCCTGCTACGCGTCGGACCTGATGGGGTCCAAGATCGCCGGCGAGCTGAGCCTGGGCATGGCCCTGGGAATCCTCCAGCTCGTCGTCACCTTCGCGGCGGTCCTCTGGTACGGACGCAGCGCAGAACGACACGTGGACCCGTTGGCCCGGCACGTGAGAGAGCGGACGGTCCGGCCCGGCCAGGACGCGGGGGTGGCGAGATGAACGACTTCAGCTCCGGAACGCAGGCCACCGTCCTGGTCCTGTTCACCACCCTGGTCACCCTCACACTGCTGATGTGCGTGATGGCCGGACCGGACCGCGACGATCTGACGAACTTCTACACCGGCTACCTCTCGCTCACCCCGCTCAGGAACGGCCTGGCGATCGCGGGTGACTACATCTCCGCGGCCACCGTGCTGAGCACCACCGGCATCATCGCGCTCGGCGGATACGACGGCTATGTCCTGGCGGTCAGCACCGCCATGTCGCTGGTGCTGCTGATGTTCCTGCTGGCCGAACCCCTGCGCAACGCGGGCAGGTTCACGATGGGCGACGTCCTGGCCCGCAACATGCCCGGACGGGCCGTGCGTATCGCCTCCTGTGTGGTGACGCTCATGGCGACCCTCCCCTTCCTGGTCGTCCAGCTCTCGGGGGCCGGGTCGCTGCTCACCTTCATCCTGGGCCTCCCGCACCAGGAGGGCGCGCGGACGGCGTGCATCGTCCTCGTCGGCAGCCTGATGATCATCTACGCGGCCATCGGCGGCATGCGGGGCACCGCGCTCATCCAGATGATCAAGATCGTGCTCCTGCTGGGCACCAGCGTGGCCGTCGCCGCCCTGGTCCTGAACCGCTTCGACTGGCAATTCGGCGACCTGCTCCGGGCGGCTCAGCACGGCAGCGGCGCGGGCCCCGCCTACCTCAAGCAGGGCCTGCAACTGGGCACCTCCGCCGGTGACCGGCTGGACTTCGCCAGTCTCCAGATCACCGTGATCCTCGGCGCCGCCTGCCTGCCGCACATCACGATGCGCCTGTACTCCGCGCGGGACGTGCCCGCCGTACGCCGCTCCATGTCATGGGCGGTCGGCACGGTCACGACATTCTGCCTGCTCGTGATCATCATGGGCACGGGCGCGGCGGCGCTGGTGGGATCCCGCTACATCACCGCGGCCGACCCGCACGGCAGGACGTCGCTGCTCCTGCTGTCCCGGGTGCTCGGCGGCGAGGCCAACTCCGCAGGCTCGACGATTGTCTACGCGGCCGTGGCAGGCATGGTGTTCATCACCCTGCTGTCCTCGGTCGCCGGCATGACCCTGGCCGCGGCATCGTCGCTCGCCCACGACTTGTTCACCCATGCGGCCCGGCGGGGACAGGAGGCACCGCGCACGGAGATGACGGTGGCGGCGTGGGCGAGCGTAGCCGTGGGGATGGCTGCCATCACGCTGTCCACTCTGATCCAGAACTGGGACGTCGGTGTGCTGACCACACTGGCGATCTGCATCGGAGCGTCGGCCGTGGCCCCCGCGCTGACCTACTCCCTGTTCTGGCGGGGATTCACGCGCACCGGACTGCTCGCGAGCCTGTACGGCGGCGCGGCCTGCGCTCTGGTGCTGATGGTCTTCTCCAAGGCCGTCTCGGGCACGCCGTCCGCGGTCTTCCCGAACGCGCACTTCGGCTGGTTCCCCATGCAGTCCACCGGTCTCGTCTCCATCCCGTTCGGCTATGCGGCGGGCTGGCTGGGCAGCCGTCTGGACCGCCGGCGCCACGCTGCCGAAAGCCACGAGCACCGGCGGCTGTACGAGGAGAGCGAGGCACGATTGCTCGCCGCGGCGGAATGACCACGGCACACCGGTGCCGCCGTGAGACTGCTGCTAGGTTTCCGCTCACGCCTGGCACATGAGGGGTGCGGCCAATGGATGTCCTGGGGATCGATGCCTGCGGAAAGCTGGGCTGGACAGGAATCAGGCTCACGGACGGGGTCTACGCGGACAGCCTGGTCGACGTGCGGCTCGACAGCCTGATCGACCGTTCGGCCGGGGTGAGCGCGATCGCGGTGGACATGCCACTCGGGCTCGTCGAGCGGGGATGGCGCGCCGCGGATCTCGCGGCGCGGGCGTTGCTCGGGGCGCGGCGCAGCAGTGTCTTCCTCGTGGCGCCGCGTCCGGTCTGGCGGGAGCTCGACTACGGCGCGGCCGCGGACCGGTGCGAGCAGCTCACCGGCAATCGACTGAGCCGACAGACGTGGGCGCTGGCACCGAAGCTGGCCGAGGCCCGCGCGTGTTGGCTCGCCGACGACCGGATCCACGAGGTGCACCCCGAGCTGTCCTTCCGCGCCCTGGCCGGCGGTGTGCCGCCGAGCCACCCCAAGAAGACCTGGCGGGGCCAGAACCAGCGCCGCTCGCTGCTGGCCAGGGCGGGCATCGTACTCCCGGACGCCCTCGGTGAGGCGGATCGCGTTCCGCCGGACGATGTTCTCGACGCCGCCGCGGCGGCCTGGTCGGCGCACCGCATCGCGCTCGGGATCGCGGGCCGGGTGCCCGAGACGCCCGAGCGGGGTGCGGAGGACCGCGCCGTCGAGATCAGATACTGAGGGAGACCCCGGAGGCCACCGGGGACATCCCCCTGGGGAGTGGACATGGGCCGGTCCCGGAGCTGACCGGCCACCGCCGCGCGAGCAGGGGCGGTGCTTTGGACCTACGGTGATCTGAGGGAGGGGCAAGCCGAACGGGTACCACGGAGGAGGCCGCGATGGAGGAGCACTACGTGTGGGTGACGACGCGCCGCCTTCGTCCGGGTGCCTTGGAGGAGTTCGAGAGGGCGTGGCGCCCGGCCCCCGCTCCGCAGGGACTGCTCCGCGCCTTCGCGTACTGGTCGGAGGACGGAGAGGAAATCACCGGGGTGTCGTTCTGGGACTCCCAGGAGGCTTGTGACGCATGGCGGGCCTCCGAGCCGGAGGCGCAGCGACGGGCGGCCATGGCCTCGTACGTCGTCGAAGAGCGCGAGGGTTTCTACCGCGGCCGTGAACTCACCCTCCCCGGCATGGGCCATGGGTGAACGCGGCCGCTCCCCGGGTGGTGCGTGACAGCCGCCTGGTCCGCCACAGCGCGCGGGGCGGCCGGGTAGGCGCCTACCGTGAAGACATGAGCGAGATCGTCGTCATGTACGAGCTCGACCACCGGGTGCACGCGGCGCCCGCCGCCCCCGGCAGGCCGGACACCGCTGGACCGCGGACACTCTGCGGCAAGGACACCTTCGCCATGGAGAAGGCCCCTTGGAAGCCTTCCGAGCACCCTGGGGCGCCGTGGTACCCCGCGGAGTACGCGTCCACGGTCTGCCCCGACTGCGACGCCGGGATGCAGACCTGAGCTCGGTGAGGGCTCTGCGCCGTCTCACCTGACGTGGCGCGCCGGCCGGGTGGCGATGTGGAGCAGATGCTCGAGGGGGCCGCGTCGGAACAGGCGGGTCCATACCGTCGCCAGCAGGGCGGAGGCCGTGATGAAGCCGAGGAGTACCGGCAGCGCGTTCATGGATTCGTCGTCGACCAGGGCCACGTACCAGACGTCGGCGAAGAACCAGAGGGCGACGATGTGCAGGACGTAGAGGGTCAGCGCGGCCATGCCGACCGCCGCGACGGGTGAGGCCAGGCGGGTGAAGCGCGGCGTCCGCTCGGCGACCGTCAGACACACGGTCAGCACCACCAGGGCGACGCCGATGCTGCCGACGACGGAGAAGGTCGTCTGGCTGTGCGGTGCCGCCACGAGCAGCCAGGCGAGCGGAGGGTGCTCCTCGGGTCTGCCGACGGTGTCGGACCACCACGCCGACGCCGCCGAACCGCCGTCCGTGGCGGCCGCGACGGCGGAGAGCGCGCGTGGGACCAGGTGCAGGGCCAGCCAGGAGCCGCCGTAGCCGAGCAGCGCCAGCGCTCCGCCGGCGAACGCCAGCCGGGACCGGATGCCGGGCCGGGTGAGATCCAGTCTGGCGAGCGCCATCCCGGCGACCAGGAAGGGCATCCAGGTCAGAACCGGATACTCCCCCGTGAACAGCAGTTCGATGATGCCGTCCGTACCGCTGAGCCGGGCCAAGGGGTCCCCGGCGGTGACGGTCTCCGCCCAGTTCCCGTCCTCGATCGACTGCCGGATCACGTAGAGGACCTGAGGCAGCATCAGTGCGCCCCCGGCGGCAACCAGCGCGAGCGTTCCGGCCCGCAACCGGTACAGCGGGAGAACGGCCAGGAAGAGCGGCCCGTAGAAGCTGAGGATCACGTCGACCCCGGTGTCCAGGGCGTTCAGGGCGTAACCGAGGGCCACGAGGACGAGGGCACGGATCACGATCCTGGCCACCGCCTGGCGACCGGAGTGCCCGGTCCTGGGATGCGGACGGCCGGTGATGATGACCAGTGAGAAGCCGGCGAGCACCGCGAAGAGAGCCGAGGAACGTCCGCGCGCCGTCTCCAGCAAGAACCCGATCGGCCCGCCCACCGCCACGTCGGGACCGACATGGGCGGAGTACATGCCGAAGACCGCGAGGCCTCGGGCCAGGTCGATGCCGATCAGCCGCCCCGTCGACGGCGCGTCGGCCGGGACGGTGGGGCGATCCGCCGCAGGCTCACACGACACCTCTGTCGGCAGGGCCAACGATGCGTTCTGTGTCATGTGCCGAGGATCTCCCGCGCAACAGCCGCCCCGGCTCACCCCACGCGGTATCCGCTCAAGGACACCGACCCGGAGCAACTGCTTTGTCAAGCAGGAAGAAACGTCCGGTACTCATAGCCGGACCGGCCCTCCTTCGCGACCACCGCCTTCTCCACCAGGCCGTGGTCGGGGGACAGCCGGCACGCCGGGTCGGTGCGTGCGGGGTCGCCGGTGAGTGCGTAGGCCTGGCAGCGGCAGCCGCCGAAGTCCTCTTCCCGGCGCGGACAGCTGCGACACGGTTCGCGCATCCAGCCGGTGCCGCGGTATCGGTTGAAGATGCCGGAGTGCTCCCAGATCCAGGCGAGCGGCATGTCCTCGACGTTCGGCGGGTCGAGGCCGGGCAGCGTCGCCGCTGCCGGACAGGGCAGTACGGTGCCGTCCGGAGTGACCGTGAGCGACACCGCTCCCCAGCCGCCCATGCACGGTTTCGCGACCCCGCCGACGTAGTCCGGTACCACCCAGACGAGTTCGGTACGGCCGGCCAGCCGCTCCCGCCACCGTTCCACGGCCTCCGACGCACGGCGCAGCTGCTCGGGGCCCGGCATGAGTGCGGCGCGGTTGCGCAGGGCCCAGCCGTAGAACTGCGTGTTGGCCAGTTCGATCCGGTCCGCGCCCCACGACAGCGCCAGACGCACCAGGGCGTCGATCGCGTCGAGGTTGCCGCGGTGCAGGACGACATTGACCCCCAGGGGGAGCCCTGACTGCCGGACCAGCGCTGCCGCGCGTTCCTTGGCGGCGAACGACCGGCGACCGGCGATCCGCTCGGAGGACCCCGGGTCCGCGTGCTGTACCGACAGCTGCACGCTGCGCAGTCCGGCCGCCAGGAGCCCGGCCAATCGGTCCTCGTCCAGCCCCAGCCCGCTGGTGATGAGCTGTGTGTGGATCCCCGCCGACTCCGCGGCGGCGACGATCGTCTGCAGGCCG
Source organism: Streptomyces sp. NPDC086549 (assembly GCF_044746205.1). Lineage (NCBI taxonomy): Bacteria > Bacillati > Actinomycetota > Actinomycetes > Kitasatosporales > Streptomycetaceae > Streptomyces > Streptomyces sp. NPDC086549. The sequence continues at coordinate 26,760 of NZ_JBIVBS010000009.1, read as the reverse complement.
TCCCGCAACAGCGGCTCCCCGCCGGACAGATGGGTGCTCACCACGCCCAGGTCCGCGGCCTGCCGCATCACGTCGACCCAACGGTCTGTGGACAACTCGCGCGAGCGGCGGGTCAGCTCCAGCGGATTGGAGCAGTACGGGCAGCGCAACGGGCAGGCGTGCGTCAGCTCGGCGAGCAGGGCCCAGGGCCGTGGAACGCCGCTCACCGCAGCCAGCCCTCCGCCCGCATCCGGCCGAGGAACACCGGAACGTCGGTGGCCACGGGGGAACCGGGGAAGCGTGCCCCCAGGTCGCCGACGATCCCCCGGACGTCGCGCTCACCGTCGCACAGGCCGAGGACGGTGCCGGCGTGCCCGGTCAGGACCACCACGCGTTCCGGCATGACCAGCAGATCGGCGCCACGCACCCGGTCGTGCCGCAGCACCACGGCCGGGGCGAGTCTGGGGCGCCAGTGCGGCGCTGCCCCCGCCTTCACCATCGGATCTCCTGTTCCGCCAGGTCCACGGCGTCCAGCAGCGACCACAGCACCTCGCACTTGAACGCGAGCGCGGCCACCGCCTGCTCCTGCTCGGCCCTGTTGCGCGCCATCGACAGGACCAGGGGCAGCGTCTCTCCGCTGTCCCGTCGGCCCTGCCGGACGCGTGCCCGGAAATAGACAAGACCCTCGGCGTCGATCCACGGGTAGTGGCGCTCGAAGGCCTCGATGCGCCGCCGCATGAGGTCCGGGGCGGACAGTTCGGTCAGCGATGCGGCGACCGCCTCGATTGGTGACCGCAGCCGGCAGAAGTTGACGTATCCGTCGACGGCGAGCCGTACCCCGGGCAGTACGTCCGTGTCGGACAGCAGCACGGCCCGGTCCAGTCCGGCTGCCTCGCCGAGCCGCAGCCAGCGCTCGATACCGCCCTCGCCGACCTCGCGTCCGTCGTGGTCCTCGATCCTGCGCATCCACATGCGCCGCAGGTCCGGGGAGTCGAACTTGGCGGTGATGAGGGCGTCCTTGACCGGGATGTTCCGCTGGTAGTAGAAGCGGTTGATGATCCAGCGTCGCAGCTCCGCCGGGCTCAGCCGGCCTTCGTTCATGCGGATGTTGAACGGATGGCGGTCGTGGTAGCGCTCTTCGGCCACCGCCCGCAGCCGTTCCTCGAACTCCACGCGTCCCCACGGCCGCTGGGCCGCCGCAGCCGTCATAGTGTGATCTCCATTCTGTCGACGGTCAGCGACCGGGGGATCGGCGTTGTTCAGACGCCCCTGAGCGCCCCGAGGCTCACCTCCGTGGCCCCTTAACGGGTGGCCAGCGAATACGCGGTGACTTCCAGAGCGGTGTCCACGACCACGTAGTCGGGCCGTTCCCAGGCCGCTTCCGCTGTGGGCGGGGCCGCTTCGGTGCGGGCTCCCCGATCGACGGTGCTTGTCGCGGGTTCCATGGCTTCGTTCGGCATGACGCCTCTCCTTCCGGTGGACGGTGAGGACTCCTCCGTTGCAGCATCCGCAGCCGCCGGCGGCCGGGCAACCGGGGACGGCCGAACGGTTGACCCTTCGGACCTGTCCGAGACTCCGTCGGGCAAGATCCGCCTACGCTCCGGGGGAACATGCCGTTTCCGCCCGGAGGATGCGCCGTGCCCACTGTCACGATTCCCCGAAGGACGTCGAGGAGGCCGCTGCGTGCGGCTACCGCCGTCGCCGCCATGGTCGCGGGACTGCTCGCCTTCGCCGAGCCCGGAAGCAGCGCGTCCCGGCTGCCGGGCTCGGATGCGTCCACAGAACCCGGTGATGTCAAGACGGTCTCGACCGGTTGGACCACGCCCTGGGGCATCGGCTGGCTGCCGGACGGCTCCGCGCTGGTCGGCGAGAGCGAGACGTTCAAGGTCTTCAGGCTCACCCAGGCCGGCCAGAAGACCCTCGTGGGGACCGTACCGGAGGCGGAGACCACCAAGGCCGAGGACGGTGTGCTGGGCATCGCCGTGTCGCCCCATTGGGAGCAGGACCACTACATCTTCGTGTATCACACGGCCTCGGGGGGCAACCGGATCACGCGGATGACCTACGACGGGTCCACGCTCGGCAACGCCCATACCGTGCTCACCGGTATCGAGTGGGGGTCACTGCACAACGGCGGCCGCCTGGCGTTCGGCCCGGACGGTTACCTCTACGCGTCGACCGGGGAGGCGGGCAGGCCGGATCTCGCGCAGGACAAGAACTCCCTCAATGGGAAGATCCTGAGGATGACCGTCGACGGCATGCCCGCGCCGGGCAACCCGTTCAACACCTACGTCTACTCCTACGGGCACCGCAACCCGGAGGGTCTGGCATTCGACGCCGCGGGCCGCCTGTGGGAGTCCGAGCTCGGCCCGGACTCGAACGACGAGCTCAACCTCATCGAGCCCGGCCACAACTACGGCTGGCCCACCTGCAAAGGGCCCTGCGACACGCCAGGGATGACCAACCCCAAGGCGACCTGGGACGTCAGCGAAGCGGCCCCGAGCGGCCTCGCCTACGCCGACGGCAATCTGTACATGGCGGCCCTGCGCGGCAGGCGGTTGTGGCGCATCCCCGTCAGCGGCACCGACGTCGGCACCCCGGTGGCGTACTACCAGGACCTGTACGGCCGTCTCCGCACCGTCGCGAAGGTGCCGGGCAAGGAAGCGCTGTGGCTGTTCACGAGCAACACGGACCACAACGGCGATGAGCCCGACGGTTCGGACCAGGTGCTGGAGGCGGCTCTGAAGCCCGCGGCTTCGTGATCAATCGCCACCACGATCACCCGGGCACCCCCGCTGATGTCGCGCGGAACCGCACAGGGTGCTGCCCCAGCCACTCAACTGCGGGCTGTGGCGGACGTTCATGGGCGTTCGATCACACCGCGGGTCAGCGGCTCGACCGCTGCGCCTCCACGATCACGTCCATGGTCCGCTCCGCCCCTGCCAATCGCTGCACCCGCTCCGCGAACCCCGGGAACTGCGACGCGATCTTGGTGAGGAACCTCAGCTCCAGCGGGGCGACGTTGATCTCGGCGACATCACGCTCGATCGCCCGCATCACCCCCTTGACGACCCGCTCCGGCGAGACGGTGCGCACGCCGCCAGGCGTCGGCGAACCCGTGTTCGCGAACATCCCCAGGTCGCGTACGAAACCGGGCTGGACGATCGAAACCCCCACGCCCGTGCCGTGCAGGTCCTGGCGGAAGGACAGGGAAAAGCCGCGCAGCCCGAACTTCGTCGCGGTGTACATCGACGACGACTTGGTGGCTGCCATGCCTGACAGCGACCCGACGAAGCAGATGTGGCCGCGCCCCGCCGCCACCATGTCCTCGGCGAGCAGACGCGCGAGCATCGCGGGTGCGCGCAGGTTCACCGAGAGGGCGCGGTCGATCTGATCCGGCGTGTAGTCCAGCACGTCGCCGCTGGAGGGCAGCGCCGCGTTGGCGATGAGGATCTGTGTGCCGGCGGCTTCCGAGGCGAGGCGCAGCACATCGTCCGGATCGGCGAGATCGGCAAGGATCGTACGGGCGCCGAAGCGTTCGGCGAGTGGGGCCAGCGCCTCGCGACGGCGGCCGGTGAGGATGAGGTCTGCTCCCCCGGCCGACAGTGCGGCGGCGAGCGACCCACCGATTCCGCCCGTGACTCCGGTCAGCAGAACGGTTGCCCCAGCAATGTGCACGACTGTCCTCCGGTCCTGTTCGTTCGAACGAACAATAGAGAGGGCGGGTGTTCCTGTCCACCGGTGCGCTCGCCAACGGCGGCGGCCGACAGGGAAGCTGATATGACGTCAGGCCGTCGGATGTGCTGTCGCTCCATACGCCGTCAGTCGCACGCCGCGGGTATCCTCCGGGTACGGCAGTGCGCCCATGCGGTTCCCCGCCCCTGGCCGGAGGCGGGACGGCGCTGGTGGAACAATGAGCGGCATGCCCAACGCCGCCCCCTCCACCCCGATGCGCCAGCGCATCATCACAGCAGTCCTGCAGATCATCGGCGAGGGCGGGGTCGCGGCGCTCACCAACAGAAGGATCGCCAAGGCAGCCGGAGTTTCGCTGGGCTCCGTCACCTACCACTTCGCCACCCAGCACGATCTGCTGCGCGAGAGCCTGCTGCACTTCGTGCGCGAGGAGGCCCGGCATTTCACCGAGCTGGCCGACCAGTGCCAGACCGATAGCCTCGCCATCGAGGACGCCGCGTCCCTGGCCGGCCAAGTGGCCTGCGGAACCGCCCTCGACAGCGCGCACCTCGCGCCGTTCGAACTGTACCTGCACGCCGGACGCGACGAACGGCTGCGTGAGGCGGCATCGGAGGCGTTCACGGCCTATGACCGGCTCGCCACCCAGATCCTCACCGCCCTGGGTGTCCCGAACGCGGAACGCCTCGCGGCCACCACGGTCGCCCTGGTGATGGGCCTGCAGCTCCGGCGCCTGGCGACCGGCAGTCCGGCAGACGACCTGGTCGACGCCCTCCTGCTGCTGGCACCGGGAGCTGCCGCCCGCTCCTCCGAACAAGGTTTCCCCGCGTAGGACCGGCGCTGCGGGGTCGGGACCGGCGCTCCGCGATGGCGGGTACCAGGCTACCGAGCCCGTCCACGTCGATGAACAAAACTTAGATGCATGGCCATTGACGCATCCGTGGCGAGTCCCTAGCTTCCAAGAAAGCGCTTTCTCTGCATCGATGCCGCGCACAGCAGTGAGGTCCGTTCACGCACTCGAACGAGTAGACGACGATCCACTCACCTGGAGATGAACGATGCATCTGAGACCAGCCATCGCTTCCGCCGGCCTGCTGGCCGGCGCACTCGTCGCCCTGTCCGGCACGACGGCGCAGGCCGCACCCACCCGTTACGAGGCCGAGAGCTCCCCGGCCGTCTGCACCGGCACGATCGACTCCGACTGGACCGGCTACTCCGGCAGCGGGTTCTGCAACGGCACCAACGCGGTCGGCGCCTACGCGCAGTTCACCGTGAACGCTTCCGCAGCGGGCACGGCAACGCTGCAGGTCCGTTTCGCCAACGGAACCACCACCGCACGACCCGTGGACGTGGTGGTGAACGGTTCTACCGCCGCATCGACGTCGTTCGAGGCGACGGGTGCCTGGGGAACATGGGCGACCAGGACACTCACGGTGCCGGTCGCTGCGGGCAGCAACACGATCCGGCTCGACCCGACCTCCTCCGCCGGCCTGCCGAACATCGACTACGTCGACGCCGAGGTCTCCGTAGCGGCGGCGGACACCGTCCTGTACGTGTCGCCGACCGGCACCGACAGCGCGGCCGGAACGATGTCGGCCCCGACGACGCTCACTTCGGCGATCAGCCGTATCACTCCCGGCGGCACGATCTACCTGCGCGGCGGGACGTACGCCTACACGTCGACGGTCACCATCCCGGCCGGCAACGACGGCACGTCCGCCGCCCGCACCGCCCTGTCCGCCTACCCCGGCGAGACGCCGGTGCTGAACTTCTCGGCCCAGAGCGAGAGTTCGTCGAACCGCGGGCTCCAGCTGAACGCCTCGTACTGGCATGTCTACGGCATCACCGTGGAGCACGCCGGCGACAACGGGATCTATGTCGGCGGCAGCAACAACGTCGCCGAGCGCACGGTGACGGCGTACAACCGCGACACGGGGCTGCAACTCGGCCGGATCTCCTCAAGCACCCCGAGCAGCCAGTGGCCGTCCAACAACCTGATCCTGAGCGCCGAGTCGCACGACAACGCCGACTCCGACGGCGAGGACGCCGACGGCTTCGCCGCGAAGCTCACCACCGGCACGGGGAACGTCTTCCGGTACGCCGTCTCCCACAACAACATCGACGACGGCTGGGACCTCTACACCAAGACCGACACGGGTGCCATCGGCCCGGTGACCATCGAATACTCGCTGTCCTACAACAACGGCACCCTCAGCGACGGCACCGTCAACGCCAACGGGGACCGCAACGGCTACAAGCTCGGCGGCGACGACATCGCGGTCAACCACGTCGTCCAGCACAGCATCGCCTACCACAACGGCCATCACGGGTTCACCTACAACAGCAACCCCGGCACCATGGCCATCTCCAACAACGTCAGCATCGACAACACCCAGCGCAACTTCTCGTTCGATGCCGGAACTTCGGTGTTCCGGACCAACACCTCGTGCCGGTTCAACGTCAGCGGGTCGAACGACAAGACCGTCGGTGACGCCGACAGCACGAACCAGTTCTGGACCGGCTCGAACGGGTCCCGGTGCTCCTCGTACTCGGGCGCCCTTGGCTGGTCCTTCGCCTCGGACGGCCACCTCGTCGTCACCTTCGGCGGCAGTGTGGTGACGCCCTGACGGGACTCCGAGGCACTTCGCGTGTGACCAGCGGCTGGGCCGAGGACCGGGCGGGCTCCGGCGCCGTCGTGTGGACCGGCGCCCGCGCGGGGTGACCGGTCCACACATCGGCCGGCCCGGCAAGAACGGCCTGGCCCAACCCGGCGTGCCGGCCGCGAAACTACCGCTCGTGCTCGGCCGATACGGCCACTGCTGACGTTCACTCGGACCGGTATCGGCCCCGCGGGCGCCCTCAGGGCCGCACGACTCGGACACCGGGTTCCGGAGCCGGCCCGGTGGTCCCCCGGATCACGAGTTTCGGGTCCAGCACGGCCTCCCGCGGTGCCATGCCCTCGCCTTCGAGCCGCTCCACGGCGAAGCGCACCGCGTGCTCCGCCATGAGACCCGCGTCCTGGCGCACCGTGGTCAGGCCGATCGGCATCAGATGGGACAGATGACTGTCGTCGTACCCGACGACCGACATGTCACGGGGGACGTCGACCCCCGCCCGCGTCAACGACATCAACAGCCCCCACGCACAACGGTCGTTGCCCGCGAGGACCGCCGTCGGCAGGAGCTGCCCCCGGTCGCGCTCCGCCAGCAGCGCCTTCCCCGTCTCGATACCCGACAGCTCGGTGTGGTCACCGGGAATGACCCGCGCCTCGGATTCCAGCCCGTGACGGCGCATCGCGGCCCGGTAGGCACGCCGCCGCTCGGCCGACCCGGGGCCACGGCCACCGTCGATGTGCACGATCCGACGGTGCCCCAGCTCGACCAGGTGGTCCATGGCCTGCCGCACGCCCTTGCCCTCGGCCGAGTGCACGAAGTCGACGTGGGAATGAGGCACTCGGCGACCGACCGACACGGCGACCGTGCGACGCCCGAGCTCGTCGAGGTAGGCGTCCTCCGCGTCGGCGCCGAGCAGGATCACCGCCTCGCAACGGTGACCGAGGAGCGCTTCGATCGCCTTGGCCTCCTCCCGGCTGTCCGTGGCCGCGGAGAGCAGGACGTCGTAGCCGAGCCGCTCGGCCTCGGGGTAGATGCCCGCGATGAGGTCCGAGTGGAAGGTCTGGTGCACCGTGAACATCACGCCGAGCGTGCGGCTTCGGCCCCGGGCGAGCAGCCGGGCGGCATTGTCGGGGTGGTAGCCGATCTCGTCGGCCACGCGCAGGACGCGTTCCCGGGTCTCCTGGCGGGCCCCCGGCTGGCCGCGGAAAATGATCGAGACGAGCGCCCTGGACACGCCGAGCGTCTTCGGCTCCATGAACCGGGCCGGCCTCGCCGGATCCGTCTTCGAGATCGACGACCGCTTCACCGGCTACGACGCCGAAACGATCGCCGCGATGGGCTTCGACGGCGGCAAGATGCTCACCCGGATCGCGCTGGACGACCCGGCCACCCCGTCCGCCCTTGTCGAGACGGCGCGGGCCGTGAACGAACTGAACGACCGGCGGCTCCTGGCGATGGTCGAGCCGTTCATCTCGGTCTGGCAGGACGGCAGGATCCGCAACGACCTCTCCACGGACGCGGTCGTCAAGTCGGTCACCATCGCCTCGGGGCTGGGCCGCCGCAGCGCCTACACCTGGCTGAAACTGCCGATCGTCGACGACATGGAGCGCGTGCTCGCCACCTCGACGCTCCCCGCCCTGCTGCTGGGCGGTGAGGTCACCGACCCCGAGGCGGCGTTCGCCTCCTGGGGCAAGGCCCTGAAGCAGCCCACCGCACAGGGCCTGGTCGTCGGACGCTCCCTGCTCTACCCCTCGAACGGCGACGTCGCCGGCGCGGTGGACAAGGCGGTGAGCCTGCTGTGAACAGCAAGTACCACCTGCCCAGGGGGACTTCGGCCGACGGACCCTACGACGTCCTGGTCACGCCGGAATCGGCGGGCTGGGGATACTCCGGCCTCGGGATCCTGACCCTGAGGCCGGGCGAGGCGCACGCCCTGTCCACCGGTGACTCCGAGTTCCTGGTCCTTCCCCTGGCAGGCGGTTGCACCGTCACCGTCGCCGGGCAGAGCTTCGAACTCGAGGGGCGGACGGGCGTGTTCGCCTCGGTCACCGACTTCGCCTACCTGCCGTCCGGCACGGAGGCCCTGATCAGCAGCGCGTCCGGAGGGAGGTTCGCGCTGCCCTCCGCCCGTACCGAGCGGAACTCGCTTTCCGCCCGCTACGGGCGCAAGGAGGACGTGCCCGTGGAGCTGCGCGGGGCGGGAGCGTGTTCCCGGCAGGTCAACAACTACTGCCTGCCGGGGACGTTCGAGGCCGAGCAGCTGCTGGTGTGCGAGGTGCTCACCCCTGGCGGCAACTGGTCGTCGTACCCGCCGCACAAGCACGACGAGGCACGGCCGGGTGTCGAGTCGGAGCTGGAGGAGATCTACTACTTCGAAGTCTCGGGTGAGGGCGGCTTCGGATACCAGCGGGTCCACGGCACCGAAGGGCGACCCATCGACGTGCTCGCCGAGGTCCGCTCCGGCGACACCGTCCTGATCCCGCACGGCTGGCACGGGCCGTCGATCGCCGCGCCGGGCTACGACCCGTACTACCTCAACGTCATGGCGGGCCCCGGTCAGGATCGTGCCTGGCTGATCTGCGACGACCCCGCCCACGGCTGGGTGGCACCCCGGTGCGCTTCTCCTGCCCCCGCGAGGCCCTCGACAAGGGCATCGCCACCGTCTACCAGGACCTGGCCACCGTCCCCCTGATGCCGGTGTGGCGCAACTTCTTCCTCGGCTCCGAGATGACCAAGGGCCCCTGGCCCGTGCGCCGCCTCGACATCGAGAAGATGAAGCAGACCGCCGACGAGGAACTGCGCAACATGGACATCGTCCTGGACGACCTGGAACAGCCCATCGGCACCCTCTCCGGCGGCCAGCGCCAGTGCGTGGCCATCGCCCGCGCCGTCTACTTCGGCGCCCGCGTCCTCATCCTCGACGAGCCCACCGCCGCCCTCGGCGTCAAACAGTCCGGTGTCGTGCTGAAGTACATCGCCGCCGCCCGCGACCGCGGCCTCGGCGTCATCTTCATCACCCACAACCCCCACCACGCCTACATGGTCGGCGACCACTTCAGCGTCCTGCGCCTGGGCACCCTCGAACTGACCGCCGACCGCAGCCAGGTCAGCCTCGAAGAGCTCACCAACCACATGGCCGGCGGCGCCGAACTCGCGGCCCTCAAACACGAGCTGGCCCAGGTCCGCGGCGTCGACGTGGAGGAACTCCCCGAAGAGACCGACCTCACGACTCCTGCTCAGCAGCCGAGTTGACCGACGACGCGAGGAGTCGGGGCCTGGAGCCCCGACTCGCATCGCCTGTCGCCGCACAGGTGAGGTGCGGAGTCGGATCGGGAGAACGCCCACGCAACGTCGCCGCCCCGGCTCAGGCGCCGTTCCGGACGACGGACAGGAGGCGGGCGCAGCGGGCGCTCATGTCGTGTGCGGAAACCTCGGGGTGAGAGATCCACCAGCCGACCAGCGCGCTGACGGTGCCCGTCCACAGATGCTTGAGTGCGTCGGCGTCGAGAGGGTCGTGGTTGCCCTGGCTCCGCAGCAGGGCCGTGGTGCCGGCGGCCGCCAGTGCGTCGATGGCCTCGCGGTGACGTCGGGCGGCGTCCCAGGGTGCGGAGCCGGGCGGTGCTGTCCGGTCGTACAGCACGAACCAGGCGTGCCGTTGCTTCTCCAGGGTCTGGAAGAGGGCGGTGAGCACCGCGTGGGGCAACTGATCCCGTGGCGGGTTCGACGCCATGGCCTGGCCGAACGCCGTGAGCAGGCGAGGGCCGATGTGATCGACGCAGGCTGTGTAGAGGCCGTCCTTGGAGCCGAAGTAGGTGTAGAGCATCGGCTTCGTGACGCCCACACGCCGGGCGATCTCCGCCATCGACGCCGTGGAGTAGCCATGCCTGCCGAACTCCTCGAGGGCCGCGATGATGATCTGCTGCTCCCGGAGGGCCCGCGGGACCCCCTTGGTCCCGGCGGTGCGATTCCCGCTGCGGCTGCCTCGCGGATCGCCGGCCACTGGATCCGGCGGGGTCGAAGGTCTTGCGGTCGTCATGGTGAGACTATACGTTGCGGTAACTTACCAAACGGTAAATTACTGGAAGGTCAATTCTCGTGGCCGACAGCACCACGCCGTATCCGTCGCCCCCCGGATCGTCCGCGGACCGCTCCTGGTGGGGCTGGGGTGCTGTGGACAAGGCACTGTCCGACGCCGAGTGCGCCGCGCTCGGACAGCTGGTCCCCGGGGCGGCGGACACTCCGCTGCCCGTGCCCGACGTCTCCGGGCTCGCGTTGCCGGAAGTACGGGTCGAGCCACCCCACTCACTCGCCTCTCTGATGTCGGCCGAGCCTCTGGACCGGGCCTCGCACACCTACGGCAAGGCGTACCGGGACGTGATCCGGGCCCTGGACGGAGACCTCGCGGCGGCGCCCGACCAGGTGGCCCGCCCCCGTACCGAGCGGCACGTGGTCGACATCCTCGACTGGGCGGCGGACGCCGGCGTGGCCGTCATACCGTACGGCGCGGGCAGTTCGGTCGTCGGCGGGGTCGAGTGCCGCACGGACCTGCACCGCGGTGTGGTGTCCATGGATCTCTCCGCCCTGGACCGGGTGCTGGAGATCGACCGGGTCAGCCGGGCCGCGCGGATCCAGGCCGGCGCGCTCGGCCCCGGTCTGGAAGCCCAGCTGCGGCCGCACGGGCTGACCCTGCGTCACTTCCCGCAGAGCTTCGAGTTCTCCACCCTGGGCGGCTGGCTCGCCACCCGGGCGGGAGGCCACTACGCCACGCTGTACACCCATATCGACGACCTCGTGGAGTCGATGCGCGTGGTGACACCCGCCGGGGTCAACGAGTCGTTGCGGCTGCCCGGTTCGGGCGCGGGCCCCTCCCCCGACCGGCTGTTCCTGGGCTCCGAGGGGACACTCGGCGTGATCACCGAGGCATGGATGCGGCTGCAGGAACGCCCGCGGCACAAGGCATCCGTCACGGTGCTGTTCGACGACGTCCACGCCGCCATGGACGCGGTGCGCGCCGTCGCCCAGTCGGGTCTGCACCCGGCCAACTGCCGGCTCCTGGATCCCGGCGAGGCCGGTCTGGCGGGAGTCGCGCGAAACGGTGAGAGCGTGCTCGTCCTCGGCGTCGAGTCGGCGCACTTCCCTGTCGACGGGCGCATGGCCGAACTCCTCACCCTGGCCCGCGACCATGGCGGTTCCCCCACGCCGACGGAGACCGGCATCGCCGACACCGGCGCGGACACCTGGCGTACCGCGTTCCTGAGAATGCCGTACCTCCGTGACGCACTCGCCCGTATGAGCGTGGTCACCGAGACCTTCGAAACAGCGTGCACCTGGGCCCGCACGCCTGAGCTGTACGAAAACCTCCGCCGGCAACTGGCCGGCGTCGTGAAGGAGGTGACGGGCACGGCCGGCACGATCAACTGCCGCTTCACCCATGTCTATCCCGACGGACCCGCGCCCTACTTCACCGTCATCGCACCGGGCCGGCGCGGCTCGGAAGTGGCGATGTGGGACGAGATCAAGTCCGCGGCCATGGAGATCCTGCACGATCACGGGGCGACCGTCACTCATCATCACGCGGTCGGTCGCGACCACCGGCCGGGCTACGACCGCCAGCGTCCGGAGCCCTTCGCCCTGGCTCTCCGGGCCGCGAAGCGGGCCCTCGACCCGGCCGGGATCCTGAACCCGGGTGTGCTCATAGACCCAGCCCCTGTCGGCTGACAGCACACCGCACGTCGGTGAAAACGTCCCGTTCAAGGCGCATCTGACTCACCGTCAACTTGCTGCGCATTTCCGGGGGAACCTCAAGCCGTCGTATTGCCTGCCCGCGAGAGACCCTGACACACTCGGACAAATATTCGCCCCAAATGGCATTGAGGTGTTCATGAAACGGACACGACGCCTGGTAGCCCGCCTGATAGGCAGGAAGCGGGTCAGCGGACGCTACCCCTACTGGCCCTACGAACTCCGGTAGGCCGACGCCGCTCCTTCGAGGACCACATCCACCGGTAAGAGTGGAAAGACACTGATCGCAGGATTCCGGACGAGGGATCCTGCGATCTGCTGGGGAGGCCGGATGGCACGCCGCGAGGAGCGCAATTGGCCGCCGGGGCCGCGCGGGCACTGGCTGAGGGGCAACACCCCCGAGTACGAGGCCGACCGGATCGGATTCCTCCGGCACTGTCACCGCGAGTACGGTGACGTCTTCTCCTTCGACGAGCAGACGGTGTTCGTGATCGACCCGGACCTGACCCACGAGGCTCTCGCCCGCACCGGTCAGAGCTTCGTGACAGAGCTGGCGCCCTTCGACATGCGGAGGAACCTCGATCAGGCCGCCGCGCGGGCCACCGCCTGGATGTCCGCACGCCGTGCCGCCTGGCCGGGGCTCAGCCGTTCGACGGCAGCCACGACGGACGACCGGACCCTTGAGATCCTCGACGCGGTCATGGGCTCCAGCGCCGATCGGGTGGTCGACGTACTCACCACGATGCGGGCCTTCACCGCCCGGGCGATCGCCGAGTACTGCTTCGGCCCCGACTCCGCCGGCATCCCCGGCCTGCTCTCCGAGACCATCCGTGCCACGGAACCGTTCACAGCGTCGTCCTACGAGTTTCCCGCGTGGCTTCCGATCCCCCGCCACCGCCACTTCTTCCACACGCAACGGCGCCTGGCCGACGCGCTGACCGGGATCGTCCGGCAGCGACGCGTATCGAGCACTCCGGCATCCCGGAACGACCTGCTGGACTTTCTCCTGCACGCCGATCCGGCGTTGTCCGACGACACCGTGACGTCGACACTCCACAGCATCCTCATGGGTGGCCATGGTGTGCCCGCCGCCGCCCTCACCTCCATCGTGTGGGAACTCGCCCGGCGGCCACAGCTCGCCGCCGACCTGCACGACGAGGCGAGCGGGCCGGCCGGCGGAGATGCCCCACCGTCAGCGGCACGGCTCCCGCTGGCCGAGGCCGTGGTCCAGGAGACGCTCCGGCTGTACCCACCCGCGTGGCTGATGACCCGCGTCGCCAGTACGGCCACCACCTTGGGGGGTTGGTCGCTCGGCCCGGACGACGAGCTACTCCTCAATCCCTATCTGATCCACCGTGATCCGCGGTGGTGGCAGCGGCCGGACGAGTTCGACCCCGGCCGGTGGTCGAACGGGCGGCCGGCGCCCGGCCCCGCGTACCTGCCGTTCGGCGCCGGACCACGGGTCTGCCTGGGTTCGGCCCTGGCCGTGCGACAGCTCACGCTGACCACCTCCCGGCTGGCGCAGTGCTTCACCATCACGTCGCCCAACGCCTCGTCGGCGGTCCCGGAGTTCGTCGGCCGACTCGCACCGGCCGGCCTCCGGGCACGCTTCCGGCCGGTCCACCCGTCGCGGGCGCGGCCATAGGCCGCCGTCGCCCGGAGCGGCAACGCGATCCACCCCCGCACAGCCCCGCTATGCGCCGCGGAGAAGCGCGTCCATCGTCGCCTCCAGGTACACGGGAAACTCCTCGCGCGAAGGCAGCACGGACGGTACGGCATGGCCGAGCTGAGTGTGTCCCAGATAGAAGCTGTACGCCATCAGCCCGCGCCGCCGCGCCTCGTCCTCGGTGAAGCCCAGCTCCGTGAAGAGCCCGGCGAGGTAGGCGATCCGGCGCTCGGTGACCTGTCTCAGCGCGGCAGCGACCTGAGGGTGGTCGCTGCTGGCCAGCAGCGAGACCTCGGTCGGATCGGCGACGGCGGGCTTGGTGACTTCGGTGAACAGCCGGCGCAGACGCTTCTCCGGGTCCGGCTCGGTCTCCACGGCCGCGATGATCTCCTCGGTGTCCGCCTCGACCCAGCGGGCGAGTGCGGCCTCGATCAGTGCCTCGCGGTTGCCGAAGTGCCAGTAGAAGCTGCCCTTCGTGGCGCCCAGGCGGGCAGCGAGCGGCTCGACCGCCACCGCCGCGAGGCCGCCTTCCCTCATGGCGACGAGCGCGGCGTCCGCCCAGTCGCGGGCGCTGAGCCTGGCCTTCTTGTCCTGCTGCCGTTGCACCATGACCATACGCTACCGTATGGTCACCCATACGGTAGCGTATGGAGGTGGGCAATGATCAAGGAAAGGCCTGTGGTGGTGGGGTTTCCCGAGGGCGCCCGGTTGATCAGGGCCGCCCTGGACGGGCCCGACTACCAGGACGCGTACGCCATGGAGCTACGGCCCGGAATGCCGCGCGATCCGGCGGCCTGGACGGGCGTCCTGCGGGACGCCTTCCCGATCGCGGCGCAGCAGGATGGCGAGGCGCTCATGGACGTGAGCACGGCCGGCCTCGACGCCTGGGCCTCGATCGTCATCGACGACAAGCACGTCACGCTGTGCAGTTCGGTGAAGACGAACGGGCGGCGCTCCCGGCTCTACTGGAGTGTCGCGAGAAGGCTCCACCCCTTCATGGCCCGCACCATGATGGCCCGCACCCACCGCAAGCTCGCTCTCGCCGCCCAGAAGGCCACGTAGGCACCGGACAACAGGACAGCTTGCCCGCGGCGACGGTTTCGGCCGAGCAGGTCAGGGCCCGCACAGCAGTGTTATGAAGGGTATATGGCACCTTTCGGGCGATCTCGGAGCCCGTCCCGTCAACCGCACATCCTGCGGCCGCGTGATCGGGATTCCCTGCTGAACCCGCGCAGCATGGCCGGGCAGGTGTTCCTCCTCGAGATCGTGATCGTGGTGCTGCTCGTTCTCGCGGCGGTGGCGGCGCTCGTGGTTCAGGCGGCCCGGGACGCCGTGCGGCAAGGGCGTCGCGAGTCGGTCGTCGCGGCGCAGTCGTTCGCGAACGCCCCCGGGGTGTCCGAAGCGTTTCGTAGCCCGGATCCGTCCGCGGTGCTGCAGCCGCGGGCCGAGGCGACGCGGAAGAAGACGGGCGTCGATTTCGTCGTCGCCATGGACACCAACGGAATTCGATACACGTATCCCTACCCCAAGGAGATCGGGAAGAAGTTCGTCGGCACCATCAAACCGGCCCTGGAAGGCCGTACCGTCATCGAGCAGGCCGGTGGTCCTCCCATTCCCGCGGGCAAGGGCACGGCCGTGCAGGCGGTGGTTCCGGTGACCGACTCGCACGGAACGGTCGTCGGGCTGGTCTCCGCCGGGATCACCGTCAAGAACGTGGCGCAACGATGGACGCCACAGCTGCCGATCATCATCGGCAGCGGCGCCGTCGCGCTGGCACTGGCCACGGCCGGGACATCGCTGGTCACCCGGCGCCTGCGGCGGCAGACACGCGGTCTGGCCCCTGCGGAACTGGCGCACATGTACGAGCACCACGACGCGGTCCTCCACTCGGTGCGGGAGGGGGTACTGATCATCGACACCCGCGGAAGACTGGCGCTGGCCAACGACGAGGCACGGCGGCTGCTGGCCCTGCGGTCGGACGCGCTGGGACGCCCTGTGCGGGAGCTGGGGCTGCCGGAGCAGCTCACGCGTCTGCTCACGTCGCCGAACGCGGTGACCGATGAGGTGCATCTCGCGGACGACCGGTTGCTCGCGGTGAACAAGCGATCCACCTTCCCGGACACGGACCGGGGCAGCAGCGTGGTGACATTGCGGGACACCACGGAGCTGGCCGCGGTCTCGGGGCGGGCCGAGGTGGCACGGGAGCGGCTGACGCTGCTGTACGAGGCCGGGATGCGGATCGGGACGACGCTGGATGTGCGGCGTACGGCCGGGGAACTGGCCGACGTGGCGGTGCCGCGGTTCGCCGATCTCGTCACCGTGGATCTGCTCGATGCGGTGCTGCGAGGCGGGGAGCCGACGGCGGAGGGATGGCGGCATCTGCACCGTGCGGCGATCGGCGGCGAACAGCCGATGATCCCGGTGTACGGGCTGGGCGAGGTGATCACATTCTCGCCGGGCACCCCGCAGATGCGGACGCTGCGGGAGGGGCGGGCCGTGCTGGAGGCGGACCTGCGGCACGCCGGCGGTTGGCGTCAGCAGGATCCGGAGCGCGCCGGGACGGCCCTGGAGCGCGGGCTGCGTTCGCTGGTGAGCGTGCCACTGCGGGCCAGGGGCGTGCCGCTGGGCGTGGTGAACTTCTACCGGACGGTGGATTCCCCGGCGTACGAGCGGGATGACCTGTCCGTCGCGGAGGAGCTGGCCGCGCGGGCCGCGATGGCGATCGACAACGCCCGGAGGTTCTCCCGGGAGCACGCGACGGCGGTGACGCTGCAGCGCAGTCTCCTGCCACGGGGACAGCCGGAGCAGGATGCGCTGGAGGTGGCCTGGCGGTATGTGCCGGCTGAGGCCGGGGTGGGCGGGGACTGGTTCGACGTCATACCGCTGCCGGGCGCGCGGGTGGCGCTGGTGATGGGTGACGTCGTCGGGCACGGGCTGCACGCGGCGGCGACGATGGGACGGCTGCGCACCGCGGTGCACAATTTCTCCACGCTGGACCTGCCGGTCGACGAGGTACTCGGGTACCTGGACGACCTGGTCGTCCGCATGGACGAGGAGGAGAACGCCGACGATGCCGTCGGCGGTCATGAGGGCGAGGGGGTGACGGGCGCGACGATCCTGTACGCGGTCTACGACCCGGTTACGGGGATGTGCACGATGGCCCGCGCGGGGCACCCCGAGCCGGTGGTGGTACGCCCGGACGGAACCGTCATCTGTCCCGGTGTGCCGGCCTCGGCACCGCTGGGCCTGGGAGGCTACCCCTTCGAAACCGCCGAGCTCCGCCTGGCCGAGGGGTCGCAGATGGTGCTCTACACCGACGGCTTGGTGGAGGACCGCACCCGCGACATCGACGTGGGGCTGGAGAAGCTGCGCCGGGTGTTGGACGGGGCCGGGGGCAACACCGCGGAGGAGACGTGTCGGGCGGTGATCGACGCGCTGAAGCCGACACACCCCGGCGACGACATCGCACTGCTGACGGCGCGAACCCGGCTGTTCCCGCCCTCGCGGGTTGCCGAGTGGGACGTACCCTCGAACCCCGCGGTGGTGCCCTCGGTGCGGGAGCGCTGCCGGGACAAGCTGCGCCAGTGGGGGCTGGAGGAGGTCGCGTTCACCACGGAACTGATCATCAGCGAGCTGACCACGAACGCGATCCGGTACGGGTCGCCACCGGTCAAGCTGCGGCTTTTGTACGGGCGCTGCCTGACCTGTGAGGTGTCGGACGGCAGCAGCACCTCGCCCCGCCTGCGGCGGGCGGCGACCACGGACGAGGGCGGGCGGGGGCTGTTCCTCGTGGCACAGTTCGCGCAGCGGTGGGGAACGCGGTACAGCTCCGGCGGCAAGGTCATCTGGACGGAGCAGTTCCTCCACGACGGTTCTTCCGCCGCCGCGGCCTACACACCGGTCGACGTTCTCCTCGAACAGTTCGGCGATCCCACCCTGTGACCCGCCTATGCCATGCCACTGTCGGAGTAATCACCGTTTGACCTGTTTGGCCGTGCCACGCTGTGGGCCCGACTGATCAGGGGTCGTGTCAGGAGGCCGCAATGTACCGCTCGGGTGAGGCGCTGCGGGAGTCGCGCGCGCAGCTGAGTCCGGCCGCCGGGCTCTTGTGATGGCGAGGGAGAAGGAAGGGAGACCACCGAAGCAACCTCCCCTCCCTGACCTGAACCTGCGTCTGCGTGCCGAGTTGGGCAGGATCGACGATCAATTGCACGCCCTCCTGGCCGCCATGGACCGACTGCAGGGCCTGCTGGACGCGGTGGTGGCCATCAGCCGGGAGGTGGAGCTCCCCGCGGTGCTGCACCGTATCGTGACCACCGCCATGGACCTGGTCGGCGCACGCTACGGGGCGCTCGGCGTGCTCGACGAGTCCGGAGATCGCCTGGAGCAGTTCATCGCCGACGGTCTGTCCGAACAGGAACGCGCCGAGCTGTCCGGGACCGACCTGCCTCTCGGCCGGGGCGTACTCGGACACCTGATCCGCCACCCCCAACCCCTGCGGCTGGACAACATTCCGGGCCATCCGTCGTCCGCCGGGTTCCCGCCCGGCCACCCGCACCTGCGCACCCTCCTCGGCGTCGCCATCAACGTCCGCGGCAAGATCTACGGCGACCTCTATCTCTCCGAGCGGAACGACGGACAGCCCTTCGACGTCCACGACGAGAACGTCGTCGTCGCCCTGGCGAGCGCCGCCGGCATCGCGATCGAGAACGTCCGCCTGTTCGAACGGATTCGGGTCGCGGCCGAGCAGTTCCAGCGGCGCCTGCTGCCGACGCTGCCCGACCTGCGCCCTTACACCGCCGCCGCCATCTACCGGCCCGCAGCCAAACCAAGTCAACTCGGCGGGGACTGGTACGACGCCATCCCGCTGCCCGACAACGTCGTGGCGGTCGTCATCGGTGATGTGGTCGGCCACGATCTGCAGGCCGCGGCCGCCATGGCCTCCACCCGCAACATGCTGCGCGCCCTGCTGTTCGACCGGGGTAATCCACCCGGCGCGGTCCTCGCCCAGCTCGACCGCACCCTGCAGGCCATCACGAACAATCCCGTCACCACGACCACCCTGGCCCGGATCGAACCGGACGGACCGGGTTGGCGACTTCACTGGAGCACCGCGGGCCACGTCCCACCCCTGCTGATCGCTCCCGAGGGCCACGCGGAATACCTGTTCGCCGAGCCCGGGCTACCCCTCGGGGTGGACCCCGAGCAGCCCCGCCCCGACCACTCGCGCTCGCTGCCCCCGGGGGCCACCGTGGTCTTCTTCACGGACGGGCTGATCGAACATCCTCGCCACTCCATCGACGAGAGCCTCGCCGAGCTCATCGATCTCGCCACCGTGTCCGCCGCCCTGCCACTGCAGGAGTTCGTCGAGGCACTGGCCGATCACCATCCCAGCGACGGTCACGACGACATGGCCATCCTCGCCCTGCGCACACCGCCCGCCTGACCTGCCGAGCCGGCTCGGCCCTGCCGTGGAGGTTCCGCGAGATCCGACGGATGATGGACTCCGGGGCGATCGAAGCGGAGGTCGCCCGATGACTGTCGTGCGGCATACCCGGCTCCGGCGCAGTGGCTTGGTGATCCTGGAGATCTGCGTCGTCGCCGCGCTGTATTACGGCTCGGCCCGCCTGGGACTGCTCCAGCAGCTGGTGCGCGGCCAGGTCACCCCCCTGTGGCCACCCACCGGCATCGCCGTGGCAAGCCTGCTCCTCCGGGGTCCGCGGGTCTGGCCCGGGATCGCGCTCGGCGCGTTCCTGGTCAATGTCTCGCTCGGGCCATCGGCTGTGGCCGTGCTCGCGATCGTGGCGGGAAACACCCTCGCGCCCCTCTGCTCATACACGCTGCTTCGCCGTACGGGGTTCCGCATCGAACTGGACCGCTTGCGGGACGCGCTCGCACTGATCTTTCTCGGTGCGTTCACCGGGACGCTGGTAAGCGCCACGACAGGCAGCGGAACCCTGGCGCTCGCGGGTGTGCTGAGCGCCGGTGACTTCTGGCCTACGTGGTCGGTCTGGTGGACCGGTGACGCGATGGGCGTGCTGCTGGTGACGCCCGTCCTGCTCGTTCTCCGTTCGGCGCGCTGGCCGAGGGCCGCTCCGGTGTCCCGTTGGGTGGAGGGGCTGCTCCTGCTGGCAGCCACGGTCTGCGTCGGCATTGTCGACACCAGCAGCACACCGCTGCTCTTCCTCGGTTTCCCGCTGCTGATCTGGGCCGCCTTCCGCTTCCAACTGGCCGGGGCGGCGCCCTGCGCCCTGGCCGTGTCGACCTTCGCCATCGTCGCCGCCGCCCGGAGATCGGGCCCGTTCGCCGGGCACGACCTGCTCACCAGCATGATCACCCTGCAGGCGTTCAACGGTTCCGCCGCGCTGACCGCGCTCCTGGTCGCGGCAGCCGTCAGCGAGCGCAACGAGACCCAGAAGGAGATCGCGCAAGCCTGCCGGCATCTCGCCGAGTTGATGGCCAGGATCACCGCCGAGGGCCATCTGACGCTCCGCGAGGGCGGGGGCGAGAAGGACGAGCACGGCTGACCGGCAGTGAACGAGACCGGCGCTCCCTCCGTCTCCCCGCCGTCCGCAGTGTGTGCGGCGGAGGACTGTGCCGAGCATGGTCACCATCGCACGGGCCCGCCCGCGACAAGGCCGGACTCGCCCGGCAGGCGGGAACTAGAGCACGCGCAGCACGCCGACGACCTTGCCCAGGATCTGCACCTGGTCGCCGGGAATCGGGGCATAGGCAGAGTTGCGGGGCATGAGCCACACCTGCCCGTCCTGGCGTCGCAGCACCTTGACGGTGGCTTCGTCCTCGATGAGGGCGGCGACGATGTCCCCGTGGTCGGCGCTGTCCTGTCGTCGCACGGTCACGATGTCGCCGTCGCAGATCGCCGCGTCGATCATGCTGTCACCGCTCACCGTCAGGGCGAACAAATTGCCCTCGCCCACGACCTGGCGGGGCATGGAATACACGTCTTCGACCATCTCGTCGGCGAGCAGAGGCGCGCCGGCGGCGATGCGTCCCACGAGCGGGACATCAACCGGCGCCGAGCTCCTGCCGCCCAGGTCGGGCGCCCACGAAGGCCGCACCCGGTAGGCCCGGGGACGGTGCGGGTCGCGGTAGAGGACGCCCTTGCGCTCCAGAGTCATCAGCTGGTGGGCGACCGAGGAAGTGCTGGCGAGTTCCACGGCCGCGCCGATCTCCCGCATCGACGGCGGGTAGCCCTGTCGGTCCACCGTCTCCGTGATGTAGCGGACGATCGCTTCCTGACGACTCGTCAGCTCCCCTTCGGAGGCGCGCCGGCCTGGCGGTCGGCCCCGTCGGGCGGGCTCACTCTTCTCCATCCGGGGCACCTCCGTACAAGATCTCGCAGATCGCGACCTTAACCCGCCACCACCAGAAAATGAAACACCGATTCGACGAACCGCGGTCGGAGACCGCTTCTCCAGTGACGCGAGCCCGGTCGGCGCCGCCCCTCGTACGCTGTTCCTGTGTCGTCCCCCCGTCTGTATCGCGTCGCCGTCCTTGTGCTCGAGGGTGCGAAGCCCCTCGATGTCGGCATACCCGCGCAGGTGTTCACGACCCGCGCGAGCATGCCGTACGAGGTACGGGTGTCCGGGGCGGCGCCGGGTCTCGTGACCGGTGGCGACGGCCTGTCGTACTACGTCACCCACGGCCTCGACGCGCTCGCGTGGGCGGACATCGTCTTCATCCCCGGCTACCGCTTCCCGGACCGAGACAACCCGCCGCAGGCCGTCGTCGACGCGCTGATCGCCGCCCACGATCAGGGGGCGCGGCTCGCCGCCATCTCGACGGGCGCTTTCGCACTCGCCGCCACGGGACTGCTCGACGGCAAGCGCGCCACGACCCACTGGCATTACACACGGGCGCTCGCCGCGAGACATCCGCTCGTCCAGGTCGACGAGAACGTTCTGTTCGTCGACGAAGGCAGCGTGCTGACGTCGGCCGGTGCCGCCTCGGGCATCGACCTGTGTCTGCACATTCTCCGCGGCGACCTCGGGGTGGCCGCGTCGAACCACGCGGCCCGTCGCCTGGTGGCGGCCCCCTACCGCAGCGGCGGTCAGGCGCAGTACGTGCCGCGCAGCGTGCCCGAGCCACTCGGTGAGCGGTTCGCCGCCACCCGCGAGTGGGCGCTGCACCGACTGGACGAGCCCCTCAGCCTCGAAGCGCTCGCCCGGCATGCGGCGGTGTCGCCGCGCACCTTCTCGCGGCGCTTCGCCGAAGACACGGGGTACACGCCGATGCAGTGGGTGATGCGCGCCCGTATCGACATGGCCCGTGAGCTGCTCGAACGTTCGGCGCGCAGCGTCGAGCAGATCGCGGCCGACGTCGGTCTCGGCACCGGCGCGAACATGCGACTGCACTTCCAGCGCATCCTCGGCACCACGCCGAGCGAGTATCGGCGCACCTTCGCCCAGGGCGAGTAGCCCGCCACCACGTGGCGCGATCCTTTTGAACCGTGGCGATCACGCCGCTGTCACGGGCCGTCGCCGCGCGTGAGTCTGGTGGCAAACAGAAGGGACACCATTCATGACTCGCATCGCCGTCAACGGATTCGGCCGCATCGGACGCAATGTGCTGCGCGCCCTGCTCGAACGCGACAGCAGCCTCGAAGTGGTCGCGGTCAACGACCTCACGGAGCCCGCCACCCTCGCGCGGCTGCTCTCCTACGACACGACGGCGGGCCGGCTCGGTCGCCCGGTGACCGTCGACGGGAACACCCTCGTCGTCGACGGCCGACGCATCACCGTGCTTGCCGAGCGCGAACCGGCGCAGTTGCCGTGGGCCGAACTCGGCGTGGACATCGTGCTGGAGGCCACGGGCCGATTCACGTCGGCCAAGGCCGCCGGCGCCCACCTGGACGCGGGCGCGAAGAAGGTCCTCGTCAGTGCGCCGTCGGACGGTGCCGATGTCACGCTCGCGTTCGGGGTCAACACCGACGCCTACGATCCGGCCCTGCACACGATCGTCTCGAATGCCTCGTGCACGACCAACGCGCTCGCGCCGCTGGCCGCCGTGCTCGACGAACTCGCCGGCATCGAGCACGGCTTCATGACGACGGTGCACGCCTACACGCAGGAGCAGAACCTCCAGGACGGTCCGCACCGCGACGCCCGCCGCGCCCGTGCCGCCGCGGTCAACATCGTGCCGACCACGACGGGCGCCGCCAAGGCGATCGGCCTCGTGCTGCCGAACCTCGACGGAAAGCTGTCGGGCGACTCGATCCGCGTACCGGTTCCCGTGGGGTCGATCGTCGAACTCAACACGACCGTCGCCCGTGACGTGACACGCGACGAGGTGCTCGCGGCGTACCGCACTGCGGCGGAGGGGCCGCTCGTCGGCATCCTCGAGTACTCGGACGACCCGCTCGTGTCCTCCGACATCACGGGCAATCCGGCTTCGTCGATCTTCGACTCCGCCCTCACCCGCGTCGACGGACGCCACGTCAAGGTGGTGGCCTGGTACGACAACGAGTGGGGCTTCTCGAACCGTGTGATCGACACGCTCGAACTCCTCGCCGCCCGCTGACCGGAAGCGCTGGATTACTAAAGTTTGATTGAACAGTCCAGACTGATAAACCTATTGTTATGAGTTGTGGACGTGGAAAAGACCGCAGGTCGCAACTCTCCCGGCGAGTTCCAGGACACCGCGCCGCTAGCCGCCGCCCTTCGGCTGGCGGTCGCACGGATCACCCGTCGGCTCCGTCAGGCACACGCGGTGGGGGACATCTCACTCTCCGGCGTCTCCGTGCTGGCCCGGCTCGCCGGCTCCGGGCCGGACACGCCGGGCTCGCTCGCCGAACTGGAACGTGTCAGACCGCAGGCGATGGCCACCACCCTCGCCGGCCTCGAACAGCGCGGTCTCATACAACGGGCTCCCCACGCCACCGACCGACGGCGCGCCATCGTGTCGATAACCGGGGAGGGCCGGACCATGCTGGAGGAACGCCGTTCCGAGTCCGTCAGCCGCCTCGCACACGCCCTGGAGGACTTCACCCCGCAGCAGCGGCGTGTGCTCCACGACGCCCTGCCCCTCCTCGACCGGCTGGCGGAACGACTGTGAACCGGCGACGCCCCCTCCCCCGGATCACCCGCCCCAAGGACGCGCCACCGGGCCCCGGCTACAAGTGGGTCGCCCTGTCCAACACCACGCTGGGTGTGCTGATCGCCACGATGGACGCCTCCATCGTGATCATCTCGCTGCCGGCGATCTTCCGCGGAATCGGACTCGACCCACTGGCGGCGGGCAACATCGGCTATCTGCTGTGGATGATCCTGGGCTACCTGCTGGTGTCGGCGGTGCTCGTCGTCGTCCTCGGCCGCCTCGGCGACATGTTCGGCCGGGTACGGATCTACAACCTCGGCTTCCTGATCTTCGCGTGCGCGTCGGTCGCGTTGTCCCTCGATCCGTTCCGGGCCGGCGCCGGGGCTCTGTGGCTGATCCTGTGGCGCATCGTGCAGGCCTTCGGGGGCTCCATGCTCACCGCCAACTCGGCCGCCATACTCACCGACGCCTTCCCCGCCCGGCAGCGCGGCATGGCACTGGGCATCAACCAGATCACCGCTCTCGCAGGCCAGTTCCTCGGTCTGCTCGCCGGCGGTCTGCTCGCCGCCGTCGACTGGCGGGCGGTGTTCTGGGTGAGTGTCCCGGTCAGTGTCGCCGGCACGATCTGGTCCTGGCTCAGCCTGCGCGAGACCGCGTCCGGCCGGCGCGGGCGGATCGACTGGTTCGGCAACGTCACCTTCGCCACCGGTGCCGGGATACTGCTCGCGGGCATCACCTACGGGATCCAGCCGTACGGCGAGAGCGCCACCGGCTGGGGCAACCCGTGGGTGCTCGCGGGCCTGTCCGGCGGTGTCTTCCTGCTCCTGCTGTTCTGCTTCATCGAGACCCGCATCGCCGAGCCCATGTTCCGGCTGTCGCTGTTCAGGTCGCGGGCCTTCGCCGCGGGCAATGTGGCGGCCCTGCTCACCGCGATCGCACGCGGCGGGCTGCAGTTCATGCTCATCATCTGGTTGCAGGGCATCTGGCTGCCGCTGCACGGTTACGACTTCGAGGACACCCCGCTGTGGGCAGGCATCTTCATGCTCCCGCTGACCCTGGGATTCCTGATCGCCGGCCCTGTGTCCGGCCATCTCTCCGACCGGTTCGGTGCCCGGCTGTTCTCGACGACGGGCCTGGTGCTGGTCGCTGCCTCGTTCCTTGGCCTGCTGGCGCTGCCCGTGAACTTCGACTACGGACTGTTCGCGGCGCTGCTGTTGCTCAACGGGCTCGGACAAGGCATGTTCTCCGCGCCCAACACGTCGTCGATCATGGGGAGCGTACCGGCCGAGTACCGGGGTGTGGCCTCGGGGATGCGCTCCACGTTCCAGAACTCGGGCACTGCCCTGTCCATCGGCGTGTTCTTCTCCCTCATGGTCTCGGGGCTGGCGTCCTCACTCCCGTCGGCGCTCGGTGACGGTCTCCGGGCGCACGGCGTACCGGCCGCCACGGCCGACCAGGCCGCCTCACTGCCACCGGTGAGCACGCTGTTCGCGACGTTCCTCGGCAACAACCCCATCAGCCACCTGCTCGCCTCGACCGGATCGCTCGACCAGGTGTCCGCGGCCCAGCGCGATGTGCTGACGGGCCACCGTTTCTTCCCCCAGCTCGTCTCGGGCCCCTTCCACGACGGGCTGACCGTCGTCTTCGGCGTCGCCACCGCTATGGCCCTCGTGTCCGCACTCGCCTCGGCTCTGCGGGGCCGGCACGAGCCCTCGGAAGGACAATCCCCGAAGGGCGCCTGCCCGGCCTCAACGCCCAACGCCCGCTGGGCGACGGGTGCGAGTGACCTGCCGAAGTGACGTGATGCCCTTGGCGCGATACCGCGCCGAGGACATCACATCGGGGGCAGCGGACGCCAAGCGTCGCGGCGTCGCGCGGAACCCTCAGCGCTTGACCATGCCGCAGGTGACCGTGGTCATTCCGTTGCCCGTCTTGACGACGAACTTGCTCCCGGTGAGCCCATCGATGTCGAACCGTCCCGACTTGTCCGTGGAGACGGTGCCCGAGGCGGACCCCGAGTAGGTCACCTTCGTGTTGCCGGCGAATCCCACGCCCCAGACGTGGGTTTTGCCGTTCGACTCTTTTTCGATATGACACGCCGCGCCGGACGCGGCGCGGGGCGCGATGGTGACAGAGGCGTGTGCGGCAACTGCGGGGCCGACCGCGAGCGCGGGGGCGACCAGGGACGTAAGTACTGCCAGACGAGTCCGGTTCATTATTCAACCTGCTTTGCACGCTACCGATGCGGCCGATGGGACGCGACGGCTCCATCACCCGCGGCAGCGGTCGCACAGAACTCCGAGGGTGGAAAGCCTCACTCCGTCACGCCGTGCGCATGTCGCCCCCACGTCGACCATGCATCCCGTTCACGTTCCGAGGCAGTTGGTGGGGGTTTGACACTGTTCCCATCGTATCGGCCGTCTTGTCGCACAGCATCTCGTTCACGGTGCCCGCGAGTTCCCCTCTCATGTGCCGACATAGGCCGCGAGGTGTTCGCCGGTGACGGTGGAGCGGGTGGTGACGAGGTCGGCGGGTGTGCCTTCGAAGACGATGCGGCCGCCGTCGTGGCCGGCGCCGGGGCCGAGGTCGATGATCCAGTCGGCGTGTGCCATGACCGCCTGGTGGTGCTCGACGACGATGACGGACTTGCCGGAGTCGACGAGCCGGTCGAGCAGGCCGAGCAGCTGCTCGACGTCGGCGAGGTGCAGGCCGGCGGTCGGCTCGTCCAGGACGTAGACGCCGCCCTTGTCGGCCATGTGGGTGGCCAGCTTGAGCCGCTGCCGCTCGCCGCCGGACAGCGTGGTGAGCGGCTGGCCCAGGCTCAGGTAGCCGAGGCCGACGTCGGCGAGCCGCTCAAGGATCCGGTGCGCGGCCGGGGTGCGTGCTTCGCCGACGCGGAAGAACTCCTCGGCGTCGGTCACCGACATGGCGAGCACCTCGCTGATGTCGCGGCCGCCGAGGTGGTACTCCAGCACCGACGCGTCGAACCGCTTCCCCTCGCAGTCCTCACAG
>NZ_JBIVBS010000008.1:0-407662 GCF_044746205.1 Streptomyces sp. NPDC086549 | reverse complement strand
GGTGGCACCGCGTACCGCCCGCTGTGCGGGGCCCGACCCCTTGTTGTTATGTTTGGGGGGCCCCCCCCCCCGGGGGGGGGGGGGTGGGGGGGCCGCCCGGGGGGGGGGGGGGGGGTGCCCCCCCCCCCCCCCCCCGCCCTGGCGCCCACGTGATGCCGGGCTCATGGCGTGAGCCCACAGCAATCCCTTCCACCAGCACGGAGTCAGGAAGATGACAAAACGCGCCTCGGACGTGTCCGCGAGCCCGCCCAGGAGACGCAGCAAGTACACCCTTGCGCCGCTCGTGCTCATCGCGGCCAATGTCGTGCTCTTCGCGCTGTTCTTCGTCTGGCCGGCGGTGATCGGGCTCGGCTACTCCTTCACGAACTACACCGGTGTGGGGGCGTTCCAGTTCATCGGACTGGACAACTACCACAACCTGTTCGGGGACTCCACCTTCTACGATGCGCTGACCCGGACGCTGCTGTACGCCGTGCTCTTCGTACCGCTGAACTTCGCGCTCTCGCTGCTCGCCGCCAACCTGGTGGTGAGCAAGCACGCCAAGGGCGCGTCGGTCGCCCGTGTCATCTTCTTCATCCCGTGGCTTCTGTCGCCCATCGTCGTGGGTGTCCTGTGGCGGTGGCTGTTCGGCGAGAACTTCGGACTGGTCAACTACGTCATCGAGAAGCTCGGCGGGCACGCCGTTCCGTGGCAGTCGAACGCGGACCTGTCGCTGCTGGTGGTGGTGATGGCGGCATCCTGGGCCTGGACGGGTTTCTCGATGCTGCTGTTCATCGCGGCGATCAAGAACGTACCGGTGTCGTACTACGAGGCGGCCTCGCTCGACGGCGCCGGCCCATGGCGCCAGTTCATCAGCATCACGCTGCCGAGCATCGCGCCCACCTCGTTCATCGTCATCCTGCTCAACACGATCAACGCGATGAAGGAATACCCGGTGTTCGTCGCCCTCAACAACGGCGGACCCGGAACGTCGAACAACCTACTTGTCCAGTACATCTACGAGACCGGCTTCAAGCGGGGCCAGATCGGCTACGCGAGCGCCGCGTCGTTCGTGCTCATGCTCATCCTGATGGCCGTCGCGATCATCCAGCTGATCGTCAACCGACGGGTGGAGAACCGATGACAACCACAGACATGCCACGCCCGGTCGACGCCGGTTCCGGACGGGCCGTCTCCAAGAAGCGGCCCCGCGGCGCGAGCAGCGGTGGGATTCGTCGGGCGGTGCCCGCGACGACACTGCTGTGGATCCTTGCGTGCCTGTACGGGTTGCCGGTGCTGTGGTTCATCCTCAGCTCCCTCAAGCCGGCCAGCGACCTGTTCTCCTATCCGCTGACGCTGGTTCCGCACAACCCCACCCTGTCGGGTTACCTGACCGCGTGGCGCAGCGCCAACTTCTCCCAGTACTTCGTCAACACGGCCATCGTGTGCGTGATCACGACGATCCTCACGGTGGGAGTCAGCTGCTGCACCGGGTACGCGCTGGCCAAGTACGACAACAAATGGCTCAAGGTCTTCTTCATCTGCATCCTGGCCACCACGATGCTGCCGTCCGAGGTCATGCTCGCCCCGGAGTTCCTGGTGGTCCGCAACCTCGGCCTGTACAACTCGTTCGCCGGCATCATCCTCCCGGCCGTGCTCACCGCGACCGGATGCTTCATGTTCCGCCAGTTCTTCCTGACGGTCCCCGACGAACTCGTGGAAGCCGCACGCATCGACGGTGCCCGCGAACTGTCGATCTTCCTGCGGATCATGGTGCCGCTCTCCCGGCCCATCATGCTGACCCTCGCCATCCTGTCCTTCCAGTGGCGGTGGAACGACTACATCTGGCCGCTTCTGATGCTGAACGACCCCAACAAGTTCACCGTGCAGATCGGCATCCAGAGCATCGTCGGCGCGCAGAACATCAACTGGTCGGTCCTGCTCGGCGCATCGGTCATCTCCATGATCCCGCTGATCGCCATCTTCCTGGTCTTCCAGCGCTACGTCATGGGCGCCGACATCAACGCCGGACTGAAGGACTGACCTTGTCCACCCCGCTCGACCACGAGTTCGTCCGCGCGGCGGCCCGCGCCGCCGACCGGCTGGCCGCCCCGCTGGCGGCCGCCCCCGACGAGGAACCCGCCGGTGTGACCCACCGCGCTCTGGCACGCCGGGTGAAGACTCTGGTCGCGGCGTACCGTTGCACGGACTCGGCGCTGCACGGCAGCGGGCAGGCCGTCGCCGCCACGAAGGCCCACCTCGGCGCCCTCCGCGCCGCGCAGACCGCCACCGGCCTCTTCGCCGGCGGCGACAACGTGCAGTCACCGCCGGACTCCGCGTTCACCGTCAACGACGTGTGCGACGCGCACGTCCTCGCCGCGGGCGCGGGGCCGGAACTGCGCGACGTCACGGCCGCGCTCGCCGAGATCGCCGGCGCCGCCTCCGACAGTCTCCTGACCGGTGGGGTGCACACCCCGAACCACCGCTGGGAGCTGTGCGCGGCGCTGGCCCGGCTGCACCGGTCGTTCCCGGACAGCCGGTTGCTCGACCGTGTCGACGCGTGGCTCGCCGAGGGCGTCGACATCGATGCGGAGGGCCTGTACTCGGAGCGCAGCGCCCTCTACGCGGCCCATGTGTCCAACCCGTCGCTGCTGCTCCTGGCCGACGTCCTCGGCCGTACCGACCTGCGGGACGCCGTCGAGCGCAACCTCACCGCGACCCTGGACCTCATCAGACCGGACGGCACGGTGGAGACCGTCCACTCGCGGCGGCAGGACCAGAACCACCCGTTCCCGCTGGCGCCCTACCTGCCGCACTACCGGCTGCTCGCGATCCGTACCGGCCGGGGCGACTTCAGCCGGGCGACGAGGTGGGCAGCAGCCGGCGGTGTCGACGACCCCGACCTGCTCGCCGAGACCATCCTCACCCCCGACCTGTGCCGCGAGCTGCCGGCACCGGCGCCGGACCCCCTTCCCCGCGACCGGTACATCACCACGGCGCGCCTTGCTTCGCGTGCCTCCGCCACCGCGCTCAGCGTCCTGTACGGCGGCTCGGACGTGCCTGAGCACCGGCGCATCCGCTCGGGCCTGGCCTGCAATCCCACCTTCCTGCGCCTGTTCGCCGGCGACGCCGTCCTCGACGCGGTCCGCCTCTCACGGGGATTCTTCGACCTGGGCCCGTTCCGCGCCGCCGGCATGCAACAGCTCGCCGACAACCGGTTCCGGCTCACCGAAACCCTCACTGCCGCCTACTACCAGCCGTTCCCGCCGGACCGGCGACGGGAAGACTGCGCCTACCGTGTGGCGGACGAGGGACGCTTCTCGGCCGCGATGGCCTTCCCGGACCGGCCTCGGGACGAGGTCTCCCACACGACCTGCGTCGAAGCGGATGTGAGGGAAGACGGTGCCGACCTGCGGATCGACATCAGCGGACCAAGGGTGCCCTGGGCCCTCGAACTGACCTTCCGGCCGGGCGGCGTGCCAGAGGGCGCCGTACCGATCGGCGACGGACGCTGGTGCCTGACGACCGGGCCGATGACCTACCGGGTCGGTGACGACGAGATCCGGGTCGAGGCCGACGTCGAGGCAGGCGAACCGCTCGCCGGACCGGACCGGAGCGACGTACTACGGTACGACCCGGGTCAGGACTACACCGTGGTGGGCGGCACCGACGCGACGACCGGGAACCGCGTCTACATCGGTGGGCACGGCCCTCACACACTGACCGTCGCACTGCGCGCCCGCCGTCCCTCGCCTGTCGTCCGACCCCGATGAATCACGCCATGGCCACCTCCGGAACGAAGGGCTGCCCCACTCCCATGCACCTGCCGCGCCAGCTCGGCTCGCTGCACGACCTGCCCGACACCCCTGAGGTGTACGACGCGGTCCTCGCCGACGTCGTGGAGCAGGCCCTGGCCCGCCTCACCCCCGAGGGCAACCTCGAACACCCCGACGTCGACGACGACATCGGCGACACCTCCCTCGGCGTCACCTCGCTGCTGGCCCTCGCCTGGCAGCGCGGCAAGGACCCGCGACTGCCGGAGGCGGTGCGCCGCAGCCTCGCCTTCCATCTGCGCGAGCGCGTCCACACCGAGGACAACCCCGGCTACCCGAACCTGAAGGTCCGCGACTCCCGCCTGCCGTACGCCCGTTACGTCCTGGCGGCGGGCGCCCACCCGATCGGCGACTGGCCCAGCACGGTCTGGGCGCTGCTCCAGGCGGTCAACGTTCTCGACCTGGCGGAGGGCCTGGTCGACGACGAACAGCGCTCGGCGCTGGTCGAGGTGGGCCGCGGTTACTGGCGTTGGCTGACCGAGGCCACCTTCTTCAACCCGCAGGAGGCCGGCAACCAGGCGATCGGGTGTGTGGTCGGCGGACTGATGCTGGCACGCCATCTCCCGGCGGCGGAAGGGGAATCGGTCCGCGAGCGGGCCCTGACCCTGTACACCGAGGAGATCCGCGCCCACCGGGTCCTCGACCGGGGTGCCCTGCTGCCGCCCGAGCACGGCGGCGCCTACGACAACAACTACGGCCCGATCTCCCTGTCCTTCCTCGCCCAGGCCCACCGGATCAGCGGTGCGCAGATGTTCGCCGAGGACGGGGACGCGCTCGCCCGCTACATCGACGCCCGGCTGCCGAACGGCGGCTTCGACAACGGCGGCCCCCGCTACAGCGAACAGCACTCCGGCTTCGAATCCGTCCTGGGACTGCGCTACTTCGGCGCCCGTATCGGCTCCGACCTGGGCCGCTACCGGGGCGACACCGGCTGGGGGCGGCACGCGGTCAAGCCGGACGGCGGTGTCGACGGGCACTTCGCCTGGATGCTGGTCTGGCAGATCCAGGACACCACCCCCTGGCACCGCACCCCGTCGACCGCTCCGGCCCGCCATCAGCTCCGGGCGGGTTCCGTCTCGGTGGCCTTCGACCACCGGATGACCCCGGCACTGATCGAGGCGGCCGGCATCTACTACCTTCCGGCGGCGGTGAACCGGCAGCACGGCTTCGGTCCGGTCCTGGACGGCTTCCTGTTCTGCCGGCCGATGGGCGAGGTCCGGGTCCGGGACGTGAGCGCCGATGGCCTGACCGCCAAGCTGGTCAGCAAGCCGGTCGTCGGGCGCGATCATGTCCTGCGGCATGTGCGCTCGCTGTACGTCACGGACGGCACCGGTCTGTGGGTGACGGTGGCCGTGGAGCGCCTCGGCGGGACGCCTTACCTGCTGGCCGGGCTGCCGTACGCGGCGGACGAGGGGGACCGGGTGCGCCGGGTTGCCGAGGGCGAGGTCGCGGCGGCGGGTGTGCTGCGCCTTACGCACCCGACGGAACAGGGCGTCGACCACTTCGACGCGCGTGCCGAACTCACCCAGGAGCAGGCCGCGTTCGCCCTCGCCGCCGACCCGCGTGGCTACGGCGACCCGGACGAGGGCTGGCGCCACCTGGTCACCTCCAGCGCCTATGAGGCCGAGCCGGCGCCGGGCGCACCCGAAGGGCTGCACGTGTTCGCCGTACGGTACGGACCGGGCGGGGACCTCAGGGTGTCCTTCGAGGGCGGACTGACGGTGCACACCGAGGCGTTCACGGCCGTCATCGGGGCCGAGGACGCCCACGGGGTGCCCGAACTCGCCCTCATCGCCACCTAGTTCGACTGTTGCTGGCGTCGCACGGCGCGGGCAGCGCCGTTTCCGCCGCCGTGACCGCCGTACTGCCCGGCCGTACGGCAAGGTACGGCAGCCCGGTGAGGGCGTACTCGCGGGCCACGGTCGGCGAGGCCAGGGACCCCACCCGAAAGGGCGGTACAGCCGGGCGAGGCCGTCCCCCGGAGGGCGAACTACGATCACACCGCACCCGCGCCGCATACATCTCGGCCGGGGGATCCGTCACGCACCTTTCAGGGAGGACCCGGTGGGTCACCAGATCTCGCGCAGAACCCTCTTCCGCACAGCGAGTGGGCTCGCCGTCGCCGGCGCTCTGGGCACGTCGGTCTCCGCCTGCGGTAGCGGCAGCGGCACCGGCGCCGACAGCAGCAGCGGCGAGCTGGTCATGACCTGGTGGGGCAGCGACGACCGCCACGCGGCGTACAAGAAGTCTCTGGCCTACTTCCAGAAGCAGAACTCGGACATCAAGATCCAGGAGACGTACTCCGGCTACGACGGGTACTTCGACAAGTTCAACACCCTGGTCGCCGGCGGCAGCACCCCCGACCTGCTCCAGATGGACACCGCGCTGGTCGCCCAGTACGCCCGCAAGGGCGTCCTCGCCCCGCTCGACGAGTACGTCGGCAAGACCCTCGACCTCACCGGCTTCTCCAAGACGCTCCTCGCGGCCGGCACCGTCGACGGCAAGCTGTACGGCGTCCCGTCCGGCATCGGTGTCAACCAGTTCACCGTCAACCGCAGCGGCCTGGAGAAGCTGGGCCTGAAGCTGCCGGACCGCGAGTGGACCTGGACCGACCTGAAGAAGATCGCCCAGGACGTCTACAAGAAGAGCGGCGGCAGGACCTACGGCGTCGACGACGGCGGCGGCTCCACCCTCCAATGCTTCGAGATCTTCGCCCGCGAGAAGGGCCAGCAGTTCTTCTCCGACGACGGCAAGAAACTCGGCTTCACCTCCGACACCCTGCAGGAGTGGTGGGAGTACTGGGCCGAGATGCGCAAGACCCACGCCTCCCCGCCGCCGGCCATCACCTCCGCCGCGCACAACGACCTCACCAAGAACGCGGTCGTCATAGGCAAGGCCCTGTTCACCTTCGACTCCGGCGTCTACGGCGCGGGCGGCTCCATCACCAACGCCCAGCTGGACTTCGTGCCCACCCCGCAGGGCGACTTCTCCGGCGCCCGCGAGGGCAACTTCGTCAACGGCGGTGTGCTGCTGAGCGCCACCAAGGCCAGCAAGAGGGTCGCCGACTCCGTGAAGATCATGTCGTTCTTCGCCCAGGACGCGACGGCGATCAAGGACATGCAGCTGCTGCGCGGCATCCCGCCGACCGACAAGGCCCGCAACCTGATCGCCTCGGGCCTGACCGAGACGGACAAGCTGAACATGGCGAACGCCGACTACATCGCCAAGCGTGTCTCGAAGGCGTCCAACGCCCTGCCCGCTCCAGTGCCGCCGCCGCAGGGCGCCGACCAGATCTGGGACCTGCTGTTCCAGTCCAACCTCGCCGTCGCCTTCGGCAAGAAGACGATCAAGGCGCAGCTGGGCGAGTTCTTCGACCAGGCGGCAGGGATCCTGAGCCGCTAGTCCGCGCCGTACATCTGAAGACCGGGAGAAGGCCAGGGGGATGAGTATGACCACCGCGAAGACCGACGAGGTCGTGAAGGAGCCGCCGGCTCCGGCGACCCCGTCCGACCGGCGGGAGCGCGACCGTATGCGCCGCCGCCTCGCCAGACGGCGGGGTGGGGGGTGGTGGCCGTACCTCTTCGTGGCCCCTGGTTCGTCGGCCTGTTCGGCCTGACGATCTTCCCGATGCTCGACTCGCTGTACCTGTCCTTCACCAACTACCGAAGGCTTCACGGCCGTGATCGGGGAGCTCGCGGGCGACGCACACGGCGAACCTGGACTGACGCTGCGCGCCTGATCACGGGCCGCCCACCAGGCAGGCCGAGCAGCCCCCGGCCGCGCCGCTCGGCCTCGCTCACCACCATCCGCCGGACCGGGCTGCACCCGTCCCCCCGACGGGGAGTCCCCACTCGGCGTCCGGGCAGGCTAACCGGTGGCGCGGAGCCGCCGCTCAGGACTCTCCGCCCGGTCCGGCGAGGGCAGTGCGCCGGCCGGCACCACCAGGTCGGCCCGCTCCCGGCTCGTCGCGACGAGTTCGGCGTTGCGCTGGTCCGTGCCCAGCACCCAGGCCACGGCTGCCTCGTGCTCCTTGCCGAACTCCTCGTGCCGGGCCACGAGCCGCCGGATCCGCTCGCCCTCGTCGATCTCGCAGAACCACACCTCGTCCAGCCCGGATCGCACCCGCGCCCACGAACCCCCGTCCAGCAGCAGGTAGTTGCCCTCCGTCACCACCAGCCGGGCCGTCGGCGGCACCGGGATCGCGCCCGCGACCGGCTGTTCCAGCACCCGCTCGAATCCCGGGGCGTACACCACCTCGTCGGTCTCCTCGCGCAGCCGCCGCAGCAGCGCCGCGTATCCCGCCGCGTCGAAGGTGCCGGGCGCCCCCTTGCGGTCCCGCAGACCCAGCCGGTCCAGCTCGACGTCCGCGAGATGGAAGCCGTCCATGGGGACATGGGCGACCCAGGGGGCACCGGTACCGTTCAGCTCGCGCACCAGGTGCTCGGCGAGGGTCGTCTTGCCCGCGCCGGGGCTGCCGGCGATGCCGAGGAGCGCGCGCGGTCGGCGGTCGGCGAGGGACCGGGCGCGGGCGAGCAGGTCGTCGAAAGTCAGGGGCACGGAGGAGAGTCTCGCACCGCGTTCGTTCCGGGTTCCCGCCGTGTGGCCTTCGCCACCCACTGGAACCCGCCCGTCGGGGAAGGGTGCTGGGTATGACTGAGCTCGGTCTGCCCGACACCATCCTGGCCTGTCTCTTCGACCTCGACGGGGTCGTCACCAAGACGGCCGTCGTCCACGCGGCCGCCTGGAAGGAGGCGTTCGACGAGTTCCTGCGCGACTACGAGGGCGAGCAGGGCCGGCCGTTCGACGCCGACGCGGAGTACGACGAGTACGTCGACGGACGCCCACGCGCCGACGGGGTCCGCGCCTTCCTCGCCTCCCGCGCCATCGACCTGCCCGAGGGCGCCCCGGACGACCCACCGGACGCCCGCACCGTCCACGGCCTCGGCAACCGCAAGAACGACCTGCTCCTGGAGAAGATCCGCACCGACGGCGTCGAGGCCTACGACGGCACCCTGCGCTACCTCGAGGCCGTCCGCGCGCAGGGGTTGCGCACCGCGATCGTCTCCTCCAGCGCCAACTGCCGCGACGTGCTGCGCTCGGTCGGCGCCGAGCACTTCTTCGACGTACGGATCGACGGGATCGTCGCCATCGAGCGCAAGCTGCCCGGCAAACCGCACCCGGACACCTTCCTGGCCGCCGCCCGCGACCTCGGCGTCCAGGCGGAGTCCGCCGCCGTCTTCGAGGACGCGCTGGCCGGCATGGACGCGGGCCGCGCGGGCCGCTTCGGATACGTCGTCGGCGTCGACCGCGTCGGACAGGCCGACGCGCTGTACGCGCACGGCGCCGACGTCGTCGTGAACGACCTGTCCGAGCTGGGAGGCAAGGAGTGATCACCCACCGGTCGTACACGGTCGAGCCGTGGGCCGTGCGCGAGACGGACCTCAACCTGGACGTCCTGGCGCAGAGCGAGTCCGTGTTCGCCCTGTCCAACGGCCATGTCGGCTGGCGCGGAAACCTCGACGAGGGCGAACCGCACGGCCTGCCCGGCACCTACCTCAACGGCGTGCACGAACTGCATCCCCTGCCCTACGCCGAGGCGGGCTACGGCTATCCGGAGTCGGGCCAGACGGTCATCAACGTCACCAACGGCAAGATCCTCCGGCTGCTGGTCGACGACGAACCCTTCGACCTGCGCTACGGCAGGCTCGTCTCCCACGAACGCGTGCTGGACCTGCGCCGGGGCGTGCTGGAGCGGACCTGCGAGTGGACCTCACCGGCGGGTACGACGATCAGGGTGCGCTCGACTCGGCTCGTGTCGTTCGCCCTGCGGGCGGTGGCGGCCGTGGCGTACGAGGTGGAGGCCGTCGGCAGCCGCTCCCGCGTGGTGATCCAGTCGGAGCTGGTCGCCAACGAGCAACTGCCCGGGGCGAACGGCGACCCGCGCGCGGCGGTCGCGCTGCACTCGCCGCTGGAGCAGGAGGACGACTTCGCCTCCGGCCACCGGCTGCGGCTGGTGCACCGGACCCGGCGCAGTGGTCTGCGTGTGGCGGTGGCCGCCGATCACGTCGTGACCGGTCCCGAGCGGACCTCGACCAGCAGCGAGAGCGGCACGGACGTGGCCAGGCTGACCGTCACCTCCGTACTGGAGCCGGGACAGCGGCTGCGCGTGGAGAAGCTCGTCGCCCACGGCTGGTCCGGCACCCGCTCCCTGCCCGCGATGGCCGACCAGGTGGACGCGGCGCTGGCCGCCGCCCGACACGACGGCTGGCGGGGACTCCTCGACGGGCAGCGCGCCTACCTGGACGACTTCTGGGCCCGCGCGGACATCGAGGTGGACGGCGACGAGGAGATCCAGCAGGCCGTACGCTTCGCCCTGTTCCACGTCCTGCAGGCCGGGGCCCGCGCCGAGCAGCGGGCGATCCCCGCCAAGGGGCTGACCGGCTCCGGGTACGACGGACACGCCTTCTGGGACACCGAGATGTTCGTGCTCCCGCTCCTCACGTACACCGCCCCCGCGACCGTCGCCGAGGCGCTGCGCTGGCGGCACAGCACCCTGCCCGCGGCCCGCGAGCGCGCGGCCCAACTCGGCCTGGACGGCGCCGCGTTCCCCTGGCGGACCATCGCGGGCTCGGAGGGGTCGGCGTACTGGCCGGCAGGTACCGCGGCCTTCCATGTGAACGCCGACATAGCCGACGCCGTCATCCGCTACGTCGCCGCCACGGGGGACACGGCCTTCGAGCGGGAGGCCGGCGTGGAGCTGCTGGTCGAGACGGCCCGGCTGTGGCGGTCGCTGGGCCACCACGACCACCACGGGGTCTTCCACATCGACGGCGTCACCGGCCCCGACGAGTACAGCGCGATCGCCGACGACAACACGTACACCAACCTGATGGCGCGCGCGAACCTGCTCGCGGCGGCCGACGCCGTCGCACGGCACCCGCAACAAGCCGACCGGCTCGGGGTGGACGAGGAGGAGAGCGCGGCCTGGCGGGACGCCGCCGAGGCCGTGCACATCCCCTACAACCACGAACTCGGCGTCCACGAACAGCACGCCGGGTTCACCCGCTACCAGCGCTGGGACTTCGCCGGCACCCGCCCCGACCAGTACCCGCTGCTGCTGCACTTCCCGTACTTCGACCTCTACCGCAAGCAGGTCGTCAAACAGGCCGACCTGGTGCTGGCGATGTACACCTGCGACACGTTCTTCGACGACGACCACGTGGCCCGCAATTTCGCCTATTACGAGCCGCTGACCGTGCGCGACTCCTCCCTGTCCGCGTGCTGCCAGGGGGTGGTCGCCGCACAGGCGGGCCATCTGCGGCTCGCCTACGACTACGCGGCCGAGGCCGCTCTGATGGACCTCGAGGACCTGGAGCACAACACCCGGGACGGACTGCACATCGCGTCCCTGGCCGGCACCTGGACGGTGCTGGTGGCGGGCTTCGGGGGGATGCGCCGGTCCGGTGACGGGCTGCGGTTCGCCCCGCGGCTGCCGGAGAGGCTCCGGCGGCTGGCCTTCCGCCTGCAGGTCCTGGGCCGTCGTCTGCGGGTGGAGATCGAGGCCGACAAGGCCGTGTACACACTGCTGGACGGCGAGCCGCTGACGATTCACCACCACGGCGAGCCGGTCACGCTGGACCCCGACGGCCCCGCGGTGCGGGCGGTGCCCCCGGTGATCTGCCGCCCGGCTCCCGAGCAACCGCCGCATCGTGCCCCGAACAGCGGCTGAGTGCCGGCCGGTGACGGAGCGGCTCAGGTGAGGACGCTCGTCAGCAGGCGGTACAGATCGTCCGTGGCGTCGGCGGCCAGCAGTGCCGGGAGGACACCCAGGGCGAGGACGGCAGCGGCGGCGGGCCACAGGCGTGGGGGCGGGGCCGTCTGGAGGGCCGCGATGCGGCGGGTGACGGCACGGTCCGTGAAGTTCAGCGCGCACGCGGGCCGGGCCCGGCCCGCGGTGAGTGCGGCGCGGGCCAGGGCGCGGGCGGTGGCCGCGCGGTCCCCGACGGCGTCCGCCGCCTGTTCGTCCGCCCAGCGTTCCACGAGGAAGGTCACGGTGGAACGGACCGGCGAGAGCAGTGGATTCGCCCTGGCGGCGAGCGTGGCCGCGGTGACCAGAAGGCCGTGCCGGTGCGCCAGATGGGCGCGTTCGTGGGCGAGCAGGACCCGGCGCTCCGCCGGTTCGAGCGCGCCCAGCATGGCGGAGGTGACCAGGATCCGGCCCGGACGGCCGGGGATGGCGAAGGCCTGCGGCAGGGGAGAGGCGGCGACGATCAGCTCGGTGTCCGCCGGATGCCCCTCGCACAGCCGGCGCAGCGCCCGTCGCGTACGGCGCTCCGCGCGCAGGGCCTGGTGGACACGCCAGGCGACGACGGCCAGGGCCAGACACGCGGCGATCCCGATCACCTCGGGCACCGGATCGGCCAGCCGGCGCCCGTCCTCGCGGGCCTCCCGGACCACCGGCGGCGCGTCCCCGACCAGCGCGGTGGTCAGCAGGAGCAGGGACCAGGTGGTGGCCGCCGCGGTGAGGACGGCGGCGGAGGTGAGGACACGCGCGGCGAGTGCCGGGGCGATCCGTCTGCCGATCACCGGGCTGACCAGGGGGAGCAGCAGGGACAGCAGCAGGGGGATGTAGACGTCGAACCTCATGCCCCGCCTCCGCCGCCGAGCAGGTCACGCAGGGCCCGCTCCTCCTCGGGACTCAGCCCGGACACGAACTGCTGCAGTGCGGCGATCGGGTCGGGACCGCGGTCGAGGGCCTCGTGCATCGCCTCCGCGGTCAGTTCGGCCGCGTTCTTCGCGGGCCGGTACGCGCCGCGCCGCCCGTCCGCGTCACGCAGGACGAGCCCCTTGTCGTACAGCCGTTTGAGGATGGTGTGCACCGTGTTGTAGGCGAGCCCGCCGTCGATCTCCGCCTGGATCTCGGCCGGCGTCAGCGGCCGCTCGGTGGCCCAGAGGGTGGCCAGGACCTCGCTCTCCAACTCCCCGGCGCTGCGCCGCTCCACCCTGTCGCGGGACCCTGTGCCAGCCATGCCCCAACCTTACAGCGCGTAGGGCCGTCATTCGCATGGCCGTACCCATGCGGTACAGGCCTCCGATACGGGTTAGTTTGGCCGTGTTTTTTCCATGGTTCCCGCCCTCGGCACTACAGACTGTAGGGTGACGCATGCCCCTACAAGTTGTAGGGGCGGAGGGGTGGACGATGGCCGGCAGTGCGAACGCCACACTCGCCGGGGCCCGCCGCGGCGGAGCTCGGTACGGGACCGGCGGCGCCCGACGTGCCCTCGCCGACGGCCCCTTGGCTGCCGTGGCGGGCGCGTTCACCCTGGCCCAGATCCTCCTCGTCCACCCCGGGATGGGCCTCGGCTGGGACGAGACGGTGTACGTCAGCCAGATCAGCGCGCACGCCCCGGCGGCCTACTTCAGCGCACCGCGCGCCCGCGGTGTCCCGCTGCTCGTGGCACCCGTCACCGCCTGGTCGTCGTCCACGCCCCTGCTGCGGATCTACCTCGCCGTCCTCTCCGGCCTCGCTCTCCTCCTGGCGCTGCGCGCCTGGCGGGGCCTCTTCCCGGTCCGTGTCCTGGCCCTGGCCGGCGCCCTGTTCGCCTCGCTCTGGGTGACACTCTTCTACGGTCCGCAGGCCATGCCCAACTACTGGGTCGCCGTCGGCGCGCTCGCCGCCCCGGCGTGCTTTCTGCGCGCCCGAGCGGACCGCTCCGACAAGGCGGCGCTGTGGGGGCTGGCGGCGAGCGGGACGCTGATGGCCCTGATGCGGCCCACCGACGCGGTCTGGGCGACCCTGCCCCTGCTCGCCCTCGCGCCGTACCGCCGCCACTGGCGCCCGCTCGCCGCGCTGCTGGCCGGACTGGCGGCCGGGGCCGCGGAGTGGGTGATCGAGGCGTACGTCGCCTACGGCGGCCTGGGGCGCCGGCTGTCCGACGGCTCCGCGATCCAGGGCGGCCTCGGCTGGCACGTAGCCGTCGCCGACCAGCTGCGCAGCCTGGGTGGCCGGGCCCTGTGCCGCCCGTGCACCGGAGCGATGCCCGCCCCGGTCGTCACCGTCTGGTGGTTCGTCCTGCCCCTGCTCGCCGTGCTCGGCCTGGCCGTGGCGATCCGGGCCCGGCGCACCGCCGTCACCCTGGTGCCGCTGGCCTGCGGGGTGACGGCCGCCTTCCCCTACCTGTTCATGATCGGATACGCGGCTCCCCGCTTCCTGCTGCCCGCCTACGCCCTGCTAGCCCTCCCGGTGGCCGACGCCCTCGTGCACCTCGTGACCACACCCGGCCGGGCCTGGCGGCCGGTGGCCGTGACCCTGGTCGCGCTCGGCCTCGCCGGGCACCTGGCGGTGCAGTACGCCGTCCTGCAGGCCACCGTCGGCCGGACCACGGCCGCGCACCGGGACTGGGCCCGTACCGCCGCCGAACTGCACCATCTGGGTGTCCGCCCGCCCTGCCTCCTCACCGGCGACAACGCGATCCCCATCGCGTTCTACGCGGGCTGCTCCTCCGCCGCGACCGCGGGCCACAACGCCAACAGCACGGCGTCGGTCATCGCACGGACCGCGCGCCGCACACCCGTCGCCACACTCGTCACCACGGGCACCCGCCCGCCCGCATACGCCCGTGACTGGCCGTCCGAACCCTTCGGCGGGCTGCGCCTCTACTACGCCACGCCGGCCGCGGGTTCATGAGCACCCCGACGGACCTCGCGACCGCCCTCGGCCGCCGTCGGGCCTACTGGCACGCCGCCGTCTGCGTCGCCGTCCTGATGTGCGCGGCCTACCTGGCCCTTCGGCACTGGCCGGCGCTCCACACCGGAGCCGTGCGGCTGGCCGTCGCCGACCAGGGCTGGCTGCTGGTCGCCGCGACGGCGGCGGTCGCGACCTGGGCGTCCTCGGCGCTCGCCCAGCAGGGTGCGGTCACCTCGCGGCTGCCCGGCGGACGCCTGGTGGCCGCGCAGTTCGCCGCCTCCGCCGCCAACCACGTCCTGCCGGCGGGGCTCGGCGCGGGCGCGGTGAACCTGCGGTTCCTGATGCGCTGCGGCCTTCCGGCGGGCCGCTCGGCCAGTGCCCTCGCGGTCAAGGCGACGGCGGGAGCGGCGGCCCGCGGGCTGCTGCTCGCGGCGCTCGCCCCGGCGTGCCCGGGGCTGCTGCGGATCCCGCACGTCTCGCGGCCCGTCCTCGTCGCCGCACTCGTCGCGGCCGCGCTCGTCGTCGTCCTGCTCAACAGCCCGCTGTGGCCCCGGTGCCGGCGCGCCCTCGCGGCCGTACTCGCCGGCATCCGCGCCGTACACGCGCATCCGCGGCGCGCGGTCGCCCTGTGGGGCGGCTCGCTGGCCTTCGCCGGTCTGCACTCCCTGGTGCTGATCGCCGTCACCCAGGCCGTCGAGCTGCCCCTGCCCCCGGTCCGGGTGGCGCTGCTGTACCTCGCCGCCAGCAGCGCCGCCGCCCTGCTGCCCACCCCGGGCGGCCTCGGCTCCCTCGACGCGGCACTCGCCCTCGCGCTCACCTCCTCCGGAGCGCCCTCCGCCGCGGCCGCGTCCGCGGTGCTCGGCTACCGCCTCCTGACCGTGTGGCTGCCCCTGCTCCCGGGCCTGCTGGTGCTCGGGATGCTGATCCGCCGCAAGGCGCTGTGAGCCGTCGGCTCAGTCGTCGGAGCCCTTGCCCTTGTCCTTGCCGTGCTTGCCGTGCTTGCCGTTCCCCTGGTCGTCCTCGTGATCCTCCGCCCGCGGCGCCGCTGTGGTCGGGGCGGCTGAGGGTGCCGTGGCGCCTGGGGTCCCGTCGGCAGGTACGGACGTGATGGTCGTGGGGGCGGGCGAAGTGGGTGACGAAGGGCTGTCGTCGCCGGAAACGAGCGATGCGCCGATGGCCGCGGCCACTCCGAACAGGGCGAGGGCCGCACCGCCCAGAACGGCCTTCGAGGCGGGTTTCCGGGAGCCCCGGCGCGGGGAGCGTGGAGCACCGGCAGCAGTCCGCGGCGGACCGGACGACGGGACGACCGGAGCGGGCAGGAGAGCGGTGCCGGCCGACTCCGTCCCGGACGGCGTCCACTCCTGCCCGGCGAGCCAACTGGCCGCTTGCGCCGCCGAGGGCCGGTGCTCCGGATTCTTGCTGAGCAGGTGCAGCAGATACTCGGAGAGCAGTGGCGGTATCTCCGGGCGCAGCTGGGCCGGCGGCAGGGGCGGGACGTCGACCTGCTGCTGCACCACGGCCAGCGAGGTCGTGCCCTGGAACGGGGGCCGGCCGGTGAGCAGTTCGTACAGCACACAGCCGAGCGAGTAGACGTCTGAGCCGGGCTGGGCCGGGCGTCCCAGGGCGCGCTCGGGGGCCAGGTAATCGGCGGTGCCGACGATCTTGCCCGTCGCGGTGAGCGTGCTGCCGGCGTCGCCGGCGAAGCGGGCGATCCCGAAGTCCGTGATCTTGGCGATGCGATCGGTGGTCAGCATGACGTTGGCGGGTTTGATGTCCCGGTGGATCACTCCCTCGCGGTGCGCCACGGCCAGGCCTGCGGCCACCTGCGCAGCGATGCCAGCCGCCTCATGAGGATCCAGGGTGCCGCGCAGCGAGCGCTCCTCGGCCAGGCTCCAGCCGTCGACGAGTTCCATGACCAGGTACAGCTGACCGTCGTGGGAGCCGAAGTCGTGCACGCCCACCACGTTGGGGTGGTTGAGCCGACCCGCGATCTGTGCCTCCCGTCGGAACCGCTCCGTGTCCGTCGCCTCTTCCGCCCGCAGGAGCTTGACCGCGACGGAGCGTCCGAGGACATGGTCGGCAGCCCGCCACACCTCACCCATCGCGCCGCGTCCCAGCAGCTCGTCCAGCTCATAGCGGCCCGCCAGCAGCACGTGTGCACCCCCCTGGGTCACGACAACACCTGAACGCCGCGCAACCCGAACTCTCGCCATCGAAGATCGTTTGGGTGCGGCGCGCCCAGGTTACCGGGGCCGTCGGGCTGCCCCGATCCGGGCTCTGGGTTCGCGCCGGGCAGGCGGACGGCGGGGGTACGCCCGTCGGCCCGGACTGGCCCCCCTCGGGCCATTCCGTACAGCGCGGTGGCATGCCGCGGTGTCACACTCCACAGCTTCTACGCGGCGAGCGGGGGCTCCCCGTGCGCCCACGGCGCACTCAAGAACCCACCGGCGCATCGGCCGAGTCCGTGCTGCCGGTCGTGTCCTCGAGCAGCGGGGCGGGCAGCCACCAGGCCGCCGCGCACAGGCAGACCCCGAGCCAGCCGACGGCGAACAGCCAGCCGCCCAGTACATCGGTGAACCAGTGCACGCCGAGAAAGACACGGGTCAGCCCGACCAGCGCGCCCCAGCAGCCCACGGCAAGGCACAGCGGTGCCCGGCCCCGCGGGGCGCGCACGCATATCGCGAGGATCACCAGGCCGGCCGTGAGGGCTGCCGTGGTGGTATGCCCGGACGGGAACGACCAGCCGGAGGCGTGGGTCTGCCAGTCGCTCTGCGGCGGGCGGGCCCTGGCGATCAGCTCCACCACGCCGTAGCGCACGGCCTGGCCGGCCCCGAGACAGCAGCAGCCCAGCAGCACCGCGACCAGCCGCTGCCGTGCCGTGCGCCCCGCGAGCAGGCCGGCCAGTACGACCAGTGCGTACGGGACCACCCCGGTCCCGGTGGCGGTCAGGCCGCGGGCCACGGCCACCGCGATGTCCGGCCGGTGGCCGAGGGACCAGGACAGCAGGCTGTCGTCCGGGAAGAGCGGAGCGCCGTGGCCGCCGACCACGACCATGGCCAGCACCCCGAACGCCGCCCAGGCACCGAGCCCGACGCTGCCCGCGAGTTCCGCGACGTGCTTGCGGTTCATGGCGCCTTTCGTCTCGCACGAGTGCAGATTCGACTACGGGTTCGACTACAAATTTGTAGACGGTCTACCGAACTGTAGACGACCGGCGTGTGCGGATCGTTCCCGGACGACACCGGGTACGCCGTCGGACAAAGCGAGTCATCGTCACGGCGAGGTGGCCGACGTAATCGTCACTCCGACCAGGACCGTCACCGTCAGTGGCGGAGGAGCGGCCAAGGCGGTCGTACCGGCTTCACTCCCGCACGCCGAGGTCCCTGTGCCACTTCAGCAGCTGCTTCTCCGGATCCCCGGTGTACGACCAGGGAGTGCGCGTCGCCCGGCGGCCCTGCAGGCGCAGCAGTGCCACGGCGATGTCGGCCGCGCCGGCCAGACAGGCCGCATGGGTGAGGTGGTTGAGGTCGCGCAGCTCACCCGGGGCGACGGGCGCCTCTCCGCGGCCCGTGATCCAGCGCTGCCAGGTGCGGCGTACGTCGCTGACGGCGCCGTCGTGGTCCCAG
The DNA here is from genome assembly GCF_044746205.1 of Streptomyces sp. NPDC086549. Classification (NCBI taxonomy): domain Bacteria; kingdom Bacillati; phylum Actinomycetota; class Actinomycetes; order Kitasatosporales; family Streptomycetaceae; genus Streptomyces; species Streptomyces sp. NPDC086549. The sequence goes on along the minus strand of NZ_JBIVBS010000008.1, from coordinate 389,537 downwards.
TGCTGTCCCATGCCCACCGCGGCGTGCTGTCCCTGCGCGCCGTCGAGGGCGTACCGGTACTCCTCGACCCGGGCGTACTGCACCAGGACCGGCAGCGCGCAGCCGGGCGGGGCGACACCGGCCGCGTCACGGGCGAAGTCGTACATCAGGCCGTGGGTGCCGTGCCAGCGGGAGGAGTAGTAGTGCAGCACCTGGAGGTGGCCCTCCACGCTGTAGGGGTCGCGCCGGTGCAACTCGTCCCACCAGCGCGCCAGCTCCTGCCGGCGCACCCCCGTCGGGTACAGGCGTGCGACCGAGATCAGGGAGATCCAGGGCGTGGGGTCCTCCGGCCATGCCTCGGTGGCCTGGAGACAGGCCAGCACCGCGGTGTCGATACGGTCCCGGTCGATAGGGACCCCCCGGCCCGCGGCGATGGCCAGTGTGAATGCCCGTGCCGTCTCGGTCGCCGCACGCAGCACCAGCGCGTCGGCGCTGCGGGGTTCGGCGGCCAGCCAGGACTCCACCGTCGAACTGCCGGCGCACGCCTGGGCGAGCTGCCGTATCCGGTGGCCCCGGGAGAGCCAGTCGGTGCTGGTCGCCCGCAGCAGTTCCCGCAGGCCCTGCCAGCGGCCGATCACGATGTCGTGGCGGGCGGCGGTGAGGGGAGCGTCCCCGCAGTCGGGATCGAAGTCGGGCGTGAAGCGGTCTCGCGCCATCGGGCCCTCCCTCAGAAGTCGGTGGGGAGACCCTCGTGAGCACCGGCCCGCGCTGCCGTGTGGTCCTCGGGGACGTAGTCGGCCTCGACCGTCCGGCTGGCGTCGAGCTTGGCGGGCCGGTAGTAGTCGCTGCCCTGCTTCCAGTACCAGAACATGGGGACCAGTCCGACGGCCAGTCCGCCGATGCCGATCGCGATCGCGGCGGCGCTCAGCTCACCCAGGGACTCGACGAAGATCCAGAACATGAACAGGGCGCCGAACAGCGGCCACAGTCCGCCGAGGATGAAGTTGCCCGCGGACTTGAACAGCATCTTGCGGTAGGCGACGACCACCGCGAGGCCCGCCAGCCCGTAGTAGACGGCGATCTGCAGACCGATCGCGGAGATGGCGTCGGAGAGGATGTCGCCCACCGTGCCCAGCGCGTTGGAGGCGATGAACATCACCAGCGCCACCCCGCCGACGACGACGATCGCGACCCAGGGCGTGTTCCAGGTGCGGTGCACCCGGCCCAGCGCGGACGGCATCGTACGGTCGCGGCCCATCGCGAAGAGCGAGCGCGTGACCTGGATGAGCGTGGTCTCCAGAGTCGCGATGGTGGACAGCATCACGGCCACGATCAGCAGCTTGCCGCCCCAGCCGGGCCAGACCTCCTCGCCGAGCACGGCCAGCACGTTGGCGTCGTTCTCCTCGATCTGCTTCGAGGACAGGATGACGTTCACCGCGATCGTGAACACCTCGAAGAGCAGAAAGACGACACCCACGCCGATCAGGCCCGCGAGGCCTGTCGTACGACGGCTGTTGCGGGTCTCCTCGCTGAGGTTGCTCGTGACGTCCCAGCCCCAGTAGTAGAACGCGGCGATCAGCGCGCCCGAGGCGAACCCGGCCATCCCGTCGAAGTGGGAGAAGCCCAGCCAGGACCAGTCGAAGGCACGGGCGTCGCCGGTGTGGAAGAGCGCCAGCACCGCGAACAGCCCCAGGACGGCCAGTTCCACGCCGGACATCAGCAGCTGCGCGCGGACGGTGAGCCGGGCGCCGCCGAGGACCACGGCGAGCATCACGACGAACCACGCGGCGCCGACCACCGTGGACAGGGCCGTGTTGTCGGCGAGGTCCGAGTCGAACAGCGCGAGCGTCATCGAACCGGCGGGCAGCGAACCGGCCACCATGAAGATGGTCGCGGACACCACGAGCGCCCAGCCGCTGACGAAGCCCAGGAACGGGTGCAGGGTGCGTCCGACCCATGAGTAACTGGCGCCCGCGTTCACGTCGATCCGGCCGAGGTAGCTGAAGGCCAGCGCGATGCCCAGCATGGGTATCGCGCAGTACAGCAGAGCCGCCGGACTGGCCAGTCCCACCGAGCCGACCAGCACCGCCGTGGTCGCGGCCAGCGAGTACGCCGGTGCGCTGCCCGCGACGGCCATGACCACGGTGTCGAACATGCCGAGGGCGTTGGCCTGTAGCCCTCTGCCCCTGTTGTTGCTCATGGTTGTGCTGCTTTCGGTCTGTGCACGCGCGCGGGCGGCCTGGCCCGACGGCGTACGGAGTGGGGGGTGCGCGACCCGCCTCGAACCCGTAGAGGGATGGCCTCGGGTCAGGGGCCGGCCAGGAAAGGAAATGGGCGGATCCGATCAGCCCTGCGTCGACAGTCGGTCACACCGCGTGTGGGTGTGATGATAGCGGTACGCATTTACCTTTCAAGATTGACCAGCCGGTAATCTCACCCCTCGCGCCGGGCGCCCAACTCCCTCCCCGTCGAAGCCTCTTCGCGCGCCGGTCAGTCCTCCAGCCGGTCGATCTGCCGCAGCTTGTTGGTGGCATCCAGGGCGGCGACCTTGTACGACTCCGCCAGCGTCGGGTAGTTGAACACGGCATCGACCAGGTAGTCGACCGTACCGCCGCAGCCCATCACCGACTGCCCGATGTGGATGAGTTCGGTCGCGCCCGTGCCGAAGCAGTGCACACCGAGCAGCGTGCGGTCCTGCGGGGACACCAGCAGCTTCAGCATGCCGTGCGAGTCGCCGATGATCTGCCCCCGGGCCAGTTCCCGGTAGCGGGCGATGCCGACCTCGAACGGCACGCTTTCCTCGGTGAGTTGGTCCTCGGTCCGGCCGACGAAGCTGATCTCCGGGATGGTGTAGATGCCGATCGGCTGCAGGTTGTGCATGCGTCCGACGGGCTCCCCGCAGGCGTGGTACGCGGCCGCCCGGCCCTGCTCCATCGAGGTCGCGGCGAGCGCGGGGAAGCCGATGACGTCGCCGACGGCGTAGATGTGCGGCACCTCGGTGCGGTAGTGCTCGTCCACCCGGATCCGGCCGCGCGGGTCCGCGGACAGGCCGGCCTTGCCCAGGTCGAGTTCGTCGGTGAGGCCCTGGCGGCCCGCGGAGTACATCACCGCGTCGGCCGGGATCTTCTTGCCGCTCTCCAGGACGGTCAGGGTGCCGCGCGGATGGCGCTCGACGGCGGCGACGGTCTCCCCGAAGCGGAAGGTGACCGCGAGGTCCCGCAGGTGGTACTTGAGCGACTCGACGACCTCGACGTCGCACATGTCCAGCATCCCCGGACGCTTCTCGACGACCGTCACCTTGCTGCCCAGCGCGGCGAACATGGAGGCGTACTCCATGCCGATCACCCCGGCGCCGACGATCACCATGGACCGCGGCACCCCTTCCAGGGTGAGCACGTTGTCCGAGTCCATGATCGTCCGGCCGTCGAACTCGACGGTGTCGGGCCGGGCGGGCCGGGTGCCGGTGGCGATGACGATGTGCTCCGCGCTCAACAGCCGTTCGCGTCCGGTCACTTCGCGCAGGGCGACGGTGTGCGGGTCGACGAAGCGGCCCGTGCCGGCCTGGAGGGAGACATGGTTGCGGGACAGTTGGCTGCGGATGACGTCGACCTCCCGGCCGACCACGTGCTGGGTGCGCGAGGTCAGGTCCGAGACGGTGATCTCCTCCTTCAGGCGGTAGCTCTGCCCGTACAGATCGCGCTGGGTGAGACCGGTGAGGTACAGCACCGCCTCGCGCAGTGTCTTGGAGGGGATGGTGCCGGTGTGGATGGACACGCCGCCGACCATGTCGGGGCGGTCGACGACGGCGACCCGGCGGCCGAGCTTGGCGGCGGCGATGGCCGCCTTCTGCCCGCCGGGGCCGGATCCGATGACGAGCATGTCGAAGTCGAAGTCGGGCACCTCGCGAGTGTGGCAGGCCGTGGGCTCTCTTCGAAAGGGTGAACGGGAAACCATCGCGCCGCACGGAACTTCCACCCGTCTCGCGGGAGTTGCCGGACCCCGGCACCCCTCCTCGCCGCACCCGCCCGCCCGGGGGACAATACGGGTATGGGCCGTCGACTCGGTGACGTGAGCGCACCCGCCCGGCTGGCCGGTCCCGACGAGGGCATCGGCCCGGACGAACTCGCGCTCGCCGCCCGTAACCACGGACTCCCGCTGGAGGCCCTGCGGCACGACGTCACCCCGCCCGGCCTGCACTACGTCCTCGTCCACTACGACATCCCGTACGTCCCCGACGACACCGCCTGGCGCCTGACGGTGGGCGGCCTGGTCCGCCGCGCCCTGCACTTCGACCTGGCCGGCCTGCGGGCGCTTCCCCGGGTCACCACGCGCGTGACGCTGGAGTGTGCGGGCAACGGCCGCGCACTGCTGGCGCCCCGCCCGGTGAGCCAGCCCTGGCTGGTGGAGGCCGTCGGCACGGCCGACTGGACCGGTGTGCCCCTGCGACTGCTGCTCGCCGAGGCGGGCGTCGGCCCCGGGGCGGTCGACGTGGTCTGCACGGGGGCCGACCACGGAGTGGAGCGCGGGGTCGAGCAGGACTACCAGCGCGCCCTGCCGGTCGCCGTGGCCACCGGCGACGACCCCGAGGTGCTGGTGGCGTACGCCATGAACGGCGCCCCGCTGCCCCCGCAGCACGGCCACCCGCTCCGGCTGGTGGTGCCCGGGTGGTACGGCATGGCGCACGTGAAGTGGCTACGGGACATCACGGTGAGTGCGCAGCCGTTCACCGGATTCCAGCAGGCCGTGGCCTACCGGCTCCGGCAGCACCCCGGCGACGAGGGGGAGCCGGTCACTCGTATCGCGCCACGCGCCCTGCTGGTGCCGCCCGGCTTCCCGGACTTCATGTCCCGGACCCGGGTGGTACGGCCGGGGCCGGTGCCGCTGGAGGGGCGGGCCTGGTCCGGGCGGGCCCCGGTGACGGCGGTCGAGGTCACCACCGACGGGGGCGCGAGCTGGCACCCGGCCGACCTGGACCCGGCGGACGGACACCGGTGGGCCTGGCGCCGGTGGCACCGGACCTGGACGGCCACCCCGGGGGACCACGTCCTCGCCGCCCGCGCCACCGACGCCGAGGGCCACACCCAGCCACCTGACCAGAACTGGAACCGCGGAGGCTTCGCCAACAACGCGATCCAACGCGTTCCGGTGGTGTGCGTGTCCTCGCACGACACCGGCTGACCCCCGACCTGCGCCTCCCGCGACGACCACTTGCCGGACACCACCGGCACTCACCGGATCCGGCCGGAGCCGACCGGCCCCGCGCGGAGTGCGCGCCGGCCTGCGCCCCGGGCCGACGCGCCCGGCGGGCCCCGCGTGGCTTCCCGGGTGTCGGGGGGCGCTGCAGCCGTTCGGGGGCGTGGCGGCTTGTGTCCTGGGCCGGCGCGTCCGGCGGGCCCCGCGTGGCTTCCTGGGCGTCGGGAGGCGCCGCAGCCGTTCGTTCGCGTGCGCGTCGGCTTGTGTCCTGGGCCGGCAGGTCTGGCGGGTTCCGCGTGGCTTCCTGGGCGTCGGGAGGCGCCGCACTCGTTCGCGTGCGTGGCAGCCTGTGTCCCGGGTCGACGCGTCTGGCGGGTTCCGCGTGGCTTCCTGGGCGTCGGGAGGCGCCGCAGCCGTTCGCGTGCGCGGCAGCCTGTGTCCCGGGTCGACGCGTCCGGCGGGCTCCGCGTGGCTTCCCGGGCGTCGGGAGGCGCCGCACTCGTTCGCGCCCCGGCGGCGACAAGCGCCCGGTCCGCGGCTCGGGGGAGTCGTGGGCCGGGCGCCGTGCGTCCCCGGTCGGCCGCGCCGGACCGGTCTGTTCCCCCGTGCGTGAGACAGCCCCGGACGGCCCTCAGGGCAACAGCTTCTCGATGGCGGCCGGGCCCTCGGCCTCCAGCTTGCGCCGCGCCCATTCGAGAGTGGCCGGAGTGATGTCCCGGCCCGTGGCGAGCACCAGGTCCTCCGGCGCCACGCCGGTGACCGGGCTGGTGTGGAGCAGGGCGTCCGGGGTCGTGCGGTCGTCGGCCGACCGGGACGCTTCGGGTTCTGACGTCGACATGATGCCTCCTCCTCCGGTCCGGCCGCCGCACCGCCGCCGGTGCCGCGATTCCGGGCCCACTCTCACCATTCACCGCCGGAGCCCGCCCTGCATCCGGAAGGGCCGACGGCCCCCTTCGCTCCTAAGCTGGAAGCAGCCCGCACACCCGTATCCGGGAGGCTGCCGCGATGACCGAGACGCCGCCGTACCAGGACGCACCCGGGAGCCCGCGCTACCTGCCGATCGCCGAACACGGACTGATCGGCGACCTGCGCACCGTGGCCCTGGTGGGCAGCAACGGCACGATCGACTGGTACTGCTGCCCGTCCTTCGACTCCCCGAGCGTCTTCGCGTCGATCCTGGACGCCGAGCGCGGCGGGTGCTTCGAGCTCGCCGCCACCGTACCGGCCCGGACCAAGCAGTTCTACTTCCCCGACACCAACGTGCTGATCACCCGGTTCTTCGTCGAGGACGGCGTCGGCGAGGTGCAGGACTTCATGCCCGTCACCGAGCAGTGCGCGGAAGCCGACCGGCACCGCCTGATCCGCCGTGTCCTGTGCGTGCGCGGCACCGTCCCCTTCCGTGTCCGGGTGGCCCCGCGCTTCGACTACGGCGCCGCCCCGCACACGCTGAGCATGCTCGGCGACACGGCCATTTTCGCGTCCCCGGAGCTGGCCCTCTCCCTCACCTCCACCGTGGCCCTGGAAAGCGACGGCCTGGACGCGCGCGCCGACTTCAAGCTCTCCGAGGGCGAGGCCGCGGTGTTCGCCCTCGACCGGGTCGGCGACGCCGTAGCACCCCGCGGCTGCGCCCGCACCGAGGCCGAGAGCGAGTTCGAGGCCACGGTCTGCTACTGGCGGCGCTGGCTCCACCAGTCCCGCTATCGCGGCCGCTGGCGGGAGATGGTGCACCGTTCCGCCCTCACCCTGAAACTCCTCACCTACGCGCCGACCGGTGCCATCGTGGCCGCACCGACCACCAGCCTCCCCGAACAGCTCGGCGGGGAGCGTAACTGGGACTACCGCTATGTGTGGATGCGGGACGCCGCGTTCTGCGTCTACGCGCTGCTGCGACTGGGCTTCAGCGGCGAGGCCAAGGCGTTCATGAACTTCCTGACCACCCACATCAGCCCGGGCGACGGCTCGGCCTCCGGCCCCTTGCAGATCATGTACGGCATCGACGGCCGCACCGACCTGCCCGAACGGGAGCTCGGCCACCTCGAGGGGCACCAGGGATCCGCCCCGGTCCGGGTCGGCAACGCTGCCGCCGACCAGCTCCAGCTCGACATCTACGGCGCCCTGATCGACTCGATCTACCTCTACGACAAGTGGGCCGAGCCCATCTCCAGCGACCAGTGGGACGACGTCTGCCAGCTGGTCGAGTGGGTCTGCGACCACTGGGACCAGCCCGACGAGGGCGTGTGGGAGACCCGCGGCGGCCGCAAGAACTTCCTGTACTCGCGCCTGATGTGCTGGGTGGCGATCGAGCGGGCCATCCGCCTCGCCAACCGGCGCGGCCTGCCGGCCGACCACCGTCGCTGGCGGACATCCCGTGACGCCATCTACCGCCGGATCATGGACCGCGGCTGGTCGCCGGTGCGCCACGCCTTCGTCCAGCACGAGGACGGCGAGGTCCTCGACGCGTCCGTGCTGATGATGCCGCTGGCGAAGTTCATCGCGCCCACCGACCCCAAGTGGCTGTCCACCCTGGACGCCCTCACCGACGACCTGGTCTCCGACTCCCTCGTCTACCGCTACGACCCGCAGGCCAGCCCCGACGGACTCCGCGGCGACGAGGGCACGTTCTCGATCTGCTCCTTCTGGTACGTCGAGACGCTGGCGCGCGCCGGACGGCTGGACGAGGCTCGGCTGGCCTTCGAGAAGATGCTCACCTACGCCAACCATCTCGGCCTGTTCGCCGAGGAGATCGGCCGGACCGGCGAGCAACAGGGCAACTTCCCACAGGCGTTCACGCATCTGTCGCTCATCAGCGCCGCGTTCAACCTGGACCGCGCCCTCGGCTGACACCCCCTCAAATCCCCATGCCGCCGTAGATGTCACCAAATCGTCACAGCCCTCCGCGGCGCCACAACTTCCTCCGGGGTGCCCGGGTCGAACCAGGTATCGGCACGACCGACCGACCTGACGACTCCTCAACTACCCCTGGGGGAAACGAAGATGAGCAGAACCGCACGTCCGGCCCGCCGCCCCGGAGTCACCGCGGCCGTCACCGCGGCCTCGTTCCTGCTGCTGGCCGGCGCCGGCATCCTGGCCGCTCCGTCCGCGTTCGCGGGCGTCCCGGGCGGCACCTCCGCCGCCGACCGCAACAGCGACTTCAACGGCGACGGCTACGACGACCTCCTCACCGGCGTCCCGGAGGGCACCGTCGACGGCAAGGAGGGCGCCGGCTACGTCACCGTCCAGTACGGTGCCCCACGCGGCATCGGCACCGACGCGACCGTGCCCAAGGGCCGTACGGCGGTCATCAGCCAGTCCACCAAGGGCGTGCCCGGCACCTCCGAGGCATGGGACGACTTCGGGCAGTCCGTCGCCACCGGCGACCTGGACGGGGACGGGTACGACGACGCGGTCGTCGGTGCTCCCGGCGAGGACGAGGGCAGCGTCGCGGACGCGGGCCGGGTGACCGTCCTGTACGGCTCCAAGGCCGGCCTGGGCGCGGAGCGCACCGCATCCGTCACCGCCGCCACGCCCGCCGCGGGCGCCCGGTTCGGCCTCGGGGTGGCCGCCGCCCGGTTCACCGGGGACACCGACGCCGACCAGCTCGTCGTGGCCGACCAGAAGGTGGGCCTGCACGTCTTCACGTACCACGCGGGCGTCCTGCGGCTCGTCGGTACCCGGCACTCCACGGGCCACACATTCCAGCCCGCCTACCTGACCACCGGCGACTACGACCGCAACGGCTTCGCCGACCTGGTGGTCTCAGGCTTCAGCCCCGACGACCCGACCCAGAGCTGGTCGGCCCTCTACACGGGCGGCGTCGACGGCCTGAAGTACCGACGGGACCTGCGCGGCGGCCTGGGCACCGCTTCGGGCGACATCAACCGGGACGGCTACGACGACCTCGTCGTCGGCCGGCCCAGCAGCGCCGACGACGAGGCGGAGGGCGCGGCGGGCGGTCTGATCGGCGTCTACTACGGCGGCCAGGGCGGTCCCGGGACCGCCCCGCAGTGGTGGTCGCAGAACTCCCCGGGCGTACCGGGCGCGGCCGAGACCGGTGACGCCTGGGGCGCCGACCTGTCCGTGGCCGACGTGAACGGCGACGGCTACGCCGACGTGGCTGTCGGCGCGCCGGGCGAGGACGTCGGCACCGTCGCCGACGCGGGCGCCGTCTGGCTGCTGCGCGGCTCCCGCGCGGGCCTGACCGCGACCGGCGCCCAGTCCTTCGACCAGAACAGCCCGCACGTCCCCGGCACCGCCGAGGCCGACGACGCCTGGGGCGCGCAGGTGCGGCTGGCGGACACGAACGGCGACGGCCGCGCCGAACTGCTCGCCTCGGCCCCCGGCGAGAACGCCGGCGACGGCGCGATGTGGCTGCTGCCGGCCGGCCGGAACGGCCTCCTCGCCGACGGCTCGTGGTCGTACGACGCGACCGCCCTGGCCGGCAACGCCCACGCGGCCCGCTTCGGTGCCGTGATCGACGAGTGACGAGGCCGTGGCCCGTGTGCCCGTGCCCGCCGGACGGCGGGCACGGACATCGCGGTTGCCCTAGGGCAGCGCCTGCTCGGCCCAGATGATCTTGCCGTCGGATGTGTAACGGGTACCCCAGCGCTCGGTGAGCTGTGCGACCAGGAACAGCCCCCGTCCGCCCTCGTCCGTGCTCGCGGCGTACCGCAGATGCGGCGAGGTCGTGCTGCAGTCGGAGACCTCGCAGATGAGCGAGCGGTCGCGCAGCAGCCGCACCCCGATGGGCGAGCGGCCGTAGCGGATGGCGTTGGTGACCAGTTCGCTGAGGATCAGCTCCGTGGTGAACATGAGCTCCTCCAGCCCCCACTCCGCCAACTGCCGTGTCACGGAGGCCCGTATGTCGGAGACCGCCGCCGGATCGGACGGCACCTGCCATTCGGCGACCCGGTCGGCGCCGAGCGCGCGGGTGCGGGCGACGATCACGGCGACGTCGTCGCTGGGCCGCGCCGGGAGCTGTTCCAGTACCGCCCGGCAGGTGTCCTCGGGGGAGTCGCCGGCCTGTTCCAGGGCGGTGCGCAGCAGTTCCAGCCCTTCGTCGATGTCCCGTTCCCGGTCCTCGACGAGTCCGTCGGTGTACAGCACGAGACGACTGCCCTCCGGCAGTTCCAGGTCGGCCGTCTCGAACGGCAGGCCGCCCAGGCCGAGCGGAGGTCCCGCGGGCACGTCGGGGAACTCGACGCCGCCGTCGGGCCGGATCAGCACCGGTGGCGGATGCCCGGCCCGGGCGACGGTGCAGCGCCGGGAGACCGGATCGTAGATCGCGTACAGGCAGGTCGCGCCGGTGACCGGAGCGGCCCCGTCCGTGGGTGTCTCGTCCTGGTCGATGCGGCCCACCAACTCGTCCAGGAGACTCAGGAGTTCGTCGGGCGGCAGATCGAGGGCGGAGAAGTTGTGCACCGCCGTGCGCAGCCGCCCCATGGTGGCCGCGGCGTGCAGCCCGTGCCCCACGACGTCCCCCACCACGAGGGCCACCCGGGTACCGGACAGCGGCAGTACGTCGAACCAGTCACCGCCCACCCCGGCCTGGGCGGGCAGATAGCGGTAGGCGATCTCCAGCGCGCTCTGCTCGGGCAGGGTGCGGGGCAGCAGACTGCGCTGCAGCGCGACCGCCGTGCTGTGCTCGCGGGTGTAGCGGCGGGCGTTGTCGATCGACACCGCGGCGCGGGCGGCCAGCTCCTCGGCGAGGGCCAGCTCCTCGGTGTCGAACGGCTCGGGCTTCTCCGAGCGCCAGAAGTTGGCCACGCCCAGGACCAGGCTGCCCGCGCGCAGCGGCACGGTGATCAGCGAGTGGATGCCGTACTCCACCACCTGCTCGGTACGTTCGAGGTCCTGCGCGAGCCAGCCCGGCGCCTCGCGCAGCCGTGGCTCGACCACGGACCTGCCGGTCGCCACGCTGCGGGCCTGCGGCGAGGAGTCCACGAACCGGATGCGCTCGCCCACCGGGTAGAGCGGGGCGTCCTTGCGGATGCCGACGACGGCCGTGCGGTGCATCGCGCTCCCGGGCCGCGGTTCCTCCCCGTGCAGCACCGGGTCGAACAGGTCCACGGTCGCGAAGTCTGCGAACCGGGGCACGGTCAGCTCCGCCAGCTCCTCGGCGGTACGGGTCACGTCCAGGCTGGTGCCGATGCCGACACCGGCGTCGTACAGCATGTCGAGGCGTTCCCGCGCCACCTCCGCGCGGCCCGACAGAGCGCGCAGCTCCGTGGAGTCGCGGAGCGTGGCGACGCTGCCGGGCGGGCCGCCGCGCAGGTCCGTGGGCCGCTGGTTGACGGCCAGCAGCCGGTCCTTGACGAGGTGCACCTCGTCGGTGGCCGCACGCCCCGAGGACAGCAGTTCGGCGGTGTCGGCGTCCAGGCCCAGCTCCCGTACATGACGCCGCTCGGCGTCCTCGGGCAGTCCCAGCAGACGGTGCGCCTCGTCGTTGGCGAGCACCAGACGGCCGTCGCCGCCGATGATGAGCACGCCTTCCCGGACGGCGTGCAGCACCGCGTCGTGGTGCTCGTACATGCGGGTCATCTCGTACGGGCCCAGGCCGTGCGTCTGCCGTAGCAGCCGTCTGCTCACCAGCGCCGTTCCCGCCGTGGCGAGGGCCATCGCCGCCACGGCGGCGGCCAGCAGGAGCGGCAGTTGCTGGTCGGCGGCCCCGCCCACGTGCGCGGTCGTGATGCCGGACGAGACCAGGCCGACGACCGTGCCGTCGGCCGCCTTGACGGGGACCACGACCTGCACCAGCGGCCCGATGGTCCCGTTGACCTCCTCGACGACGGTCCCCCCGCGCACCGCGGGCGCGATGGTCCCGACGAACTTCTTGCCGATACGGTCCGTCTTGGGGTGGGTGTAGCGGATGCCGTCGGTGTTCATCACGACGATGAAGTCCACCCCGGTGGCCTTGCGGGCGGCCTCCGCCTTCGGCTGGAGGATCGCCGTGGGATCCGGGCTGCGCAGTGCCGCCGCCGTGCCCGGTGCGTTGGCGAAGGTCTGGGCGACGGCGAGGGAGCGGTTGCGGGCTTCCAGATTGCTGTCGTGCCGCACCTGCAGGACCTGCGCCACCACGGCCGACACGACCAGCAGCAGCACGATCACCGCTTGCAGCATGAACACCTGTCCGGCGACGCTGCGTCTGCTCATCGCCGACCGCAGCCTCCCGGCCCCGGTGCGGCGCGGCCCGGTCTCCTCCTGCTGCCGCAGGTCGAGCGGTGCATGCGGATCCCCGGGACGACGGGGCGGCCGAGTCTCGGACCGGCCGGGCAGTCGGACCATGTGCCCATGTCTACACTGCCCGGCCCCAGGAGGCGAGAGGCGTCACACGAGGCGCCCGGCGGTGATCCGATCGACGCCGGGGCGGGTCAGCGGCGCTCCTGGGGTGTCGCGTGCCGGGTGGCGAGCAGCAGTGCCACGTCGTCGGGCCGGTCGGGGGTGTGCCGGGCCGTGGCGGTGAGCCGGTCGGCGACACCCGACAGAGAGCGGCCGTGCCACCGCCCGGCGGCCGGTCCGGCCTTCTCCAGGGCCACGCGCAGCACGGCGATGCCCTCGTCGATGTCGGTGCCCGGCTTCTCGACGAGTCCGTCCGTGTACAGGGCGAGGATCGCCTCGGGCTCCAGGCGCAGTTGCGCCACCGGATACTGCGCCTGCGGGTCCACACCGAGGACGACACCGCCGGGAATGTGCAGGATGTGGGTGCGGCCGTCCGGGGCCCGCAGCAGCGGCGGCGGGTGCCCGGCGCGGGCGACGCGGGCCAGCCCGGTGGCGGGGTCGAGCCGGATGTAGCAGCAGCTGGCGAACTGACCGGGATCGAGGTCGATGAGCAGCCGGTTGGTGCCGCTCATGACCTCGCCGGGCGGATGGTCACCGAGGGCGAAGGCCCTGACGGCGCTGCGCAGCTGGCCCATGGTGGCCGCCGCCTGGACGCCGTGTCCCTGGACGTCGCCGATGACCAGGGCCAGACCGTCGCCGGCCTCGACGACGTCGTACCAGTCCCCGCCCACGTCCATGCCCTGTGTGCCGGGCAGATAGCGTCCGGCGGTCTCCACCAGCGGATGTGCGGACAGCCGCCGGGGCAGGAGGGCCTGCTGGAGGCCGCGGGCGAGGGCGGCCTCGGTGTCGTAGCGCTGCGCCTTCTCCATCGCGTGCGCGATCAGCCCGGCGAGAGCGGTGAGGAGCGTACGTTCCTCCGTGCTGAAGGTGCGGGGCCGGTCGAAGCCGAGGATGCAGGAGCCGACCGGCCGTCCCGAGGCGATCAGCGGCAGGAAGGCGCGGGCGCCCTCGGTGGCGTCGATGGGAATGCCCGGGTAGGCGGCGGCCAGCTGCTGCATGGATTCGAAGAACAGCGGGCGGCCGTGGGTGAGCGTCTCCACACCGGGCAGACGGGCGTCGAGGCCGACGCCGTCGAAGGGCGCGAGGAACCCTTGCGGGAAGCCGGTCTCCCAGGCCAGGTAGAAATGCCGCTCCTGGAGCAGGTAGATGGCCAGGCGGCGGCCGTCGAAGGCGGGGAGCAGCTCCTGGGTGACGACCGCCGACACCTGGCGGGCGGTGACGGCGTCGGTCAGCGCGATGGCCAGGGCGATGGGCCGGTACAGCGGGGCCATCGAGGGGCCGACGGGCGCGGTGTGGCCCGCTTCGGGCACCGCGGCCGTCACGGGGTCGTCGGGCGCCAGACCGACCGAGGTGTCCATGCGGTTCGCGGGTACGACCGTGCAGGTGAGGATGTCCGGGCCGGGATGGACGGACACGGCGACCCAGTCGGCCTCGTCGCCGTCGGCCGGGCACCGGGCGTGGAAGTGCACGGGATCCGGGGACAGCAGGGCGCTGCGGAAGTGGTCCTCGTACGGGGGCTGGATCAGCCAGGGCAGCGCCTCCCACACGGGGCGGCCGACGAGTTCCGTGTGCCCCGGGCCCAGCAGCCGTTGCGCGGCCGGGTTGGCGTACACGATCAGGCCCATCCGGTCCAGGCAGAACACGCCGTGCGGGAGCAGGTCGGCCGCCCCGTCGGCGGACGGCGCCGGACCCGGGTCGAGGACGATGCCGCTCACCAGGGACGCGTCGGTCGCCATCGGCGCGGGCCACAGTTCCAGCAGGCGCGGGGTGCCGTCCCCGGCCCGCACGTGGAGGGGCGCGGACGGAGGTTTCCCGGCGGCCGTGTCGCTCAGCGCGCTCAGCAGCTGGTCGGCGTCGGCGGGCGCGACGGCGTCCGCGAAGGCCTGCGCCGTACCGGCGAAGTCGCACGGCCGTACCCCCAGCAGATCGTGCAGCCGGTCGTCCGCGGTCACCGCCGAACTGGCCGGATCCCAGGTGAACCGTCCGACGCGCCCGCCGGCCGGGCGGGCCGCGGGCGGCCGCACGCACAGCGGCTCGTCGTCCCACACGACCGACCCCTCGTCCCCCTCGGCGAGGCCGCGCATCCCGGCGCCGAGATCCTCGGCCAACTGGACGAGGAGGTCCCAGCCGGGCACCTCGTCCACGGACTCCGGGGTCGACGGGCGCAGGACCGTGAGCACGCCGAAAGGGGTCTGCGCGCCCGGCACGGGCAGGTAGACCGACCCGAACTGGAACGGCAGACCGGCCGCGAACTGGGGATAGCGGCGCACCGTCTCCGTCGCGTTCGGAAGGACCACCGGAACGCCCAGCCGGTAGGCGTCGGCGACGGGGAACGGACGGTTCACGTGCAGCCGCCACCAGGGCCGGAACAGCGGGCCCGGCAGCCCCGCGAGCACCGCGAGGCGCAGCATCCCGGGGGTGCCGGAGCGCAGGTACACGCCCCCGACGCGGCCGTCCGCCGCGGTGAGCGCCCGGGTCGAGGCGTCGACCAGCAGCGCGGCCAGCCTTCCGCGCCTCCGGCCTGCGTGCTCCCCGCTGCCAGCCATCGGTCCTGCCTCGTCCGTGCGCCGCCCGGGTGGGGCGACACAGCAAGAATGCGTCACGTCGCCCGTGGAACGCACCTGGGCGGACCGGATGCGACGCGTCCCGTCGGCATTGGTCGGCAGGCGGGGGCCTTGTGCGGAGGTCTTGTGCGGTCTTGTGCGGAGGTCGTCACGGTCATGACCGTGCTGTGGGCCGTTCGGGATCCGGCACCTAGGCTGACGGACGCGTGGACCCCGGTGGACCCAGTCGTCGAGAGGAGGCCGCGTCCCGTGGCGGAAACCGATGACTCCCCGGAGCACACGGACCCGGAGAGGGTGCGCCTCTCCCTGCGGACCGCGGACCTCGACGAGGCCCGTGCCGCGATCGGTGCCATGTACTACGCCAACCACATGGACCTGCTGGACCCGGGCCAGGGCCTCGACGTGGACTTCGAGATGGCCCGCCTCGGTCCGCTGACCCTCGGGGAACTGCGCTGCGGCGCCGACATCCGGATGCGCTTCGACGACCTCGGCGCCTATCACGTCGACCTCCCGCTGACGGGCCACCTGGCCTGGCGGCAGGGCACACAGGACACGGCGCTGGCCACCCCCGCACGGGCGGGCGTCTTCCAGCCCGAGGGGAAGCCGACGCTGGAGAGGTGGGACCGCCACTGCCGCCTGCTCGCCGTGAAGATCGAGCGCCGGGCACTTCTGCGGCACCTGGAGGCTCTTACCGGTGATGCCGTCCGCCCCTCGCTGCGCCTGGCGCCCACCATGGACGTCACCACCGGGCCGGGCCGCACCTGGGCACGGCTGCTGCGGCTCGTGGTCGACGAGAGCGTCGACGAGCGCGGACTGCTGCGGCAGCCGCTGCTGGCCGCCCGGATGCGGGACTCCCTGCTCACCGGCCTGCTGCTGGCCACCGACCACCCCTACCGGGAGGTACTGGACCGGCCGGTCCCGCACGGCTTCGCCCGCTCGGTCAAACGCGTCGTGGACGCCATCCAGGCCCGCCCGGAACACCCCTACACCACCACGGAACTCGCGGACCTCGCCGGTGTGAGCGCGCGCTGGCTGCAGGAGGTGTTCCGCCGTGAGGTCGGGACCTCGCCCATGACCTATCTGCGGGACGTGCGCATGGACCGGGTCCACGCCGAACTCGCCGCCGCCGACCCCGACGCCACGACCGTGAGCGACGTGGCCTACGGCTGGGGCTTCGGCCATCTGGGCCGGTTCGCCGAGAAGTACCGCGCCCGTTACGGCGAACTCCCCTCACAGACGCTGCGGCCGCGCTGACATCGGGGGCCGTCGGCGGCCCGTCCCCCGACCGTGCCGTGTCGGCCGCGGCATGACCCGCGACGCGTCTGCCGGCCGTCAAGACGGGTTGCCGGCCGACAAGACGTGGCTATCGGCAATCAACCGGTGTACGACCCGTTCTCCACCGGGCGCAGGACCAGGCGGCCGTCCTCGCGCGCGGCCGCCATGGCGAAGGGGAACGTGTCCACTTCGAGGCACAGGTCCACGTCCTCGGGATGGACACCGCCCCAGCCGCGCCGCACCCCGTCGGCGAGGCGTGCGGCGGCGTCCGAGCGCCTGGCCCGGCCGACGAACGGCGCCGGGTCGGTGGGGCCGGAGACGGCTCGTGCGGCGATGTACTGCGCACAGGCCAGGTCCTCCTCCGCCCGTCCCCCGTCCCCTGTGACGACGAAGGTGACCGCGTCCGGCCGCGCGCGCCGCAGCTGTTCCGCCGTCGCCTCCGCCACCACGAAACTCGCGCACAGAAGGAGCCGGGCGTCGGCCACCGCCAGGGCTGCCACCGTCCCGGCGGTGGTCTTCTGCACCACCGTGCGGCCCGCGACGTCGAGCGCCCGCAGCCGGGCGGGCGAGTTGGCCAGGTCGAACCCCGGCAGCGGCGCACCGTCCTGAAAGGCCAGCCAGCCCGGATGACGGGCCTTCAACTCCAGGGCCTCATCGACCGTGCCGGCGAAAACTATCTTCTCCGCGCCGCGCCGGAAGACCCAGGCGGCCACGGTGAACGCCCGCATCACATCGACGACCACGGCGACGTCGGGCGTCGCGGAGAGACCTGGGACACCGGTGAACGTTGATCGCATCACCCCATGGTGAGACACGCCCGGACTCCGCGGGGAGCCGTTTCAGGACTCGGTGCCGTCCGTCGGCAGCGTCCGCGCCGCGCGCAGGGAGCGCAGGGCGAGCAGCAGGACGCCGACGTCGTCCAGGTACACCGGGTCGGGCAGCAGGTCGGTGGGCAGCACCAGATAGACGACGGCACCCCAGAAGACCCAGCGCGGCCCCGTCGGCAGCCCGGCCCGCCGCAGCGTCCGCCGGGTGCGGACCAGCCGCACCAGCAGACCGACGGCCGCGGCGAGGAGGGCCGCCGCGACCAAGGCGGCGACCAGGAGCACGGTCGTGGTGGAATCCATGAGGCCTCCTGACCTCCGGGGCGCCGGGCCGGGCCCGCGTCCTTCTCTTCGTCTTCCCGGATTCCCCTCGTCTTCCCGGATCCACTCCGTCTTCCCGGATCCCCTCCGTCTTCCCGGATTCGCGGACCCGGCCGCGGTATCGCCTCCCGGAGGGCTACGACGCCTCGGCCTCGTCGGCCTCGCCGGCGTGGTCCCCGTCCCGCGAGGTGTCCGCGGCGGCCGTCGTCGGGCGCTCCGCCTTGGCGGTGCCCTTCAGCCGTCCGAAGGCCCGCGTCAGCTGCTGGAACGCGGAGGCCGCCGGCGCGCCGGTGCGCCCGGCGGGCGGGGCCGGCGTGTCGCGGTAGGCGGCGAGCGCCTCATGGGCCTTCTCGGCGGCTTCCCGGTACAGGTCCCGGGACTTGGTCATCGCCTCGAGGGCCTCGGCGTACATGGCCACCAGCTTGCGTTCGCGGGCCAGCTCCTCCTCGAGGGTCAGCAGGGTCCACTTCTCGCGCAGCCCGGGCAGCGCCTCGTCGAGGCCCTGCGGCATCGGCTTCGGCAGGGCCGCGAAGCGCCGCAGCACGTCGATGAGTTCGGTGGGCTCGGAACCGTCCAGGAAGACGCTGCGCACGGAGTACTCCGGGCCGTCGTAGCCGGGCGGGGCCGGATCCGGCGGCACGATCACGGCTCCGCCGCGCGGCACCCACACGCCGAGGTCACGCAGCGCCCAGTTGACGGCGCGCAGCTGCTGCGGCGCGGCACGGAGCTCCACCACGCGGTGTCGCAGGCCCGGCGGCAGCAGGCGCGCCAGCGGCTGCCGGCCGCGTTCGTCCGGGGTCATGGCTTCGTGCACGACGACGTTGACGGACCAGGCCTCGCGTGCGGCGCTCCTGATGACGCGCCGCATGTCCTTGTCCTCGGACGGGAGCGGGTTGACCTCCCGCAGGCGCAGTCCCGTCACGGCGTGATGGTGGTCCCAGGCGGTGTCCGCGTCGTCAGGCCGGTCGGGCAGGTCAGGCCGGTCGGGCTCGCTGGGCTGGCGGGGCTCGTCGGGCCAGAACATCGTGGCGGGGGAGGGCCACCGTTCGTCCCAGGGGGACTCGGCCTCGGCCAGGAGCACCCATTCCTGCCCTTCCGCACGGTCCTGCGGGGTGACGAGCGTCAGGCGGGCCCGCACCGTCACGTCGCCGGACACCCGCCAGCGCGCCTCGAAGACCCGCTCGGGAGCGTCCTCGGTCACCGGCGGTTCGGCGAAGTCGTCGATGACCTCGCTCTCCTTGAGCCGGCGCAGGTTCCGCCGGAGCACCTCCTCGGCCGCCGGGCCGACGTGGCGGCCGCGGGCGGGCCACACTGTGCTGGGGATCATGGGGCGGTCGCTGGCGGAGTTCGACATGGGCCAATCTGCGGATGGGGACGGCGTGCGCCCTCCAGTATCACTGTCGGCGATCGTGGCACGTCCGCCGGGGTTGCCCACGGCGCGCACGGGAGACGTGCGGCGCACACGGGGTGCGCGCGCCGCACCGCACGTGGCCGCCGTTCACTCGTCCCGGCGCTCTGTCCGGACCACGACAATAGAGCCGGCGAACGGGGCCCGCCCGCCATCCGCTCAGGGGAGGGCCCTGTTCGCTCGCGGGGGTGGCCGTCGCCGCCCCGGGGGGTTCAGTGCGGGAAGGCCCGGGGCTGGCGCTGGGTGGGCAGTTCGTCGCGGAACTCCTCGATGGCCGAACTGATCTGCCGCATCAGGGCCGTCTCCTCCAGGCGGTCGAGGTAGAGGTTGCGGCGGGCCAGTCCGGGCAGGTCCACGCAGAAGTACAGGGCCATCAACGGGTTGACGAACAGCTCGCTGTTCCTGGTCCGCTCCGTGAACCGGACGTCGCCGAAGTCGCCGCGCACGGCGGCGGCGACGGACCCGTTGACGATGCTGGGGTGGCTCGCGGTGCACCGCTGGGCGTGGGCCACCGCGTCGAGATAGAGGGCACCCTCACGACTGGCCCTGGGCAGCGAGAACGCGCCCAGGTAGGAGCCGTCCCGGTCCAGGGCGGCAAGGTTCTCCAGGACCAGCGAGTGGTTGACGCCGTGATACGCGTCCACCCCGAAGCCGAGGCACGCCACCAGGCGGTGCGGGACCTCGTCGAGCCCGCCCACGGCGGCCAGACTCGCCATGTCCTCCTCCGGCGTGCCCAGACCGTGCTCGTCGCCGCGCATCAGGATGTCGGTCCCGCCGTCCACCAGCACGACCGCGTCGACGCCGCCCAGGTGGGCGAGGAGCGCCCGGTAGGCGGCGCGCAGCGGGCCCACACCCGTGCGGGGAAACGCGTACACGGTGGAGGGCAGGTCCTGCGCCGCCAGCCACTGGGCGAGCACCCGCTCGGGGAAGTAGTCGCCGCGGGGCGTGGTGTCCGGACGGACGGCCGCGACGTCCGCCTCCACCCACACGCCCAGGTCCAGGCCGTACAGGTCGGCGAAGGACAGATTCGCCAGATGCACCTCCTTCCCCGCTGCCTGCAGGGCGAGGGCCAGCGGAAGCCCGGCGTAGATGTCGAAGCCGCCGCCCGCGCCGGCGACAAGCACCCGCCGCGCATCGCGCAGGCGGGTGAAGAAGGGGGGGTCACTGAGGGAGAACACCGCAGGACGTTAACAGAGCCGCGGGACAGGCCCGTTGGAGTTTTCCACAGGCCGGAACGGGCTGTCAGTGGTGCGTGCCAAGATCGGTCGCATGCCCACTCACGCCCTTCTGCCCGCGGAGCCCCACAGGTCCACGACGTACGCCGACTGGGTCAAGACCTACGACCCGGCCGCGGAGAGAGCCGCGCTCGCGCTGCTCGACGAGGTGCGTTCGGCCGTGCTGTCCGCGTATCCGAAGATGGGGCGCTGTCTGGACCGGCTGGAGCGGCGGTCCCGTGAGCTGCCCCCGGCCCATCTGCCGTGGTTCTGGGACACGGTGGCCCACCGGCTGTGCGGCTACCCGGGCCGCACGGCCGCGAAGGCGTACACCCTGGCCCGCAAGGCGGAGCGCGACCGCGCGCTGCCCGTCGACAGCGACTGGCGCCGGGCCAATGTGATGCTGTTCGCGGCCGCCGGAGCCCTGCCCGTCAAGGAGCTGAGCGAGCATCAGCGCTGGCTGGCGGGACGGCTGGCCCCCGCCGACGCACACGAGGAGTTCGTACGGGTCCTCACCGCCTGGGCGGCCTCTCCGGGCGAACTCCCCGCCGACCTGGCTCGCCGCGTGCGGGCGTCCGCGCGCGCCGCCGGTCTGGACACGGACGAGGACGCCCGGGTCCTGGGGCACCTGCTGGGCGCCGCCCGTGGCAAGGCGGTGCCCGACGCCCTGCTGGAGGCGGCCACCGCACCACTGGCCGCGCACCCGCGGGACCCCGACGTGCTCAGCGCGCTGCTGGACCTGTTCCCCGACACCAGGAACGACGCCGCGGCCTGGCTCCGGCTCCTGCTGCGCTGCGGCGCCGTCGACGCGGCCGAGGCCGGTCACCTCACTCCGGAGGGCGGGCTCGCCGCCTGGCTCGGCAGGTACACGCGCGCGTACTCCCACCGCAAGGTGCCGTACGGCGGTGTGGTGCGCCAGCCCATGCCGCCCGAACTCTTCGAGATCGTGACCCGGTTCGCCCCGCGCATCCGGGCAGCGGGCATCCCGGCGCGGCTGCACGAGGACCAGTACCGCTACCCGGGCCTCGACGCCGACCTCCTGGACGCCTGCCTCGCCGAGGGCATCGCCGTCGAGGACCCGGGCGACTCCGTGCGGCTGGAGTTCTGGGACGACCGGGCCTGCCGCGATCTGAAGGCCCTGGCGGCCGACCCGGTGTTAGGCCGGCGCCTCGAAGGCACCGTGCACGCCGGTCTGCGCGGCGCGGGCACGGCGATCACCCGGCTGCCGGAGAACGCCGGCATCGCCGCCGAGGTGCACGCCCGCATCGAAACCCTGCTCACCGCACTGCGCGGCGGCGGCCTCGCCGCGGCCGACGAGGCCGTGAACGAACTGGCCGCCCTCCTCGACCGGCCCACGGCCACCGCCCTGGACGGCATCGACGAGGCACTGGCCGCCCTGGACCTGACCGGCCCGCTCACCCGCGCGCTGCGGTCCGGGCTCCCGGAGGAACTGGGCTGGCCCGCCCTGGAGGAGGCCCTGGCGGGGTTCGACGCGGCCGACACCCTCCGCGTCACCTGCACCTGGCCGGTCCTCACCGTCTACGGCACCCACCGCGCCGTCGCCGTCGACCACGAGGGCACCCGCGCCTCGTGCACCTTCCGGGTACCGGACGACGCGGCCTCGCACGCCGTCCACTTCGCCGGCGGACAGTTCCTGGTCAGCTGGACGGCCAGCGACCGTCAGTCGTTCGGGGACCTGGCCTTCTGGAGCGACCGCCCCAACGACGTGTTCGAACCCGAGGACAGGATCGGCCTGCGGCCGTACGGCGGCCTCATCCAGGGCGCGTTCGGCTTCCAGTTCGAGAGCCCGGACCGCGGCGGACGCCATGACGGGACGCGGCTCCTGCGTCCCGGCGGCAGGGAAGGCATCGGCCACCACGAACTCCAGATGAGCGACGGCCGCCACCTCTGGAGCGCCGAGGTCTTCCACTCCCGGGGCAACTGGACGCGCCACGACCCCGTGACGGGAGCCATGGGCGACGACCGCACCCTCCCGGACTTCCACCGTGACCGCGACATCCCGCCCGGCATGGAGGAGTTCGAGGACGGACAGACCCTCGCCGCCCTTCCCGAGGGCGCCCCCGACTCCCTTCTGGGCCGGGCCGGGCGGCTCGTCGGATGCCGCGTCCTCAACCGCACGCCCTATGCGGGCCCCTCGCCGACCGACTTCCTGCTGGAGTCCGTGGACGGCCGCACCGCCCGGTACCGCAGCCGACGGCCGGGACGGCATCCCTGGGCCGTCATCCGGCTGCCTGAGGGCGGAGAGGAGGCGGTGCTGGTCGGACAGGAGACCATCCGCTGCCACGCCGCCGAGGACAACTCGCTGCTCTGGCAGGTCCACGGTTTCGTCCCCGGCCCGCAGCGCGACCGGGACCGCCCCGCCACCCTCGGCGAGAACCGCGGCCCGGTGCCGCCGCCCGCGTTCTGGCACTTCCTCGCCCCACGCGACGAGGCATCCTCCAGGGCCCTGCGCGTGGTGGGCTCCGACACCGTGCGCACGCTCCTGGGCGCGGCCGTCGCCGCCCCGCGCGGCGAGGACGTACGGGCGCACGCGGCGCGGGTCCTGCCCGAAGTCACCGACCAGCAGGTGCTGGACGGGGTGGTGCGGGCCGTGCGGCTGGCCGCCGGCGTACTGCGGCGACGCGAGGACCTGTCCCGGCGGGTGGCCATCATGCGCGCCGGACCGGTCGTCGACCTTCCCGCCGACGTGCCCGACACCGTCCTCGCGCCCGCACTCTCCGGCCTGCTGCCCGACCTCCGCCCGTACGAGGCCTACGGCCCCGAACGGCATCCCGGCACGCTGACCGCGATCGCCGCCGACGGCCGCCATCTGCGGGGCGAGATCGACGACGAGACCCGGCGACTGGCACCGCCCTCGCGGCCGGCCGAGTGGCAGGTGCTTCTGGGCCGGATCGACGCCGTGGCCTGGCGGACCGCGGTCGCGACCACGCCGGACGACGAACGCGCCGCGCTGTCCGCCTTGTTGACCACTTGGAGCGCACAGCCGTTCGCCGACTCCGGTACCACCTGGCGCACCGGACGCGCTCCCGTGCCGGAACTGGCCGCCTGCCGCGCCGAAGGGCGGACCGTGGCGAGCGGCCCCGAGCGCGGAGGCCTCGCCCGCTTCGTCCAGCGGGCGGCCGGCCCGGCACCCGCCGAGGCGGCGGAGTGCGAGACCGTCACCGGCGACGACGCCGCCCGTCTGCCCCGCCTCCTGGAGCTCACGGACCGCCACGGCCCGCTCCTGCCGACGCCCGAGGCCGTCTCCGTCTTCTCCTGGCGCACCGGAGTACGGCGCCCGATCGCCACGCTCGTCCTGGGCGGCCTCCCGCGCCGGGAGCGTCATGACGACCACCAGAAGATGCTGCGCTCAGCGCCCTACAAGGCGAACAGGACCACGGCAGCGGAGTACGACAGCTTCTGGTACCGGCTCGGGGCGGCCGGGCGGCGCGCGGTCCTCGCCGCGGGCATACCGGAGGACCCGGCCGACCTGTGGACGCCGGACGGCATGAACAGGGCCGCGGAACGCATGGCCGCCGTCTGGGCCGGGCTGCTCGGCACGACACCGTACGTCGACGAGGAACTGGCCGAGGCTCTGGAGACGGAGCTGGGCCTGCCCACCGACTGGGCACAAGCCCTGTCGGCCGGCCGGGAGCCCGCGGGGGAGACGGGATTCGTGCTGGTCGGCGACCGCACGGGTGGCCTCTCCCTGCACCGTGCTGGCCCGGACGGCACGGCCGGGGCCTGGGTGTCCCCCACGCGGCCCGCCTACCACGAGGCAGTGACCGTCATAGCCTGGGCGCTGACCGAGAGGCCCGTCGGCGACCCGGCAGCCACGGGCGCCCTCAAGCTGTACGAGCGGCTGCGGGCACGGCTCGACGACCCGGGGACCCTCCTCTACCTGGGCGGGCACCGTCCCCTGGCCCGGGCCACCGCCGAGGACCCGCACTTCCGGCCGTACGGAGGCGACGTGCTGCCGTGCCCGCAGCCGCTCTTCGACGGTGTCACCGACGTCTCCACGGCCGTCGACGACGGCCTGTTCGTCGTCGCGGTCCCCGCGGGCGACGTCTTCCTGCGCCCGGCCGCACTGGCCGCACCGGAGCGGGTGGAGCGTGCGCTCGCCCTCTGCGACCGGCTCGACCTGTCCCGGCTGAGGTGGAGCTTCGACCGGACCCGGGCACTGCTCACCGGACTGGCCCGGACGGCGGCCCGCGCCGTCGAGACGCCGGTGCCCGCGGGCGGCTACGAGTCCAACCCCGCGCTCAGCGCCCCGGATCTGGTGGCCGAGACGGTCCGCACTCTCGGCGTCGGTACCGACGCCGCCACGCTCCATCTGCAACTCCTCGCGCTCGCCCGGCCCACGGACCGCAACGTCCGTCGCTGGAACGGCTGGACGGCCTCCCGCCACAAGGCCGCCGAGGCGGAGCTGGTGGCGGCGGGCGCCGTGGAGACCGGGCGGCGCGCCAGAGCCGGGCGCACGGTGTTCGCGCCCGGTGAATGGCAGCCCCTGGCCGCGCCGCATCTGCCGCTCGAAGGCCGGAAGCTGGCCGCCCACCAGGCGTGGGTGGCGGGCAGGGACGCCCGAGGCCCGTTCACCCGGCTCCTGTCACCCGTGCCGCTGCACGAGCTGTTCGCCCTGGCCGTACGCGAGTGACAAACGAACGGGGGCCGGCGGCGCGATGCCACCGGCCCCCACCGGACACCCGGTCCGTGGGACTTACGCCCCGCTCTCCCGGAGCATGTCCTCACGCTCGACGAGCTTCACGCGCTCGCGGCCCTGCGGTTCGCCCAGCGCCTTCTCGGCGGCGTCCAGGCGGTGCCAGCCCTCCCACGTGGTGAAGCGCACGTTCCGCTCGGCGAGGAAGGCGTCCACGGCCTCCGGCTCGGGCGAGCCGGGGGTGTGCAGGCGACCGCTCGTGTAGTCGTCCAGGAGGTTGGACACCGTCTCGTTGGCGTCACCCTTGGTGTGGCCGATCAGACCGACCGGGCCGCGCCGGATCCAGCCGGTGACATACGTGGACTGCAGGTGGGTGCCGCTCTCCTCGATGACGCGGCCGCCCTCGTCCGGGACCGTGCCCGAGTCGAGGTCCCACGGCAGCTTCGGCAGCTTCTCGGACAGGTAGCCGACGGCGCGGTAGACAGCCGTGACGTCCCAGTTCTTGAACTCGCCGGTGCCCTTGACGTTGCCGGTGCCGTCGAGGGCGGTGCGCTCGGTGCGCAGGCCGACGACCTTGCCGTCCTCGCCGAGGACCTCGGCCGGCGACTCGAAGAAGTGCAGGAACAGCTTGTGCGGCCGGTCGCCGACGTCGCGGATGGCCCAGTTCTCCAGGGTCTTGGCGACCATGTCGGCCTGCTTGTTGCCGCGCCGCGTCTCGATCGAGCCCTCGTCGTAGTCGATGTCCTCGGGGTCGACGATGACCTCGATGTTGGGGGAGTGGTCCAGCTCCCGCAGCTCCATCGGGCTGAACTTCGCCTGCGCCGGGCCACGGCGGCCGAAGACGTGGATCTCCAGCGCCTTGTTGGCTTTGAGGCCGTCGTAGACGTTCGGCGGGATCTCGGTCGGCAGCAGCTCGTCCGCGGTCTTGGCCAGGATGCGCGCCACGTCCAGCGCGACGTTGCCGACGCCGAGCACCGCGACCTTCTCGGCCTCCAGCGGCCAGGTGCGCGGCACGTCCGGGTGACCGTCGTACCAGGAGACGAAGTCCGCGGCGCCGTACGAACCGTCGAGGCCGATGCCGGGTATGGACAGGTCGCGGTCGGCCGTCGCGCCGGTGGAGAAGATCACGGCGTCGTAGAAGGCGCGCAGATCGTCGAGGTTGATGTCCGTGGGGTAGTCCACGTTGCCGAACAGGCGGATCTGCGGCTTGTCGAGCACCTGGTGCAGGGCCGTGATGATGCCCTTGATGCGGGGGTGGTCGGGAGCCACGCCGTAACGGATCAGGCCGAAGGGGGCGGGCATCCGCTCGAAGAGGTCGATGGACACGCCGGGCTCGGCGGCCACCTCGGACTTGAGCAGGGCGTCGGCGGCGTAGATCCCGGCGGGGCCGGCTCCGACGATGGCTACCCGCAGGGGGCGCGGCATGATCAGGTTCCCTTCGAGCGAAAACAGGCGACTCGAACGGGAAGCCTAAGCTAAGGCAGTCCTAAGTAAGTACGCGGGTCCGGTCTATGGCCTCATAAGGCGATCTTATGCCTATGGGGTCGGTGCTCGGCCGGTGCTCGGTCGGTGCCGGCCGGTGGACACCGGTCGTGGACATGCCCGACGCTTGCCCGGGGCCGGGATCATTCCGCCCCGGGACGAACCTCCGGCCGGAACCGAGGAGCGACAGCGTGGGTGGACGCGGGGCGACAGGGGCGACAGGGGCGACAACCGTCGCGGTGACCGGCGGCAGCGGGTTCGTGGGCAGCCATCTCGTACGGCGTCTGTTGGAGCGGGGTTACCGGGTGCACACCACCGTCCGCGACACGGCGAACCCGGCGAAAGTACGGCCGCTCTGGGACATGCAGGAGGCTTTCCCCGGCCAACTCACCCTCTTTCAGGCGGACTTGCTGACCGAGGGATCCTTCGACGAGGCGCTGCGGGGATGTTCCGTCGTCTTCCACGTCGCGTCGCCGTTCTTCATGCCCGAGAAGATCCGGGACGGCCGAAGGGACATGGTGGACCCGGCCCTGCTCGGCACGCGCAGCGTCCTGGCGAGCGTGGAGCGGACGCCGACCGTCGGCACACTGGTCTTCACGTCCACGGTCGGCGCGATCTTCGGCGACTATGCCGACGTCCTCGGCATGGACGACCAGGTGCTCTCGGAGCGGTACTTCAACACCACCAGCACGGTGGAGAACAACCCCTACCACTACGCCAAGACCGTCGCGGAGCGCGCCGCGTGGGAGGCCGAAGCCGCCCAGGACCGCTGGCGCATGGTCTCCGTCAACCCCGGCCTGATCCTGGGCCCTTCGCTCACCCCGGCTTCCGAGTCCGGCAGCCTGTTCCTGCTCGACGAGCTGTTCAAGGGCTACTTCTGCTACGGCGCCCCGGACTTCAGCTTCACGACGGCGGACGTGCGCGACGTGGCCGACGCGCACATAGCGGCCGCGGAGAACCCGGCGGCGAAGGGGCGTTACATCGTCGCGGCCGAGACCATGACGTCCTTCCACGAGATGTCACGCGTCATCCGCACCCGGTACCCCCGCGACCTCCGCCTCCCGCGTACCGCGCTCCCGCACTGGCCGGTACGCGTCCTCGGCCCGGCCTTCGGCCTGACCCAGGACTACATCCGCAAGCACCTGGGCATCCGCTTCCGGGTCGACAACAGCAGGAGCGTGCGCGAACTGGGCCTCACCTACCGCCCGATCGAGGAGACCCTCCTGGACCACTATGAGAGCCGGCGCGGCCGACGGGGGTGAGCCGGGCGCCTGTCGGTGCCCGGCCACGGGCCTCACGCGGGCCGGATCACCCGGTGGATCGCCGTCTCCCCGGCGCCGTAGATCGACTCCTCGCGGATGAAGGCCCCCGGGCCCGGTGCGTGGATCATCATGCCGTTGCCGGTGGAGAAGCCGACGTGGCTGGCGTTGTCGAAGAAGACGATGAGGTCACCGACCTGGATGTCGGCGGTGGTGACAGGGGTGCCCGCACCGGCCTGCTCCGCCGCGGTACGCGGCAGCTCGACCCCGGCGGCCCGCCAGGCGGCCTGGGTGAGACTGGAGCAGTCGTAGGAGCCCGGCCCCATCGCGCCCCAGACGCAGGGCTTGCCGATCTGCGCGCGGGCGAAGGCGAGCGCCTTCATGGCCTTGCCTGCGTACGCGGACTCCGCCGCACCGCCCACACCGACGGCGGCGAAGGAGCCGGTGTCCGTGACACCACCGGTGGTGAAGGTGCCGGTCGCGTACGGGCTTGCCGTGGCGGCGGGCATGCCGACCTGTGCGGCGGGGGCGACGGTGGTGAAGGTGCCGGTGGTGTAGGGGCTTGTTGTGGCGGCGGGGGCGGGTGCGGCGAAAGCTCCGGTGTCGGTGAGCGGGTTCGCCGTGGCAGGGGTGGTCATGGCCGCTGCCATGCCCGGTTGTGCGGTCAGACCACCGGTGGTGAAGGTGCCGGTGGTGTAGGGGCTTGCCGCGGGGGCGGGTGCGGCGAAGGCTCCGGTGTCGGTGAGCGGGTTCGCGGTGGCGGGGGTGGTCGTGGCCGCTGCCATGCCCGGTTGTCCGGTCAGGGCGCCGGTGGCGAAAGAGCCCGTCGAGCCGAGGGGCTGCGCGGGGAACCAGGATTCCTCCGCCGGCCGGGACTCGATCGCGGCGACCGGCGTGCCGCGCTGAGCGGCGGACCGGGACAGGAGGTCGCGGGCCGCGGTGAGCTTCCGCTGGTTCTGCCCCTTGGAGGTCGCGGGCGAGGGCCGGCGCGGCGCCGCGCCGGGCGCGGGCGATGGCGCGGGCAGCAGCGCCGCGGCGGCCGCCTCGAGCTCTCGCCGCGGCTCGGGCACGGCGGGCAGCGCGGCGATGGGCCGGGCGGTCAGCTCCGCCACCGGGCGGCCGGGCAACTCGGCGACGGGCCTGCCGCCGGTCAGTTCCGCGGCCGCACGCTCCGCCACCCAGGCGGCCAGTTCCGGCGGAAGGGCCCGATCGGCCGACTCCCGCTCACCACCGGGGAAACCGCCCCCCGTCGGAGCCGTGGGACGACCTCCGGCCGGGCGCTGCGGCGGCATCCGGTCGGCCGGCAGTGCGGCGGGAACGGTCGGACCCAGCTTCGCTCGCGCCGCGTCGAACCACTGACGGGTCACGTTGTCGAGGTCGGGATCGGTGCCCGCCCTCTTGCGGAGCGGGACACCCCGGTTTCGCGACCCCGCCGACATCGCACGGGTCCCGTTGTAGTTACCCGTGGCGTTTTCGGCCTGGTCGTAAAGGGTGCTGATCCGCTGCCGAACCTCGTCGCGGCTCTCCGACGCCATGGGAGACGTACTCCTTCCGTGCTCCGCCTACCGAGTTAGCTGTCGGGTTCGGGCGGTCGTTTCCGGAAGGCGTGCCCTACGGCCCGTGCCCTGGTGGGCAGTCGGGCCGATTCACCCCAATGTCGGTTGGGTCCCCGGCTCCGGCTGCCTCGAAGGAGCCCGGACTCGGCGGAGGCCACGCGGTTCGACGGGGTTCGTCGGGGGAAGCCGTGCAGCCTGGTCGTCAACCTAGCCAACTTGTGTCCCTCGTGTGAAGGTTGAAGCGCGATATGTCCGATACGTATTTGTGATATTCGCCTGTGGGTTCGGTGCCGAGGTGTTGTCACCGGGACATTTGCCGCACGGTCGCGGGCGTGGTCGGCCCGGTGGCCTGCGGAAGCACCGTCACGGTGCCCCCGTTTCCTGTGAGGTTGTGATGAATCCGCGAGGCGTTTGAACACCTGTGCCGCCGGATCCGTATGGGATGGGGGATTTCCATGCCGAGCCGGATTCGACGAGACGCAGGGGTACTTCCGTGGGACGCAACACGCGCAGACGCCCAACAGGCGCACGACGCGCGACCTTCGCAGCGGTCGCACTGATGTTGGGCGGAGGGGGACTCATAGCGGCGAACGTCTATGCCTCCGCGACCGAGAGCGGCTCGGACCAGCCGGCCCAGAACGGTTGGGTCCTTTCGGGAGCGGCGACGATCGACTGCCCGGACGTCGGGAGCCGGCTGACCGCGGTGCCGGACGAGGCCAGGGACGACGTCGACCGGCAACTCGCCCTCCTCGACCAGCAGATCGCGGCGGCCTACCAGCAACTGCAGCAGTCGGCGCAGGCCCAGCAGCAGGACTCCGGGTCCTCGGACGACACGATCATGAACCCGCTGAAGGACAAGCGGTCCGAGACGATCGATCGCATCGCGGACGCCATCGACCGCGTGGGCGACCGCCCGCAGGGGCTGGACGACATGGCGGCGTGCACGCTGCAGCCCTCCGGCAACCAGAACCAGGGTGACGGCGGCCAGAGCCAGGGCGCCGCGAGCCAGAACCCCGGCGACGCGAGCCAGAGCCCGGGCAACGGCGGCCAGGGCCAGTCCGGTGCCGGGCAGGGCAACGGCGGCCAGGCCGGCAACGGCCCCGTGGCCGCGGACTACGCGGACATCACCTCCGTCCAGCCCAACGCGCAGACCCCGGCCGCGCAGTCCGACGCCTCCCGCGGCTCCTTCTCCAGCAGCTGTGGCGTCAACGCCAACGGTGTGTTCAACTCCGACAACGTGATCGTCGCCCCCGGCGTCTCCAACGGTGCCCACCACTTCCACGACTACGTCGGCAACCAGGCCAACAACGCCTTCGCCAGCGACGACGACCTGGCGAACGGCGACACGAGCTGTGCGGACCAGGGCGACAAGTCGTCGTACTACTGGCCCGTGCTGCGCCTGCAGAACGGCAAGCAGGAGCGGGACGCCGGTGCCCCCGGCGGCGGAACCGAGGGCAACGCCGGTCAGATCGTCACGCCCAAGCAGGTCACGCTGACGTTCGTGGGCAACCCCCGCGGCAAGGTCACGGCCATGCCGCGGCTGCTGCGCATCATCACCGGTGACGCCAAGGCGTTCGTCAACGGTCCCGGCAACGCCAACGCGTCGTGGAGCTGCACCGGGTTCGAGGACCGGCAGCTGAAGGACAAGTACCCGCTGTGCCCGTCCGGCACTGACGTCGTCCGCACGTTCAAGTTCCAGAGCTGCTGGGACGGTCGGAACATCGACAGCGCCAACCACCGCACCCATGTGGCGTTCGCCGACAAGGAGGGCAACTGCCCGAACGGATTCGAGCCCATTCCGCAGCTGGTGCAGCGCATTGTCTACGACGTCGACGCGCCGAGCCTCCAGGACGGCGGCCGGACGGTTCCGCTGTTCGCCGTGGACTCCTTCCCGGAGCAGTTGCACAAGCCGGTCACGGACCACGGCGACTTCATCAACGTCTTCGACGAAGACCTCATGAACAAGATGGTCGACTGCATCAACTCCGGCCGGACCTGCGGCGCCGGTGCGGCCCCCGCGCCCGGTCAGGAGCCCAGCAAGGAGCCCAGCGAGCCGCCGGCCTCCAGCCCCGCCCAGCCCGGCACCGGTGACGAGCCCGAGCCCGGCAACACGGCGACCGAGCAGCCCTCGGAGCCCCCGGCCGACACACCGACCACCGACACGCCGACCACCGACACACCGACCACCGACAAGCCGGCCGCCGAGCCGACGGACGCCGGTTCGACGGACGCTCCCGCCACCGAGAAGCCCAGGGTCTACGCCACCTCGTCACCCACCCACGTCACCTCGGACAAGGGCCACTCCGGCAACGGAGGCTCGGGCAAGGCCGGTTCGGGCAAGGGTGGTTCGGCCCAGGCGTCCGACAGCCAGTCGACGCAGCCCGCCGAGATCGGCGAGGCGGCCCAGTCGCCGGCCCCGGGAGCGAACGATCCGACGGCCGCCGCCGCGCAGACCGAACCGCAGGCGGTCCAGGGTGGACTCGCGGAGACGGGCGCGCACCTGTGGCCCGCGGGCATCGGCGCGCTCCTGGTGATCGCGGGCTTCGTGGTACTCCGCCGTATGGGACGCCGCTCCGTGTGACGTCCGCCGCGAAGCGCCGGCCGCCGCTGTCCGGGTGTCCCATCACGCACCCGGACGGCGGCGGCCGCGCTGTTCCGGCTCACGCCACGCGCAGCGTGCGCTTCGCGAGTTCGTACGCCGGGAGCATCTCCTCGTGCTCCTCCGTGTCCATTCCGCCGAGGTGCAGCACGACCGTGCCGTCCGAGGTGGCGACGGCGAAGGCGCTCTCCTTCTTCACCTCGTCCAGGAGCTTGCTCGTGTAGAGGTACTCCACTTCGACGCCGGAGACTCCGCCCGCCTTGAACGTGCGGTACTTCTCCTTGCTCGTGTTGCCCTCGGCGGCCACGAAGGCCCGCAGTACCGAGCGGGCGTCGCCGTCACCCGGGGACCCCGTCCACACGCGCAGGAAGCCGATGTTCCCGGCGGGCTTGGCGTCGATCTCGCACGCCATCGTGACCGGGCCCTGGTGGAGCAGGGCGTCGGCGAGGTCCCCGGCCAGTTCGCCGTCGGAGCCGCTCGAAGCGCTGGAGGCCGCGCCGGCGTGGACCGCCTTCGCCTTCCAGCGCTTGGCGAGGGCGAAGGTGACCGGCAGTTCACAGGCCGAGCCGGCGGCCCCGATGGTGCCGCCGCTCCTGGCGGCCGTGCCCTTCGCTCCTGTGGCCTGAGCCGTCGCCGGCGCCTTCGCGTCGTCCTCCGGCGACTCCGCGCAACCCGCCAGCATCCCCGCAAGCAACAGCACCGGGGCCAGTCCGCCCCGCACGGTGTCCGTCGTGATCCGCAACGCCGTCTCCCCCTCCTTGATCCAGACGGGACACAGTATCCGAGGGTGCCGACAGCGCCGTGTGCTTGACGGTCAGTCATATTACTGAACCGTAATCTATCGAGTGCTACCGCCGGTAATAGTCTCGCCGGTACCGTCCTGGCAGCCGCTCCGGAGACAACAGCCTCCCCTGCCCAGGAGGTCCGCCATGCCCCTCCTCGCTCGCCTGCTGCCCGTAGCCGTCGCCATGACCGCCGCCTGCCTCGGCGTTCGGACCGTGCCCGCCGCCGCGGACACCGGGTCGGACCCGGTGGTGTCCCGGGGTGTCACGATCCCGGCCTTCTACAACCCGCCCGTCACACTGCCCACGGCCGACGGTGCCCTGATCCGCAGCGAACCCCTCCCGCTCGCACTGAGCCTGCCGAGCATCCCCGGCCCGCTGCCCGGCCGGGCGACCCGCCTGATGTACAAGTCCACCGACTCCGGCGGCCGACCGGTGGCGGTGACCGGCGCCTACATCGAACCGGCGGCCGCGTGGCCGGCCGGGGGAGCGCGCCCGCTGGTCGCGCTGGCGCCCGGCACGATGGGGCAGGGCGACCAGTGCGCCGCCTCGATGGGCCTGGAGCATCCACTGCTGCTCAACGGCGAGACGGTGTCGGTCGGATACGAGGACCTGGCGATCTACCGGCTCCTGGCCGAGGGCGTCGCGGTCGTGGTCACCGACTACGTCGGCCTCGGCACGACCGACCGGCTGCACACGTACGTCAACCGCCTCGACGGGGCGCACGCCGTGCTGGACGCCGTTCGCGCCGCCCGTGCCCTCGACGGTGCGTCGGTCACGTCCGCCTCGCGCGTGGGCCTGTTCGGCTACAGCCAGGGCGGCGGCGCGACCGCGGCGGCCGCCGAACTCCAGCCTGCCTACGCCCCCGATGTCGCCCTCGCCGGCACCTATTCCGGCGCACCGCCCGCCGACCTGACCGAGGTCACGCGGGCCATCGACGGAAGCGACCTGGCCGGCGCGCTCGGCTGGGCGGTCAACGGGTTCCTGCAGTCCGACCCGGCCCTCAAGCCGATCGCCGAGGCCCACCTGAACGCGGCGGGCATGGCCGCACTCGCCGACCTGTCCACCATGTGCGTCGGCGACGCGCTCTTCGCGTACGGCTCCGTGCACAGCACGGCCTGGACGAACGACGGGCGGTCGCTCGGCGACATCATCCAGTCCGAACCCGCACTCCGGGACTACCTGGAGGAACAGCGGATCGGTACGTCCACGCCCGCGAGCCCGGTCCGGGTGGCGACCGGCGTCAACGACGACCTCGTCCCGCACGCCCAGGCCCGCCGGCTCGCCGTCGACTGGTGCCGGGCGGGCGCCGACATCACCTATGTGCCAGTCGTCCTGCCGAACGCCGGCCGCGCCCTGCTCAACCACTTCGGCCCACTGCTCACCGACCAGGGCGCCGCCGTCGCCTGGCTGACCGCACGTCTGTCCGGCATGCCCGCCGTCTCCGACTGCTGGACCATGCCCGCACAGCCCTGACACCTCCGACGGCACCGCCGTTTGCGGCCGGAAGGGCGACCACGGCAAGGTTCGGGTCGTGGCTACTCTGCTGATCGTCCATCACACGCCCTCACCGAACTGCCAGGCGATGCTGGAGGCCGTCGTGTCCGGTGCGACGACGCCCGAGATCGAGGGCGTACGGGTCGTGCGGCGGGCGGCCCTGTCCGCGACCGCCTCCGACGTGCTCGCCGCCGACGGCTACCTGCTCGGCACCCCGGCGAACCTCGGCTACATGTCGGGTGCCCTCAAGCATTTCTTCGACCAGGTCTACTACCCCTGCCTGGACGAGACCCGGGGCCGGCCGTTCGGCTACTACGTGCACGGCGGGAACGACGTCACGGGCGCGGTGCGGGGGATCGAGTCGATCACCACGGGCCTCGGCTGGCGCCGCACGGCCGACGCGGTGACCGTCACCGGCGAGCCCGGCAAGGCCGACATCGAGTCGTGCTGGGAACTGGGCGCGACGGTCGCCGCGGGGCTGATGGCCTGAGCGGCCTCCGCCCATCGGCCGGTCCCGCGCTACGCCCACCTCATGCCGATGTCGGACAGCTGGCGCACCCTTTCGGGGGTGAGCGCGGCGGCGCGGCTGCGCTGGTTGCTGATCCAGGCGCCGAGCCTGACCTGCCGGCCCTCGCCGCCGCCGACGGTGACGGTGACGGTCTCCACGTGCTTGCGCGGGACGCTCAGGTGGCCCTCGCGCGCGAAGAACTGCGTGGCGGCCTCCAGGTTGACCGCCCATTTGTCGGCGTGCGACACGCGCGGGACGGGCCGCTCCTCCCCGGCGGCGGGTTCGAGCCCCAGGACGTGGTCGCACAGCCACTGCTGACCGACGGTCAGCCGGTCCCAGCCCAGGCGCTGCGCGCGTATCCACCGGCCGAGGTCCTCGCCCTGGCGTACGGTCCCGCCCGCGGCGGTCGGCAGGCGTCCGCCTTCCGCCAGATGGAGCCGGGTGAGATGGAAGCGGCGTTGCCATTCCACCGGCCAGGCCGGGCACCAGGCCGGGTCGATCTCGTCGAGCTGTTCGCGGCGCTCCTCGGACAGCGCGCCGGCCGCCGGTTCCGCCGTCGTGCCGTCGTCGGGCCGCTCCTGGCTCTCGGCGGCCCTGCGGGCGGCCGCGCGCTGGTTCTTCAGCCAGATGCCGAGCCTGAACCCCTCGTGGGTGGCGTCGTGGGGTGCCAGCAGATGCCCGTGCCTTGCCGCCCACCCGCGGGCGGCGGTGAGCCCCTCCTCCCAGGCGAGGTCGAAGTGGGACCAGACCATGCCGAGTTCCTCGAGCGTGCGGGCGCGGTCGTCGTCGAGGGTGCCGCGGGTGCGGAAGCGGCGGGCGTCGGCGATCCACTGCCCGAGCGGGAACCCGGCGAGCGAGGCCGGCCACCCGTCTGCCTCGGCGTCCTCGCCGCCAGGCACCCGGAAGGTGAACGGCACCCGCAGATCGCCGTGCACGCGCGCGTAGAGAGCGGCCGCCTCGACACCGCGCCGCCAGTGCGCGTGCTCCGGGTTGATCACCCGCAGCTCGATGAACGTCGCCAGCCGCGCCGGATCCCGCGGTGTGGAGAACTTCAGCAGGGCCCTGGCGGAGGCGCTCACGCCCGGGTGCCCTTCGACGCCGTGCTCCTCGCCCGCGCCGTCCAGGTCGCGGCCCTTGGGGGAGTGGCTGGGCGCCTGCGGCTCCGCCAGGCGCTCCACGATCCGCGCGTCATGGGCGCGCAGCGCCTCCAGGAGCCGGGCCAGTCCCGCGTACGCGCGGCTGGTGAGCATGCTGTCGGGTGTCTCGCCCGGTCCGAGCAGCACCGGCACCACCAGCGAGGCCGTCTTGCCCTCACCCGGCCGGATGCGCAGGGCCCGCCCCACGGCCTGCACGAGATCGGGCATGGAGCCGCG
This sequence comes from Streptomyces sp. NPDC086549, assembly GCF_044746205.1. Classification (NCBI taxonomy): domain Bacteria; kingdom Bacillati; phylum Actinomycetota; class Actinomycetes; order Kitasatosporales; family Streptomycetaceae; genus Streptomyces; species Streptomyces sp. NPDC086549. The sequence continues at coordinate 353,711 of NZ_JBIVBS010000008.1, read as the reverse complement.
GACGTCGGCGAAGTACACCGAGTCGCAGTGCTTGGTGTCGACACCCTCGCCGAGGACCCGCACCGAGCTGAGGAAGGCCTTCGCTCCCGGGCCGCCGACGTGTGCGAACTCCTGGAGCACGCGGCGCCGGTGCTGGGGCGCGTGGTCGCCGCACAGCCAGTCGGCCCACACCCTCTGCGGATACCGGCCGGGCTCGGCCGCGTGCAGCTGTGCCGCGACCGCCGGCAGTCCGGCCGCGAAGGCCTCGGCCTCCCGTACGAGGTGGTGGAACACCAGGGTGCGCCGCAGCCCCTCCTCGCCGGCCGCCTTCACCAGCGCGGCCTGCAGCGCGGCGAGCCGGGCCCCCCGCACCTCGTCCGTACGGCCCTCCACGCCGAGCAGCTGGGCGGCCTGCACCTGTGTGTCGGTGACATCGACGCACACGACCTGATACGGCGCGCAGATCCCCCGGTCGATCGCCGCCGACAGCGTCAGGGTGTGGCAGCGGGCGCCGAACGGGCCGTCCGGATCGTCGTCCATGGAGGCGACCAGCTCACCGGGCACCCCCTGCGCCGGCTGGTCCTCCTCCGGCTGCCACAGTCGCGGCGTGGCGGTCATGTACAGCCGCCGCAGTGACGGAATCCTGGCGTTGTCGTGCACGACCGCCCACGGTTTGCCGAGCCGCCCCGAGGTCCGGTGCGCCTCGTCGACCACGATCAGGTCCCAGCCCGGCAGGCCGGCCGCGTGCGCCCGCTCCAGGGTGCCGAGCCCGAGGGAGGCGTACGTCGCGAAGACCGTGACCTTGTCGAAGGGGCGCACCCAGGCGACCAGCTCGCCCACGTCCGTGGTGTTGGGGAACACCGCCTGGTCGCCGCGGAGCGAGGACACCCCGATCATCGGCCCCCTGCGGCCGCCCGCGCGCCACGCGGCCTCGGTCTGGGCGAGCAGGTCCAGCGAGGGCACCAGCACCAGCACCCGGCCCGCCCGCAGCTCCTCGGCGCCGCGGACCGCCACGAGGGTCTTCCCGGATCCGGTCGCCATGACCACCTGGGTCCTGAGCCCACGCGGGGGCAGGGTCGTTCCTGCCGGCGCTTCGAGTGCGCGTACCACCGCGTCCACGGCTTCGCGCTGGTGGGGGCGTAGTCTCACGAAAGCGACCCTAGACCACCGGACACCCACGCGTCGGGCCCTCATGCGCCGGGCGGCTCATGTGCTAGGCGGAGTGCCGGTCCCCGTGCCGTCGTGCGGTGCCTCGCCCTGCCCCGGGGCCGGCCTGCGGGCCCGCCGCGGTGCGGCTTCCGGGGGTGATCTGTGAGGAGAACGCCTGCAGGGCGGCCGAGCTGTTGGGCGGCAGGACCGCCATCAGCCCGCGGTCCTGGGCTTCGGCCAGCGACCCGGCCGCCGCGCTGCCCTCGGGCACGAACGCCAGCCGCACGTGCCCGTCGCCCGAACCCCGCCGGTCCACCGGGGCGACGGCACCGTGCGTGCCGTCGGGCAGGGTCACCCACAGCTGGAAGTCGTCGTACCGGACGAAGTCCGCGCCCTTGACCGGCCAGGGATAGTGGTGCTCGCCGGGCACCTTGGGCAGGATCCCCTGATGGTTGCCATGGCTCATCGGCACGCACGCGTTGAAGAGGGAGTCGGTCCACGCCTCGACGCCGTCGGCATCCTTGACCAGGGTGCGCAGCAGGTCCTCCGCCTCCTCGTACCCCAGGTCCCGCAGCGCGGGCAGGGTGAGCGGGAAGGCGTCGACGAGTTCGGCCGCCTCCCGCCGGAGCCGGTCGACCTTCACCGGCTCCGCGCAGAACTGCATGCTCCACTCGATGCCGACCCGGGCGCGGAACATCCGCCAGCCGCCCTGTCCCTTGACCCAGAGGCTGCCTCCGTGGTGCATCTCCCAGTGTTCCGGGACGGTCGGCCGGGGGCCGTAGGGCAGGTCGTCGTCGCTCACGTCACTCAGGATCTGCTGTGCGGTCCGCTTCGCCGCGCGGAAGAAGGAGGACTCGAAGCGCTGGGGATGCTCGACCAGACGTATCTTCCACGGATGGTTCTCCGATTCGACACCGCCCGGTGGGAGCGCGCCCGGTGTCCGGGACCTCCGTCGCGTAGGGGCGACGGTCATGGCTTGCCTCCTCGTGCCGACCGCGCGGGCTCGCGTCCGGCCCGCGGCACGGACTGCCCCTGTCTTCATCGTGCGCCCGGCAACCGGTGACGGCGACTCGAATGGAGCACTCCGGCGTGCGCCGCTCGGCGCACCGGCCGGCCGATGCCCGGCATGTTCCCCTCGCTGTCCCGGAAACGGGCACCGCGTACTCCGCGTGCGTTCTCCGCGTGCGCCCTTGCCCGGGTGGTTCCCCTCGATCTCGGCGATCCCGTTCCGGGTCCACACGCCCGGCACGTCGACCTCGTCGAAGACCACGCCGTGCCGCCCGAGTTCCGGCACGACGGCTTCGAGGTCGTCGACCTCCCACGCCATCCGGTGAACGTGCCGGACGAGGCTCCCGTCGACCGGAACAGCACGAAGTCCACGCCTCCGCACCGGTACGGCAGCCCACCGGGCCGTTCGTCGACGGGCTCCAGGCCGAGCTTCTCGGCGTAGAAACGCCGCGCCCGGTCCAGGTCCCGCGTGGGGAGCCCGGTCGCCACGCGTGGCTGGGCCGGAAGGTTCCCGCTGTCCGAGTCCGTTGCTCCACCCGTGTTTCGGGGCCCGGCCGGAGAGGGCCGGCCGGGGAGTGTTGGTAACCCGGCTGGGCGGTCCGGATGGTGCGTGCCGAAGCCCTGGCTGACGGTGGTTCATGTCGAGGCCGGGTGATCCCAGCTGATGGAGTATCGGCTGCCCGGCCACGGCGGAAGGACTCCAGATGCGTTCTGCCCGCATGATCCTGGCTTCGGCGGCCGCGGCCGCCGCCCTGGCGATCGCCACTCCCGGGGCCCATGCCTCGGGAGGCGACGGAAGCCGTGACGATTCCTCCTACAGCAAGGAAGACGACTCCTCCTCCAGCGAGGAACACGGCGATTCTCACAGCAAGAACAAGGACGACGACAGCAGCCACGGCGAGCCGCGTGGCGGAATGCACACGGGTGGCGGTGCTCTCAGCCTGCTGACCAGCGACGACGGGAGTTCGGACAGCGGCAACAGCAAGTTCGACCCCGAGACATACCGCGACAAGGGTTCGGACAGTGGCCGCGACCAGGGTTCGGACAACGACCAGGACAAGGGTTCGGGCAACGGCCGCGACAAGGACTCGTGGGACGACGACTCCGACGGGCCCAGCGGCGGCATGCACACCGGAGGCGGCGGGCTCGCCACGCCGGGCGTCACCGCGGGTGGGCTGGCCGTGGTGGCCGTCGGTGCCGCGGGCCTGTACGCGCTGCGTCGCAAAAGCGTCGCCGAGCAGGCGTCGTGACCCGCGTCTGACGAACCAGGGTCTGTCGCGAAAGTACCGCCTGAGCAGGCGGGACTTTCGCAACAGGCCCTGGGGGCCCGAGGCCGCCGCCGCACGCACTGTGTCGGCGGCCGGCCTCCCCTCCGACCGCTGCGCTCCCGTGCCCGAGTGAGGTGGAGTCCGATGGCAGCTTCTCCGTCGTCCGCGCCCCCTGGCGGGCCCGTGCCCGCCGAAGCGAGCGCACGCTCCGGCGGGCGCCTGGTCCTGTGGGTTGTCGCGATCCTGATCCTGGTCGTCAGCCTGTTCGGCGGCCATGGAAAGACGTCCGGCGTCGCCGGAGGAGCCTCGTCCGTCGCGCACCCGGCCGGGAAGCATCTGCCTCGCTCCCTGCCGACGCGCCTGCTCATCCCGAAGATCGGCGTGGACGCCCCCTTCACCTCCCTCTCCATGGGCCCGTCGGGACAACTCCAGCCTCCGCCGGCCGACGACGTGAACCTCGTCGGCTGGTACGCCCAGGGAGCCTCGCCCGGCGAGGCGGGCACCGCCATCATCGCGGGGCACCTCGACACGACCACGTCCGCGGCCGTTTTCGCCGGCCTCGAGGAGCTGAAGGCGGGTGACCACTTCTCCGTCCGGCGGACCGACGGTAGGACGGCGACCTTCGTGGTCGACAGCGTCGCGACGTACGACAAGGCCGATTTCCCCAGCCACCAGGTGTACGCCGACACGCCCCGGGCCGAGGCACGTCTCATCACCTGCGCGGGCGACTACGACCGGACGGCCGGGGATTACACCGAGAATCTGGTGGTCTTCGCGCATCTCGACTGAGCTCCCTCCGACGGCGGGCTGTTCTCTTTTGTCGGGTGGTCGAACCCGGTGTCCGACATGCGCCGCAATAATCCCGTCAAAGGGTCGTGTTCCGGACAGTCAAAAATACTCGTTGAATGTTTGAACGTGCTGTGACGGCTGTGCGTATTCCATGACGTGAGCAGGAATCCCGTTACCGTCACCGTCGCGTACCACGTTGTGCCCGGCCGTGAAGCCGACTTCCACTCCTGGGGGTGGGCCGTGCTGCGCGCGGGTGCCGGTCAGCCGGGCTTCCTCGGCGGTGGCGTGCTCGTCGACGGAGACGCGGAGTGGCATATGGTCTACCGCTTCCGCAGCTCGGACGAGGCCCGGGCCTGGGAAAACTCCCTCACGTGGGCCCAGTGGTCGACCCGCTGCGAGGGACTGGCGCGGGAGGCCGGGCGCCGGGTCATGGAGGGGTCCAAGACCTGGTTCGACGCCCAGACCGCCCGGAGTCCGGCGCCGGCGGCGCCCGGCCTGCCACCGAAATGGAAACTGTGGTTCATCAATATGGGCGCGGTTTTCCCGCCGGTGCTCCTATTCAATCTGATAGTGCTCCCCTATCTCGGCGGCCTCAACCCGCTGATCCGCACGCTGGTGCTGTGTCTGTGCGTGACGGCCCTCGTCACCTGGATTCTGATGCCGCGACTTCAGCGTTTCTTCAAGAAATGGCTGTATCCGCCGCTGCAGGCATTGCGTGGACGGCACAAACGCCGGATCGCCTAGGCCCGAGAACGACGCAAGGGAGGTGAGCGGGTGAAGACCCTGCTCATCGACAATTACGACTCGTACACGTACAACCTCTTCCAGCTGATCGCCGAAGTGAACGGCGAGGAGCCGGTGGTCGTCCTCAACGACACCCCCGCCGACGAACTGCCCGACCTGGGCGGCTTCGACAACGTCGTGGTGTCGCCGGGACCGGGACACCCCGCCGAGCCGCGGGACTTCGGCATCGCCGCCCGGTTGATCGCCGAGGCGCAGGTCCCCGTGCTCGGCGTCTGCCTGGGCCACCAGGGCATCGCGCTGGGCCAGGGGGCACGGGTCGAGCCCGCGCCGGAGCCCCGGCACGGGTATCTCACGTCCGTACGGCACGACGGTCAGGGCCTGTTCCACGGGCTCCCGCAGGACTTCACCGCCGTCCGCTACCACTCGCTGGCCGTCGCCGAGCCGCTGCCCGACACCCTGGAGGCCATCGCCTGGGCCGAGGACGGGGTGCTCATGGGCCTGCGCCACCGCACCCGGCCCCTGTGGGGCGTGCAGTTCCACCCCGAGTCCGTCCTGACCGAACACGGCCACCGCCTGCTGATGAACTTCCGCAACCTCACCGCGGAGCGCACCCGCAGGACCCGTACGAAGAACACCACGATCACCCCGTCCGCCGCGGCGATCCCCCGCCCCCGCCGGTCCGTCGTCCCCACCTACCGGCTGCACCACCGCAGCATCGCCACCGCCGTCGACACGGAGGCGGCCTTCACCCGGCTCCACGCCGACTCCCCGCGCGCCTTCTGGCTGGACAGCTCCCTCGTCGAGCAGGGCCGCTCCCGCTTCTCCTTCCTGGGAGACGGCTCCGGTCCGCTCAGCGAGTTCGTGCGCTACGACGTCGACTCCGGCGTCTGCGAGGTCGTACGGCCCGGCCGCCCGCCGCGCAAGGTCCGGGCGAGCGTCTTCGACTACCTGAAGCGGCAGTTGGCGACGCGCCGGGTCGACGCCGGTGAACTGCCCTTCGACTTCACCGGCGGCTACGTCGGCTACTTCGGCTACGAGACGAAGGCCGACTGCGGTTCCCCCAACCGGCACAAGGCCCGAACCCCCGACGCCTGCTGGCTGTTCGCCGACCGCCTGGTCGTCGTGGACCACGAGGAGGAGGTCACCTACGCCGTCTGCGTCGCCGAGGACACCCCGCGGGCCGCGCGCGAGGCCGCGGACTGGCTCGACCAGACCCTCGCCCAGCTCACCTTCGTGACGTCCGACCGGCCGGCCGCACCCGTACAGGCCGCGGCCTACCCCCGGGCCGCGGAGCCGTGGCTGGTGCGCGACCGCGCGACCTACCTCGCGGACATCGAGGCCTGCCAACGCGAACTCCGGGCGGGCACCAGCTACGAGGTCTGCCTCACCAACTCCGCCCGGCTGCCCGCACCGTACGACCCGTACGACTTCTACCGGGTGCTGCGACGAGTCAACCCGGCCCCGTACGCGGCCTTCCTGCGCTTCGGTGACCTCGATGTGGCGAGCTCCTCGCCCGAGCGCTTCCTGCGGATCACCCCCGACGGCACCGCCCAGACCAAGCCGATCAAGGGCACCGCACCGCGCGGCGCCACCCCGGAGGAGGACGACCGGCTGCGGGACGAGCTGACCACGGACGAGAAGACCCGCGCCGAGAACCTGATGATCGTCGACCTGCTCCGCAACGACCTCGGCCGCGTCTGCGAGACGGGATCGGTCCGGGTCCCGCGGCTCATGGCCACCGAGACGTACGCCACCGTGCACCAGCTGGTCTCCACCGTCGAGGGACGGCTGCGCGAGGGCACCGCCGCCGTGGACTGCGTACGTGCCTGCTTCCCCGGCGGCTCCATGACCGGCGCGCCCAAGCTGCGCACCATGGAGATCATCGACGAGCTGGAGACCGAGGCCCGCGGCGTGTACTCCGGCGCCCTCGGCTACTTCGGCTGCGGCGGCGGCGCCGACCTCAACATCGTCATCCGCACCGCCGTGTTCACCGGCGGCCGGATGCACCTGGGGGCCGGCGGCGCGATCGTCCTCGACTCCGACCCCGCCGCCGAGTACGACGAGATGCTGCTGAAGGCCGCCGCGCCGATACGCGCCCACCGGGAACACAGCTCGGTCCCGGCCACCGAACAGGAGCCGACCCGATGACGACACCGCAGCCGACGCTCAGCCCCGCCGACACCGGCGCGCCCGGCAACCTCGCCGCCCACCTGGCCGAGCTCGCCGAGCGGCGCGGGTGGACCGGCCGGCCCGCCTTCCACCAGGGCCACGGCTCCTGGACCCACGGCGAGGTGCACGACCTCGCGGCCCGCGCGGCCACCGTGCTCGCCGGGCAGGGAGTCCGCCCCGGTGACCGGGTGCTGCTCGCACTGCCCGACTCCCTGGCCTGGGTGACGGCCTTACTCGCCACCGCCCGGCTCGGTGCCGTGGCCGTCCTGGTCAACCCCGAACTCACACCGCCCGAACTGGAGTTCATGGCCGACGACACCGAGGCCGCGCTGTGCCTGACCGGCCCGGGCCTGGACGACCGCTTCCGGCGCCGCGAGCGCCTCGGCGCCGACCAGCTCGTCGCGCTCACCCAGGGCGCCGAGCCGATGACCACCGCCCACCAGGTCGACGCCCACGACCCGCTGTACATCCAGTACACGTCCGGAACGACCGGCCGCCCCAAGGGAGTCGTGCACACCCACGGCGACCCCCGCACGTACCACGACCTCATCGGCAGACGGCTGCTGCGCATCACCCCGGACGACGTCACCCTCTCGGTCTCCAAGCTGTTCTTCGCCTACGGCTTCGGCAACGCCTTCGTCTTCCCGCTCTTCTCCGGCTCCTCCGCCGTCCTGGTCGACCGCCGCCCGACCCCCGCAGCCGTCGACGACCTCGTCGTCCGGCACCGGGTGACCCTGCTCTACTCCGTGCCCTCCGCCTACGCGGCCCTGCTGGCGGAGCGGGCGGACGGGCACGAGGCGTGCTTCGCGTCCGTCAGGGCCGCGATCTCCGCGGGCGAGGGCATGCCCGCCGATCTCGGCCGCCGGATCACCGAACTGCTCGGCGCGCCCGTCCTGGAGCAGATCGGCTCGACCGAGGCCGGACACGCCTACTGCGCCAACAGCTTCCTGCACAACCACCCCGGCACCGTCGGCCGCCCGGTCCCCGGCTTCGAGGTCGAGCTCCGCGACGGCTCGGGCCACCCCGTACCGGACGGCGAAGAGGGCGAACTGTGGGTTCGCGGCCCGTCGGTGACGCCCGGCTACCTCAACCGGCCCGAGGAGACCGGACGCACCCTGGTCGGCGGCTGGCTGGCCACCCGCGACCGGGCCCGCCGCGAACCCGACGGCACCTACCGGCACCTGGGCCGCGCCGACGACATGGAGATGGTCGGCGGCATCACGGTCTCCCCGCTGGAGGTGGAGGCGCTGCTGCGCACGCACCCGGCCGTCAGGGAGGTCGCCGTCGCCGCCGTCACCGATCTGCGCGGCGCGAGCAGGCTGCGCGCGTTCGTCGTCCCGGTCACCCCGATCCCCGTCGGCCTGGAGGCCGAACTCATCTGTCTGGCCCGCGACCGGCTCGCCGCCTTCAAGGTCCCCCGCAGCGTCAGCTTCGTCCCCTCACTGCCCCGCACCCCCACCGGAAAGCTCCGCCGCCACCTCGTCCGCCAGGGGGCGTGGTGACCGGTGCCGCACACCCGGACCGGACCGAACACCCCGCAGAAAGGAACGGCCACATGAACCGGCAGCTGCCCCTGCTCGCCGACCGCGGCTTCTACCTCGGTCCCATGTTCCGCCGGGCGGCAGACCGGCACGGCGGGGTCTTCGTCACCCTCGACCGCCCGCTCGACGTCAACCCCGGACTCGGCGTCGACCTCACCTACAGCGTGCTCGCCGACGTCCTCGACGAGCTGTCCGCCCGCCTGTGGGAGGCGGGGATACGACCCTCCGAGGAAGTCGTCGTCCACAAGACGGACAACGTCGACATCGTCCTGCTGACCTGTGCCCTCTCCCGGATCGGCGCCGTCCCCGCGCTGCTCTCGCCCGCCCTCGCGGGACCGGTCGTCGGCCGGCTCCTCGAACGCCTCCACCGGCCCTGGCTGATCACCGACCGGGCCAAGCTGGAGGGACCGTTGCGGGACGTCCCCCTCGCCGAACTGGTCCGGCAGACCCTCTCCGTCGACGACGCGCCCGGCGCCGTACCGCTGGAGAAGTACGCGGGCTCCCCGCCGCACGCGCCCGTACGGCTCCACCCCCGCGAACCCTCCCTGATCACCCACAGCTCGGGCACCACCGGCGTGCCCAAGCTCGCCGTGCACTGTCCGAACACCATGTGGAACCGGCTCGTGCCGCAGAAGGCGATGGGCCTGCCGACGCGAGGCGAGACCGCGGCGCTGCACATGTCGTTCGTGCACTCGCGTTTCTACCACCTCCTCGGCGTCCTGCTGCACTACGGCAGCCCAATGGTCCTGATCACCGACCCGGACCCGGCGGAGGTGGGCCCACTGCTGGCCCGGCACCGCCCCGGCATCGTTGAGACCCACCCCAACACCTTCGTCCTGTGGGAGGAGTTGGCGGTCGCACCGGGTGCGCCGCTGGCCCGGGTCCGCTCGTACGGATCGACATTCGACGCGATCCATCCCCGCACCGTACGACGGCTGCTCGACGCCTCGAAGCGCCGCTCGCCGTACCTGATCCAGCTGTACGGACAGAGCGAGACGGGCCCGGTCGCCTTCCAGTGGTTCACCCGGAGTGGCGCGGGCCGCGCCGACGGCCGCCGCGTCGGGATCGGCATCCCCGGCTTCACCCGGGTGCGTGTCGCGGACGAGTCGGGCCGGCGGGTGCCGCCCGGCACACCGGGCCGGATCGAGGCCCGCACCAGGGGCCGGATCCTCACCTACCTCGGCGCCCGCGAGCAGTACGAGCGCCAACTCGGCGACGGCTGGTGGCAGATGGGCGACATGGGCTACCAGAACCGCTGGGGCGCACTGCACCTGATCGACCGTGAGATCGACCAGATCGACGCCGTGCACAGCAACCTGGAGGTCGAGGACACGCTCATGTCCCGGCTGGAGGAGCTGCGCGAGGTCGTCATCGTGCCCGGAGTGGACCGGGAGCCGGTGCCGGTGGTGAGCGTCCGGGGCGAGCGGCCTCTGGACCCGGAGCGCTGGCGGCAGGCGGTCGCCGATCTGCCCGAGATGGCCGAGCCCCGCCAGTGGCGGTTCGAGGAACTGCCGATGACCGCGACCTGGAAGGTGAAGCGGGTGGAGATCACCCGCATGCTGGCCGAGAGTGCCCGCGCATGAGCCCGGTCGTCGTCGTGGGCGCGGGCCCGGTCGGGCTCTCGGCCGCCCTCGGCCTGCGTGCCCACGGCCTCCCGGTCGTCCTCCTGGAGGCGGACCCGGAAGGCCGTGAACGGCCGGGCAGCCGCGCCCTGTTCGTCCACCGGGAGACCCTCGGACTGCTGGACGGCATGCGCCCGGGACTGGCCGCCGAGATCACCTCCTACGGCCGGACCTGGCACACCAGGCGCACCCTGTACCGGGGCCGCGAGGTGTACTCCCGCACCTTCCCGGCCCCCACCGGCCGCCCGCCCTTCACCAGCCTGCGCCAGGTGGACACTGAGCGGTTCCTGCTCGACGCCTGCAAGGAGGCGGGGGTCGAGTTCGAGTGGGGTGCCCGGGTGGCGGGCGTACGGGTCATGCCGACCGGCGTCGTGCTGACCGCCGAGGACGGCCGCACCTGGACCGGGACGCACGTGGTCGCCGCCGACGGGGCCCGCTCCACCGTCCGGCGCGAGCTGGGCATCCCGCTGGAGGGGAGCCACGGGAACGGCTTCCACGTCGTCGTGGACATCGCCGACATCCCGGGGGCCGAACTCCCGCTGGAACGGGTCTTCCACTACGAGCACCCCGGCACCGGAGGCCGCAGCGTCATGCGGGTGCCCTTCACCGGAGGCTTCCAGCTCGACCTCCAGTGCCACGACGACGACCCGCACGAGGCCTACGGCACCGAGGAGGCCGTACGGCGGTGGCTGCCCGCGGTCGTGGGGGAGGGGTACGAGGACCGGATCCTGTGGGTGTCCACGTACCGGTTCCTGCGCAAGGTGGCGGCCTCCTTCACCGACCCGCACCGACGGGTGCTGCTCGTCGGTGAGGCGGCGCATCTGTTCCCGCCGTTCGGGGCGCGGGGCATGAACAGCGGCATCGCGGACGCCGCGGCGGCCGCCGCGGCCGCTGCCGCCGGAACCGTCGCCGCCGTCGAGGAGTTCGCCGAGGTCCGCCGGGCGGCCGGACTGTTCAACAGCGCCGCCGCCGGTACCGCGCTGGAGCATCTGCGGCCCGCACGCCGGATCGTACGGGTGAAACAGCGCGCCGCCGCGGCCCTCGCGCCCGTACTCCCATGGTGCGGCTCATGGCTGGAGCACGCTCCCTACGGACCCCGAGGCGGCGCACCGGCCGTCGCCGGCCGGAAGTACTGAGGAAGGCGCACGGATGACACAACCGACCCTCGCCGAGTCCTTGTCGACCTGGGACCCGGGCAGCGGACTCACGCCCGCGCCGACGTCCGACGGACGACTGCTGGTCGCCGACTCCTGGCTGCTGCGCGACGGGCGCATGCGCGGGTACGCACGCCACCGCGAACGCTTCCTGCGGTCCTGCGGGGACTGCGACGGACCGCCCCTGCGCCGGCTCATCGAGTTCTGGCAGGACGTGACCGCGGCGCTGCCCCGCTCCGGCGAATGGTTTCCCCGGGTCGAACTCGCCTCGGAGTCACATGAGTTGAGGTTGCTCCTGCGGCACGCCCCGCCGCTCGGCACGGAGGTGCGGGTCTGGGCGACCGGTCAGATCGATCCCCGGACGATCCCCCGGCGCAAGGGACCGGACCTCGCCGCCCTGGCCCGCCTGCGCACCCGGGCCGTCGCGCACGGGGCGGACGAGGCCGTGCTGGTCGCCCCCACCGGGCTGGTGCTGGAGTCCGCGACCGCGAGTCTGGTGTGGTGGGAGGACGACGTTCTGTGTCTGCCGCCACCGCAGTTGCCCGTCCTGCCCGGCGTCACCGTCGGGCTCGTCCAGGAGCGCGCCCGGCAGTCGGGCATCCGCGTCGCCCACCGCGAACGGACCCTGGCGGAACTGGACGGCCGTGAAGTGTGGGTGGTAAATGCGCTGCACGGAATTCGGCCCGTCACCGCCTGGACGGGACAGTCGATGACAGCCGGGCCCGCGGCACGCGCGCCGGAATGGAGAAGGTGGCTGGAGGAAATGATGGAGCCGCTTCCCGATAAGCGGTGAATGAGCCGACGACATCGCGCCGGGCCCGAATTTCCGTGGCCCGGCGCGATTGAGTGTGCGCGGATTTCTTCTTTACTTCTGGGCGGGCTGATAGGCGCCCGGAACCATACGGGTCGCAATGGCGATCCGGTTGTACGCGTTGATGACCGTGGCCGCCCAGATGAGCGCGGCGACCTGTGCCTCGTCGAAGACCTCGGCGGCCTCCGCGTAGACCGCGTCCGGCACATGGCCGTCGTGCACCAGGGTCACTGCCTCGGTCAATGCCAGTGCGGCACGCTCGCGTTCGGAGAAGAAGGGGGTCTCACGCCAGGCGTTGAGCGCGTAGATCCGCTGCTCGGTCTCGCCCGCGGCGCGCGCGTCCTTGGTGTGCATGTCCAGGCAGAACGCGCACCCGTTCATCTGCGAGGCCCGAATTCTCACGAGCTCCAGCAGTTCGGGTTCCACCTTGGCTTCCTGCGCCGCGGTCACGGCGGCACCGTGCAGGGCACCCATTGCTCCGGATACGGTGGGGGTAATTTTCTTCAGGGCGACGCGTGATGGCGGGATGCTCGTTGTCATGAGGAAACTCTATACCGGGAAAAGCGCGGGACGAGTAAGGATCAAGGAATCCCGAATAAAGGGAGTGCTTTACTGGATGCCCTGACCCGGTCGGGCGTGCGGGTAGTACGGCCTGGGCAGGCGCATGCCCCGGTCGGCCATGATCTGCCGTACGTGATCGGGGTAGTCGGTGATGATGCCGTCGACGCCCAGGTCCATCAGCGCCTCCACGGTGGCCGGGTCGTCACAGGTCCAGGGGACGACCTTGAGGCCCCGGGCGTGTGCCTCGGCGACCATGGCGGCGTCGGAGTAGAAGCGGAAGCCCGGGTCGCCGACCTTGCCGTTCTGCGGGAAGCCGTAGTTGGGGGAGAGGGTCGTGACACCGGGGATCGTGGCGGCCGCCCTGACGAAGTCGCCGCCGTAGTCGTCCGCGTCGATCCCGCCGAGCCAGGGGGAGGCTCCGGGCCGGCCGACCTGGAGGAAGTCGTAGTTCGTGAGCGCGACCAGCGGCCATCCGGGCGCGAGCCGGTGCATGACCTTGAGCGCACCCCAGTCGAAGGACTGGATGGTCACCTGGTCCTCGATGCCCGAGCGGTGGATCTCCTCGTACACCCGACGGACGAACAGCTCGCGTGGCGCGGTCTGTTCGGGCGCGCCGGCCTCGACCTTCGTCTCGATGTTCAGCTTGACCTGCCGGGCGTGATAGCTCTTCACCAGGTTCAGGACGTCCTTGAGCTCGGCCATCCGGAACCCCTTGACGACCTCCTGCTCGGGGAATCCTGGCAACTGCTGGTAGCCGCAGTCCATCGTCCTGATCTGGGCCAGCGTCAGGTCCTTGATGTACTTCCCGACGTACGGGTACATCGGGTCGCCGGGTGTGACCGGCGCCGTGTCACGGCACTTCACCGCGCTGACCTGCCGGTCGTGGTTGACGACGACTTTCAGGTCCTTGGTGATCTGGGTGTCCAGTTCCAGCGTGGACACCCCGAGGCGCATCGCCTTGCCGAACCCCTCCGGGGACTCCTCGGTGGTCATGCCGATGCCGCCCCGATGGGCCTGCAGATCGAAGCGGGCCTTGTGGGCCGGCACCGGAGGGTGACCGGCGGGGCCGGACGTCGTCGCCCGGGCGGCCACCGGGAACGCGAACACCGGCACCAGGGCCAGGCCGGCGAGGATGTGTCGTGCGGACATCGAAACCTCACTCGTGTCGGTTCGGGCGAACAGACGACGGTAGCCCCGCCTCGCGCATGCGGAAGGACCTGGGCGTGATGCTCCTGTGAACGGCGCGTTGCGCACCGCCGTCGGCGGCACGCGCGGAAGCTGTGAATCCGGCCGTTTCGGTTGCCGCGCACAGGAGTTCGGCCCAGCATGAGGCGACTCGCCAGCCCGTCCCCCCCACCGACAGGGAACCCCCTTGACCTTACGAGACGTCCCCCACCGTCCCGGCGCCGCGGCACTCGGCCGCCGTGGTTTCCTCGCCCGCGCCGCCGGTGTCGCCACCGGCGCCGCGTTGCTCGGCGCTCTGGACTCCGCCCCCGCCCTGGCGGCCGACAGCCGAGCCGCGGCGAGCGCCGCCGCCGACCCGGTGACGACGGAGTCCGGTTCGGTGACCGGCGCCACCGGCGGGCTGAGAGGCGTGACCGTCTACAAGGGCATCCCGTACGCCGCCTCCACCGCCGGCGAGAACCGCTGGCGCCCGCCCCGGCCGGCGCCGTCCTGGGAGGGCACCCGTAAGGCGACCAGCTGGGGCCCCGCCTGCCCGCAGCCGGTCACGGGCATCGCGGACGACCAGGTACCCGAACTGAGCGAGGACTGCCTCAACCTCAACATCTGGACCGCCGCCACCTCCGCGCGGGAGCACCGCCCGGTCCTCGTGTGGGTCTACGGCGGCCACGACACGGCGATGTGGTCCGGGCAGGAGATCTACGACGGCTCGCTGCTGGCCAACAAGGGCGTGGTCTTCGTGAGCTTCAACTACCGCGTCGGCGCGCTCGGTGACCTCGCCCACCCGGAACTGAGCGCGGAGTCCGGTCACGGCGCGTCCGGCAACTGGGGTGTCCTGGACACCGTGGCCGCGCTGGAATGGGTGCAGCGCAACATCACCGCGTTCGGCGGCGACCCGGACCGGGTGACCCTGGCCGGCTGGTCGCACGGCGCCTCCGTCGTCAACATCCTGATGACCTCTCAGATCGCCCGGGGCCTCTATCACCGTGCGCTGCTGTCGTCGGGCGTGCAGTACACCAAGGACCCCTCGCTCGGCCATGCGGCCGGCGGATACCGCGAGCTGGCCGCGGCCGAGGCCAACGGCACCCGCTTCGCGTCCTACCTGGGTGCCTCCTCCCTGGCCGACCTGCGGGCGCTGTCCGCGGACGAGATCGTCACCAGGACGTACGCCACGGACGCGCCCGCCGACGCGACCGACTTCGGAAACGTCCTCGACGGTTACGTACTGCCGAGCACGTACACCGCGGCCATGGAGTCCCGCGCCGAGACCGACGTGCCCGTCCTCACCGGCAACTGCAAGGACGAGAACGGCGCGTCGCCCACCCTCACCATGACGCTGGACGAGTACCGGGCCTACGCCGCCGCCGAGTTCGGCCCGACCGGCCTGACGGACACCTTCCTCGACCTGTACCCGGCCACCTCCGACGCCGAGGCCGCCGTACAGTACAGCGCCTACGCCCGCGACGAGGAGCGCGTCTCCACCTTCCTGTGGGGCAGCCAGTTCACGGACACGGCGGGCAACAGCAGCCCGGTCCACACGTACTACTGGACCCACGTCCCGCCCGGCCACGACGGCACCAACCCCGTCATCGGCACCGCCGCCACGGGCGCCTTCCACGGCTCCGACGTGTATTACCTCCTGGGTTTCATCTACAACACCGACCGGCCGTGGACGGCACACGACTACGACCTCGCCGACACCACCGCCTCCTACGTGGCGAACTTCGCGGCCACCGGCGACCCCAACGGGGGCTCCCTGCGCGCCTGGCCCGCCCTCACCACGGACACACCGCAGGCGATGGAGCTCGGCGACCACTTCGCGCCCGTTCCCGCCGCGGACAGCGACGCCAAGTTCGCCTTCCTGAAGGCCTATCTGGAGTCGCAGGCCACGGCGTTCTGAAACCAGGGGCTGCGTGACAGGGCGCGCACCGGCCGACCGGCTCGTCGCCGATGCGGGCCATGTCACGCAGCCCCTGGTCGGCCGTGCCAGGGCCTAGAGGTTCAGGGTCTTCATCCCGGCCTCGTTGTAGCGCTCCCCGGCCGCCTGCGGCAGCTCGGCGTCGATGCGGGCCAGGTCCTCTTTGGTCAGTTCGACGTCGGCCGCGCCGGCGTTCTGCTCCAGGTAGGTGCGCCGCTTGGTGCCCGGGATCGGGACCAGGTCGTCACCCTGTGCCAGCACCCAGGCGATCGCCAGCTGCGCGGGTGTCACGTCCTTCTCCGCGGCGATCTCCTTCACCTTGGCCGCGAGCGCGAGGTTCGCTTCGAGGTTGTCGCCGGTGAAGCGCGGGCCGGTGCGGCGGAAGTCCGACTCGTCGAGCTCGTCGGGGGAGGTGAAGCGGCCCGCGAGGAAACCGCGGCCCAGCGGGGAGTAGGGGACGAACCCGATCCCGAGTTCCCGGCACGTCGGCAGGACCTCGGCCTCCGGGTCGCGCGTCCACAGCGAGTACTCGGTCTGTACCGCGGTGATCGGGTGGACGGCGTTCGCGCGCCGGATGGTCTCCGCCCCGGCCTCGCTCAGACCGATGTGGCGGATCTTGCCCTCCGCGACCAGCTCCGCGAGCGCGCCGACGGTCTCCTCGATCGGCACGTTCGGGTCGACCCGGTGCTGGTAGTAGAGGTCGATGTAGTCGGTTCCGAGCCGCTTGAGCGAGCCGTGGACCGAGCTGCGTACATGCTCGGCGGAGCCGTCCTGCGGTCCGATCGTGCTCATGTCGCCGGGAACGGCGTTGTCCATCCGGTAGTTGAACTTCGTGGCGATCACATACTCGTCGCGATGCCCCTTGACCGCCTCGCCGACGAGCGTCTCGTTGGTGAGCGGCCCGTAGATCTGCGCGGTGTCGAGGAAGTCGATGCCCAGCTCGAGCGCGCGTCGAATGGTCTTGATGCCCTCGTCCTGATCGGCCGAGCCGTAGAAGGCGGACATGCCCATGCAGCCGAGGCCGATGGCGGATACCCGGAGGTCTCGCAGGGTGCGCTGTTCCATCTCAGTTCCGGCCCTTCCTTGCGCAGTTGGTCGTCGTGGTGTTCCGTCCGGGACGTTAGGACCTGGAGTGCGCTCGAAGTCAAGGCGAGGGTTCGCGGTGCTCGTGCGCGGCCTGTTCCAGCTCCGTGGCCTCCGCCTCGGCCAGCCGCTGCTCGGCGTCGACGTCGATCGACCGGGTCAGCAGCCAGTACAGCGCCGCGGAGACCGGCAGCCCGATGAACAGGGAGATGTCGGCTCCGCCCAGCGCCTCGGCGGCGGGCCCGACATAGAGGGTGCCGACGGAGAAGAACGGGATCATCACGGCGAACCCCACCAGGTACGCGATGATGCCGTGCCAGCCCCAGCGCCCGTAGATGCCGTGCGGGTTGAAGATCTCGGCGACGGCATAGTGGCCCCGGCGCACTACGTAGTAGTCCATGAGGTTCACCGCGGTCCACGGGATGAACAGATAGAGCACCAGCAGCAGGAAGTTGTTGAAGTTCTCAAGGAAGTGGGACGTCGCGGCCAGCGCGCCGACCAGGGAGAGCGCCGCGGTCAGCCCGAGGGTCACCAGCCGTACGGTCAGCGTGGGCCGGACCCGCTTGAACGAGTCGATGGCGCTGATGAGCGTCAGCGAGCCGCCGTACATGTTCAGCGCGGTGACCGACACGAGTCCCAGGGCGGCGAACAGCAGCACGATCGCGCCGAATCCGCTGAACACCCTGTCGCCCGCCGCGTTGATCGAGCTGATCGTGTCGAAGCCCTTGCCCGCCCACGCGGCGAGCAGCGCGCCGAGCACCATCAGCCAGATGCCGCCGAGCGCCGACCCGAAGTAGGTCCAGTAGAAGGTCTTGCGGACCGTCACGTCCGGCGGCAGGTAACGCGAGTAGTCCGAGACATAGATGGCCCAGCTGATCTGGTAGCCCGCGACCACACCGAACTGGGCCAGGAACGGGGTCGCCTGGAAGGTGCCGAGGTCGAAGGAGCCCGGCGGATAGTGCAGGTTGACCAGGACGTCCACGGTGAAGATCCCGAAGACGACCAGGAAGATGTACGTCAGGACGCGCTCGGCGCGGTGGATGACGTCGTAGCCCACCAGCGCGACGACCAGCGCGACCGCCGTGACCACGGCCACCCACGGTTTGACGCCTCCGTGCACCGTGGCGTGCATGGCCTCACCGGCGAGGATGGTGTTGAAGACGTTGAACCCCGCGTACTGCACATACGCGAACAGCCACACCAGCAGCGCCCCGACGTAACCGAACTGGGGCCGCGACTGGATCATCTGGGGCAGGCCCAGCTGCGGGCCCTGGGCCGAGTGGAAGGCCATGAAGAAGGTGCCGATGACGGTGCCCGCCACGATCGCGATGAGCGACCAGACGAGATTGCCGCCCGCGGTGACGCCGATCAGCCCCACGGCCAGCGTGGCGATCTGCGCGTTCGACATGAACCACAGCGGCCCGAGGTGCCAGAGCTTGCCGTGCCGCTCGTCCAGCGGGACGTAGTCGATGGACCGGATCTCCAGACCCGACACGCGAGGCTGCGCTGAGGTGGTCACGGTGCCTCCCGAGTGCTGGTACGCCCCTGTCGTCACATTGCTCCCCCGAGTGCCACCGGTCAATTGGGCCGGGCGGCCGTACCGCTCGGCCTGTGTGTTCTGCGCATGCGGGTGAAAGCTGGGATCATGAGGGGGTGAAGCACTGCCCATTACCTGCGGACGGGGTGGTGAGCGCGGTGGCTCCGGTCCATGAGAACGAGGGGGGATCGACGGACGACGCATCCGTCGATCCCTTGGGAGAACCGTTTCTGCGGACGCGGTTCGCCCTTCCGACGGTGCCTGCCGCCTTCCTGCGGCGCGAGCGGCTGGCGACCCATCTCGACCAGGCACTGCAGACGCCGCTGACGGTGGTCAACGGTGCGGCCGGTGCGGGCAAGACACTGCTGGTCGCCGACTGGGCCGCGGGCCTCGACCAGACGGTCGCCTGGCTCACCAACGACGCCGGGGACCAGGGCCCCGGGATGTTCTGGGCGTACCTGCTGCAGTCCCTGCGCGCCGCCGGCGTCCCGGTGTCCGGCGAGGTCGGCTGCCCGGCGGACGCGAGCCTGGTGGACCACAAGCTGCTGGCACGGCTCGCCGCCGAGCTCAGCGGCCGGGAGCGGCCCGTGATCGTGGTGCTCGACGAGTACGACCACGTGACCGCCCCGGAGATCGCGGACCAGCTGGAATTCGTCCTGCACCACGCGGGTCGGGGCATGCGCCTGGTCCTCGTCACCCGCACCGAACCGCTGCTGCCGCTGCACCGCTACCGGGCGGCCGGCGCCATGACCGAGATCCGCAACGCCGAGCTGGCCTTCACGCCCGAGGAGGCGGCCACCCTGCTGGCGCGGCACGGTCTGAGCCTTCCCGTGGTGGCCGCGCGCGCCCTCGTGGACCGCACCCGGGGATGGGCCGCCGGACTGCGGCTGTGTGCCCTGGCCGCGCAGGAGAGCCCGGATCCCGAGGCGTACCTGAAGGAGTTCGAGGCGGACCGGAGCGCGGTCGCCGACTTTCTCCTCGCCGAGGTGCTCAGACAGCAGACGGACCGGACCCAGGACCTCCTGCTGCGCGTCAGCGTCCTGGAGCGTTTCTGCCCGGACTTGGCCGAGGCCCTCACCGGCCGCCAGGGCGCGGCGCTCGACCTGGCCGAACTGCACCGCCAGAACGCCTTCGTCGAGCACCTCGGACACACCTGGTACCGCCTCCACCCGCTGTTCGCCGAGATACTCCGGGCCCACCTGCGGGCGCGTTCCCCCGGTCTGGAACCCGAACTCCACCGACGGGCCGCCGAGTGGCTGCGCGGCTCCGGCTCGCTCCCGGAGACCCTGGTCCACGGCGCCGCCGCGGGCGACTGGGAGTTCACCGCGGGCGCCCTCGTCGAGGACCTGGCGATCGGGCAGCTCTTCACCGGCCTGCGCTGCGACGACCTGACCGAACTGTTCTCACGGATGGAACCGGAGACCACCGGGCCCGCGGCGGAGCTGGTCCGTGCCGCTCGCGACCTGTCCCGGCACGACCTCGACCGCGGCCTGGCCCATCTGCGCCGGGCCGAGGAAGACCTCGCCACGGACGGGTCCGACCTGGCCGCCCGGCTGAGCTGTGCGCTTCTGGAAGCCCTGGCGGCCCGGCTCACGGGCTCTCCCCGCAAGGCCGAGAAGGCCGTGGAGACAGCGGAGGAACTGCGGCACGCGATTCCCGCGCACCTCCTGGAAAAGCACCCCGAGCTCACCGCCCTGCTGCTGACGCACCTGGGCTCGGCACGCCTGTGGGCCGGCCGCTTCGACGACGCGCGCGCCGCCCTGACCACGGTGGTCGGCGGCCCCGCCGGAGCCGCCACGGCGCTGCCGCGGGAGGAGTCCCTGGGGCACCTCGCGCTGATCGACTACCTCAACGGCTGGCCCGGCCGGGCCGAGCGCAAGGCCCTGGCGGCGATGACGGAGACCGACCGGGTCGGCCTGCCCCAGCCCTCGGGCTGCGGCATCGGGCGGCTGGTCCTGGCCGCCGTGGCCGTCGACCGTGACGAACTGGTCCGGGCCCAGGCCTTCCTGGACGAGGCGGCCGACGCCAGTCCCGACGTCCAGGACCCCGTGACGGCGGCGGGCCGGTCCATCGCGACGGCACGACTGCTGCTGGCCCGGGGCGACGCGCAGGCCGCCGTGGCGGCGGCCGACCCCGCCGTCTTCGCCGACGTTCCCTCCCCGTGGGCGGAGGGCCACACGGCCCTGATCACGTCCGCCGCCCGCCTGGCCGAGGGGCGGCCGGACAGTGCCGCGGAGGTGCTGGATCAGCTGCCCTACGACGACCAGCCGGCCTGTGCCGTGCAGGTGGCCCGTGTCCAGCTCGCCACGGGGCACCGGGAGGCCGCGATCGAGATGCTCGACCACCTGTGCACCAAGGGCCGGGCCGGTCCCGCGGTGACCGTCCGGGCCGCGCTGGCACGCGCCCACGCCGCCGACGAGGACGGCGACTCCGCCACCGCCCGCAGGCTCGTCGCGCAGGCACTCATGGAGGCCCGGCGGGAGCGGCTGCGGCGTCCGTTCCTCGAAGCGGGACCCCGCGTACGGCGGCTCCTGTGCACGGCGCCGCTCCAGGGCCTGGCCGGCGGCTGGCTCACGCCCGACGGTCCACGGCACGACGGGCCGGCCGAGGCCATGGCGGAACCCGCCCCGTTCGTCGTGGAGGAACTGAGCGGGCGCGAGCGGGACGTGCTGCAACGACTGGCCCAGATGATGTCCACGGAGGAGATCGCGGCCGATCTGTACGTCTCGGTGAACACCGTGAAGACCCACCTCAAGAGCGTGTACCGAAAGCTCGCGGTGAACCGGCGCAGCGACGCGGTGCGCAGGGCGCGCGAACTGCGACTGCTGTGACCGTGCGGCACGGTACGGCATGGCACGGGACGGCCCGTCCGGCTCGTCTCGCCCCGCTGAGGCGGCATCCCACCCCCGGAGACCCATGATGGCCTCGTCCGAAGACACCGCAGCGCGGACGCCCGGCGCGCAGCCCCGGGCGCACACCGACTACACCGGAGGCGTCTACGGATCCATGCTCGCGGCCTCCGTGGTGGCCGGCGCCGGCATCCTGGGCTCGTTCCCGCGCGTGGAACTCGTGGCGCTGCTCGTGCTGACCGGTGTGGTGTTCTGGCTCGCGCATGTGCAGGCCGAGCTGTTCGGGGAACACCTGGCACGGAAACCCCTGGACCGCCGGACCGTCCTACACGTGTGCCGGGCCGAGTGGCCCATCGTCAAGGCCGCCGTACCGCCGGCCGCCGCCGTGGCCGTCAGCGGGCTGCTGGGCCTGGACGTGCCGGGCGCGATCTGGCTGTCGCTCGCCGTGGCCGTGGCCGGGCAGGTGGGCTGGTCGGTGGCCGCGGCCCGGCGGGCCGGTGCCTCCTGGCCCGAGTCGGCCGCCACCGCGGCGGTCAATCTGCTGCTCGGCCTGCTGATCATCTCGTTCAAGCTCGCCCTGAAGCACTGACGGACATGTTCCGGCCCGGGCGGCGGCGGGTCACCTGAACCGGGTGAGGCAGCGGACCGCCCCCAGGCGGACGATCGCAGACAGGGGCGCGGTCCGCCTGCCCCCCGGACAGCCTGCGGGAGAGCAGCTCATGCGCTACGAGATCCGCGTCGAAGGACATCTGTCGGAGACGCTGATGAAGGCCTTCCCCGAGCTGGACCATGTGGCGATGGCCGGTCAGACGGTCCTGTTCGGCCCGGTCGTCGACGAGGCCCACATCTATGGGCTGCTGGCGCGCTGTCGGTCGCTGGGGCTGCGCCTGGTGGAGATGCGCCGGCTGCTGGACCGGCGGCCGTGACCGCCAGGGCCTGTCCGGCGGATCGGGGTGCAGGACGGAAGCGGCATCCGATCGGCGCAGGTGAGCGGGGCATGGGGTACCTCTGCTCGGGTGCGGTAGGGCGCGGTCGGGCGCTTGGGGGAGGGCGTGCCGGACCCCGTGCGCGCGGCATGATCCGCCCAGGCCCTGGCTAGGGCCGCTCCTCCCGGTCCGCCGACCCGGTGTCCGGCTCGGGCGGGGGTGCGTCCCGCCGCAGCAGCCCCACTTCGACCGCTCTCGTCAGGATCCGCACGGCGATTCCCGCGAGGAAGAGACCGCAGGTCATCTGGAGCATCACCGTCACACGCGCCACCCGGGAGGCGGCGGTGATGTCGCCGTAGCCGACGGTGGTGAACGTGGACAGCGTGAAGTACAGGGCGTCCGTCTTGGTCAGCGGCTCGGTGAAGGAGTCCGGACTGGTGCCGTCCAGTACGTAGTAGGCGCCGGCGAAGAGCACCAGAAACAGTGCCAGCGTGACGACCAGGGCCTCGACGGCCTTGAGCCGCGGGTGGGGCGAGCTCAGGATGGCCCAGGCCTCCCACGAGAAGACCACGGCCACCGCCAGTACCCCGGCCAGCAGCAGCGCCGAGGTGGCGGTCGTGCCGCGTTCGCGCAGCGGAAGCAGGTAGTAGGCCGTGACGAGTGCGACCGTGATCAGACAGGTACGCACCGCCGCCATCAGCGACGCCCGCCTCCGGCCGGGCACCAGGCCGCTCATCCCCGGTCTCCGTGTTCCATCGCGACGGACCTCCTCGTCCCGGTCGGCCGGAAACCGGCGGCCTCTTCACCCTCCCTCATCGTCGCAGCGGTGCGGCGGGATCACCCGCCGAGGGTGACCCGGCGGGCGACGGCAGGCGGCACTCTGGCCCGGTGAGGCCCTCACACACCGCCCCGTCGGCGGTCCGGGGGCGACCCGCCCGATCGCGTGAGGAGGAGCCATGACCGAGTCGCGCGGCCCGGAGCCGGGTCCCGGACCGGGACACACTCCCGACGGGGCGGCCTCCACGGGGCGAGGACCTCACACCGAGCCGGCGAGCAGACCGCGGCGCACACGTTCACCCTCTTCGGGTGAAGCCCCCGGTCCTTGCCGTGGGCACGCTGAGAACGGCAGAAACCGCTGCCGGGCGAGCGCCCGGAACGGAGGAGTCAGATGAGCCCGCAGATGTACCTCGCGTACGACTACCCACTGCTGAGTGCCTTCTGGACGATGCTGTGGTTCTTCCTGTGGATCCTGTGGTTCATCCTGCTGTTCCGGATCGTCGTCGACGTCTTCCGTGACGACACCCTGAGCGGCTGGGGCAAGACCGGATGGCTTCTGCTCGTCGTCCTGGTGCCCTTCCTGGGCGTGTTCGTCTACGTGATCGCCCGCGGCAGGTCCATGGGAGACCGCGAAATGGCACAGGCGCGCGCACAGCAGCAGGCCTTCGACTCCTACATCCGTGAGACGGCCGGGGGCGGCGAGGGCCGGCCCAGCGGTGTCGACGAGCTGGCCAGGCTGTCCGACATGCGCGCCCGCGGCGACATCACGGACGAGGAATTCACCAGGGCGAAGGCGCTGGTCCTGAGCGACTACGGCCCGGCCGAGCGCCGGGGTGGCGCCACTACCACCGCCTCCGGTCGCTGAGCACATCAACGAGAGGGAATCGAGGCACGGGCATGACCGCTCCACGCAGCACTACGCAAGCGCGTACGACCAAGCAGCAATGGGCCGTCGGCCTGACGGCGTTCGCGGCCGTCATGCTGATGATCGCCGGGGTACTCGACGTCTTCCGCGGCATCATGGGGATCGCCCAGGACGACGTGTTCCTCACAACGCGGAACTACGTCTTCAGGTTCGACCTCACCGGATGGGGCTGGGCCCACCTGGTACTGGGCGCGCTCGCCGTGATCGTCAGTCTCGGCCTGTTCGCGACCGCGACGTGGGCCCGCGTCGCCGGCGTGGCCATCGCCGCGCTCCTCATCATCTCCAACTTCCTCTCCATGCCGTACTACCCGGTCTGGTCGATCGTGATGGTCGCCTTTTCGGGCTTCGTCATCTGGGCGTTGTGCGTCAGCCCACGTACCGGATCGTCAGAGCCCGTCTAGCGTCTGCTGCGCGACGCAGTTCGTAGGGCGGCGACACATGGGAGTCCCCGGCGCCGGTGGTGCGGCGCCGGGGACGACGTGTTGTGCCGACCGTGGTGTCTCCCCGGCTACCCGTGTCCGTCTTCTCCTGCTCCGTCTTCTCCTGCTTCTCCTGCTCCGCCGAGTCGCCGGAGCAGACCGAGCAGGGTCGCGCGGTCCTCCCCGGACAAGGGGGAGAAACAGGCGGCGAGCACGGTGTCGGCGACCTCGTGCCCGGCGGCCAGGAGCTGCTCGCCCGCGGGGGTGAGGTGGTGCTGGATGCGCCTGCCGTGGCCGGGCCGGCGCTCGACGAGGCCCTGAGCGGTCAGCCGGCCGACGAGCGTGCCGAACGCCTGCTCGCTCTGGAAGGTGGCGCCGGCCAGCTCCCGAGCAGATGCTCCGGGTGTGCGGCCGATCGCGCGCAGCGCGTCCCACTGGGCGAGGGTGGTTCCGGCGGCCGTGAGGGCGCTGTCGAGGGCCCGGTGCTGTCGGTACTGGGCCTGTTTCACGGCCCTGCCGAGAACTTGCAGGTCATCGTGCATGAGCCAAGTGTAACCGAAAACTAAGCTAGCTTATATAAGGAAGTTTAGTTACTGTGTGGGCCATGCCCATGAACAAGACGTCACACGTGTACGCCGACTTCCCGCTGACCTTCACCGAAGACGGCACCGGCAGGCCGGTCCTCGTCCTGCACGGCGGCGGAGGCCCGACCACCGTCGCCGGCCTCGCCGCACACCTCTCGCGGACCGCGCACGTCATCGCGCCCGTCCACCCCGGCTGGGACGGCACCCCCCGGCCCGTCTGGTGCACCGGCGTCGACGACCTCGCCTTCGCCTACCTGCACCATCTGCAGGACCGTCGACTGCGTGACGTCCTGGTGGTCGGCTCCTCGCTCGGCGGCTGGATCGCGGCCGAGATGGCCGTGCGCGACACGGCGGGAATCATCACCGGCCTCGTCCTGGTCAACGCCGTCGGCGTGCACGTCGAGACCGAGCCCATCACCGACTTCTTCGCCCTTGACGCCCGAGGCGCCGCCGAGCACTCCTGGCACGACCCGGACCGCCACTACCAGGACCCGGCCGACCTCCCCGCCCATGAACTCGCCCGCCGCCAGGGCAACATGGCCACCATGCGCATCCTCTCCGAGGACCCCTACATGCACGACCCCAAGCTGCTGCGCCGCCTGGAGCGCGTCCGGCAGCCCGCCCTGCTGGTGTGGGGGGAGAGCGATCGCATCGTCACGCCCGCCTACGGAGCCGCCTACGCGGCGGCCTTCGCCGACGGCCGGCTCGAAGTCGTCCCCAAGGCCGGCCACCTCCCCCACCTCGAACAGCCGGACGCCACCTTCGCCCTGATCGACGCCCACCTCCACCGGACGGCCGGGACTCCGGCCGGCACGCCGTAACCGCCGGCGGCCGACGCACCCCGGGATACTGCCGGTAGAACGAACGATCTAGCCTGTCGCCCTCACTGTGAAACGCCTTGGGGGGCGCAATGTACGTCGTGTGGAGATTCTTCTCCCTGTTTCTGTGGTGCCTCTGCCTCGGAGGCCTGGTGAGCGCCTCGAAGGGGGCGGACACCCCGTCGGTCGTCGGCGATCTGGTGATCAGTGCACTGCTGGGGTGGGCGGCCGCGGGGGTGTGGAAGAAGGCTCGAGGGTGAGCATGACGAAGCCGCCCGCCTGGATCCCCCGTGGCGGGCGGCTCGTGCCTGTGTGTTCAGAGATCGGAGTCGGCGGCGGCAACGTTGGCATCCTCGGCCACTGGACGACACCGGCCTTGGCCGGCGGCGGGATTCGAACCCGCGTCACCCTCTTGACAGGAGAAGTAGCCGCAACCTGCGCACCTGAACGACGACCACCGTAGTACGGGCGCCCTGGGCGGTCACCTGATTTATGGTCTCTGCGCGTCCGCCGCAGCTGGGGCGCCATTGGCCGCACCGGCCGGGACCTGAGCGCGGACCCGGCGCGCCCGGGCGAGGAGTCGGCGTGACGGAGCCCGTCGTCCACGAAGATCTACGACAGCCCCGACCCGGACACCTGGGACGGCACAGAGGGGTGCGTCGCCGAATTCGGGGACCCGGACGATCCGCTGCGCGGCACGATCGAGCTGGACGAGTTCCTCCGCCGCGCCGGGCTCCAACTCGCGCCGGACGCCGAAGTCCTTCCGGGCGCCTGAGCCCATCGCATGACGACGGCCCCGCCCGACCGGTGCGGGGCCGTACTACGTCACGGCCTGCCGTTCTCCTCGCGTGGTGAGCCGCGGCGGGCGAAGCCGGTCCTCAAGGCCGGTCTTGTTCAGACCGCCGGCGACGGGTACGTCGGGTACTCCACCCCGGAGACGTGCTGGACGACGCGGACGACCTGGCAGGAGTAGCCGAACTCGTTGTCGTACCAGAGGTAGAGGATCGCGTTGTCGCCCTCCACCTTCGTCGCGCCGGCGTCGATGATCGAGGCGTGGCGCGAGCCGATGAAGTCGCTGGAGACCGCGTCGGGGGCGGTGGTGAAGTCGATCTGGCGCTTGAGCGGCGAGGTCAGCGACACCTCGCGGAGGTAGTCGAGGACCTCCTCGCGGGTGGTCTCGCCCGCGAGCTGCAGGTTGAGGATGGCGATCGAGACGTCCGGCACCGGGACGCGGATCGAGCTGCCGGTGATCTTCGCCTTGAGGTCGGGCAGCGCCTTGGCCACGGCGGAGGCGGCGCCGGTCTCGGTGATGACCATGTTGAGCGGCGCCGAGCGGCCGCGGCGGTCGGCCTTGTGGTAGTTGTCCAGCAGGTTCTGGTCGTTGGTGAACGAGTGGACGGTCTCCACGTGGCCGCGCAGCACGCCGAACTCGTCGTCCATCGCCTTCAGCGGCGGGACGATCGCGTTGGTGGTGCAGGAGGCGCAGGACAGGATCTGCTCGTCCGGCTTGATCGTGTCGTGGTTGACGCCGTGCACGATGTTGGGCACGTCACCCTTGCCGGGAGCCGTCAGGACGACCTTGTCGATCCCGGGGCGCAGGTGGTTCGACAGGCCCTCGCGGTCGCGCCACTTGCCGGTGTTGTCGATGAGGATGGCGTTCTTGATGCCGTACGCCGTGTAGTCGACCTCGGTCGGGTCGTTGGCGTAGATCACCTTGATCGCGTTGCCGTTGGCGACGATCGTGCTGTTCGCCTCGTCGACGGTGATCGTGCCCTGGAACTGGCCGTGGATGGAGTCGCGGCGCAGCAGCGAGGCGCGCTTCACCAGGTCCTCGGAGGCCCGCCCGCCACCCCCGCGCACGACGATGGCGCGCAGCCGCAGACCGTTGCCGGAGCCGGACTTCTCGATCAGCAGGCGGGCGACGAGGCGGCCGATGCGGCCGAAGCCGTAGAGGACGACGTCACGCCCGTCGCCGCGCTCGATCTTGTTGGCGCCCGTGGCACCGGCGACGGCCTCGGCGGTGAACGCCTCCACCGTGAGGCCGCGGTCGTCGGCCTTGTACGTCGCGGCGAGCATGCCGATGTCTATCTGGGACGGCCCGAGGTCGAGCGTGGTGAGAGCCCGCAGGAACGGCAGCGTCTCGGTGACCGTGAGCTCCTCGCCGTCGATCTGCCGCGCGAACCGGTGGGTCTTGAGGAGGCTGACCACCGACTTGTTCACCAGGGAGCGGCTGTGCAGCAGGACCGTGACGTCCCGCTCCCTGTGCAGCTTTCCAATGATCGGGATCATGGACTCCGCGATCTCTTCGCGGTTCTTCCAGTCGGTGAACGAGTCGTCGTTGACAGTCACAGGAATCTCTTTCGAGCTAGGCAGCGCTCATATGCTAGCGGCACCCTGTTTTCATCATTCAAACGGGTCGCCCCCGGCGGCCGGGAGACGATGGCGGACGGTTATCTTGTGGGGGCGAAGGCGCGATGGAACGCTTCCTGTCCGCCGGTGGACGGAGGAGTGGCGGATGGAGCTGGAGCTTCGGCATCTGCGCGTGCTGTGTGCGATAGCCGACGCGGGGACCGTGGGCCGGGCCGCCGCGGACCTGGGGTACTCGCAGCCGGCCGTCAGCACCCAGCTCCGGCGGATCGAGCGCTTCTTCGGCGAGCCGCTGTTCGTACGCGGGACGACCGGGGTGCGGCTGACACCGTACGGCGTCGAGGTGGTCGCCCAGGCGCGCGACGTCCTCGCCCGTGCCGACGCGATCGGCCGCCGCCCTGCCGCCGGTGCCGCGGGGGCACGGCAGACCCTGCGGGTGGCGGCGACCAATTCGCCGGTCCTGCCGGGAGCGGTGTCCCGGTTCCGGGCCCGGCTGCCGGACGTCGACCTCTCGGTGAACAGCGTGTACGCCTCCTCGCGGATCGTCGAGCTCCTGGAGGAGGGCGCGGTGGACGCGGCCATCGCCGCCGACTACCCCGGAATGGAGCTGACGCATTCCGCCGCGGTGACGCACCGCGGGATCGTCACCGAGCCCACGTTCGTCGCCCTTCCGTCCGGCCACCGGCTCCGCCACCGGGCCCAGGTCTCGCTCGCCGACCTGGCCGAGGACGCGTGGTTCCTGACGCCGGACGACGGCGCGGGATGGCCGGGAGTCTTCTACGCGGCCTGCGAGGCCGCCGGTTTCACGCCCGTGGCCGTGCACGAGTTCCTCGGTGACCGGCTGCAGTTGCAGAGCATGATCGCCGATGGGCTCGGCGTGTCCCTCGTCCAGCCGACCCTGACGCCGATCCCGCAGGTCCTGGTCAAACCGCTGGCCGGTACGCCGCTGTGGTGCCGTTACGTGCTGGCCTGGCGGCGAGGCGCCGTGGCCGAGGAGCTGGCGGAGACGCTGTTCCGGTCGGCGGTCGACGCGCACAAGGAACTCGTGGCGCAGTCACCGCACTTGAGGACATGGGCCGCGCGAACCTGGAGCATCGCCGGAACGTAGCCGGTGCCGGGTGTTATGGGCCGGCAGTGTCATGTGCTATGTCACACGCCATTGTTGGGGCGGGGCGTCCTTGGCACAGTGCTGCACACGCCTCGCCACCCCCATAGAGGCGCATCCATCCGTGGAGGAGCCCAGATGCGCTACCGCTCCGCGCTGCCCGGACGCACGGCCGGCACTCTCGCCGTCTGCGTCACCCTCGCCGGCCTGCTGTCGACGCCGGCACTCGCGGCACCCCCGGCCCCGGCCGGCCCCACCGCCGTCACCGCGTCCCGGACGCCGGCGCCGCCCCCACCGACCGGCTCGACCACCCGCGCCACCGACCGTCCCGCCGTACAGGACTGGCGACTCAGCCCGGCCCAACTGCCTCCCGTGTCACCGACGCCCGCCCCGGTCCGGCCCCGCGCCACGACGAAGGCCGCCTCGTGCACGCCGGCCGACTTCGGCAGCAGAACCGGGTCCGCGCTCGTCGCCCTCGTCAGGGCCTCGACCACGGACTGCGTCAACACCCTGTTCGCGGTGACCGGTCCAGCCGCGCACGCTGTCTTCCGCCAGTCCCAGATGGTCACCGTCGCCAACGCCTTCACCCGCGCCGCGCGTACCTATCGCGGCGACAACACGGACCGTGTGTGGCAGCTCGTCCTCTTCCTGCGCGCCGGCTACTACGTGCAGTTCAACCACCCGTCCGACGTGGGCCCGTACGGCCCGCGCCTGACCGCGGCGACCACGTCCGGCCTGGACGCCTTCTTCGCCCGCCGGCACTCGGGGGACGTGACCGCGGCCAACGGCGACGTGCTGGCCGAGGTCGTCGTCCTCACCGACAGCGCCGACCAGCAGGCCCGCTATCTGGACGTCTACCAGCGGCTGCTCGACGACTACGACAGCTCCTACGACCCCGTCCCGAGCATGGTCGCGGCCGTCAATGACGTCTACACGCCGCTGTGGCGCGGCAATTGGAACCCGGCCTACGTCGACGCGGTCGCCGCCGACCCGGGCATCGTCGACACCCTCCACTCGTTCGCGCTCGACCACCTGGACCTGCTCGGCACCGACCGCGCGTACCTGGACTCCAACGCCGGTATGAACGTGGCCCGTTACGTCGAGCACCCGGCGCTCCAGTCCCTGGCCAGGCCGCTGACAAGAGAGCTGCTCGACGCGTCCGCGATCACCGGACCGACGGCCGGACTGTGGGTCGCGGTGGCGACGCAGGCGGACTCCTACGACCGCCCCAACTGTTCGTTCTACGGCGTCTGCGACCTGCCCGGCCAACTCACCAGGGCCGCCCTGCCGATCACCCACACCTGCGACGCGACGCACACCATCCGCGCCCAGGCGCTCAGCCCCGCCGACCTCGATGCGGCCTGCGCCAGCGTGCTCGGCCAGGACGCCTACTTCCACGACCTGGTCAAGGGCGACGGACCCATACCCGGCCAGTACGTGTCGACCGTCCACCTCGTCGTCTTCGCCGGCCGCGCCGACTACCAGACCTACGCCGGGGCGATCTACGGCGTCAGCACGGACAACGGCGGCATCACCCTGGAAGGAGACCCGGCCGACCCCGCCAACCAGCCGCTTTCGATCATGTACCAGAAGAACTACGACGACGGATTCCCGGCCCGGATATGGAACCTCAATCACGAGTACACGCACTTCCTCGACGCCCGTGACGACATGAAGGGCGACTTCGCCCAGCAGACGTCGGTGCCGGACGTCTGGTGGATCGAGGGCCTGGCCGAGTACGTCTCCTACGGCTACCGCGGCATCACCGACGACCAGGCGGTCGCCGAGGCGGGCCGGCACACCTACCGGCTGAGCACGCTGTTCCAGAACACCTACGCCAACAGCGACGTGATCCGCACCTATCCGTGGGGCTATCTCGCGGCGCGCTACATGTTCGAGAACCACCCGGCGGACATCCAGCGCATGCTCGCCCGCTTCCGGGCCGGTGACTACGCGGGCGGATACGACGTGTACGCCTCCGGCATCGGCACCCGCTACGACGACGACTTCGACCGTTGGCTCACGGCGTGCGCGGGCGGCGCCTGCTCCACTCCGTAGGGCGTGCGGGGCCGGAGTGTTCACTCGCCGTGGACCGACGCCTGGTCGGTCCACGGCTCGGCCTCCTCACCAGCCCGTCAGCAACAGGTGGTTGACGAGCAGGGCGAGAACGGCCTGTGCGGCGAGCCAGGCCCGCGGCCGGGAGAGGAGCGCGCAGGCGGGCAGCAGCCACAGGGCGAACGGCAGCCAGATGCGTTCCGTCTCGGCCTTGCTCATGCCGGACAGGTCGGCGACGAGCAGCGCCGTCAGGGCGCTGAGCACCAGCAGGGCGAGGCGGGCGTCGTCGGCGGCTCCGTCGGCGGTCTCCCGGGACCGCGGGGGGAGGAGGACGGCGCGGTCGCGGACGAGCGCGGCACCGGCGCGGCCGAGGCCGGCCGCGGTCGCGAATCCGACGGTCACGACGGTGCAGGCCAGGTTCGCCCAGACCCAGTAGCCGTAGGGGCGGATGCCGCCGACTCCTTGGTAGTAGCGCGTGACCAGCAGCCGGTAGCCCTCCCACCAGTGGAAGCCGGCGAGGGTGAACAGGAGCGGGACCACGGCGAGACCGGCCGACAGGAAAGGCAGTCCCCTCAGCAGGTCACGGGCCCGGACCCGGCCCAGCAGCACCACCACGGCGCCGATCAGCGCGAAGAGCGTGAGGCCGTACGACAGGTAGCAGGTCAGGCCGAACAGCAGCCCCGCGCCGAACGCGGCCGCGGCCCTCCGTCCGGCCCCCGCCCGCCCCGCCACCGCCATCGAGAGCAGCGCGACGGACCACGCGGCCACCGCCGCGAAGTATCCGTCGGCGGACGCCCCGACCCACACCGCGGCCGGTGCCAGCACCAGGAACGGCGCGGCCCGCCGCGCGAGCCCCTGCCCCGCCAGCAGCCCCACCGTCAGCAGCACGGCCGCACAGGCCGTGCTGCCGACGGTGATGCACCAGGCACCCGCCCAGCCACCGCCGCGCAGACCGGCGCGGTCCAGGAACACGAAGGTCAGCGTCGCGCCCGGAGGGTGGCCCGCGATGTGGGCGGGCCAGGGGGCGGGGGACTGCGCCAGGATGTGGTGGGTGAAGTCGCGCAGGGTGCCCGGGATGTCGTGGAAGCGGTCGACGACCCGGAGATACTCGTTCGTCGTGGTGAGCCGGGTCGCGACGCCCCGGTGCCAGCCGTCGACCAGCGCCAGCGACCACGTCCAGGCGAGGGACGCCCCCCAGGCCGCCGCGAGCAGCCCCCGCCACGGCAGGCGCCGGGCGAGTCCCGGTCCGTACACGACCACGGCCGCAGCCGCCACCAGGGCGGCCGGGGTGCCCGGCCCCACGTGGGGGTCCCAGTCGGCGAACAGCGGCGGCCAGTGGACGAACAGCGTGCGATGGGCGTCCTGGATGTGGCGGCCCACCAGTACGGCCGTCAGGACGAGCAGGGCGGCGGCCGCGACGGCGCAGAGGTCGCGGAGCAAGGAGCGGGTCACAGCGGAACGCTAGGCCGAAAGGCGGCCGGGACGGTGGCGCGTGGGCCGGAAGTCAGCGTTTCGTCATGGGTCGCGGACCCATTTCGGGGGTGGTCCCGGCCTACGGTCGGGGCATGCGCGACCAACGGCTCCCCACCTCGCCCGGCTTCTGGCGCAGCTCCGTGCGCGGCCCCTGGTTCACCTCCGTGCTCGGCGTCGTCCTGCTGGCCGGCATCACCGTGCTGTTCGTGACCGGGCTGATCTCGTACGCCGCCTACAACCCGGACCTGTCGCCGGTGAACGACACGACCCCGGACAAGGGAATCCTCGGCTTCTACCTGTTCTCCTGGCCGACGAACCCGCACTGGCTCTACCGGTTCACCCAGGGCGTCCACGTCACCCTCGGGCTCACCCTGATCCCCGTCCTGCTGGCCAAGCTGTGGTCGGTCGTGCCGAAGCTGTTCACCCTGCCACCGGCCCGTTCCCTCGCCCACGCCCTGGAGCGGATCTCCTTGCTGCTGCTGGTCGGCGGCGCGTTGTTCGAGTTCGTCACGGGCGTCCTCAACATCCAGCTGGACTACGTCTTCCCCGGCTCCTTCTACCCCCTGCACTTCTACGGCGCCTGGGTGTTCTTCGCCGCGTTCGTCGCGCACACCGTGCTCAAGCTGCCCGCGGCCGTACGGAACCTGCGCGGGATGCGCGAGGAGGGCGAACTGGTGGCACCGCGGCCCGATCCGCCCACCGTCTCCCGGCGCGGGGCGCTCTGGTTCGTCGGCGGCGGATCCCTGATCGTGTTCGCGACCAGCGCCGGCCGCAACTTCGACCAGCCCCTGCGTGCGACCGCCCTCCTCGCGCCCCACGGCTGGGCCGACCCCGGCAGCGGTCCCGGCGGCTTCCAGATCAACAAGACGGCCGCGTACGCGGGGATCACCGCGGCGGACACGAGCGACGACGCCTGGCGCCTGGTGGTCACCGGGCGCACGGGGACCGTGCGGCTGGGCCGCGCCGAGCTCGCCCGGCTGCCCCTGCACAGCTCCGCGCTGCCCATCGCCTGCGTGGAGGGCTGGTCGACCTCCGACCAGTGGTGGCGCGGGGTGCGGCTGCGAGACCTCGCGGCCCTCGTCGGATACGACGGCGACCCACCGGACGTGTTCGTCGAGTCCCTCCAGCGCCACGGCGCCTTCCGCAAGGCCGCCCTGCGCGCCAACCAGGTGGCGGACCCGCGCTCGCTGCTCGCCCTGTACGCCAACGGCGAGGACCTGACCCCCGACCACGGCTACCCGGCGCGGGTCATCGTCCCCGCGGCGCCCGGTGTCCTCAACACCAAGTGGGTGGCCCGGATGACCTTCGGAGACCTGTGATGACACGCCGGATCCCCATCGCTGTCGCCCTCGGCAGCCCGCTGCAACTGCTGCTGCTCGGCTGTTCGTTCGCGCTCGCCGGATACGCCGGGGTGCGGCTGCTGGCGGGTGACTGGCTCGGCGTGGTGCTGTGGTTCGCCGGTGCGGCCCTGCTGCACGACCTGGTGCTGCTGCCGCTGTACGCGTCGGCCGACCGGGCCGTCGTCCGCGGGCTGGCCGGGACCGGCCGCCGGGAGCGGGCGATGTACGTCCGGGTCCCGGCGGCCCTGTCCCTGCTGCTGCTCCTGGTGTGGTTCCCGCTGATCAGCGGTCGGATGGACAGCCGCTACCGGTTGGCGGCCGGGCTGTCGACGGACGGCTTCCTGGCCCGCTGGCTGCTGATCACCGCCGTACTGTTCGGCGGTTCGGCCCTGCTGCTGGTGCTGCGGCTGAGCAGGGCGACGAAGGACCGGTCGCCCGAGGTCCACTGAGCGGTGGCACGCCAGCCCGCGTCCTTTGCCTGCCGGAGGAGGGCGGGCGTGCCGAGCCGCGCCCAGGGGAACGGGCTGTCGGCCGGGCCCCTGCCGCCGAGGCGGACGACCTGGACACTGACCCGCTCGTCTATGTCCGCGGGAACCGTCTCGGCGATCAGCAGACCGCCCGGCGCGAGGAGTTGGCCGAGGCGGGCGAGCAACGTCCGGGGCTCTCCGCCGATGCCGACGTTGCCGTCCATGAGCAGGGCCGTGCCCCAGCGGCCCTCGTCGGGCAGCGGGTCGAAGACGGAACGGCACAGCGCCCGGCCGCCGAGGCGCACGGTGTGGGCGACCGCGGCCTCGCTGACGTCGATGCCCAGGGCGCGCCGGCCCCGTGCGGCGAGTGCCGCCACCAGCCGCCCGGGCCCGCATCCGACGTCGAGGACCGGGCCCTCGCACCGGGCCAGCACCTCCAGGTCGACCGCGTCGGCCTCGGCGCACCAGCGCTCCACCTCCAACGGCAGCAGCCAGCCGTCGGCGCGTCGCAGGAAGAGGGGGCCCCGGCCGGTGCGTACGGCTTCGGAGTAGGCGTCGGCCCACGGGCGCGCGATGCCGGGCGCCGTGACGTCGGGCGAGGCGATCTCGTGTGCTGTGCTCATCGGCCCGTGACCGCCCTCAGCCGGGCGAGCCGGACCGCGAACCGGCCGTGCGGAGCCGCGGCGGCGACGGCCTCCGCGTCGGCGGCGGTGTCGACGTCGCGCAGCCGGGGCAGGTCGCACACCCGCAGCCCCGCGGCGACGAGCCGCTCCCGCTGGACGGCACCGGTCACCGGCGTCGACATGGGCACGCCCCGCAGCAGTGCGGGGTCGGGCTCGGCCAGCCCCAGGGCCCAGAACCCGCCGTCCTCGGCGGGACCGAAGTACGCGTCGCAGCCGGCGAAGTCCACGGTGAGCAGATCCGGGGTCACCTGCGGTGTGTCCATGCCGATGAGCAGGGCCGGGCCCGCGCACCGGGCGAAGGCGTCCGCCAGTCGTTCGTCCAGCCCGCCCGCGCACTGCGGTACGACGTCGAAGCCGGGCGGCAGCCAGGGCCCCGGCGTGCCGTCGAGGACGAGGACGCGCCGGGCGGCGGGGGTCGCCGCCACGGTGTGCAGGGTGTCGGTGAGGGCCGCCTCGGCGAGCGACGCCGCCTGCCGGGGGGTGAACGGGGGCGTGAGCCGGGTCTTGACCCGGCCCGGTCGCGGCTCCTTGGCGATGACGAGCAGCGTGGTCACCGGCGGATTCCCTCCGGGACTGGTGCTTCGGCCAGGACGCGGCGCATGTCCCGTACCGTCTGCCAGGTGCCGCGCCAGGTGCCCGTCACCTTGGAGGCGCCGGCCCGCGGCAGATACGGCACGTCGTGTTCCGCGATGCGCCAGCCCGCGTCGGCGGCGCGCACGACCATCTGGAGCGGGTAGCCGCTGCGCCGGTCGGTCAGGCCGAGGGCGAGCAGTGCCTCGCGGCGGGCGGCGCGCAGCGGGCCGAGGTCGTGCAGCCGCAGTCCGGTGCGGCGGCGCAGTATCCGGGCGAGCGCGAAGTTGCCGACGCGGGCGTGCGGCGGCCAGGCGCCCCGGTTCTGCGGCCGACGTCGGCCGAGCACCAGGTCGGCCTCGCCGGCGCGTACCTCGCCGACGAACGGGGCCAGCAGCGAGGGGTCGAGCGAGGCGTCGCAATCGCAGAAGCAGACGATGTCCGCGGTGGCGGCGGCCAGGCCCGCGTGGCAGGCGGCGCCGAACCCGCGGCGCGGCTCGTGCACCACGGTCGCGCCCATTGCACGGGCGATGTCCGCCGAGCCGTCGGTGGAGCCGTTGTCCACGACGAGCGCGCGCCAGCCGCGCGGGACGCGGGCGAGGACCCAGGGGAGGGCCTCGGCCTCGTCCAGGCAGGGCAGGACAACGTCGACGTCCAGGGATGGGGGAGAGGTCGTCACGGCTTTCACCCTACGAACGCGAACGGGATATATCGGTCATCGGCTCCTTACGAAACAGGGACGTCCGGGGCCCGGACTGCCCCCGAGGGCCACACGGGCACGGGCGCGGTGCGAGGCTGGACGCATGCAGCAGTCGTACGAATCCGAGGAGCCGACGACCGCCGGACGGCGGCCCGGCGGGGATGCCCGCGTCCTGGTCGTGGAGGACGACCCCACCGTCGCCGAGGTGGTCTCCGGCTACCTGGACCGCGCGGGCTACGTCGTCGACCGGGCCCCGGACGGGCCGTCGGCGCTGATCCGGGCCGGCGAACACTGGCCGGACCTGGTGGTCCTGGACCTGATGCTGCCCGGGATGGACGGCCTCGAGGTGTGCCGCCGGATGCGCGGACACGGCCCGGTGCCGGTGATCATGCTCACCGCGCGCGGCGACGAGGACGACCGCATCCTGGGCCTGGAGGTCGGCGCGGACGACTACGTCACCAAACCGTTCAGCCCCCGGGAACTGGTCCTCAGGGTGGAGTCGGTGCTGCGCCGCACACGGCCCGGCGCCGGCCTGAGCCCGTCGGGCGCGGCCGGCCTCCGGGTCGACCCCGGCTCCCGCCGTGCGACCAAGAACGGCGCCGAACTCGCCCTCACCCTGCGCGAGTTCGACCTGCTCGCCTTCTTCCTGAGTCACCCCGGCCGGGCCTTCAGCCGCGAGGACCTCATGCGCGAGGTCTGGGGCTGGGACTTCGGCGACCTGTCCACGGTCACGGTTCACGTCCGCCGGTTGCGCGGCAAGGTCGAGGACGATCCGGCCCGGCCCCGCCTCATCCGGACGGTGTGGGGCGTCGGCTACCGCTTCGACGCCACCGGGCAGGAAGGGAGCTGACCGTGCGCGACGACCTCCTCATCGTCCTGTACGCGTTCCTCGGCGCCGCCGCGTCCGGGCTCGTCGGGGCCTTCGTGCTGCGGCTGACCCGGAAGCGGTCGCTCACCATGTCGCTCACCGTGGTGGCGGCCGTGGCGGTGCTCGCGATGCTCGCCGGCACCCTGGCCGTGGCGGAGGCGATGTTCCTGTCGGCGCACGACCTGAGCGTGGTGACCACGGTCGTCGCGATGGCGGCCGTCGTCTCCCTCGCCACCGCGCTGCTGCTCGGCCGCTGGGTCGTCGCCCGCAGCCGCGAACTCCAGCTCGCCGCCCGCTCCTTCGGCGACGACGGTGACTTCTCCGCCCCCGACGCCCCGGCGACCGCCGAACTCGCCGCCCTGAGCCGGGAACTGGCGGCCACCAGCGCCCGGCTCGCCGAGTCCCGCGACCGTGAGCGCGCTCTGGAGTCCTCCCGCCGCGACCTGGTCGCCTGGATCTCGCACGACCTGCGCACTCCCCTGGCCGGACTGCGGGCCATGGCGGAGGCCCTGGAGGACGGCGTGGCCGC
Source organism: Streptomyces sp. NPDC086549 (assembly GCF_044746205.1). Classification (NCBI taxonomy): domain Bacteria; kingdom Bacillati; phylum Actinomycetota; class Actinomycetes; order Kitasatosporales; family Streptomycetaceae; genus Streptomyces; species Streptomyces sp. NPDC086549. The sequence continues at coordinate 315,741 of NZ_JBIVBS010000008.1, read as the reverse complement.
CGACCCGGACCGCTACCTGAAGCAGATCCGCGCCGAGGTGGAGCGCCTCAACGACATGGTCGGCGACCTGTTCGAACTCTCCCGCATCCACGCCGGCACCCTGGCCCTGTCCCCGTCCCGGATGTCCCTGTACGACCTCGTGGGCGACGCCCTCGCGGGAGCCGACCCGCTCGCCCGCGAACTCGGGGTGCGGCTCGTCGGCGACCGCGTCGAACCCGTTCCGGTCGAGGTGGACGGCAAGGAGATGAGCCGGGTGCTGGGCAACCTGCTGGTCAACGCGATCCGGCGGACACCGGCCGACGGGACGGTCGCGGTGGCCGCCGAACGCCGCGCCGACGGTGTCGTGGTGTCGGTGTCCGACGGCTGCGGCGGCATTCCGGACGAGGACCTGCCGCGGGTCTTCGACACCGGCTGGCGCGGAACGCACGCGCGCACGCCGCCTGCCGGGGCGGGCCTGGGCCTCGCCATCGTCCGCGGGATCGTCGAGGCCCACCACGGCCGGGCCGCCGTGCGCAACATCCCCGGCGGCTGCCGGTTCGAGGTGACGCTGCCCGCGGCCGAGCGGTGACGCCCGGGGCGACGGTCACCGCCCGCCCGGTTCCCCGCCGCGCAGTTCCGCCCGCGCGAACTCGCGCATCCCGGCCTCGAATCCGACCTCGGGCTTCCAGCCCAGCTCGGCCCGCAGCCGCGACGAGTCCGCCGTGATGTGCCGTACGTCGCCCAGCCGGTACTCCCCGGTGACGACGAGTTCGGGACCGCCGTGCGCGGCGGCCAGCGCCCGTGCCATCTCGCCGACGGTGTGCGGCTCCCCGCTGCCCGTGTTGTACGCGGTCAGCGCACCGGCGGCCGAATCCGCCTCCAGCGCGGCCACATTGGCCGCCGCCACGTCCCGTACGTGCACGAAGTCCCGCCGCTGGCGGCCGTCCTCGAAGACACGCGGGGCCTCGCCCCGGGCCAGCGCGGACCGGAAGAAGGAGGCGACGCCCGCGTAAGGGGTGTCCCGGGGCATCCCCGGCCCGTACACGTTGTGGTAGCGCAGCGACACCGCCGCCGCACCGGTCGAACGCGCCCAGGCGGCCGCCAGATGCTCCTGCGCGAGCTTGGTCGTGGCGTACACGTTCCGCGGGTCCACCGGGGCGTCCTCGCCGACCAGCCCGGGTGTCAGCTCCTGCCCGCACCCCGGGCACATCGGCTCGAAGCGCCCCGCGTCGAGGTCGGCGACGGCCCGCGGCCCCGGCCGTACGGTCCCGTGCCGCCCGCACTCGTAGTGGCCTTCTCCGTAGACGACCATCGACCCGGCCAGGACGAGGCGTCGGACACCCGCGTCCGCCATGGCGGTGAGCAGCACGGCGGTGCCCAGGTCGTTGCGGGAGACGTACTCCGCCGCGTCGGCGAACCCCTTGCCCAGGCCGACCATGGCCGCCTGGTGGCACACGGCGTCGACGCCGGACAGGGCGCGGGCGACCGCCGTGGGGTCGCGCACGTCGCCGCCCGGGTCCGTCCGCACGTCGAACACCACGGGCTCGTGCCCGCGCGCCGCGAGCGCCTCGACGACCTGGGACCCGATGAATCCGGCACTGCCGGTGACCAGTACGCGCATGCCCCACACGCTAGGCCCGCGACACGACCGGACGGCACGACCGCGCCCGGCACGTCACCACTCCGTAAGGGCGGACCCCGGCGGCAGGAGACCAAGGCCGGGTACGGCCGGACACCGCACCACGCCGGCGCAGACCCTCAGCCGTGCTCGCCCGCCCGGACCGCCGAGGCGATCAGCCGGTCGATCAGGGCGATCAGCACGTCACGGGACGACTCGCGCTCCCGCGCGTCGCACAGCAGCACAGGGGTGTCCTCGGGCAGCGCCAGGGCGTCGCGGATCTCCTCGGGCGCGTACGGGTGGCGCCCGTGGAAGCCGTTGACGCCGACCACGAACGGGATGCCCCGCCGCTCGAAGAAGTCGATGGCCGCGAAGCTGGCCCGCGGCCGGCGGACGTCGACCAGGACCACGGCGCCCAGCGCCCCCACCGCCAGGTCGTTCCACATGAACCAGAACCGCTGCTGCCCGGGGGTGCCGAAGAGGTACAGCACCAGATCACTGCCGATGGTGATCCGGCCGAAGTCCAGGGCCACCGTGGTGGACCGTTTCTCCTCGATTCCTTCGAGGTCGTCGACGTCCAGGCCCGCGGCGGTCAGCGGTTCCTCGGTACGCAGGGGGACGATCTCGCTGACCGACCCGACCATCGTGGTCTTGCCGACACCGAATCCCCCCGCGATCAGGATCTTGACGGTGTCGGGGGCGGCGACCGCCCCGGCGGCGGAGCCGGGGCCCGTGCGGCGGATCTGGCTGGCCATGCGTGGCGGTGCCCTTTCGTCTTCGGTCGGTCTCAGAGGCGCCCGAGGCCGTCCCGCACCTTGTGCAGCAGCTCCAGGTCCGGTTCGGCGCGGGAGACGGGGTGCGGCGGGCGGGCGGTGATACGGCCCGCGTCCAGCAGGTCGCAGAGCAGGATGACGACGACGCTCATGGGCAGGTCGAGGTGGACGGCGAGCTCGGCGACGGCGATCGGCTGCGCGCATTGCCTGAGGATCCGGGCGTGCTCGGGCTGCAGCCGGCCGGCCCACTCGGGCTGCGGATCCACCGCGGTCACCGTCGTGATCAGGGTGAAGTCGGCGCGGCTGGGCCGGGTCCGTCCGCCGGTCAGCGTGAACGGCCGTACCAGACGGCCCGCCGCGTCGCCTCCGCTCACCTCAGTCGCCGCGTTCGGCAGCGGTGATCACGCCCGCACGCGGTGCCGCGCTGAGGTGCTCGCCGATCTTCTTCACCAGCATGTTCATCTGGTACGCCACCACACCCACGTCCGCGCCCTGGCTGGTGAGGACGACGAGGTGGGCGCCGGGGCCGGCCGCGGTCAGGATCAGATAGCTGTTGGCCATCTCGATGAGGGCCTGGCGCACCGGGCCGCCGCGGAAGTCCATGCTGACGCCCTTGCTGAGGCTCATCAGACCGGACGCGGTCGCCGCCAGGCGTTCGGCGTCGTCACGCAGGAACCCGGTGGACTTGCTGACGACGAGTCCGTCCTCGGACAGGACGACGGCGTGGTTCACCTCGGCGACCCGGTCGACGAGTCCGGTGAGCAGCTGGTCGAGCTGGGCGTGCGTGGCGGGGGTGGGGCGGGTCATGTCGGCGTCCTTCATGAACGGTCGGCGGGCGGAGTCGAGGAGCGGGGGTCCGGCTGCTCGGGCGGAGCCGAGAGCTCGGCTGCGGCGGGGACGGGTACCTCCGGGTCCCTTGGTGCGGTTGCCTCTGCCTGGTCGTACTGCGGATCGGCGTCCTCGTCACGTGCCCGGAAGGTTCCGCGCTGGAAGCCGGCCAGCGAGGAGGCGGCGCGTTCCGCGGTGAAGTCGTCGGGGAAACCGCTCTCCTCGGACGGCGCGGATTCCTCGCGCAGTTCCGGCACCAGGCTGGTCTGCGGCACACGGCGCGGCAGCGGGGCGGGTCCGCCGCCACCCCCGGGCCGGTCCGAACGGGGCGGCTGCCGCCGGGCGCCGGCGGTCCGGGCCGGTTCGGCGGGGCGGGCCCGCTGGGCGAGGGGCGGGGCGGCCTCGGTCTCCTTCTCGTCCGTCGTGGTGCCGGCCCTCTCGTGCGGGTCCTTCGGCGCGGGCGGGACGGGGGCCTCGCGTACGACGATCTCGTGCGGCACCAGGACGATCGCGGTGGTGCCGCCGTACGGCGACGGGCGCAGCGTGACCGCGATGCCGTGCCGGGTGGCGAGCCGGGCGATCACGAACATGCCGAGCCGCAGGTCGTCGGCGAGCGCCACCACGTCGAACTTCGGCTCCACCGCCAACTGGGCGTTGAGCGAGGCGTAGTCCTCCTCGGACATGCCAAGACCACGGTCCTCCACCTCGATGGCCAGACCCTTGGCCACCGTCGCGGCGCGCACCTCGACCGGGCTGGGCGCGGGGGAGTACACGGTCGCGTTGTCGATGAGTTCGGCCAACAGGTGGATCACGTCCGCGACCGCGGGCGGGGCGAGGCTGACCTCCTCGTCGGTGCGCACGTCGACCCGCTGGTACTCGGCGACCTCGCCGACGGCGCTGCGCAGGATGTCGATCAGCGCGACCGGCTCGGTCCAGCTGCGTCCGGGCCGCTCGCCGCTGATGATGACGAGGTTCTCCTCGTAGCGGCGCAACTGGCTCGCCGTCGAGTCCAGTTCGTACAGGCCTTTGAGGATGTCCGGGTCCGTGTGCTGCCGTTCCAGCCCGTCGAGCTTGCTGAGCTGCAGGTTGACCAGGTTCTGGCTCTGCCGAGCGATGCCCAGGATCACCTTCTGGAAGCCGCGCCGGATGTCGGCGAGCTCGACCGCGGTGTGCACGGCCGTGCGCTGCGCGGTGTTGAACGCCTTGGCCACCTGGCCGAGTTCGTCCTCGCCGTAGTCCAGCGGCGGGGTCTCCAGCTCCGCGTCGACCCGTTCGCCACGGTCCAGCCGGGCGACCACGTCGGGCAGCCGCTCCTCGGCCAGGCCGAGGGTGGCCACCCTGAGGCCGCGCAGCCGCCGGGACAGGGAACGGGTGATGCGCCAGGACATGCCGACGCACAGCAACAGGGCGACGAGCCCGCCGACGCTCAGGGAGGCGGCGGTGACCAGCAGCCCGTGCGCGTTGTCGGCACTGTGCTGGAGCAGATCGGTCGTCTGCTGCCGGATGAGGGCCGAGTATTCCCCGGATACCTTGACCAGCGCGGCGCGCCACTGCTCCTGCACGTCCGGCAGGGCGATCCTGCGGTCCTTGCGCATGGTCGCGCGGGCCGCGAGCACCTTGTCCTCGACGGACTCCAGGGTCCGCCACTCCGTGCTCTGCAGGATCCGCTCGGTCTGCCGCTTCGCGTCGCCGGAGAGCGAGGGGGTGATCTGGTCCTGCACGAGCCAGCGGCGGGCGTTCACCAACTGCGCGAACTCGGCCCACGCCTTCTCGTCCATGTACCCCGCCGGACCGGCCAGCGTGAGCTGCGTGTCCTCCTCGGAGACCAGCTCGGCCGCGTGTTCCAGAGCGACGAGCGGACCGGCCTGCGAGGTGAGGTCGCCGTTGTCGACCTGGGAGAGCTCCTGGAAGCCGTGGATCTGGTCGTCGATGATCGAGGTGTACTGGTCCAGCGCCTGCGCGGCGGTGATGTCGATGGGGTTGTCCACCTGGCCGCGGTAGTACTCCAGGCTGCTCACCGAGGCGACGACCGAGTACAGCCTGTCCTTGACGCGGGAGGGTGCCTTCTGTATCGCGTCCGCCCGGTCGACCAGCTTGGCGACCGCCTCGTCCGTCTTCTTCCGCTGCGCGTCGAGCTTCTTGCGCTGCGCGTCGAGCGTGGCCCGGGAGCCGTGCTCCGAGGCCACCCACACGGCCGACAGACTGCGCTCCTGCTGCAGGGCGAGCGTGGCCTCGGTGCCCATGGCCCCGGTGGACCTGCTCAACTGCGTCTGGGACCGCAGCCGTAGTCCTTCCGAGAACATCTGTGTCGTCGTCACGCCCCACATGGCGGTGAGGGTGACGCTCGGCACGAGCGCCAGCAGGATCAGGGAGAGACGTATGGAGCCGAGACGGCGCCGGGCACCTGTCCGTGGAGACATCGTCGTCCTAGAGGGCGGTCAGCGGGGCGGGGGAGTGTGCGACGAGCGCGAGGGGTGACTGCGTGCCCGGTCAACGGGTGCCGTCGGCGGCGTACCTCGCCACCGCGGCCACGTTCGTCCTGGTCACGAACGCGGGACCGGTGAGCACGGGAGCCACGCCGCCGCCGCTGGTGTTGCCGTTGGTCCGGTACAGCCACAACGAGTCCACGGCGAGATAGCCCTGCAGATAGGGCTGCTGGTCCACGGCGAACTGCACGTCCCCGCTGCGCACCGCCTTGACCAGGTCCTTGCTGAGGTCGAAGGTCGCGACGTGCGCCTTGCTGCCGGCCTGCTCGACCGACTTCACCGCGGCGAGCGCGGACTGCGCACCGAGCGTGACGACTTCGTCGATGCTCGGGTCCTGCCGCAACCGGGCCGTGATGGACTCGGTCACCGCGTCCATGTCGCTGCCGTCCACGTAGAGCATGTCCGTCCGGCCGCCGAACGTCTTCTTCACCCCCGCGCAGCGCGCCTCCAGGGCGATGTTGCCGCGCTCATGGATGACGCACAGGGTGTGTTCGGCCCTGAGGTCGTCCAGTTTGTCGCCGACCGCCCGGCCCGCGACGCTCTCGTCCTGGCCGAAGTACTCCAGTGCGCCCTCCGACTTCCAGTCGTCGATGCCGGAGTTGAGGGCGACCACGGGAATGCCCGCCGCCTTCGCCTGGGCGATCGGGCCCCTCATCGCCTCCGGCTTGGCCAGTGTCACCGCGATGCCGTCGACCTTGTCCCGGATCGTGTCCCGCACCAGCTCGGCCTGTCCGGAGGCGTCGGAGTCGCTCGCGAATGTCAGTTCGACGTTGTCCTTGGCGGCCGCGGCCTCCGCGCCCTTGCGCACCAGGTCCCAGAAGGCGTCACCGCGATTGCCGTGGCTGACCAGGGCTATCGTCATCCGGCCGGTGCCCGCCCCGCCGGTGCTCGCCTGCGACCCAGCGCCGTCGGTGCCGGAACAGCCGGATATGAGCAGACAGGTGACGACCAGCACCGCGGCCGGCGTCATGCCGTGCGCCTGTCTGCGGCGGGTGCGAAGGGGAGGGGGAGTGTTCATGAGGGTGCGGCACCTCGCTGTGCGGCCGAGCATGCGGGGGATGGATCGCAACCCGTGGCGCATATATGTGCCGACCGGGCGACTCTCCTGGCCGGAGCCAATCGTGTGTGACCGCAGGTAGTCAAGTGAGCAATCACGGTTAAGCGTTGTCGCTGCCGCATCGTGATGATCTGCGAGGTGTACGTGAGTTGTGCGGGTGCTGATTCGGGCGGAACTGCTGCTCCCGGGCGGGGAGCAGCGGTCCGGGCAGGCGGGCTCGGTCAGGTGAGGTAGCCGAGGACCGTCATCATGCCGCTTTCCGAGTGGTACTGGTTGTGGCAGTGGAGCATCCAGAGGCCGGGGTTGTCGGCGATGAAGTCGACGACGAGCTTGCGGTGGGGGAGGACGATCGAGGTGTCCTTGCGGGCTCCGGCGTCCCAGAGGGCGGAGAGGGCGAAGGTGTGGCCGTGCAGGTGGAGGGGGTGCCACATGTCGGTGGCGTTGACGAGGGTGAGCCGGACGCGTTCGCCCTGACGGACGGGGTGGCGCTGTGTGACGGAGTAGGGCTTGTGGTCGAAACCCCAGTCGTACCGCTTCATACCGCCGGTGAGTCTGACGTACAGATGGCGGTCGGGTTCGCGTGTGCCGAGGTCCACGGACTCCTGCGGTCTCATGCGTCGGGCAGGCACCAACTCACCGTCGAGTTCGTCCGGTCGGGCATTGGCCGGCGGAACGGCTCTTCCCTTGCCGGTGCGCAGCAGGGCCAGTCCCTGGCCGTTCTTGCCCTCGGCCACGGCGACGAAGGGGAAGACGCCGTCCTTGGCGGTGACGAGGACGTCGTAGCGCTCGGCCATGCCGACGATGAGCGCGTCGGTGCGCTTGTGCTCGACCGGGTAGCCGTCGGTGTGGGTGACGGTCATGGTGTGGCCACCGAGCGCGACGCGGAAGGCGGTTTCGGAGCCCGCGTTGATGATCCGCAGCCGGATGCGGTCGCCGGGCCGGGCCTGGAACACCGACGGGGCCGAGGACACCCGCCCGTTGACGAGGTAGTGGGGGTAGGCGACGCTGCCGCCCTCGCTCTTCAGCATGCGGCTGAAGGAGTTGTGGAGGACACGGGAGGGCCCGGACCGCTTGTCCGAGGAGTGCCCGCTCGGGGAGCCGCTCGGGCCCGCATGGCCGAGTTCGGCACCCATGGCCATGTCCATGCCCTCCATCGTCACGTGCTTGCCCGGAGGGAGGAGCTGTGAGAGGACATGGTCGGGGGTGGATCCGTTCACGCCGTCGACCCAGTCGTCCAGGACGATCAGCCACTCCTTGTCGTAGGCGAGGGGTTCCTTGGGGTCGTCGACGATGAGCGGCGCGTAAAGGCCGCGGTCGGGCTGCAGCCCGACGTGGGAGTGCAGCAGGTACGTGCCCGGGTGGCTGACGGTGAAGCGGTAGGCGAAGTCCGTGCCGGGCTTGATGGCCGGCTGGGTCAGGTCGGGCACGCCGTCCATGTCGCAGCGCAGGCGCACGCCGTGGGAGTGGAGGGTGGTGGTGGCCGGCAGGCGGTTGGCCAGGGTGAGGCTGAGGACGTCCCCGGCGGTGACCCGGACCAGCGGCCCGGGCAGCGTGTCGCTGTAGCCCCAGGTGCTCACCCTCCGTCCGCCCAGGTCGACGGTCACCGGGGCGGCGGTGAACTTGTACGTGCGCACAGGGCCGGACCCGCGCTTCCGCTCGACGGCGCGGACTTCCGGCCCCGAGGGGTTCACATATCCCTTGGGACCTTTGGGCACGAAACCGCTGCTGTCCGTGATTGCCCCGGACCCGAGGCCGGGTCTGGACTGCGATTCCGGGCCGGAGTCGGAGCAGCCGGCGAGAATTCCCGAGCCGACGGCCGCGATCGGGGCACGAAGCAAGGTACGGCGCGAAGGTGTGTGCATGACTGAATAACACACGTTTTGTGCTGATATGTCCGGGAACCGGGGGCGAGACGTTGGGTGGTGTCGGAAGCCGGACCGATCCGCGCCGTGTGCGATCGGCGGCTCTTCACCCGATCCGGGGTCAGCTCCACAGGGGGTAGGTCATGACCCGGGTGTATCCGTCCGGCCGGGTGTCGGTGTAGGTGAGGCTCATCCGGGTGAAGTGCCGCACCTGCGGGTCCTTCTTCCAGGGCTCCGGGCGGTCGAGCCGGATGATCACCGGGAATCCGTGGAACGTGCCCGCCGCGCAGTACGGCTTGCAGTCGTTCACCACGTTCACCCCCACGGCCGTAGCGGAACTGGGACCCCAGTCCGACCAGTGCATCTCCACCAGGCGGCTGTTGCCGTCGCCGCAGGCGAGGATGAAGTCCTTGGGGTGCACGTCCGGCTGCATGAAGCAGTTGACGAGCACAGGATCGGACTGGCGTGTCACCGACGGTGAGGCCTGCGAGGACGCCGCCGGGACGGCGGAGGCCGTCGTCATCGCCGTCGTGAACAAGGTGCCCGCCCCGAGCATGATCGCCGTGTACAACGCTGGTCTTGCCATCATTGCTCCCGCTCGTGGGTGATCGGCTCTGTATCGACGCTACGACCGTCCGGGCGGATGCACCACTCGCACGGAGTAGTGCGCGTCGACGCCGCGCTCAGTGCATGATCGATCGGCAAGCCGCGCGGATCTCGTATTTCGGGTCGCGATTCGACCGCGCGCCTCGATGCAGGGCGGGGGTTGCACACGGTCATGGGAGCGCCTGTACGGAGATACGGCTATGTCGGACCCGCCGACCTGAAGGGTCTGGTCCGGCCGGACGGAGCAGGTGAGGGCATCCGCTCCGCGGCGGACTTCGCTCGCTGGGTGTCGGCTCGCGGCCCGGGTGAACTGGCCGAACCGTTCACCTTCGTGGTCGACACCGAGGGCGTGCTGCGACTGGCACCGCGCCGCAGCGAGCATGTCGTCTGCGCCGGGGGAAGGGCGGTGCTGAGCGCCGGCGAGATGAGCTTCAGGGAGGATGCCGGGCGGTGGGCGGTCGACGAGGTCAGCAACCAGTCGACCGGCTACTGCCCGGACGTCGACTCGTGGCCGGCCGTCGCGGATGCCCTGGACCGGGCCGGGCTCGTTCGTCCCGCCTGCTTCACCCACGAGGTGGTGTTCCGGCGCTGTGTGTCGTGCCGGCAGGTCAATGTGGTGCGCGAGGGTGATTTCGTCTGCGTCTTCTGCGACGCGGACCTGCCCTCCGACTGGAATGTCGCTCAGCGCCGGGGCCACGGGACGGGCCGGTGATCCGGCCGGGGCAGGAACCGTCCCCCGCGGAACTCCTCGACGCGCACGCGCGCGGGCACGCGCACGGGCTCGGCTTCGTCGTAGGCACCGTGCTCCGACGCCTGCCGGCCGAAGACCGGCCGGCCGTGAACCGTCTCTGGGGCGAGGCGGTCCGGGCCGAACCGTCTCTCGGACGAGGGCGACGCATCGCCACCACGCCCTGCTCCGGGTCCCGGGTGCGCCCTCGGAGCTCGTCGGGGCGACGGGCGTCGGCATACCGCCCGAGGAGTTGACCCTCCGGCTCGCCACGCGCGAAGAGCGCGGGAACCTCTTGCGGCGCCCGGCTCACTCGAACGGAGCCTTCTGTCCTCGATCGGCGTTCTTCGGGCGGTCCTTGGCGTGCGACAACGGGCGACTGTGGGTCAGATGGTGTGCGTGCGACGATCCATACACAGAGCAATCACCCTGCGGGCCCGCCGTGTCCGCCTCCTCGCGGCCGGTGTCTCGGCCACCGCTCTGACCCTGCTCGTGTCGGCGGCGGCCGTTCCCACGCCGACCGGCGGCACGCCGGTTCGCGGCTCCGCCTACATGGGCATGGGAGTCCTGACCCATGACGGCCATAGCGGAACCGGAACGCCCGCCGACTCGCGCGCCGGTCAGACCGAAGGCGTCGACGTCGCGAGCTACCAGGGCGACGTCGACTGGCCGACGCTGTGGGGCGACGGGGTCAAATGGGCCTACACCAAGGCGACCGAAGGCACCTACTACACCAACCCCTACTTCTCCCGGCAGTACGGCGGGTCGCGCGACGTCGGCATGATCCGCGGCGCGTACCACTTCGCGACCCCCGACTCCAGCGGCGGCGCCTCCCAGGCCGACTACTTCGTCGACCACGGCGGCGCCTGGAGCGGCGACGGCGTCACGCTGCCGGGCGTTCTCGACATCGAATGGAACCCCTACGGCGATTCCTGCTACGACATGACGCCGAGCGAGATGGTCACGTGGATCCGGAACTTCCTGAACCGGTACAAGACCCGTACCGGCCGCAACGCCGTGATCTACACCGCAACCAGCTGGTGGAACGAGTGCACCGGCGACTACAGCGGTTTCGGCGCGAAGAACCCCCTCTGGGTCGCCAGATACGCGTCGAGCGTCGGGGCGCTGCCGGCCGGCTGGTCGACGTACACGATGTGGCAGTACACCTCGACCGGTCAGGTGGTCGGGGACCGCGACAGATTCAACGGTTCCACGGACAAACTGCGGTCGCTGGCGACCGGCTGACCTTCCGTCATCGGCTGGTGGGAATCCCCGGGAATCCCCTCTTCGCATCAGGCGGCGTGTGCGCCCGGCGTTGACCGCCCTCTTCGCCTATCTTCGGCCACGGATCCGATATTTGGAGTAAAAATGCCAAAGGCGGATGAACTGGTTGATACGGCAGGAGGGGTGGCGGTCGTACCCGTCAGCCCGCCGAGGCGCCGGCTGCTCCCGCGGCCGTTCGCCGCCGTGATCTCCACGGCGGCAGGCGCCGCAGCCGTGGCGCTCGCGCTCGCCGGAACCCACTGGCTGAACCATCCGGCCGTGGAGGCATGGCGCACCGTCTGCCTGGCCATCACCGTCCAGGCGCTGCCGTTCCTGTTGCTGGGCACGGTGCTGTCCGGCGCGATCAACGCCTTCGTGCCGGCCGACCTGTTCACCAGGGTGCTTCCCCGGCGCCCCGCCCTCGCCGTTCCGGTGGCCGGCGTGGCCGGAGCGGTCCTGCCGGGGTGTGAATGCGCCTCCGTACCCGTCGCGAACAGCCTGATCCGCCGGGGCGTCACCCCTGCCGCGGCCTTCGCCTTCCTGCTCTCCGCGCCCGCGATCAACCCGGTCGTGCTGACCGCCACCGCCGTGGCCTTCCCGGGCAACCCCGCGATGGTCGCCGCCCGACTGCTCGCCTCGCTCCTCACCGCCGCGGTGATGGGCTGGCTGTGGCTCTGGCTGGGCAAGGAGGAATGGCTGCGGCCCGCCGCCCGGCACACGGGCCACCAGCACGGCCACCACCGCTGGACCGAGTTCCGGCTCGGTTTCCAGTACGACTTCCTGCACGCCGGCGGCTTCCTCGTGCTCGGTGCCATGGCCGCGGCGACCTTCAACGTCATGGTGCCACGCTCGGTCCTCGACGCCTTCTCCGGTTCGCCCTGGCTCTCGGTGCTCTTCCTGGCGGCCCTCGCCGTCCTCCTGGCGGTGTGCTCGGAGGCCGACGCCTTCGTCGCGGCCTCGCTCACCGGCTTCTCACCGACCGCGCGGCTGGTGTTCATGGTGGTCGGCCCGATGGTCGACCTGAAGCTGATCGCCCTGCAGGCGGGCACCTTCGGCCGCGCCTTCGCCTGGCGCTTCTCCGCGGCGACCACCGTGACGGCGGTCGCCGCCGGCATCCTGATCGGAGGCGCGCTGCTGTGAAGCGCCATGCCCAGGTGTTGCTGCTGGTGCTCACCGGCATCGGCCTGCTGCACGCCGCTCTGTTCACCGACCTCTACCTGCGCTACGTCAAGGAAGGCCTGCGCCCGGTACTGATCGCCTCCGGCGTGCTGCTCACGCTGCTGGGCCTCGCGGGCGCGGCGCTGGACAGGGGACGCGACGAACACGCCGGTCACGCGCACGGCCACGGCCACGACCACTCCACCGCACCGCGCATCGCCTGGCTGCTCTTCCTTCCCGCCCTGAGCCTCCTGCTCTACGCCCCGCCCGCCCTCGGCGCGTACACCGCGGCGCACTCCAACAACAAGGCGGTCGAGCAGCGGAAGCGGTTCGACGCGTTGCCCTCGGTCTCGCCGCTGCCCATGACGCTCACGGACTTCACCACCCGCGTCCAGCAGGACCGCACGCTCGCTCTCAAGGGCCGCAGCGTCCGGCTGACCGGCTTCGCCACCCCGGCCGGGCAGGGGGGCGGCTGGTATCTGACCCGGATCATCTTCACCTGCTGCGCCGCCGACTCGCAGACGGTCAAGGTCCGCGTGTACGGGGCGGAGGTCCCGGCCGCCAACACCTGGCTGGCGGTGACCGGCACATGGCACGCCAAGGGCGCGCTCGGCACGCGTTCCGCGGAGGCGGCCCTTGACGCGCGTCACCTGCAGCCCATCGCCCCGCCGGTCAACGCGTACACGGACGACCTGCCGCTCGTCCCTTCCTAGCGGACGGCCCCCGTCCGGGTGGACGGCCCCCTCGTGCCGTCGTGCCGGTCGCAGTCTCCGGCATCGCGTTGAAACTGGAAACCGATCGGTTTACCCTAGTGGAAACCGATCGGTTTTCTCGTTGGGAGTGTGTCATGACTGCAATCAAGAACTCCGTCGTCCTCGTCACCGGCGGTAGCCGCGGCGTCGGAAGGGCGCTGGTGGACGAGCTGTACGCCCGGGGTGCCGAAAAGGTCTATGCCACCGCGCGAGACCCGCGCACCGTGACCCACCCGGACGCCGCCCCGCTGGCGCTCGAGGTCACCGATCCCGATTCCGTGGCCGCCGTCGCCGCGCAGGCGCAGGACGTCACGGTCCTGATCAACAACGCGGGCGTCGCCACCGGCACGCGCTTCCTGACCTCGTCCGTCGACGACATCCGCCGGGAGTTCGAGACCAACTTCTACGGTCCCCTTCTGCTGACCCGTGCCTTCGTGCCGATCATCGAGCGCAACGGCGGCGGCCACATCCTCAACGTGCACTCCGTGCTGTCCTGGCTCGCCGACGGCGGCGCGTACAGCGCCTCCAAGGCCGCGATATGGTCCCAGACCAACAGCCTGCGGCTGGATCTGCAGCCGCGCGGCATCGCCGTCACCGGTCTGCACATGGGGTACGTCGACACCGACATGACGGCCGGCCTCGACGCGCAGAAGTCCAGCCCCCACGACATCGCCGCGGCCGCCCTCGACGGCATCGAGTCCGGAGCGTACGAGGTGCTCGCCGACGACATCACCCGCTGGGCCAAGGGCGCGCTGTCGGGAGACGTGGCGTCGATGTACCAGCAGCTCGCCCAGTGACGGCAGGCGGAACATGGATGGCCCGCGGCTGGAACGTACAGCCGCGGGCCGTCACGACGTCGGGCGTCGCCTACTCGAAGAGCCCTTTGAGGACCCGGGCCGCCGCCTCGTGCTCGGCGGCGGCGGGAGACAGTTCGCTCAGGGTGTCGAGGTCCGTGTCCTGCACGAGCTCCGACTCCCAGGCCGCCGCGAGCCTTTCCTGCTCCTCGTGTGGCTGCTGCTGGACGTAGTCCCGGGCGCGCGGGCTCAGGGCGGCCAGGAATCGTTCAACCGTGTCGATCGGCATCCTCTTCTCCTTCATCACGGGGTGTCGGTCCTGCGGACACCGTCCCAGCGTGATCGGCACGGACGGTTCGCCGTCGGCGCCGTGGCCCACTCGGCCCCGGAGAAACCCGTACGGCTCACCGCACCCGGCGTATCTCCCCGCGCACCCGGTAGAAACCGCCGGCCGCCGCGTGCACGCCGTCGACCACGTAGCGCGCCCCCGGCTCTCGTATCTCGCGCGGGAACTGCACGTTCCAGCCGGGCTCGAAGCCCTCCGACACCACGTGGACCCGCATCCGGCCGGCCTGCTGAACGCACTCGACGACGACCCCGCCCGCCGGCGGGGCACTGACGGTCGCCAGCGCGGACACCGACGTCGCCGGGTTGTAGGTGGGCAGGGCGGCGGCCGACTTCACGTCGACGGCGACGGGCACCGAGCCCTGCCGGGCGGCCGCGATGGCCGCTTCCGACGTGTCCACGCACACCAGAGACCCGTCGGTGGTCACCAGATACAGCCGCTCGTCGAAGTACTGCATGGACAGGGCCGAGCCGTTGCCCGTGCGCAGCTTCCACAGCCGGGTGCCCGAGGCGTCGAAGCAGTAGACGGAGGAGGCGTTGTCCCCGGCGAAGACGTAGCGGCCGCCCGGGGCGGTGGCGCACGAGTACACCACGGCGTCGCACGCGTAGACGCCCTCGACCTGCCCGGTCGCCTTCGACAGGCGCTGCACCACGTGACGGCCCGTCCCCGCGTACACCGAAAGGGCCTCCTGCCAGCCGAACAGCACACCGCCGCGCGTGTCGGTGTGCCACAACTCGCGGCCGCCGTCCGGGGCGTAGGCCGTCACCCCGCTGCTGTGGCCGTGGTAGACGGCCCGCTCGTCGGCCCGCACCATCCAGCCCGCGCGGCCGGAGGACCGCCGTGACCACTGGTGCTCGTCCTCGTGGTCGATCACGGTGAGGCCGCCCGACTCGTCCGAGACGTTGAGCACTCCTTCATGGATGTCCAGCCAGAAGATGTCGACGTTCGCCGCGATCTCGTACGCCGCGAAGGGCAGCTTCGAGGACAGGTCGTACACCCTGCCGTCGTCGCACCCCGCGTAGATCCAGAAGTCGTCCGCCACCAGGCACTTCACACCGTCGGGGAGCCGGTAACGGGCCAGCACCTCGCCGTCGTGGTCCAGGGTGTGGACGTCGCCGGCCTGGTTGCCCACCCAGACGCGGTCCTCGTCGACATGGATGCCGAACGCGGCCGAACCGGTGCGCAGGCGCCACGGCACCGGCGCCGTGACACGTGCCGTCGACGGTGCGGAGCTGACCTGGCGCCGCGTCACGGAACGCGGCGCACGCTGACCGGGGACGGCCGCCGCGTACCCCTTGCGGACCTTCTGGTCGATCTTCTTCGCCGCGGCCGCCTGTGCCTTGGCCGGTGTCGCGAACGACGACGTCTGCACCTGCCCCGATGCGCCGATGCGGCCGTAGCGCACGGTGACGGTGGTCCCGTCGACCGTCACCTCGTAGAACTTGTGCGCCCCGTCGCCGTCCTCGGACAGCTCCAGATATGTCGTCTCCGCCACGACCGTTCCCTCCCGCGTACGACCCCGCAGGCGCGACCGCCCGGCGGTGCGCCCTTCGTTGATCGAAAACATAGGGGAAGGCACTGACAACGAGTCCGTCCGCCGGCGTCGGCCGGCCTCCCGGGACCGTACGAGGCGTCAGAGGTCGGCCACCAGGAGCCGGTAGCCGACGTCGATGGTGTCGAGGCCGAGGAGGCCGGAGTGGCGGGTGTGCCAGCGGCCGGCCGCCAGGTCGTCCGCCAGCCGGCGCAGGCCGGGAGCGATCCGCTCCTCGCCGGCCTGGGTGAACATGGAGATTCCCGCCCGCACCTGAGGGTCGAGGTAGGCGTGGGGGCGGCGCCAGTACGCGGCGCCGAACCCGTCCGAGCAGTCGTGGGGGACCGGGACCGGCTCCTGACGGGCCCCGCCGAGCAGTTCGGCAAGGCGGTCGATCGGGATGGCGCGGGTGTCGTCGAGCGCGGCCGCCGCCGGCAGGTACTCCCGTACGAGCCAGAACCGTTCACGGAAGACGTCCTGATCCCAGGTCAGGACGACGATCCGGCGGCGGGCGACCCTGCGCAGCTCGGCGATTCCGGCCGCCGGATCGGTCCAGTGATGGATGGTCAGCAGTGCCATGACGGCGTCGGCCGCGTCGTCGCGCAGCGGG
Source organism: Streptomyces sp. NPDC086549 (assembly GCF_044746205.1). NCBI lineage: Bacteria > Bacillati > Actinomycetota > Actinomycetes > Kitasatosporales > Streptomycetaceae > Streptomyces > Streptomyces sp. NPDC086549. The sequence continues at coordinate 299,351 of NZ_JBIVBS010000008.1, read as the reverse complement.
AGCCGTTCCGCGACCGCCTGTACGGCGGGAGCGGAGTCCGGCGGCCGCTGCGTGATCATGACCTGGCTGGGTTCTACCGCGAGGACCGTCCGCGGCGGTTCGTACGAACCGGTGCCGGCTCCGACGTTGATCACGTCCGTCGTGTTCCCGAGCGCGGTGCGGATCTGGGCGGCGATCCTCGGATCAGGCCGTCGGGTCCGGGCATACGTCGTGCCGAGCGTGTCGTAGATGGCCATGCCGCTCAGTATGCGAAACAGGCGGGGGTCCGGCCCCTGCCCGGAGCGAAGTCCCCGGCGTCGGACCCGCGTGCGACACTCTGATCGGGCGGGGGCGGCTTCGCGTCCGCTGCCCGTCACGTCCCAGGACCGTCCGCCGCGTGTCCTTGCGGGCCCGCCAGGCCCGGCGTGTCCACCACGTCCACGTCGTTCGCCCGGACGTAGGCGAGCCGGTGGCCGAACTGGATCTCGTAGTACATCTCCCGGCCCTTCACCACCGGGCTCGGCGTGTACTCGAAGGTCGACCTGTCGACGTAGGAACCGGTGGTGCGGGACATCGTCACGTACCGCTGCCCCTCGTCGAGGGTGTACGGCAGCGGCGACTCGGCCGGCTCCGTGATCCCGTCCGGGTACGCGCCCTCCTCCGGGAGGGCGCGCCCGAACACGGGAATCTCGCTCAGGCCTTCCTTCGGAGTCACCATCCGGCCGGCCGCACCGACGGCCGTCGGGTGCTTCTTCGGGTTCTTGAACCAGGCCTTCTTGCCCAGGTACCAGATCGCGGTCCAGTCGCCGCGGCGCTCGGCGACCGCGTAGGACTGGCCGGCGGAGACCCGCGAACCCAGGTCGTTGACGTCCTCGGTGGAGTCGTCACCGTCCGGGCGCCGGCCCGGGTCCTGGATCAGCGGGGCGTCGTCGGCCGGTTCGGTGTGGAGGCGGACGGCGCTGGAGCCGTGCGGCGCACACGGCACACCGTGCCCGGCGCATCCCGTGAACCGCGGCTTGTAGGTGGGGTAGTCCGGCAGCACGGTCACCATGGGGCTGTCCGGTCCGGCCGTGGCACGCAGGGGCGCGCCGAGGAGGTCGAAGTAGTGCCGCCAGTCCCAGAAGGGGCCCGGATCGTCGTGCATGTCGGGGATGCTGTCCGCGGTCGGGGCCGGCACGTTGTCATGGCCGAAGATGTGCTGCCGGTCGAGCGGGATGTCGTACTTCTTGGCCAGATAGCGCACCAGGCGGGCCGAGGACTGGTACATCCGCTCCGTGTACCAGGCGTCGGGCTGAGTGAGGAAACCTTCATGCTCGATGCCGATGGAGCGCGCGTTGACGAACTGGCTGCCCGAGTGCCAGGCCGCGTCCTTGGTTTTGATGTGCTGGGTGATGTGGCCGTCGCTGGAGCGGACCGAGTAGTGCCACGACGCCTCGGTCGGGTCCTGCACGGTCTGGAACATGGACCGCAGGGAGGCCTCGGTGTCGTGGATGACGATGTACTCGATCTTCTGGTCCGTGGGACGGTCGCCCAGGTCGTGATTGCCGTACGCGTCGTCGTCGATCGCCGTGTACGGCGCGCTGAGCCAGGAGCAGGACAGCTCGGGCGGGCACTCGACGTCCTTCGCCGGAGCCGTGTCCTTCTGGCGCAGGGGGTGGGGGCGCAGATCCGGGCTGGCGGGGAGGTTGACGGACTGTCCGGTGTCGGTGGTGCGGTGCGCGCCTCGCAGGATCACCCCGAAGACGTCGTTGGCGAAGGCTGCCGCCGAGGCGGTGTCGCCCACCCCGGGGAAGCGTGCCACGGCGTCCCACCAGTCCGCCGGGTTGTCGCTGAGCGGTTTGCCGAGCCGTTTCTGGGTGTCCGCGAGGAGTGCCGCGCCGCCGCGCACATTGGCGGCGGCGTCCGTCCGCAGCCGACCCTCCGGAGTCCCGGTGAGACTGGCGGCCCGCTGCAGGCCGGACGGCTGTTCGGAACGGCCGCCCGAGGATTTCGGCGCGGTCGACGCGGACGGTCCGGCGAGCGCCACGGCACCCCCGCGCTCGGGCGCCTCCGGGAACGGGCTCTGGGCCAACCGGGCGTCCACCAGGTGCATCGGCCCGTAGCCGCCGCCGACACTCGGGGCGCCCCCGTGGAAGTCCCACCGCGACTGCATGTAGGACACGCCCATGAGCACACTCCGCGGCACGCGATACTCGTCCGCGGCGGCGCTGAAGTCGTTCTCCAGGTGCCGGTCGGCCGTCACGACGCCCGGCGAGCCGGTCAGCAGCGGAGTCACCACCGGAGCCATGAGGGCCGCCGAGGCGGTCACGAAGATCATTCGGCGGTGTCTGCGAACGACGCCGGGGACATGGCGGGCGAAGCGTTTCTTCATTGCAGGTGTCTCCAACCAGGCTCGTCGCAATCAGGACGCGGCCAGGACAAGGGAGTTGCCCCTGACGCCACCCCTTGTACGATTCCGTGCCCCGCACGCCCCGTCGCGCCGAGCGTCACCGGCCTGGACCAGCCACCCGGCAGAGGCCACCCGGTCGGCGGCACCAAGTGCGCTCCCGCACGGACGGCCTGACGGTCAGTCCTGGACGGGGTCCACCTGCCAGTCGGGGTGCCCCGGCATGGGCGGGGTGTGTGCCCCGTACAGCCACGGGGTCAGGAACGGGGCCAGGTCGCGGCCCGCGACCTCGGACGCGAGGGCGACGAAGTCCCGGGTCCCGGCGGCCCGGCCCCGGTACCTCGTCACCCAGGCCCGCTCGATCCTCTCGAAGGTCTCCTCGCCGACCTTCTCCCGCAGGGCGTAGAGCACGAGTGCCGAGCCGTCGTACCGCATGCTCCTGAACAGGGCCGGCTCGGTGGGTTCGGCGGGCGCGCCGTCGTCGTGCCGCCACTGGTCGTGCTGCTCGTAGGCGGCCCGCATGGCGTCCTCGAAGTCGGGGCCGCCGTGCGTGTCCGAGTAGAGACGTTCGTAGAAGCGGGCGTGTCCCTCGCTCAGCCACAGGTCGGACCACCGCCGGATGGCGACGCTGTCGCCGGTCCAGTGGTGGGTCAGTTCGTGCACGAGGTCCCGCTCGGCGTCGACCCGGTCGCCCAGCAGCCTCTCCCCGGGTACGACGGACAGCGACTGCGTCTCCAGCGCCACCGGCAGGTCGGTGTCGCCGACCAGCACGCCGTAGCGGCGGAACGGGTACGGCCCCAGCCGCTGCTCCAGCCAGGCCAGGTGCTCGGGGGTGAGTGAGCGGTACGCCTCGGTGCCGTCGACCATGCCGTCGGCGACCACGTCCCGGACGACCAGTCCGTGCGGGCCGGTGCTGTGGACGAAGGTGAACTTCCCGATCGCCATCTGGACCAGTTGCGCCGCGACCGGCTCCTCGGAGTCGTACGTCCACCGGGTGCGTCCGTCGGGCTGCCTCACGCGCTCGACGAGTTGTCCGTTGGCCACCCCGCTGAGGCCCGGTGGCGTGGTGATGCCGAAGGTGATGCGGGCCCGCTGGCTCGGGTGGTCGTTCGCCGGGAAGATCATCTTGGCGCCGTCGGGCTGCGCATACAGCATGGTGCCGTCGGTCGTGGGCACCCAGCCGTAGTCCTGGACCGCGTCGTCGCGGTGCCGTTGCTGCGTCGGGTCGGCGGTGTAGGTGACCCGTACGGTGAACGCGCCGCCGTGGGGGATCGGTTTCGCGGGAGTGACGACGAGTTCGTCGCCGTCGCGCACGGCGGTGGCCGGCGTGCCGTCCACGGTGACCGTGTGCAGCGTGTTCCCCGCGAAGTCGAGGTCGAAGCGGGACAGGGCCTGGGTGGCGGTGGCGCTGATGGTGGCGCTCGCCTCGAAGGGCGTCCTGGGCGCCCGCCAGTCGAAGTCGAGGGCGTAGCTGCGCACCGTGTATCCGCCGTTGCCGTCGAGCGGCTCGAGGGGATCGCCGATGCCCCGGGCGCCGGGGGAGGGGGCCTCGCCCGAAGTGACGGCGGAGGGCCCGGGGGCGGGGGAGCGGTGGTTCCCGTGGGGCGGGGTGCCGGCGAGGACGACGGCAGCGGCAACCCCGCCGGCACCGGTGAGGGCGAGCGCGAGGGCCGCTCGGCGGCTGCGGAGTCCGCGGCGGGGGCGCTCACCGTCTCGGCCGCCGGCGGTCGTGGTCTCCATGGCCGCACTATGTCAGTAAATATTCCTATCAACTGCTCGTGTCCTCGTGCCGAACGCTCGAATGGACCAGGCCGTACCCCCGGTGGGTTTCGTAACGCGGCCGATTCATCGGTCGTCCGACCGATCCCATGGACCGCCGCACGCGTCATCGTCACCACATGACTGACACCCCCCACCACGACTCCGCGGAGCCGGAGCGTGCCCCTGAGGCGGCCGACGCCGCGAACGGCGCCACCCGTAGATCCGTCATCGCCACCCTGGGCGGCGCCACCCTCGGTGCGGCCGCCCTCGGGATCCCTGCCGTCCGCGCGGCGGCAGCGGACCGGAACGCCACGGTCCGGCCCGCCGCCGGCCCGGCCGCCGCCTGCGTCCTGACGCCCGAGCAGACCGAGGGGCCCTACTACCTGAACCTGGAGACGGTCCGCAAGAACATCACCGAGGGCAAGGCAGGCGTGCCGCTCACCCTTCGCGTGACCGTCGTCGACATCGCGACCTGCTTCCCGCTGCCCAACACGGCGGTCGACATCTGGCACTGCGACGCGCTCGGCGTCTACTCCGGCTACGTCGCCGGCGGCTCCACCCCTGACACCACCTTCCTGCGGGGCGTGCAGCTGACCGACTCCGCCGGCGTCGCGGAATTCACCACCGTCTATCCCGGCTGGTACGTCGGCCGTGCCCTCCACATCCACGTCAAGACCCATGCCGGCGGCATCGTGTCCAATGGCACCTACCACGGCGGCCACGTCTCCCACACGGGCCAGCTCTACTTCCCGGAGACGTACAACACCAAGGTCGCCGCCCTGGCCCCCTACCGGAACAACACCGCCACCCGCACGCTCAACGCGAGGGACGGCATCTACCGCAACGGCGGGTCCTCGACCCTGCTGACCATCACTCAGGTGGGCAGCGACCTCGGCAAGGGAGTGACCGGCACCGTCGTACTCGGTGTCGATCCCGCCGCCACTCCCTGACGCGCGCTCAGGAGCGGTGGCCGACCCGGTGGGCCCCGATGGTTTCGCCGCGGGAACCCGCGGCCAGGAATCGGGGATGAGCCGGCGTCGAACATGTGAGTTATGCGGTTCCGCACTGACCACGCGACCGCACGGTGGCCGACCGGCGCGGTACTGCTCCAACGCGTGCAGACAGCGGGCGCTCAGACAGCGTTCGGCGCGCGGGGACTCCGGAAGGCAGCGGCCCGGCGCGCCGGACGCCGCCACGCCGGAACCGGGCCGTGCCCTGCCAGGAGCGCTCGACTCCTTCGTGGGGCGGCGGCAGGAACTCGCGCACCTGCGCACCCTGCTGAGGACCTCGCGCCTGCTCACGCTGACCGGCGCCGGCGGCGTCGGCAAGACACGGCTGGCGCTTGAGTTCGCGAAGGGTCTGCCCGCGCGCCACGCGTGGGTGGACCTGGTCGAACTCGACTCGCTGCACGACGGCGCCCCGCTCGCGCAGTCCGTGGCCACCGCGCTGGCCGTGGGCGAACGGGCGGGGCGATCCGGTACCGATGTTCTGGTCCGGGCGATCGGGGACACCGCCCGCCTGCTGATCCTGGACAACTGCGAGCATCTGGCCGAACCGTGTGCCCGGCTCGCGGCGACCCTGCTGAGCGGCTGCCCCCGGCTGCGGATCCTGGCCACCAGCAGGGAGGCCCTGCGGGTACCCGGAGAGACCGTGTTCCGGGTCGGCGAGCTGTCCCTGCCATCGCCCGACGCCGGGGACGACCCGACCGCCCTCCTGCGCTCCGACGCCGTCCGGCTGTTCGTCGAACGCGCCTCGAGCCGTGCGCCCGGATTCACGCTCCGGCGTGCCAACGGAGCGACCGTCGCCGAGATATGCCGCCGACTGGACGGTCTGACGCTCGCCGTCGAACTCGCGGCGCGCCGCGTCGGCACCCTTCCGCCAGCCGACATCCTCGCGGGACTCGACGACCAGCTGCTCCAGCTGTCGCTCCTCACCGACGGAAGCCGGACCGGCCCCCGTCGCCACAACGGGCTGGCCGCCGCGATCGACTGGAGTCATCGGCTGCTCGATCCGGTGGAACAGGCCGTCTTCCGGCGGCTCGCGGTGCTCGTCGGCGGGTTCGGCACGGCGGCGGCGCAGGCGGTCTGCGCCGACGGTGACATCGCGCCGCGGCACATCCTGCGCATCCTGTGCGCTCTTGAGGCCAAGTCACTGATCGTACGTCTGCCGGGTGACACACAGCCCGCCCGGTTCAGGCAGCTGGGCGCGATCCGCGCCTACGCCATGGAGCGACTGCTCGCATCCGGTGAGCAGCACACCGTACGGCGACGGGCCCTGAAGTGGCTGAGCGGTCTCGCGGACCGCGCCGGTGACGAGGTGTTCGCCGACCAGGCCGGCGGTCCGTTCATCATGGAACGGGACAATCTCGCGGCGGCGCTGGCCGGCACCACCGGTCCCGACGGTGCCGCGCACATGCGGCTGACGCTGGAACTGGCTCGCGTGCACTACCAGCAGGAGCAGCCGTCCGCCGCCCGTGCGCTGCTGGACGGACTCCTGCGGGAGGCCGACGGGTCTGCGCTCGGCGGCGCGGCGTCGGCGCTCGCCGCGCGCGTGGCCTGTCAGCAGGCCGACCCGGTACAAGCACTGCGCCTCGGCGAGCGGGCGGTGAGCCTGGAGCGTGTGCGCGACCACCCCGCCGGACTCGCCAACGCCCTGGACGCGAGGGCGGCGGCACGGCTGTGCCGCGGTGAATTCGCCGAGGCCGTCGCGGACCTGCGCGAGTGCCTGGACGTCGTCGCCGCGCTCGACAGACCGCACGACACCGCCTGGTGCACCCATCACCTGGCCTGGGCCCTGCTCCAGGCGGGCGGGGAGGCCGAGGCCGACGCGCTCATGGAACGCTGTCTGCCGGCCCTGACGGCACACGCGCACTGGAGCCGGGCCGCGGCCGCCCTGCACACCGCCGGCGCCGTGCGGCTGGCCCTGGGCCGTCTGGACAGTGCCGAGGCGCTGTTCGCCGAAGTGCTGCGGATCGTCCCCGGAGCAAGTTTCCACGCGCTGTACCCCGTCGAGGGGCTGGCCCTCGTGGCCGCCGAGAGCGGCGACATGCGGCGGGCCCTGCGGCTGTACGAGGCGAGCGTGCAGGCACGCAGTCGGCTGGACACCGAGCCGGAGGCCCCGTGGCGTCGGCGGATGGAGCAGACGGCGGCTCGTGCGCGGACCCGGCTGTCGGCGGCCGCGCGGGACGCTGCCGTCAGCGGCGGTCGCGGGCTGCGCGGGGACCGGCTCGTCGCGTACGCCCTTCGCGCGGGAGGCGGCGGCCCCCGTACGGCGACGGACGCCACGGCGTTCCTCGCGGACCGGTCCCCGCTCACGGGCAGGGAGTTCATGGTGGCCGAACTCGTCGCCGAAGGACTGACCAACCGGCAGGTCGCGGAGCGGCTCGGTCTTTCGGCTCGTACCGTCGCCACCCACCTGGACAAGGTCCGCGACAAGCTGGGCCTGCGTTCACGGACCCAGATCGCTCTGTGGGCGGCCGCACGGGCCGGCGACGTTTCCTGAGGGTGCGTGGGCCTACAGGGTCCGGGCGACGAGGAGGGCGACGTCGTCGTGGTCCTCGGGGTTGCGCAGGCCGTACAGCAGAAGGTCGCAGGTCTCCTCCAGGGGCCGGTGCGGCTCGTCGAGGAAGCTCAGGAGGACGTTCAGGCGGTCGTCGATCGGGTGGTTCCGGGTCTCGACGAGGCCGTCGGTGTACAGGACCAGAAGGTCGCCGGAGCCGAGATCCCTCGTCGTGGTCTCGAAGGGGACACCGCCGACGCCGAGCGGGGCCCCGGCGGGCAGGTCGAGCAGTGTGGGGGCGTGGCCGGGGCCGGCCAGCGCGGGCGGCATGTGTCCGGCGTTGGCGATGTGGCACTGCCTCGTGTGCGGGTCGTACACGGCGTAGAGGCAGGTGACGATGTAGTGCTCCAGATCGCAGGTGATCTTGTCCAGGTGCTGGAGCACCTCGCTGGGCGCGAGGTCGAGGTCCGCGTAGGCGCAGGTGGCGGTGCGCAGCCGGCCCATGGTGGCGGCGGCGTCGATGCCGTTGCCCATGACGTCTCCGACGACCAGGGCGGTCCTGTCGTTGGCCAGGGGGAGGACGTCGTACCAGTCGCCGCCGACCTCGCTGGTCGACTGGGCGGGCTGGTAGCGGGAGGCCAGTTCCAGGCCGGTGTGGTGCGGCGGGTGGTCCGGCAGCAGGCTGCGCTGGAGGGTGAGGGAGGTGTTGCGCACGCTCTGGAACCAGCGGGCGTTGTCGATGGACATGGCGGCGCGGCTGGCCAGCTCACTGGCCAGGACCACGTCGTCCTGGTCGAACGGGATCGGATTGAGGGTGCGCTTGAGGTCGAGCGCGCCGAGGACCTCGCCGTGGGCGATCAGCGGCACCGCGAGATAGGAATGGACGCCGGCTCGGGCCAGGAGCTCGGAGGCTTCGGCGTTGCGGGCGATGCGCCGTAGATCGTCGCCGCCCACGTGACGCACCAGGACCGGTCGGCCGGAGTGGACGCACAGCGTGACGAGACGGTCCCCGTCGTAGGCGGCGAGGTCACCGGGACGGTCGGCGGCCTGCAGTGCCACGGTGGGGCGGGCCGCCTTCAGAGCCAGCGCGCGGAAGAGCTCCGGGCCTTCGTCCGGTTTACGGCTGCTGCGGCACGCCAGGGCGGAGTCGAGGATGTCGACCGCGACCACGTCGGCGAGCTCGGGAATCGCGATCTCGGCCAGTTCGTGGGCGGTCTGCTCCACCTCCAGGCTGGTGCCCACCCGGGTCGAGGCGTCGGCGATGAGGGCCAGGCGGCGCCGGGCCCGGTCGGCCTCGATGGCCGCGCGGTGCCGTTCGGTGACGTCGACGACCGAGGCGGCCGCGCCCAGGATCCGTCCCCCGGGGTCCTCCAACCGGTAGAAGGAGAGTGACCAGGCGTGATCGTGGTCGGGGTCGGAGGGGGGCCTGCCGACGTGGTACTGGTCGAGCAGCGGGGTGCCGGTGGTGAGCACCTGGCGCAGGGCGGACTCGATGGTGTCGACGTCGGCGAAGGGCAGGGTCTCCCTCATGTGGCGGCCGATGTGGTCCTCGGCGGGTATGCCGTCGATACGCTCCAGCGCCGGGTTGACCAGGAGATAGCGCAGGTCGGGGTCCATGAGGGCCAGGCCGATGGGGGACTGGTTGATCAACCGCTCGCACAGGGCCAGGTCGGTCTCCACGCGCTGCAGCAGGGTATGGTCGGCCGCGATGCCGAGGGCGTAGACCTCGCCGAGGTCGTCCAGCAGCCGCATGTTGCGGAACTCCATCAGGCGGGTGCTGCCGTCCTTGTGCCGGATGGGGAAGGTGCCGGCCCAGCTCCGGCCGGTCGTCAGCACCTCCGCGAACAGACTCGCGACGGACTGCAGGTGCTCGGGGCGGATCAGCAGGCGCGCCGCCTCCTTGCCCAGGGCCTCTTCCGCGGTGTAGCCGAAGAGCTCCTCGGCCTGCGGGGTCCAGAAGACGATGCGTCCGTCGGCGTTGAGGACCACCGCGGCGACACTCAACAGGTCCAGCAGACCGGTGGGCCGCACCGGCTGGGGGCCCGGCACGTCGCTGCTGGGCTCGAAGGATTCGGCTGTCATCCCAGATCCTCCTCGAGCGGTCGGCAGTCCATGCCGACCTGTGCCGGCAGTGCCGCATGCCAGGGTTCTGGCTCCCGGTACTTCCATGCTGCCTCGGGTACTCCCATGCTGCCTCGGGCCGCGCCGCTTGCCCACCGGCGCAGTGCCGACATGTCCAGGTCAGAAGATCGGTGGAGTGGAGCCTCACCGTGCGCGGGCCAGCAGCTGTACCGCCGTCGACCGGTGACCATGCATCGTGGTGACGTCGATCCGGCGCTCGTGGACGGGGTCGAAATCCGACAGGAGGGCGCGCAGGCCGGCGATGTCGTGGTGCCGGCACACCGCTCCGTCGCCGGTGGCGAACACTCCGTAGGGCGTGCCGAACCTCTCGGCGTGGGCGGCGTAGCGGTCCCGGTTGCGCCGGTCGTCCTGGAGGACCATGTCGCTGACGTAGAGCAGCCCTCCGGGTGCCAGCACGCGGCGCAGTTCGGTGACGAGTGCCCGCTGAGCGTCGTCGTCGGGCACGCAGGTCAGCACCGCGAACAGCAGGACGAGATCGAAGACCGCTGCCTCGTGGGCCAGTGCCGGCGGGGACGTCAGCACGTCGAGGCGCAGGTCGGGCCCGAGCCGACGGCCTCGCGCGATCAGGGCGGAGGACGGATCCACCCCGGACACGTCCGAGAAGCCGTGTCCCGTCAACTCAGCCATGACACGGCCGTATCCGCACCCGTAGTCGAGGACCCTGGCGGTCCGGCTCACCCCCGCCAGCCAGTTGGGGTTCACCGGGTGGGTGAACGTCTTCGTGGCACCGGCGCCGTTCCAGTACGCGATCTGGCTACCAAGATCCTTCATACGGCCCCAGCGTACGGAGCGTGTCCCTCGCCGGCCGCCCGCCGCCGGCCGCCCGCCGCGGGACCGTGCGGGCCGTGCGGATCGTGCGGGCCGTGCGGATCGGGCGGGCCGTGCGGATCGGGCGGACAAGCAGGAACATGGTCGTGTGGAGGACGGGATCAATGGAATCTGCGCGAAACGGTTCCGACACGCCCACGTCCGCAGGACCGCGCGATCTCTTCGATGCGTCCACCGACGCGGCGGCGGTGGTCGACGCACACGGTGTCGTGTCCGGCTGGACCCGGGGCGCCGAAGCACTGCTCGGACACCCGGCGCCGGAGGTCGTCGGCCGCTCCGCCGCACGTCTGCTGGCGGCGCCCGGAGACCCGGCACGTGTGGCGGGCGTCCTGGAGCGGTGCCGCGCCGGAATGGGGTGGAGCGGCCGTGTCCCCGTACGGCACCGCGACGGCAGCGGCATCGACATCGATCTGCGGGTGTCCGCGTCCTTCCGGATCGGCGCGGACGAGTGCTTTCTGCTCTCGGCGTGGGAGCGGAGGCTGCAGTGGACGGTCGGCCAGTCGGTCCTCGACGGCTTCCTGACCCGCTCACCGGTCGGCATGGCGGTGATGGATCCGCAGCTGCGCTACATGTGGCTGAACGACGCGCTGGAACGCTTCGCCGGTGTGCCGCGTGAGCAGCGGCTCGGGCGACGGCTGAGCGAGCTGCTGCCGGGGCTGGAGGCGGAGACCATCGAAGGACTGATGCGTGGGGTGCTGGCGACCGGAGAGCCGGTGACCGACTACGAGTTCCTCGGATGGAGTTGGGCCGACCGACGCCGCCAACATGCCTACTCCTCCTCCTTCTTCCCACTGCTGGACTCCGACAACTCCGTCTTCGGTATCTGCTGCATGGTCCAGGACGTCACCGAGCGGTGGAACGCGCGCCGGCTCGTGTCGATGGTGAACGAGGCCGGGACCCGCATCGGCAGGACCCTGGACGTGATGCGGACGGCTCAGGAGCTCGCCGACTTCGCCGTGCCCCGCTTCGCGGACTTCGTCATCGTCGACCTCCTGGAATCCGTCCTCAGCACCGAGGGGCACGGAACGTGGCTCACCGACGCGGGCCCGGCCCCCGCCAGGCCGGAGATGCGCCGCGCCGGAATGAGCTCGGTGAGGGAGGGCTGCCCGGAAGCCGTGGCGCGCGTCGGGGACCGGGTGGACTTCCTCCCCCCGCCGTACGGCGGGGACCTGCTCGTCGACGGCGAGCCGATCCTCATCCCGGTGCTCGACCCGGCCGACGAACTCTGGGTCGCCGAACAGCCCGCCAGGACCGAGAGCATGCGCGAGTTCGGGCTGCACTCACTCATCTCCGTGCCGATGCGGGCGCGCAACACCGCCCTGGGCCTCACCACGTTCGCACGGTCGCTCAACCCCGTCTCGTTCCAGCCCGACGACGTCCTGCTGGCCCGGGAACTGGTGGCGCGAGCGGCGCTGTGCGTCGACAACGCCCGCCGCTACACCCGGGAACACACGGCAGCGGTCACCCTGCAGCACAGTCTGCTGCCCCAGGCCCTGACCGGTGGAACGGCGCTGGAGGTGGCCTCCTCCTACCTGCCGGCGGACGCCTCCGGCGGGGTCGGTGGCGACTGGTTCGATGTGATCCCGCTGTCCGGTGCCCGGGTGGGCCTCGTCGTCGGCGACGTGGTCGGTCACGGCATCGGCGCGGCAGCGACCATGGGCCGGCTGCGCACCGCGGTGCAGACCCTCGCGGACATGGAGATGCCCCCCGACGATCTGCTGGCCCATCTCGACGACCTCGTAATCCGGTTGAGCGAGGAGGACGGGAGCGACGAGGCGGCCGGGCGGAGCGCGACCGCCTTCCTCGGGGCGACCTGTCTGTACGCCGTCTACGATCCGGTCACCAGGCGCTGCGCCATGGCCCGGGCCGGACATCCGCCCCCCGTGGTCGTCGAGCCCGACGGGCGGGTCCACTTCCCGGAGCCCCCCGCCGGGCCACCGCTCGGGCTGGGCGGGATGGGGTTCGAGGCCACCGAGATCGAGCTCGCCGAGAACAGCCTGCTCGGTCTCTACACCGACGGCCTCATCGAGGGGGCGGACCGCGACATGGAGTCCGGCATGGCCCGGCTCGGCCAGGCGCTGTCCCGGTCCGGCTCCGACCTCGACACCCTGTGCACGTCCGCGGTGGAGCGACTCGTGGCCGGGCCGCAACCCGACGACGTCGCCCTCCTCCTGGCGCGCACCCATGCGCTGGGCGCCGACCACGTCGTCTCGTGGGACGTGCCCGTGGACCCGGCCGCCGTCGGTGACCTCCGCGGCGGGGCGACTCGCCAGGTGGAAGCCTGGGGTTTCGGGGAACTGGCCATGACGACCGAGCTCATCGTGAGCGAGCTGGTCACCAACGCGATCCGCCATGCCGCACCGCCGATACGGCTGCGCCTGCTCCGCGACTCCCGGCTGACCTGCGAGGTGGCCGACGCCAGCAGCACCGCCCCTCGGCTCAGGCACGCCCGGAGCACGGACGAGGGCGGCCGCGGCCTCTTCCTGGTGGCGCAGCTCACCCACCGCTGGGGTGCCCGGTACACGGCCGGGGGAAAGGTCATCTGGGCCGAACAGGAGATCCCGTGAACAGGACGGCGACCGCGGACGGCTGAACCGCCCGACGGCTTTGCCATCTCTTTACAACCTGCCCGTGCGCCGCCTCGTCTCTCCGCTCGATCCGCAACACAGTCCCCCCGGGTACCGGGCGGACCGACGAGAGAGAGCGACTCCATGCGCCGAACTGTCCCCAGCGTCCTGGCACTTGCGTGCACCGCCGTCCTGGCCGGCGCCGTGCCCGCGTTCGCCGGCGGGGCGTCCCCGGTCCCCTCCGCAGCCCCGACCCAGGTGCCGAGTGCCGCCCCGACCGAGGCGCCGAGTGCCGAACCGAGCGTGGTGGCCAGCGCCGAGCCCACCCGGGCGCCCAGCGCCGAACCCACCCGGGCGCCCGCCCCGAGCCAGGTCTCCGTCGTACCGAGCGGTGCGCCCGACACCGGCGTGACGGCCGCGTCCTCGGGGTCCGGCTCCGAGGGCGGCCTGATCGCCGGGGGCGCCGCCGCGGCGCTCGTCGCGGGCGGCGGGGCGGTCCTCGTCGTGCGTCGCCGGCGGGCGACCGGGGCATGACCCCGCTCTCCAGGCGCGCATTCGCCACCGCGGCGACGGCCTCGCTGCTCGTCGGCTGCGGCGGACCCGGGAGCCCCCGGGCGGCGGCCTCACGCTCCACCGGTACGCCACCGCCGTCGTCGTCGCCGGCCTCCGCGAACGCGGTGCACGCCCTGGGGCGTTCGGCCCCGGTCAGGCTCCGGATCCCGGCCGTCGGGGTCGACACCCCGGTCATACGGCTGGGGCTGGAGCCGGACGGCACAGTGCAAGTGCCTCCTGTCACGGCGCACGACCGGGCGGGCTGGTACCGGCACTCGCCGACGCCGGGGCAGGTCGGCCCGTCGGTCATCCTCGGTCATGTCACGGTCGGCGCCTATGGGGACGGGGTCTTCCGTCACCTCGCGCGGCTGCGCCGCGGCGACCGGATCGTGACGCGGCTGGAGAACGGCACGGCCGCGGAGTTCACCGTCGGCGCCGTACGGACGGTCGCCAAGTCGCGCTTCCCGGCGGACGAGGTGTACGGGGACGTCGACCGTCCTGAGCTGCGGCTCATCACCTGCGGTGGCCCCCGTACCGGCGACGGATACCTCGACAACGTGATCGTCTTCGCCACGCTCAGCTCCGCGAACCCCTGACCCTCCCGGACGGACACCGGGCCGACGGGACGTACGCCGGCGGCCCGGCATCATTTCCTACGCATGCGACACGACCCTGGAGAGCGTTGAAACGGTCCCGCGACAAGGCAGCGTCCGAGCTGTTCGCCGCCCTCTACCCACGCCTGGCCGGCTGGTGCCGCCGTCTCGTCGACGACGACGAGACGGCCCATGAGGTCGCCTCGGAGGCGTTCACCCGGCTCTGGGCCCGCTGGACGTCCGTGGAGGAGCCGCGCGGCTTCCTCTACGTGACCGCTGCGAACCTCGTCCGGGACCACTGGCGCAAGCTGGAGCGCGAGCGCAAGGCCATGCGCCGCGCCACCTCGGAGGCCGCCGTCCGCCCCCACGACGAACAGACCGACCCCTCGGTGCGCCTGCTCGTGCAGTCGCTGCCGGAGCGACTGCGCGTCCCGATCCTGCTGCACTACTACGCTGACATGCCGATCCGGGAGGTGTCCGTGCTGACCGGGCGCAAGGAAGGAACCATCAAGGCCGACCTCCACGCGGCCCGAGAACTGCTCCGCGTCCACTTGAGGAGAAGCCTTGACCACACGCTTTGACGACGGCCCGGAGTTCGAACCCGACGACCCCCTCGCGGTCATCCTGCGGCCCCCGTCCGACTTCCTCGGCCCGCCCCCCGGCCGGTACGAGGCGATCCGCCGCGCCGCGGCCCGCCGCCGGCTGATCCGTGCCGCGGCCGGGGCCGGCCTGTCCTGCGCCGTGGCAGTGCTCATCGCGCTGCAACTCCACCCCGTGACACCCGGGTCGCCCGGGTCGCCCGCGTCCCCCGCGGTCCCGCTCGCACCGCCACCCGCGAGCGGCCGTGCGACGCCTTCCGCCCCGTCGGCGTCGCCCTCAGTGGTGGCTTCGCCCGAGCCCGGCACCCTTCGCCCCACCACGAGGGAGCCGGCCGGCAGTACCCGGGCCCCCAGCGGATCGGCAGTGCCCACCCCCGGCCCGTCGGTGACACCGTCCCAGGCGGGGGAGCAGCCGTCGACGGCGCGGACCGCGACCGCTGCTCCCGAGAGCCGCCCCTGACCACAGGCGGAGCCGCGGGGGCGACCCGATGGGCGGCATCACACTTCCTCCATCTTCATGGCATGTTCCGATCAAATCTGTCACGCTTTCAGACGGCCGTTGCCCCATCCCCAGGGACCGCGGCTGAGTCCCAGCAAGAGTGATCGCCCATCAAGACGCGCAACCCGAGGCTGCCTTCCGGCGCACCCAAGCCGGCCGGGCGGTCACCGAGCAGGCCGTGAACCCGGCCGCCGCAAAGGAGTTCCGTGTGAGATCAACCCCCCACAAGGCCGTCGCCGCGAGCGTACTCACCGTCGCCGCGCTGGCCGCCGTCTCGCTTTCCGCCACCCCGGTGGCCGCCCAGCCGCCCACGGCCCCTCTCGCCGCAGCCTGCACCCCGACCCAGGTGGTCACCAACGGCGGCTTCGAGAGCGGGACTTCGTCCTGGACCCAGTCCTCGTCCAGCGTCATCACCAGCCGCACCGGTCAGACCGCCCACGGCGGCACCAGCTTCGCCTGGCTGAACGGAGTCGGCAGCACCCACACCGACACGCTCTCGCAGAGCGTCACGATCCCGTCCGGATGCAGCACCGCCACCCTCACCTTCTGGCTCCACATCGACACCGCCGAGACGACCTCGTCGACCGCCTACGACAAGCTGACCGCGAAGATCGGCAGCACCACGCTGGCCACGTACTCGAACCTGAACAAGAACACCGGCTACGTGCAGAAGTCCTTCGACGTGTCGGCGTTCGCGGGCCAGACCGTGAACCTCGCCTTCACCGGAACCGAGGACTCCAGCCTCCAGACCAGCTTCGTCCTCGACGACATCGCCCTCGACACCTCCGGCGGCACGACCCCTCCGGCGGATTCCACCCGGACCCCGTCCGCACCCTCGTACACGGTCAGCCTGAGCAGCAACACCAGCGGCACGGTGTGGACCGGCCACGAGAGCGCGACCTTCACCAACGCCTCCTCCACCGCGCTCAGCGAGGTCTACCTGAGGCTGTGGGACAACTACCACGGCACGTGCTCGGCGCCGCCGATCACGGTCAGCAACGTCACCGGCGGCACCGCGGGCGCCCTCTCCGTCGCCTGCACGGCTCTGAAGATCGACCTGTCGACGCCGCTGGCACAGGGGCAGACCGCCACGATCGGCTTCGACCTGGGCATCACCGTCCCCAGCGGCGCCGACCGCTTCGGCTACGACGGGTCCTTCAGCTTCATCGGCAACGCCCTGCCGGTGCTCGCGGTCAAGGACGGGTCGGGCTGGCACCTGGACCCGTACACCAACAACGGCGAGTCGTTCTACTCACTGGCCGCGGATTTCAAGGTGACCCTCGACCACCCCAGCACCCTGCTGGTGCCGGCGACCGGTACCTCGGTCGACACCTCGGGCTCCAGCGGCCGTACGGTCACCACCGCCACCGCTTCCCAGGTCCGTGACTTCGCCTGGGCGGCCGGGCCCTTCACCAAGATCTCCGGCACCTCGACCGCCGGTGTCCCGGTGAACATCTACTCCGTCTCGGGCATCAGCTCGTCCAGCGCGCAGTCGATGCTCACCACCGCGAAGTCCGCCGTGGACGCCCACGCGGCACGGTTCGGCGCCTACCCGTACGGCGAACTGGACGCGGTGATCGACAACAACTTCTGGTTCGGCGGCATGGAGTACCCGGGCTTCGTGCTCGACCTGGTCAGCACCACGGCGCTCACCCACGAGATCGCCCACCAGTGGTGGTACGGCATCGTCGGCGACGACGAGTACAACAGCCCCTGGCTGGACGAGGCGTTCACCGACTACGCCACCGACCTGGCGCTCAACAAGACCGGCACCAGCTGCTGGAACAGCGTCTCGTGGGCCTCGTCGAACGAGAAGATCACCAACTCGATGGCCTACTGGGACGCCAACTCGTCCCGGTACTCCACCGTGATCTACGGCTACGGCAAGTGCGCCCTGCACGATCTGCGTCGCGTACTCGGTGACACCGCGATGGCCAAACTCCTGAAGGACTACGCCACTTCGCACTGGTACGGCGTCTCGACCACGGCCGAGTTCAAGGCAGCGGCCCAGGCCGCCACCAGCACGGACCTGACCTCGTTCTGGACCCAGCACCGCATCGAGGGCTGACCCGGCACGGATCGGCCGCGGCCGGCGCCCGCGTGGCGTCGGCCGCGGCCCATACGTGCGTCAGTAGGGACGATCGGGCCAGTGCGGGTCTTCCCAGCGGGCCGGGCCGGTGACCCCGAGGAGCCGTATGCGGTGCAGCAGTTCCTCGGAAGCGCCACAGGCACGGAGCCGGCCCAGAGCGTGGCGGACGAGCCAGTCCGTCAGCCCGGCGCGCATCTCCTCCCCGTTCTCCCAGGCATGCCAGGGCAGTTCGTCGCGGAGGAGTTCGTATTCCCACTCTGCCGCCGCCTCGGCCAGGTGATGATCGGCGACAGGGCCGGTCGTGGCCTCCCATATGTGCAGCCACGGGGTCACCGTGCCCGCCGCCTCGGCTGTCAGCACAAGGACCTCGTGCGCGGGCACGGCGGGTTCCGGCGTGACCAGCGTGCGGACCCACCAGGCCTCCAGGAACTCCCGTACGGCCTCGGCCTGTTGGGCAGGCCACTGCTGCCAGTGGCCCAGGGCGAACGCACGACCCGCCGCCTCCAGTGCGAAGACGGACTCGGCGCGGTCCTGGACGAGGGCCGTGGCGAACTGGGGCAGGATCCGGCGAAGCACGGATGCGTGGTCGCTCCAGTCGATGGCCTGCCAGGTGCGCCGAAGGAGGTCGGGGTCGAGGACTGTGCCCGGCACCTTGAGCTGCGCCAGCTCCTCCGCGCTGCCCCAGTGGCATTCACAGTTGTTCTCGTCGGGGTGGGCGGTCATGCCCCGGAAGGTGGTCGCCAGGCCGTCCAGTGCCGCGTCGAGGCGCAGCGCTGCCGGGGTCCGGTCGGGGTTCGTCATGGACGTGGACTTTCGAGGACTCCGGGAGCACCCGGCCCCCGAAGATCGCCAACTTACCCGAAGACGGCCCCGGCTGCGAGCACTTGGGACAGGACCTAGTCGCGGGGCCAGTCCCGATACCGGATGCGGGGCAGATCGTGGACCTCGCCAACGGTTCCCCACTCGTCTCCGCCCAACCGGGCCAGGGGCCGCAGCAGTCCGATGTCGGGGTGGCCGTCCACCAGGACGTCCGCGTTGACGACGGCGTGCACCACCCGGCCGAGCACCACCGTGGAGTTGCCCAGTCCCAGAGTCGCGTGCAGCGTGCACTCCAGTGCCACGGGAGAGGCGGCCACCCGGGGCGGACGCACCCGGAGCGACGGTTCCCGCTCGATGCCCACCGCGTCGAACTCGCCCTCCTTCCTCGGGAAGTCGGTCGCCGTCGCGTTGATCTGCTCGAAGAGCGGCTCGGGAGCGAAGTTGACGACGAACTCGCGTGTCTCCTCGACGTTGCGCAGCGAGTCCTTCCGTCCCACGGAGGTGAACTGGACGATGGGCGGATCGGTACTGGCGACCGTGAAGAACGAGTGCGGTGCGAGGTTCGGTAGAAAGCGGTCCGGGCTGACCGTGGACACCCAAGCGATCGGCCGCGGCACCACCACCGCGGTGAGGAGCCGGTAGAAGTCGTGGGTGGCCATGGCCTGGGGATCGAAGTCAACGCGCATGCCTGTAAGTATCCAGGTCAGCACGTGGGCGGCGGACTCTAGCCCTGGATCGCAGCACCGCCAAGCCCCTGGTTCCGACGCAAAGTGCCCGATGTCGGCAGGCACGAGCCCTGGAGCACCACCGTCATGACCCAACCGATCTCTCCGCTCGACCTTGCCGCCGCTGTCGGCTTCACGACCGACCATGGCCGTGTTGCTCAAATACCGTGCCCGGGGTGTCCTCGTTCACGCGCTTCCACCTGCCGGCCTGGCCGGTGTACCAGCCGGGCCGACGGCTCGTTGGGGCGTGCCGCCTCGAACTGACCGCAGATGACATTGATCGCCTCGGCCACCTCAGGATTCGCGGCCTGCTCCAGGAAGTCCCTCAGGTCCTCCGCCTCCTCGGGCGGAGACCGCTCGACGGCCGAACGTCAGGCCGGGAGCGGCGAAGGGAGGGGCGGGCCGCGCCGCACGACCGCGTCGGCCAGGAAGGTCACGACCGGAGACGCACGGTCGTCCCCGTATCCCGGACGCCGCTCGACGCCCGTGCCCGCGGCCAGCTCGAGCGGCACGCAGATCGGCGCGAACAACCGCCGCAGCAGTTCCCGTCCGGCCGCGCACAGCACGCGCCGGCGACAGGTGTCCATGCCGTGCAGCAGCACGGCGCACAACACCGTCAGCAGCACGTGCGCGACGACCACCGGCCAGCCCGCATCGACGGAGGACGGCCATACCGCGTGCGCCGGCAGCGCAGCGCGTCATCGGCCCGCACGAACCAGTAACCCACGGCCACCTGCGCTCCGGCGGCGAGCGTCAGCTGCCAGGCCAGCCGCTTCTCCTGCCCCGCGCCGGGTGGTGCGACAGCGAAGAGGACGAGGGCCGCGGCTGCGCGCACACCCCGCGAAGGGCCGGAGTCGAACGCCAGTTGGTGGACAGTACCCGCAACCGCCGTACCGAGAACCGAGAACAGCCCCGCCCGTACCGCAACCAGCCGTGCCTCGGCGAGCCCGTGCACGCGGACGCCGTCCAGGTGCCCGGCGGCTGGGCACAGCCACCATCACCTTGCCGACGGACTTCACGTGCCCCGGCGAGACCGGCGGTGATCAACCCTCCACGGCCCGCCGTACGCGTCGAGAGGGTGTGAACTCGTACAGGTCCAGGACTCCTGGCGGATCCGCGTGCCCCGGCCCTCCCGCCCGTACCCAGGCTGCGATGTCCTGTGTCGCGTCCGGGTCGTTGACCAGCCCGAGCCACACCGGCCGGCCGCCCGCGGCCCGGCCCTCGGAAGACGGCTGTACGACGATGACGTTCGCGTGCTCGCAGGCGTCCAGGCAGTTCACCGCCCGGACCTGCGCGACCGTACCCAGTTCCGCTCTCAGCGCCGCGAGTTGGGCGGCGTGATCGACGCCGGGAATCTTGTCCGTGCCGCAGCAGCAGCCGCGGCAGACGGTGACCGTGCAGCGGGGCGCCGCCTGCGCCGGGGCCTTGCGGCGGCTCACGCGGCGGCCCGCTTCCAGGCCGCCTCGCGCAGCAGCCGCAGTCCGTTGAGGCCGACGATGACGGTGGAGCCCTCGTGGCCCGCGACGCCGAGCGGAAGGGGCAGGTGACTCGCCAGGTCCCAGAGGACGAGCGCGGCGATGAAGACGGAGGCGACGAGCAGGTTCTGCACGACCAGCCTGCGGGCCCGGCGGGACAGGGAGATGACGGTGGGCACGGTGACGAGCTCGTCGCGGACGACCACCGCGTCGGCGGTCTCCAGGGCGAGGTCCGAGCCGGCCCGGCCCATGGCGACGCCGACGTGGGCGGCGGCCAGGGCGGGGGCGTCATTGACACCGTCGCCGACCACCATCACCTTGCGGCCGTTGTCCGCCAGTTCCCGGACCGCGCTCACCTTGTCCTCGGGCAGGAGGCCGGCCCGTACGTCCTTGATGCCGATCTCCGCGGCAACGCGTGCGGCGGCGCGGGAGTTGTCGCCGGTCAGCAGCACGGGCGTGCTTCGGGTGAGGGACACCAGTGCGGCGACCGTGGCGGTGGCGTCGGCACGCAGCCGGTCGGTGACACCGAGCACCCCCAGCGGCTCACCGTCCATGGTGACCACGACGGCGGTCCGCCCGTCTTCTTCGAGCTCGCCGGTGACGAGCGCGGCACGCGTGGAGTGGGCGTCCGTTGCTCCGGCGAGGACCCACGCGGGTGCCCCGACGGCGACTCGGCGCCCGTCGACGGTGGCCCGTACTCCGACGCCGGGTGTGGAGGCGAAGTCTTCCGCCACCGGAAGAGCGAGCCCTCGTTCGCGCGCCGCGTCCACAACGGCTCGCGCCAGCGGGTGCTCACTGGGGTGCTCCGCCGCGGCGGCGAGCAGAAGGAGCTCTGCTTCGTTCACCCCGGATCCGGGCAGCGGCCTCACGTCGGCGACGCGCGGGGTGCCCTCGGTCAGCGTGCCGGTCTTGTCGAGCGCCACCGCGTCGACCTCGCCCAGCCGCTCCATCACCACCGCGGACTTGACGAGGACACCGTGCCGTCCGGCGTTCGCGATGGCCGAGAGCAGCGGTGGCATGGTCGCCAGGACCACCGCGCACGGCGACGCGACGATCATGAAGGTCATCGCCCGCAGCAGGGAGTCGGTCAGGTTCGCTCCGAAGGCCAGCGGTACCAGGAAGACAGCCAGGGTGGCGGCCACCATGCCCAGGGAGTAGCGCTGTTCGACCTTCTCGATGAACAGCTGGGTGGGTGCCTTGGTCTCGGACGCTTCCTCGACCATGCGCACGATCCGGGCGATCACCGAGTCGGAGGCATCCCGCTCGACGCGCACGCGCAGGGCGCCGGTGCCGTTGAGGGTGCCGGCGAAGACCTCGTCGCCCTTCTCCTTGGCCACCGGCAGCGGCTCACCGGTGATGGTCGCCTGGTCGATCTCACTGGCCCCCTCCAGCACACGGCCGTCGGCGCCGACGCGCTCGCCGGGCCGTACGAGGATCGTGTCGCCGACGATCAGGTCCTCGACGGCGACGGTCTCCTCGCCCCCGGTGACGGGCAGGCGGGTGGCCATGGCCGGGGCCAGGTCGAGCAGGCCACGCACCGAGTCGGCGGTGCGGGCCGTGGCCAGGGCCTCCAGCGCCCCGGAGGTGGCGAAGATGACGATCAGCAGGGCGCCGTCCATCACCTGCCCGATGGCCGCCGCCCCGAGCGCGGCGACGATCATCAGCAGGTCGACGTCGAGAGTCTTCTCCCGCAGAGCCTTGAGTCCCGCCCAGCCCGGCTCCCATCCGCCGGACGCGTAGGTCAGCGCGTACAGCGTGCTCCATGCCCACACGGGGGCATCGGTCAGCTGCAACGGCAGCGCGACCAGGAAGAAGACAGTGGCTGCGGCCGCCCAGCGCGCCTCTGGCAGGGCGAGGACACGGGTACGACGCCGGGGCGCACCGCCCTCCGGTGCGCGGGCAGCCCGGTCGGTCGAGGGCGGGGTGAGGGTGGACGTCACGGGAATGCAGGTCCTTCACGGCGGTACGGCAAGCGGGCGGACCGCCGGGACACCGGCTCCGCGCTCCCTACCATACAGGACCACATGAAGACCCATTCATGTGTTCATGGGTCACTCTCCGTAGGATGTGGGCCATGGGCCATGGAGCTGATGCCGAAACCACCGCCACTGCGCGAGAGCGCCTGGAAACCGTGGGCGCCGCCGACGTGGCGGTCACTCTCCAGGCGCTGGCGACGCCGTCCCGGCTGCGGATCCTGGCCCGACTCCAGGAAGGTCCGTGCGCGGCGACCGAGCTGGCCGACGCCGTCGGCATGGAGCAGTCTGCCTGCTCCCACCAGCTCAGGCTGCTGCGCAACCTCGGCCTGGTCACCGGCGAGCGCCGGGGCCGCTCGGTCATCTACGCGCTGTACGACAACCACGTCGCCGAGCTCCTGGAGCAGGCCTTGTACCACGTCGAGCACCTGCGCCTCGGCCTGCGTGACACCCCAGCCACCCCAACCACCGCGGTCGCCGCTGAGGCGCACTGAGCAGAACGGACGGGTCACGCCGAGTTCGGCCGGGTGGCGGAGTCGCGTCGGCCGACCGGCGGGGTGGTTCCGGACATCAGGCGGATGGTGCGCCGGGAGGCTTTTGCCGACCCTGGAGCGTACGACTCCCGACGTGGCGGCAGCCGTGCCGGGCCAAGAAGGAGGTCCGTCCGATGACGATCCGACTGACGTTCCTGTGTGCGCCCGGCGGTGACGCCACCCTGGATCCACTCCTCGGTGACGCTCTTCTGAGTGAGCGCGGCCTGCGCGAGGCGGGCGCCGCGGGAGCAGCGCTCCCTCCCCATGGGCCGGCTGTCCGGGCCCCCTCGGTCCGCTGCGCGCAGACCGCTGACGCCCTCAGCCTGGCGGCAGCGTCCGAGCCTGCGCTGCACGATCTCGACCTCGGCACATGGAGCGGTCGCACCGTCGACGACGTCGCCGCAACCGATCCGGACGGGTTCACCGCCTGGCTCACCGACCCGGATGCCACACCACACGAAGGTGAGTCCGTACGCCGGCTGTGCCGCCGGACAGCGGACTGGCTGAGCGGCATGGCGCCCGACACGGCCCACACCGTGGCCATCACCGAAGCAGCCGTGATCCGGGCCGCGCTCATCCATGCTCTGGGTGTACCGGCAAGAGCCTTCTGGCATCTCACTGTGCCGCCGCTGTCCACGGTCACCCTCACCCGGGGACGTGGCCACTGGGACGTACGGCTCGGCTACGTCGTCACCCCACGGGAGGCCGGGCGAGGGCTTCTTTCGCAGTCAGCGATGCCTGCCCGCCGGGCCGACGGGAAACGATCAAGTACCTCCCGGGAAGCGATCTTCGCCGACAGCAGGTAAGCCCTGCGCAGCGAATTCCGTCAGTTCCCTATAGACGCTGACGACACCTGGGACCGCTGAATGGTCTGCCGGCCGAACTCCTCCAACTCCTCGCCGATGTCCTGCCCCTGGGCGACGAGGATCAGGCCGCGGCCCGGCAGTCGGATGCACTCCAACCGCCGCCGCTCGTTGCACGGCAGGTCACGCTCGTTCAGCCGCCGACGCACCTCGGCCTGCTGCTCGGCCGACAACTCCACTGTCAGGATCTTCGGCATCACTACCACTCCCGCCAAAGCTCCTACCCTCACCAGGAGTTGACTTCACCGAGACTGTTTTGGGTCCGGCGGGGCCATGACGGTTGATCAGCCACTGACCGTGCGAAGGAAGTGGTCGGCGTCCTCGGGTTCGCCCAGCCGTCCTAGCTCCAGCCAGGAGCCATCGGTGAAGCGGAGCCGGAAAACGGCGAATCCGCGCGGCTGGCCCGCCTCGCCTTCGACGCGGACCTGATCGAGGGGGAACTCCACGACGGTCCGGAAGTCGTCGGCCTTGGTGGGCGACAGCCGACGGCGAGGGGACGTGGCGATACAGACGCGGTCGCTGGCCAGCATGACCAGGCGTTTGGGGCTGGGTGAGTGCCCGTACCAGCGCAGCAGCAGCTGGCCCGCGGTCAGGTTCCAGTGGCCGTCGAAGACGCCGTTGGTCGGGTCCTGTCGGTAATCGCGGGCACGGCCGCGGCCGGACGCGGAGGGGCGGGCGTCGGGCGGAGTCTGCGGCTGCCCGGCCTGCGGTCTGCGGCTCCGTCGCACCCGGAACAGCCGCTCGAGTTGGGCTTCCAACTTGTCGATCAGCATCATCGGGATGACGACGAAGAAGAACACTACGGCCCCGACGTACAGCAGCCAGTGGTGGCCCGGCTTCAGTCGTCCCTTACCTGCCGCGCGGTGCACATCTTTGGGCGGTGTGGGAATGGGCTTGTGGATCTCGCACCAGACCAGGGCCACGGGCTCCTCACCCAGTATCTTCCGGGCCCGCCGATGTACTGCGCGCTTCGCCATGCTGAAGATCCTAGAACGAGCCTCTGCCCTACCGGCCGGGCGGGGAACCAAGCGGTCTCGGGGAAGCACGGGCACGTCTCCACGCCCCCCGGCGCGCACTCTCGCCGCGCCGAACGACGCGGAAACGCACCGCACTTCCCCGACCGCTTGGCGGTTGATACCAGCAACCGCTAGAGATCTTTAACGGTGCGGGTTACGTCGGGTCGTGACGGTCGTCGTGGGATGCGCTATGCCGGGAAGGTGAGGTATCCCGATGGCGGTGGGCTGACGGCCGAGGACCGGGCTAGGCGTGAGCAAGTGCGGTTCGAAGCCCCTGATCTGATCGAGGCCGGGGCCAGTGACCGGGAGGTGGCCCGGCGGTTCAGGGTGACGCGGATGTCGGCGAACCGGTGGCGGCGCGCGTTGGCTTCGGGCGGTCGGCAGGCTTTGGCCTCCAAGGGTCCCGGCGGGGCACGCGGGAGGGCGACTTGGAACAGGCGCTCGTCATGGGCGAGCGCGCCCACGAAGGCGAGCGTCAGTCCGTCCCTTCGTTCATCATGACGAGCCGCGAGCTGGCAGCCGAGATGAGGAGTTCCCACCCGCCACGTGCTTCTGGGCCGACTCGGACCCAGCGTGCCCGACGGGTCGGCACGGTCCCTGCGTCTTTCCCGGCTACGCTCGCGCGGGAGCGCCCCGCAGCGCGTGGCTGCGGGGCGTCTCCTGGTGGGGTTCAGTCGACCGTCTGCCCGTCTTTCGTACCGCCCCTGCAGGTCCCGGTTCCGGGCACGGTCGGGTTGCTCCAATCGACCGTTCCGCCGGCCTGCGTGCACTCACCCGGGGTGAGGCTCTCGGCGGTGGCGGTGGTGGCGCCTGTGAGGCCGAGTCCGGCGAGGGCTGCCGTGGCGATGACGGCGGCGAGGATTCGTCGAATGCGCATGTGGTTCCCCTTTCACAGATTGCCTCAATTGGGGCACTAGTCAGCTTGATCTTCACCCATGTGGGTGGCACGCCATGTTGCGCCATTCGGGTGACATTGCTGGCGGGTGCGGGTCGGTGACGCGATCCGTCAGACAGGCCCTAGGAGATCTTTAACGGTGCGGGTTACGTCGGGTCGTGACGGCTCCCGTGGGATGCGCCGGTTTGCTGGTCCAGGATCCGGCCACAGAAGCCGCCGCCGTGGATCTCCGCCAGTACTGGGATTCGGTTGGTGGAGCGGCTCTTGGCTTCTTATGCGGACACGTTCATGTCCAGCGTGACGCCACCGGGAAGCGACGGCTCGGGGTGAGTGCCGTTGCGGCTGATCGCCATCACTGTGGCCCGCTCGCGGGGATGGTCACCGGGTGTGAGTGGTTGCAGTCCGGAAGCGCTGCTGAGGTTGGTCCTGTCCGGTGGGTGAGAGCGCTGTTCTTCACCGTCAAGTGGCGACCATGCGCAGGGTGGGTTCGCTGCGGAGCCTTATGAAGATGGTGACCAGAGCGGCGGCCTGAACGAGAGCGCAGGCCAGTATGACGTTGCCGAGGTGCGGTGGCGGGGTGAGCGCTACGAGGATGCCTGCCGCGGGGAAGGGCAGCAGCAGGAGAAGCATCGTCAGTGAGAGCGTGGCACCGAGTGCGGTGGCAGGGATGACCAGCGAGCGCACCGTGCGCAACACGACCGTGAGGCCGCCGTCTCCCGCCATGAAGATTGCTATCAGGACGGTGTAGGAGGCGTAGGACGGAGCCTGGGTAATGGCCAGACATGCGGCGGAGGCGAGCGTCGCGGACACCATGCCCACCCCCCAGAGGTCGAGGCGGCTCAGCACGAGTCGGCAGCACGCTATTGCCAGCAGGGTCGCCACGGCGGCAGCGGACCACATGGCGCCGACGTCGGCGGACGAGCGCCCGAAGGTCTCCACCACGATCACAGGGCTGGCGGACTGGAGCAGACCGAGGGCGAGGTTGGAACAGGCCAGCCCGGCCACCAGCCAGCGCAGGGCGGGTAGCGTCAGCAAAGTGCGCAGGCCCAGGCGCAGTGCGCTGTCATTTCCTGTGGCGTCGGCACGTGCGGCGCGTAGCGGAGTCGGCGGAGTCTGCAGGCCGAGCACGGCGGCGATCAAGGACAGTGCGCTCAGGCACCCGAGCATCCATCCCGGTCCTGCCAGGAGAAGGAAGCCGGCGAGCAGCGGACCGATGACCGTGGCTGTCTGGTCGATGCCGACTAGGATTGCCTGTATCCCATGAGGCCTGGCCTGGTCCCGCCGGGTGACGATCGCGCCGACGGCCTCATTGGCAACGAAACCGAACTGGGAGAGCGTGCCGGTGACGGCTGCCAGAACCAGCACGACAGCGGTCTCGGCAGTGCCCCGTGGAAGCATGAGAAGGGCGATCGCCGCGACTGCCACCACCGTTGCCCGTGCGAAAGAGGCGATGAAGCAGACGATCGCTGCGCCGCGGCGGTCCACCGCGTTGCCGGCGGGGACGAACGCCGCGATCCGCGGAGTCCACTCCAACGCGAACGCCAGGCCTGTCAAAGACGAAGAACCGGTAATTGTCAGGACCAGGAGTGGCATGGCGTACGCCGCCATGGAGAATGCCAGCGCGTCGCTCGCGCGCGGAGCGTAGATTCGCCGAAAGAGACTGCCGGACGGAACGGCGGCATGCCGACCGACAGGCCGGTCCTCGTGCACGGTGATGGCCACGAAAGAGGGAGGCTTTCGATGAGATGTATCGGGGGAGGGCGAGGTGAGATCCCGGTCACCTGCGAGGGAGATGCATGTGCGGAAATAGATCAGGCTGCGGCAGGTTCTCGTAATGCTTGTTCAAAGCAGTCCGTGGTGGCCCGAGTTGCATCTGCGCTCATCACGAGACGCACGAAGGGCACCTTGTCTCCGCTCTGAGGAAGGAAGAGGAACTGGCGCGCAAGCAGCGACAGTTGACGGCCGAACTATACCGCTCTCAAGGCGATGTGGCGTATACGGCGTGGGAGTCTCCCGCCGGAAAGCATTATGACCTTCTCCGCCCCGAAAGGTCCTGGCCTCAAGATATGCGGTTGTATCAGGTCGATACCGGTGATCACTCCTTCAATACGGACAGAATCCGTGCGGAGATCCTCAGTCGTCGGAAATCCTGCCGAGGCTGAACAGCGTCGCCGGTCGGATCGGCCCTCTCGGCTGACGGAAGCGGAGCCATGTGCAATCCGTCCCTGCCCGGTGCCGACGTCCTGGCCGTGATCCGGGCGGTCACGTCACCCTTTGCGGCCGGACTCGGACCGCCGGTGATCTTCGCTGACGAGGTCCGTCTGCCGCGACCGATCCATGATGTTTACCAAGGTCATCCGCCAGGCCGCACCACAGGCCCAGGAAGCAGCAGACCGATGGCACCTCCTGGAGAACCTCTCGTCCGCCGTGGAGAAGACCTGCCGCCAGCACCGCGACTGCCCGCGCACCCACGCCACCCGGCACCTCCCTCCCCAGCCGGGTGGACCAGCTCGTGTTCCCAGGACCCCCTCCTGGAACGGGTCCGGCAACGCCATCAGGACAGGACGTCCAGGCGCTCGTGCAGGCAGGCTTGCTGTCGCTGTGGCCGAGGCTGCATGCGTTGGACTTGACCAGCTGAACACCGATGCCACCGACGCTGGGTGAGGCGGCCAGGGGTTGTCTGTGGCTGGTGGCAGGATCACCGGCATGGTTTTCGTACGTACTACTCCGCCACGACCCGTGGACGTGACCGCGGTCTTTCCTGAGCTGGCTCCGTTAGCGCGTCCTGCAATCCGGCTGCATCCTCGTCCCGGGTCGCCTTCGACAGGGGAGAGCTCGGTCGGGGGCCGTTGCTGTGGCCGGCTCAGGAGCCGTGGCCGCACTGCGAAGGCGCGCACGTGGACAGCGGATTCCGCGAGTCGCCGACTGAAGTGCGGCTCACGAGGCGCGTGGTGGCCCGGCAGCACCGTGATCCCCAGGGTCCCGCGCTCACGCCGGAGGAGGCGGCGATCAAGGAACGGAACGCCGCAATGCTCGCGGAGCGACTCGACACAGGCCCTCCGTGGCCCGCGGAGTGCCCGGTCCCCATGCTGCCCGTGGCCCAGCTGTATCTGCGCGACATACCCCTGTTGCGGCCGCCCGGACAGGCCGATCTGCTCCAGGTACTCTGGTGCCCCTACGACCACGATCCGGGGCACAAGCCGTCGACCGCCCTGTTCTGGCGGTCCGCCGCGGAGGTCGGCGACGTCCTCGCCGTACCGCCGGAACCGTATGAGGTGAACTGGCAGGGATATGTGCCGGAGCCGTGTCTGCTGGCACCAGAGGCAATCACCGAGTATCCCAACAGCCTCGATCTGAGCCCGGAGATGCGGCTGATGGTGGAAGACTAGAGCAGGTGGCAGGCAGCCGACGTCGGCGTGGACAGCTCGTACGCGGACTATCCGACGGAGTTCTACAACGGCAATCTGGCTGACTCTCCCGGCTGGAAGGTCGGTGGTTGGCCTCCGTGGGGCCGCACCGACCCGAATCCCCGGCACTGCGGTGTCTGCGATGCGCAGATGGTCCCGCTGCTGACCATCGCCTCCTTCGAATGGGACGGTGGCGAGAAATGCGGCTGGGCGCCGTACGAAGACCGAGCCGCCGCCTACGCCGACAGTCACTACGCCAGCCAGGACCCTGCGCAGC
The DNA here is from genome assembly GCF_044746205.1 of Streptomyces sp. NPDC086549. Taxonomy (NCBI): domain Bacteria; kingdom Bacillati; phylum Actinomycetota; class Actinomycetes; order Kitasatosporales; family Streptomycetaceae; genus Streptomyces; species Streptomyces sp. NPDC086549. Next base: position 269,875 of record NZ_JBIVBS010000008.1, on the reverse strand, counting down.
CGACCAAGGTAGAAGTAGGCAGCACCGACAACATGCAGCTCTACGTCTGCCCGACCTCTCCCGAGCATCCGCACACCGACCTGATCCAATGAGCTGTCGGGCCTGTCACACACCCTCCGCAGTCGGTGGCAGAAGTGCCGCCGCGTCAGGGTGTGTGACAAGCCGTCTGCCTCACTGATGCCAGCCGGACCGCTTCGACCAGTCCCCATCACCACGTCATCCGGCTACGCCGGTGACAACTACCGAGCCCCGGCACAACGGCGGCGGGACCCGCAACGCACGAGGCTCCTGTGTCGTTGGGGGAGGCGTTCGAAGTCTCAACCCGTCGGCACAGGCGTCTCGTCTCGTCACGGAGCATGGCCCATAAGACGTCGACTCGGCGGCGTGCGAGAGCGAGCAGTTCCGTGCGCTCCCCAGTCCGGCCGGGGTAGGTGTTTGCCTACCTCAGAAGTAGGTTTCGGCCCATGGTGCTTGCTGGACCCTCGCAGCAGCATGATCTCCGGGGCACAACGCGTGGCCTGTATGACGAGACGGGGGGGCGGATATGTGGCCGTTTCCGGTGGACGGGGCGGCGCCCTGGCCGGGGAGTGTGCTCGTGGCGTTGACCGCGGTTTGCGCCGTGCTGGCCTTCAGGGCGGAGCAGGCCCGGGACCGGCCGGGGCGCATCGCGCGACCGGCTGGGCGGATCGGGTGGCCGGTCGTGGCGGGGCTGGTGGGTACGGCGGCGTACGGCAGTGTGCCTGCGCTGCTGTTCGCCCTGCACAACTCCGCCGGAGGGGCCGGCTACGTCGTCACTGTGCCTGATCTGCAACCCGACGGGCTGCTTCCGGCGGCGCTGCTGATGGCCGGCCTGCTGGCCACCGTGCTACTTCCCTCGGCGAGCGTGTCCAGGCGGTGGATGCTGCCCGTGGTCGGGGCGGTGACCGGGGAACTGCTGGAATGGACGTACTGGCTCACGCATTCCTCTGCCGGCTATGGGCCGACACTGCTGAACGTCCTGGTGGGTTGTGTGAGTGTCCCGGTGCTCGCCGCCCTCGCCGGTGCGGCTCTGCTCCGGCCGGCGAACGGCAGGCCCGCGCGTCTGGCCGGAGCCGATGCGTTGAGGTCCGCGCGCTGGGCCATGCTGTTGCCCGCTGTCGTGGTGATGGCCGGTGACCTGCTCGGCCTCGATCTGTGGCAGTCCGCGTCGCCGGGCACCGGGATCGGGCCGGCAGTGCTGGGTTACCTGGTGGGGCTGGCGCTGTTGGCGGCCGTCGTGATCGGGCTGGTGCGGTGGCCGAGGGCGGCGGCGGATCTGGCGGCCCTGGGGTTGGTGGGGATCGGGGTGTACGACGTCGCCCAGAGCGGGTTCGGGCAATCCCTGGTGGTGGTGCAGAAGTTCGGCTCCCCGCGCGGGCCGGCGCCGTCCCTTCCCATCGAGATCGCTCACCATGCGTCGGTCCTCGGCGGCATCCAGGGGGCGGTGCTGCTGGCCCTCGGGCTCTGGCTGCTGCCCAGAACCGTGCTGCCGGATGCCAGGCGCCTGTTGGGACGGGAGCCGGATCCGGCGCTGACCCGGCGGGTGCGGGAGCTGACCGAGACGCGGGCCGACGCCGTCAGCTCCGCGGCCGCGGAGCTGCGCCGGATCGAGCGAGACCTGCACGACGGCGCACAGGGGCGGCTGGTCACCATCGGGATGAACCTCCGGGTCGCGGAGGAGATGATCCACAGCGATCCGCACGAGGCCGCCGCGCTCGTCGTGGAGGCCCGCGTCGCCTCGGCGGCTGCACTGGAGGAACTGCGCGGCCTGATCAGAGGGATGCACCCGCCGATGCTGGCCGACCGGGGGCTGGGGGAGGCGGTCCGGGCGCTCGCACTGGACCTGCCCCTGCCGTGCGAGACCGAGATCGATCTGCCCGAACGGCTGGCCGCCCCGCTGGAGTCGGCCTGCTACTTCGCCGTCGCCGAGGTGGTCACCAACGCCGTCCGGCACGCCTCGGCGCACGGCCTCCAGATCCGCATGGCCCAGACGGACGGGGTGCTGCGCATCGAGGTGGTCGACGACGGAGTGGGCGGCGCGGATCCCGCCCGGGGCACCGGGCTGGCCGGGGTGGAGCGACGGCTGGCGGCCTTCGACGGCATCCTGGCGGTCAGCAGCCCGCCCGGGGGACCGACGATCGTGGTCATGGAGGTGCCGTGCGCATAGTCGTCGCGGAAGACCTCTTCCTGCTGCGGGAGGGGCTGGTCAGACTTCTCAAGGCACGCGGGTTCGAGATCGTGGCGGCCACCGACAGCGCGCCGGGCCTGCTCGACGCGCTGCTGGAGTTCCGGCCGGACCTCGCGATCGTGGACATCAGGCTGCCGCCCACCCACACCGACGACGGCCTCCGGGCGGCACTGACCGCCCGCGAACGGATCAAGGGTCTGCCGATCCTCCTCCTCTCCCAGTACGTCGAGCAGATCTACGCCCAGGAACTGCTCGCCGACCGGGCCGGAGGGGTCGGTTACCTGCTCAAGGACCGGGTGTTCAGCGACGACCAGTTCGTCGACGTGATCCGCACGGTCGCCGCGGGTGGCACGGTCATGGACCCCGAGGTGGTCACCAAGCTGCTCGGCCGCCACAGCCGCAGCGAACGCGAAACCCTCTCCCGGCTCACCGAACGGGAACGCCAAGTTCTCGAGCTCATGGCCGAGGGACGCTCCAACAGCGCCATCGCGAACCGGCTCTTCATCAGCGACAAGGCCGTGTCCAAGCACAGCACCAGCATCTTCACCAAGCTGGACCTCGCCCCCTCCGACGACGACAACCGCCGGGTGCTGGCCGTGCTCGCCTACCTCATGTCCGCGCCGGGGGACGGCCGCATTCCCCCGAGCCACTGAGCTGATCAATACCGAAACGTTGCCGGGCCGGCGGCCCCAGGCGCCGGGCGTAGCCCGGTGCTGCCCAGAAACCCGGTGCTGCCCAGAAACCCAGTGCTGCTCACAATCCCAGGGAGGGTCCGTGACAACCACGCCGTTCATGAACCGAGAAGGAATGACGCGCCGTCGCATGCTCGGAGCCGCGCTGGCAGTCGGGGCCGCCGTGCCGATCGGCGCCGCCCGCCCCGCGTGGGCGGCTTTGCCCGCCCCGGGCCCGGTGCAGCTCACCCTCCCCGTGCCCACCGGACCGTACCCGGTGGGCACGGTGTCCCTGCACCTCGTCGACACTTCACGTCCGGATCCAGCGGCCGGCCCCGGGCGTCCCCGCGAGTTGATGGCCAGCGTCTGGTACCCCGCACGCAAGGCCGAGGACCTGCCGCGCGCGCCCTGGATGACCGAGGGCGCGTTGCGGGCGTTCCTGGCGGACGTCGGCTTCCCCCTCGACCCCGCCCTCGGCCCGCTCACCGCCGGGCACGTGGACGCGCCCGTGCACCATGCGGGCCACCGCCTGCCCGTCATCATGTACTCGCACGGCTCGGGCAGCCACCGCGGCGACCACACCATCATGGTCCAGGAACTCGCCAGCCACGGCTACGCCGTGGTCACCGTCGACCACACCCACGACACGTTCACCGAGTTCCCCGACGGCCGGGTGGTCACCCCGGCGGCCGATATCCCGATGTACCCGAGGGACTTCGCCGCGGACCTCCGGTTCCTGCTCGACTGCGTGGAGGGGCTCGCCGCCGGGCACAATCCCGACGTCGACGGCAAGGTACTGCCCCGGGGCCTGCTCGGCGCCCTCGACCCGCAGTGCGTCGGCGCGTTCGGCTGGTCGAAGGGCGGCACCGCCACAGCGCTCAGCATGCTCGCCGACCGGCGCGTCCGCGCCGGGCTCGGCATCGACGGCCCGATGCAGCCGACCGTCACCGCTGACCTGGCCCGGCCCTTCATGATGATGACCGCCGTGTTCACCCGGGCCGCCATGGCGGACGTCGAGGAGTTCTGGACGCATCTTCGCGGCCGGCGGCTCGACATCCAGGCCGACGGGGCCGTCCACAACTCCTACGGCGACAACGCGACGCTGATCGCGCAAGGGGGCAAGATCCTCGGCATGACCGACCAGCAGATCCAGGACATGATCGGCACCCTCGACCCGGCCCGGGCCGTACGGATCCAGCAGGCGTACCCGCTCGCGTTCTTCGACCTGCACCTGCGGCACCGGGGGCAGGCGCACCTGCTCGACGGCCCGTGCCCGGCCTTCCCGGAGGTGAAGTTCATCCCATGAAGCGATGGCCGCGTCACTCCCAGCCGGCTCGCCACCATGACAACCAACATCTCCTGCTTGTCACGGACTCCGCATCGGCATTCGTGCGCGGTCGGGTCCTGCTTTCGCGAGCATCCGCACGCCGAGGTGATCCGCAGTCTGCCCGGCATGGGCCCACGGCTCGGCGTCGAGTTCATCGCCGCCACGGGCGGAAACCTGGACGCCTTCGGCAGCGCGGACCGACTGGCCGGCTTCGCCGGCCTGGCTCCGCAGCGACGTGACTCCGGCCGCGTCAGTGGCAACCTGCGCAGACCCCGCCGCTACCACCGCGGCCTGCTCCGAACCATGTATTTGTCGGCCATGGCCAGCCTCAAGTCCTGCTCCGCGTCCAAGACGTGCCACCAGCGGAAGCGGAACGAAGGGAAGGGACACAAGCAGGCTCTGGCCGCCCTCGCCCGCCGCCGTGTCAACGTTTTGTGGGCGATGATCCGTGACAGAGAGCGCTATTGGGAAGTCCCGTAAGCGAAGCACGGTGGAGCGCCGGCTTGTCTCGGGCACGGTTTGGTGTCCACTTCGCGGCCCTGGGTGACCCTGCAGGCCGGGCCTTTGCCATGATCGCTCGGTGACGGATTACCAGCGGACAGACCCTTCGAAGGTGGCCGACGACCGGGTGTCGCTCACCTCGTTCCTCGACTACCAGCGCGCCACCTTGGCCATGAAGTGTCAGGGGCTGAACGCCGACCAGCTGAAGCAGCGAGCCGTTCCGACCTCAAGTCTGACTCTCCTCGGCCTCGTCCGGCACGCGGCCGAGGTGGAGACCGGCTGGTTCCGTTTCGTGCTGAACCAGGAACAGCTCAAGCCTCGATGGCCTGCGGTCGACGGCGTCTTGGGTGAGTTCCTCGTGTCCGAGGCAGACGTGGACGAAGCATTCACGTTCTGGCGAGAGGCGTGTGAGGGATCCCGCGCCGTCACGGACTCCTTCGAGTCCCTCGACGACACGGTTGTCTTTCGGGGCGAGACCATCTCGCTGCGCTACGTCCTGACGCACATGATTGAGGAGTACGCGCGTCACAACGGGCATGCCGATCTGCTACGCGAAGCGATCGACGGGGCGGTCGGCGAGTAGAGCGACGGGCGGGCCGGACCTACGGAAGCCATCGATCTTGCCCGCTGCAAGTGCGAGATGATCACACGTTGGCCGGTGTGATCACGGCGTCGGAACCGTCGTGGACATCCCCGTTCACCGGGCTGGGCCCACGTCAGTTCCGCAAGCCGGTGACCGGGCTACGGCGTGAAGGAGCGGGGGCGACGCGGCGAGGCCGACCGTGGGGTCTGTCGCTGGAAGACCGCGTCCTGCTGGTTGCCGCCTGCTGTCGTGCGAACTTGACGATGCGCCAAATCGCTCCGCTGTTTGACATCTCAATATCCGCTGCCGACCGCAACATCAACCACCTCGGCCCGCTGCCCGCGCTCCAGCCACGTCGACGATTCCGCAAGGACACCGTACTGATCGTGGACGGAACCCTGGTCCCCACCCGAGACCACACGATCGCTGAGAAGTCGAAGAACTACCGGTACTCCACCAACCACCAGGTCGTCATCGACGCCGACAGCCGCCTCGTCGTCGCAGTCGGCCGGCCACTGCCAGGCAACCGCAACGACTGCAAGGCATGGGAGCTATCGGGGGCGAAGGCTGCCGTCGGTCAGGTACCTCAGTTCGCTGAAGCTGAAGACGATGTCGGGCGTATCGGTCCAGGGGCGCGGAGGGCAGCCGGTTCAGCGAGGACTCCTTGGGCCTGGCCGATTCCCGGGTCAGGACGTAGGTGTTGCGGGTGGCTTGGGCGAAGAACCCGGCCTGGTCCAGCAGGGCCGTGAGCTCCACCGCCGGGTCGTCCGCGGCCAGCGCCTCTCAATTCGCGTGACGTTCCGACAACGCGTCGACAGCACGCCCGCAGCATACGTGGAGCCAACCCGGGTGGTGGCGCGTTTGGTTATTGGAGGTGTCCCCCCACAATCTGGATGCCCAGCCGGCGGCAAGTCGACTGCCTTGCCGACCATCCTGTACGCACGTTGGCGTACCAGCCAGACCGTCATCGCTTTCCTCAGAACCTCGTAGGTGCCAGGTTGGCCGTGTCGCCGTCCGCGGTGAGGGTGGAGACCCAGGCGATCGGCCGGGGCACGATCACCGCGGTCAGCAGACGGTAGAAGGCCCCGGGATCGATGGACTCCGGTGAGTAGTCGACGCGCACGGCGGCACGCTATGTGTCGCGGTGGGAGAACACGTGAGCGGCCCCCTCCTCCGCCCTGTCCGGCAGGAGACAGGCGGTGAGGGCGGCGGTGTCGTCGTGCAGACGGTTGTGGCTGTGGTCGAGCAGATCGTGGTGGAGCCGGTCCAGGAGCTCCCGGGGCGGGAGCGGACCCCAGGAACGGACGCGCTCGACCAGGGGATAGAAGGAGCCGTCCGGCGCGCGGGTCTCCGTGATCCCGTCCGTGTACAGCAGCAACTGGTCGCCGGGGCGGAAGGCGTACACGTCGACGTGGTAGGGGTCCCCGACGGGCATGCCGAGGTTGAGGGGCGGAGCGGACCGCCCCGTGTCCAGTTCGCGCACCTCGCCGGGACGGATGTGCAGCGGTGGCGGGTGACCGCAGTTGACGATGCGGACGACCTGCTTGTCGCCGGGGACCTCCGCGAAGACGGCGGTGACGAACCGCTCGCCCACCTCGCTTCGGGAGAGCTCCGCGGCCCTGCGCGTCATGCTGGTCTCCACCCGGCCCACCAGAGCCGGGAGGTCGGGTTCGTCGTGCGCGGCCTCGCGGAACGCGCCGAGCAGGGCGGCGGCGGTCTCCACCGCGGGCAGGCCCTTGCCGCGGACGTCGCCGATGAGCAGGCGGACCCCGTACGCGGTCGGCACGGCCTCGTAGAGGTCACCGCCGATGCGTGCCTCCGCGGCGGCGGAGAGGTAGAAGCTCTCCAACCGGAGGTTGCCGATCCGGTGCGGAACCGGTCTGAGCAGGACGCGCTGCGCGATCTCGGCCACGAAGCGCACGTCGGCCAGGGTGCGCTCCCGTCGGATCCGGTGGGCGGCCAGGATCGTGCCGAGGGTGCCCACCAGAGCCGTACAGATATAGGCGGCCACGTAGTGCCGGTCCCACAGGTATCCGACGTCGCGGCCCGCGCAGCACGGAGTACCGGCCAGGATCCCCTGGAAGACGAGGGCGAACACGGCGGCGAGGGCGACGACGGCCGGCCCGTGGGCGAAGGCGGTGACGAGGGGCAGCGCGATCAGGACGAAGCTCACCGGCCACTGCACGGGCGTGACGGGCTCCAGAAGCAGGACGGCCATGACGTAGAAGACCGGAAGCCGGCGCAGCCACGCGGGCTCGGGCGGTTGTTCCGGGCCGCCTTCGCCGCCCGCCCGGGACTCGCGACGGTCCGACTGACGCAGCCTGTACACACCGAACTCCCGGACAAGGTCGCAGCAAGAGGTCCAGCCTGCTGTGCCCGGCTATGGCGCACCGGCGATTGCTCCACTCAACGGCATGTCCGGCCCGGCGGAGTGGACCGCCATCCGGGTGATCTCTGGCGCACTCGCAGCCGGGCAGGAGCCGGAGAACAAAGGCCCGTCGAGCCCCACCGCCTTTCCTCGCGATCGATTCGGAGTGGCACCCCGACGATCGCCGACCGAAACTGAAGCCCACGGTCCGTGATCAGAAAAGAAAACACGGTCCTGTCGAAACGTCCTCCAGGAGGTCGGATGATGGAGCAGTCCTCCGGGGTCCATATATCCGGACCGGACGCATCAGTCGCAGTCGCCGACAGATTCGCGGAAGTGCTGGCTGCTGTCACATGTGTCGAGCGTGTTCCGGTCGACAGTCACTTCTTCGACGACCTCGGCGCCAACTCCTTGGTGATGGCCCAATTCTGCGCACGGGTCAGGAAAATGCCGGACCTGCCGTCCGCGTCCATGAAGGACATTTACCGGAACCCCACGATTCAAAGCCTCGCCGCGGCCCTCGTCGAGGCGGCGCCCGTTCCTGGCGCTTCATCGCTTCCCGCGTCGCCTTCGGCCGAGTCCGCTCAGCCGGCGCCGGTGACACAGGCGAGCCGGCTGAAATATGTCCTGTGCGGAACATCCCAATTGCTGTTCTTCCTGGGATACTCCCTGGTCTTCGGACTTGTCACCGCGCGAGGATACGACTGGGTCGCCGACGGTTCGGACCTGGTCCACATATATCTCCGGTCGCTGATCTTCGGGGGCATCGGTTTCCTGGCCCTCTGTCTGTTCCCGGTCGCCGCAAAATGGATTCTCATCGGCCGCTGGAAGCCTCGTGAGTTCCCCATCTGGGGTCTTACCTATCTGCGCTTCTGGCTCGTCAAGGTACTGCTCCACGGAAATCCGATGGTCCTGTTCACCGGTAATCCGCTCTACGTGCTGTACCTCCGGGCACTCGGCGCGCGCGTCGGCAAGGGAGTCACGATCCTCTCCCACACCGTGCCGGTCTGCACCGACCTGCTCACCATCGGCGCCGGCACGGTGATCCGCAAGGACTCGTTCCTCCTCTGCTACCGGGGGCACGCGGGTCGTATCCAGACCGGCCGGATCACCCTCGGCCGCGACGTGTTCATCGGCGAGAAGACGACCCTCGACATCGACACGTCGATGGGCGACGGAGCGCAGCTCGGTCACTCGTCCGCCCTGCACCGCGGTCAGACGGTGCCGGACGGTGAGAGCTGGCACGGATCCCCGGCGGAGCCCACCGAGGTGGACCACATCAGGGTCGCTCCGGCGAGCTGCGGCACGCTGCGCCGGGCCTGGTTCGGCCTGGTCACCCTGTTCCAGTTGTTCTTCTTCTACGTACCGCTGGCCGTCGGCGGGACGTACATGCTGTTCACCGCGGTTCCGGCGCTCGGCTCACGACTGGGACCGGACTCGGCCGAACTCACCACCGGGGCACTCGTCAGCGACGCGCTGGCACTGTCCTTCGCCTTGTTCTTCGGCTTCCTCGTCCTGGGACTCGTCACTCTGTTCACCGTCCCGCGCCTGCTGTCCCTGGCCGTCAAGCCCGACAGGGTCTATCCCCTGTACGGATTTCACTACGCGCTGCACCAGACGACGGCCCGCATGACGAACACAAAGTTCTTCGCCTGGCTCTTCGGCGACAGCTCCTACATCGTGTACTACCTCCGTGGTCTCGGGTACGACCTGTCCACAGTCGAGCAGACGGGCTCGAACTTCGGCACCGAGGTGCAGCAGGAGACCCCGTTCCTGGCTTCCGTCGGCAGGGGAACGATGGTGGCCGACGGGCTCTCCATAGCCAATGCGGAGTTCTCCAGCACGTCCTTCCGAGTGTCCCGGGCATCGATAGGCCCGCACAACTTCCTCGGCAACAACATCGTCTATCCGGCGGGCGGCAGAACGGGCGACAACTGCCTTCTCGCGACGAAGGTGCTGATTCCCCTCGACGGTGAGGTCCGTGAGGGCGTGGGACTTCTCGGATCGCCCTGCTTCGAGATACCCCGGTCGGTGGAGCGGGATTCACGGTTCGACGACCTCATGACCGGGGACACCTTCCGCCGCCGTCTCGCCGCGAAGAACCGCTACAACCTTCGCTCGATGGCCTTCATGCTGTTCGTGCGGTGGCTTTACACCTTCGCGCTGACGCTCTTCGCCCTGCAGTCCGCCGAGCTGTACGGCTGGCTCGGACACGTGGTGATCGCCGGGTATCTGGCCGGAACGCTCGCGTTCACCGCCCTCTACTACGTGCTGCTGGAGCGCTGCATCACGTCATTCCGCGCGCTGAGCCCCAAGTTGTGCTCCATCTACGACCCGTACTTCTGGTGGCACGAGCGCCTGTGGAAGGTTCCGGACCGGCACCTCAACGTCTTCAACGGGACCCCTTTCAAGACCCTGATCTGGCGTCTGATCGGTGTCCGCATGGGCAGCAGGGTGTTCGACGACGGCGTCTACTTCACGGAGCGGACGCTCGCCACCGTCGGTGACGGGTGCACCCTCAACGCCGGAAGCAAGATCCAGTGTCACTCGCAGGAGGACGGCACCTTCAAGTCCGACGTCAGCACGCTCGGCGCAGGCTGCACGCTCGGCGTGGGCGCCCACGTGCACTACGGCGTGACGATGGGCGACGGCGCCGTGCTGGAAGCCGATTCCTTCCTCATGAAGGGCGAGGAAGTCCCCCCGAACGCACGGTGGGGCGGAAACCCTGCCGTGGACATGCCTGATGCCTCTGATCAGCCCCGTGGCATCGGCTCGGCAACCGCCCGGTCAGCGTCCAACGGCGCGGCCACGACGGTGAGTTGAGGAAGGCCATTCAATGGAAGCGCGTGTGGAAACGGACCGGGAGTTCTGGAGCCGTGTGCTGACCGCTGGTGGTGTCACCGTGGTGCCACGGTGGGTTCGGCAGCCGGTGCCGGGAATGGCCGAGTACGAGGCGACGGTCCCGGACGACGTGGCGGAGGCGGTGCGCGGGCTGGCGCGGTCGTCGGGTGTGCCGCTGAGCGCGGTGCTGCTGGCGGCGCATGCCAAGGTGCTGGCCGCGTTGTCCGGTGAGCAGGACGTGGTGACGGGTTACGCCGCGGGGGCGCGAGGCGGGCCGCTGCCCTGCCGGCTGACCGTGGCGCCCGGACCATGGCGCGCACTGGTGTCGCACGCCCGGCACGCCGAGGCGGAGCTGCTGGCGCACCGGGAGTTCCCGGTGGACGAGCTGCGCCGGGAGCGGGCACTGTCCGAGCCGTCGTACGAGGTCGTGTTCGACGCGACGGGGACCGAGAACGGGCCGGCCGATGACGCCGTACTGGGCGTCGGCTGGTGCGACGGCGGTGGGCGGCCGGTGGTGCGCCTGCGGTACCGCACCCAGGTGCTGGACGCCGAGCACGCTGCCCGGATCGCCGGCTACCACCTGACCGCGCTGCGCCTGATGGCGGCCGACCCCGGGGCGGATCACACCCGGCAGAGTCTGCTGTCGGCCGCCGAGGTGCACGAGCAGCTCGAAGGACTCGCCGGGCCCCGCCGGCCCCTTCCGCAGGGGCGGGCGCATGAGCTGTTCGAGCAGCGTGCGCGCACACATCCGGAGACGGTGGCGGCGGTCCACGACGAGCACGAGTGGACGTACGGGGAACTCAATGCGCGCGCCAACCGGCTGGCCCGGGCCCTGCTGGCGCGGGGGCTGGGCCGGGAAGACGTGGTAGCCGTGGTCACCGAACGCAATCTCGACTGGCTCGCCGCCGTGCTGGCGGTGTTCAAGGCGGGAGGCGTGTATCTGCCGATCGAGCCGCACTTCCCGGCCGGCCGCATCACGGCCACGCTGTCCCGAGCGGAATGCCGGCTGGTGCTGACCGAGTCCGGCAGTACCCAGACCCTCGACCAGGCCCTGGCCACCCTGCCGGGAGTCGAGAAGCTGCTCATCGAGGCGGCCGGCGCGGAACAGCACGCCGACGGTGACCTCGGGGTGCGGGTCGCCCCCGACCAGCTGGCCTACATCTACTTCACCTCCGGCTCCACCGGCGAGCCGAAGGGGGCGATGTGCGAGCACGCGGGCATGCTCAACCACCTCTACGCCAAGATCGACGACCTGGGCATCGACCAGGGGCGGGTGGTGGCGCAGACGGCCCCGCAGTGCTTCGACATCTCGCTGTGGCAGCTGGTGTCGGCGCTGCTGGTCGGCGGACGGACGCTGCTGGTCCGGCAAGAGGCGATCGTGGACGTGGAGCGGTTCCTCGACACGCTCGTCCGCGGCCGGGCCGGTGTCGTGCAGGTCGTGCCCTCCTACCTGGAAGTGGTGGTGTCGTACCTGGAACGGCACCCACGGGAACTGCCGGACCTGCGGTGCGTGTCGGTGACCGGCGAGGCGCTGAAGCGGGAGCTGGTCCAGCGCTGGTTCGCGATCCAGCCCGGGATCAAACTGGTCAACGCCTATGGACTGACCGAGACTTCGGACGACACCAACCACGAGGTCATGGACGAGGTGCCCGAGCGTGTGCTGCTGGGGCGCGCGGTCAACAACGTGCACGTCCACGTCGTCGACGAACACCTCTCACTGGTGCCGCTGGGCGCCCCGGGACTGATCGCGTTCTCCGGAGTGTGCGTGGGGCGGGGATACGTCAACGACCCCGAGCGCACCCGTGAAGCGTACCGGGAGGATCCGTACCGGCCGGGTGAGCGGCTCTACCTGGGCGGTGACTGGGGACGCTGGCATCCCGGCGGCAAGCTGGAGTTCCTCGGACGCCGGGACAACCAGGTCAAGATCCGCGGATTCCGGATCGAGATCGGCGAGATCGAGAACACCCTGCTGCGGGTGGACGGCGTGCGGGACGGCGCCGTGGTCATCGCCGAACGCGCCGACCAGAGCAAGCACCTCATCGCCTTCTACACGGGCCGGCGTCACGAGACGGACGCGCTGCGCGAGGCGCTGGGCGCCGTACTGCCCGCCTACATGGTCCCCTCGGCCTTCCACTGGCAGCCCGGCCTGCCGCTGACCGCCAACGGCAAGACCGACAGGAAGGCCCTGACCGTACTGGCCGAACAGCAGGCGCCGACCGCCAACAGCGACGCCGGCCGGGAGCCCGAGCGCGCTCCGCTCACCCCGACCGAGCGGAAGCTGGCGGCCGCCTGGGCCGAGTTGCTCGGCGTTCCCGAGCACCGGATCGGCCGGGGGGACCACTTCTTCGACTCCGGCGGCACCTCACTGTCGGCGGTGAAACTCACCATCGCCCTGGACCGCGCGGTCTCCCTCAAGGACATCACCCGGCACCCGGTACTCGCCGACCTGGCCGCGCTCCTCGACGGCACCGGCCGGCAGCGCTCCGAGCTGCTGCAGCCGCTGACGGAAGCGGGCGGCAGACCCGAGTGCGCCCTGGTGTGCTTCCCCTACGCGGGCGGCAACGCGGTCAACTACCAGCCGATGGCGACCGCCCTGGCGGGCAGCGGGACCGCTGTCTACGCGGTGGAGCTGCCCGGTCACGACCTGGCCGCCCACACCGAACCGTTCGCGCCGATCGCTCAAGTGGCGGAGCAGGTCGTCGCCGAGATCACCGCACTCGGCCCCGCCAGGGTCCTGCTGTGGGGCCACTCCTCGGGCACCGCGCCGGCCCTGGAGACGGCCAGGAGGCTACGGGAGCGCGGATTCGACGTCCCGCGGGTGTTCCTCTGCGCACAGCTGCTCGGCACCGCCACCGACCGCCGCGCCGCCGCCACCGAGCTGGCCGCCCGCAGCGACGCCGAGATCGCCGCGAAGCTCACCGCACAGAGCGGCTACACCGAACTCGGGGAGCTGAACACACAGCACGCCGAGCACATCGGTGCCGCCTACCGGCACGACTGCGTGTCCGCGCACCGCTACTTCGCCGACGCGCTGGAGTCTCCGCCGGTGGCGAGGCTGTCGGCGCCGGTCACCGTGGTCGTCGCCGCGGATGACCCGAGCACGGCCGGGTACCCCGACCGGCACCGCGACTGGCAGCTCCTGGCCGAGCACGTGGACCTCCACGAACTCGGCGACGGAGGCCACTACTTCCTCCGCACCCGTCCGGACGGGGCGGCACAGGTCGTCCTGGGCGCCACGGAACGACTGGCGTCCTCCTGAACCTCCAGAGCCTCCGCAAGGGCAACCGAAGGGAAACCGATATGCCGTCCTCACCCCTGGCGTCACGGCTCGACGTGGAGCTGAAGCCGGACAGACCTCCCCTCCTGCGCGTCGAGTCCCCCCTCGACGCGGTGAGTTGGGCCAGCGAACACCGCGAGGCACTGCGCGCGCAGGTCACCGAGCACGGCGCGCTGCTCGTCCGCGGCCTGGAACTGCGCGAGACGGACCAGGCCGGTGCGGTCTTCGCCGGGCTGTCCGGTGGTCTGATGACGGAGCGCGAGGCCTTCGCCCCCCGTGAGACATACGGCCCCGGGCTGTACTCCTCCTCGACCTGGCCGGCCAACCAGCCGATGTGCATGCACCACGAACTGAGCTACACGGTGGAGGTCCCCGGCCTGATGCTGTTCGCGTGCCTGACCGCACCCGGCCAGGGCGGGGCCACGGCGGTGGCCGACGCGGAACAGGTGCTCCAGGCGCTGCCCACCGCGCTGACAGACCGGTTCGAGCGGGAGGGCTGGCTGCTCACCCGCAGCTACAACGACGAGATCGGGGCCTCCCTCGCGGAGTCCTTCGGCACGGACGACCCCGCCACCGTGGAACGCTACTGCCGGGCCCACGCCATCGACTTCACCTGGCAGCCCGACGGCTCGCTGCACACCCGGCAGCGCCGCGGCGCCGTGGTCCGCCACCCGCTCACCGGCCGGCGCTGCTGGTTCAACCAGATCGCCTTCCTCAACGAGTGGACGCTCGCCCCGGAGGTGCGCGAGTACCTGCTGGACGTCTACGGCGAGGACGGACTGCCGTTCAACACCCGTTTCGGAGACGGCACCCCGATCGGCGAGGACACCGTCCAGCTCCTCAACTCCACCTACGAGGAGCACACCCGGCGCGAGCCCTGGCAGGCCGGTGACCTGATGCTCGTCGACAACATCCGCACCGCACACAGCAGAGAGCCCTACACCGGAGAACGTCAGGTGCTGGTCGGCATGGCCGAGCCCTGCCGTCCGGCCGACTGCTGCCCGACCCCGGAGGCAAGCCAGCGATGACCAACCTGTTGTCAACCGCCACCCAGCGGGACACGTCCCACCAGGCCTCGGCACCGACGTTCGCCGTGATCCCCGGCGCACAGGTGCAGCAGGCGCTCAGCGGGCGCGAGAAGGAGATCGTGGAACTCGTCGAGTCCACCTACCGGCTGCACGGCGCCGGGGACTCGGTCAACCCTCCGTCGTACTTCCTGCGCTTCACCGACCGCCCCACGGCGCGGATCATCGCGCTGCCGGCCTCCATCGGCGGCGCGAACCACGTGGACGGCCTGAAATGGATCTCCAGTTTCCCGGCCAACGTGCCGGCCGGCCTGCCACGGGCCTCCGCGGTCCTCATCCTCAACGACCACGACACCGGGTATCCGTTCGCCTGCCTGGAGAGCTCCATCATCAGCGCGACCAGGACCGCGGCATCGGCCGCCCTGGCGGCCGACTGGCTCAGCCGGAGCGGCCCCCGCCCCACCCGCGTCGGATTCTTCGGCACAGGTCTGATCGCCCGCTACATCCACACCTTCCTGGCGGGCACCGGCTGGACGTTCGACACGATCGGCGTGTACGACGTGTCCCCCGACAGCACCGCCGGCTTCTCCGGCTACCTGCGGCAGACCGGCACCACCGCACAGGTCGACGTCCATGACAGCCCCGAGGGACTGATCCGCTCCAGCGACCTGGTGGTCTTCGCCACCGTGGCCGGCGAACCCCATGTCACCGACCCGGGCTGGTTCACGCACCGCCCCCTGGTCCTGCACGTCTCCCTGCGCGACCTCGCCCCGGAGATCCTGCTCGCGTCGACCAACATCGTCGACGACGTCGAGCACTGTCTGCAGGCCAACACCTCGCCCCACCTGGCCGAGCAGCTCACCGGCAACCGCGACTTCCTCGACGGCACCCTCGACGACGTCATGAGCGGACGGCGGATCCCGCCGACCGACCGGCCGGTGATCTTCTCCCCGTTCGGACTCGGCGTGCTCGACCTCGCGGTCGGCAAGTACGTCTACGACGAAGTGGCCCGCGCGGGGCAGCTCCGAGTCATCGACGACTTCTTCCACGACCTGCGCCGGTACGGCTGAGGCCCCATTCTTCGGCTATGGCACCAGGAGGCCCACCGTGCCCGTCATATCCGCCCCGTACGCCTTCAACGAAGGCGGACTGTACGTCGACCTCGAGTCGATCTTCGGACTCCGTCTCTACCTCAAGTGCGAGGGCTTCAACTTTGCCGGCTCCATCAAGTTGAAGGCCGCGAACGAGATGGTGGAGAGCGCCGAGCGCGAGGGAATCCTCAAGGACGACTCGATACTGGTCGAGTCCTCGTCGGGGAACCTGGGGGTGGCGCTCAGCATGATCGCCGCGAGCAAGGGTTACCGGTTCCTGTGCGTGACGGACTCCCGTTGCAACCTCTCGACCAGATTGCTGATGGAGGCGCTGGGCAGCGAGGTGCACATCGTGGCCGACCTGGACTCCAACGGCGGATTCCTCGGCAAGCGGATCGACTACGTCCGTGCGCTGTGCGACTCCGACGACCGGTACGTGTGGCTCAGCCAGTACACCAACGCGGGCAACTGGCGGGCGCATTTCCGCACGACGGGACCGGAGATCGCCACTCAGTTCCCGCAGCTCGACGTGCTGTTCCTCGGGGCGGGCACGACCGGGACCCTGATGGGCTGTGCGCGCTACTTCCGGCACTGGCACCGGCCGGTGCGGATCGTCGCCGTGGACAGCGTGGGTTCGGTGGCCTTCGGCGGTGAGCCGGGCCGCCGGATGATTCCGGGCCTGGGCATGAGCATGCGCCCGCCGTTGCTGGACGAGTCCTACGTGGACGAGGTGATCCGGGTCGAGGAGGCGGACACCATCCGTACGTGTCACCGCCTGGCCAGACGCGGGTTCCTGTTCGGCGGCTCCACGGGAACGGTGGTCAGCGGCGCGATGGACTGGCTGGCCCGGCACGACACCCATGACATCACCGCGGTGGCCGTCGCACCGGACCTGGGCGAGCGCTACCTCGACACCATCTACCAGGTCAACTGGCTGCAGGATCTGTACGGTGACCACATCCTCGACTCCGAGCTGATGACGGCGGCTGCCCGGAGGGACAAGCCGGTGTCGGAGGACCCGGCACACCGGCCCGGACCGTAGGGCGTCGCTCGCGGCGCCCGGTGGCGCTGTCCTGGGCCGGGGTGTGCTCACCACCCGTCCCAGGACAGCGCCACCGCCGTCACCCGGGCGGTGTCGACCCGATCTCGACCACCCGGGCCCAGGCGGGCGGCGCGTCCGGCACGTAGTCGGGATCGTCCTCGTCCCACGAACCGGCCCGCCGCTCCCGAGGGAACAGGCCCACCACCGTCCGGCACGGGGGACGCGTGTCCGGCCAGGGTGTCTGCCCGTCGGTCAGGGCCACGACGACGTCCGGTCGCGGCAGCACGCGGAGCGCCTTGGCGAAGCCCGCGCGCAGATCCGTGCCCCCACCGCCCACCAGCGGTATGCCCTCGCCGCGACACAGCGGGTGCACGATCCTGGCCGACGCGTCGCACGGCACCACGCTGACCAGGTCGCTCCGGCCGCCCACGGCACGGGAGATCGCGGCGACCTCGAGGAGTGCGCTGCCCAGTTCGGCGTCGCTGACCGACCCGGACGTGTCGATGACCACGCAGACCCGGGGCGGCCTGCGCCGCAGGCTCGGCAGCACGACCCCGGGCACCCCGGCCGAGCGCCGCGCCGGCCGGCCGTAGGTGTAGTCGTCGCCCGCGCCGGAGCCCGAGGCCGCCGAGCGGACGGCCGCTCCCAGCAGCTCCCGCCACGGCTGCGGCGGATGGAACGCCTCCTCCGCCCAGCGCCGCCAGCCCTGCGGGGCGTTTCCCGGACGGCCGGTGATGCCCTGCGCCACCCGGAACCGGACCGCGTCCCGCTCCTGCGCGCTCAGGCCGTGCGCGCCGTCCGGTCCCAGCTCCCACTCCCGTTCCAGGCCGTCGGCGCCGCTGCCGCAGTCCAGCCAGGCGGCTTCCAGGGAGCGGGGATCGATCCGGAGCTCGCGCAGGTAGTCCTCCATGAGCCACCCGACGGGAAGCCCCAACGGCTCAGGCTGGACGGCGCCTTCGGGCCGGACCAGCCCGTCTCCGTACACGTCGTCGTTGATCTCGAAGTCGGCGGCGATGTTCATCCGCAGCCGTTCCGCCGGACCGGTCAGCCCGTGTTCCCGCGCGACCCTTTCACTGCGCCCGTGGTGGTCGCGCAGCAGGTGCGACACCTCGTGCACCCACACACCGGCCAGCTCCTCGACCGGTGTCCGGTGCACGAACGCCGGCGAGACATAGCACCGCCAGTGCCGGTCGACGGCCATCGTCGGTACCCGCCGCGACTCCACGGTGTGCAGGGCGAACAGCGCCGTCGCCAGGTAGGGCCGGACCCGGGCGGCGTGCAGCCGGGCGGTGAAGAGCTTGTCGAGGTCCAGCGTCCCCGGTGCGTCCGCGGTCATCGGCCCGCCTTCGAGGTGATCGCCGCGGCGCGGGCCGTGGCCCCGTCCGCCCGCCGGGACAGCGACACCACACCGGAGAGCCGCTCGATGGACGCCGGTACGTCCCAGTCCTCCTGGCGCAGCGAGGCGAGCGTGGTCGCGGGAACGACCACCAGGTCCGGGGCCCCGGTCTCCACCGCCCGCACCAGAAGCGCCCACGCCGCGTCCCAGCGGAACCTGTCCGGGCGGCCCCGGACCGCCTCGACCACGCCGTCGAGCACGGCCTGCCGCAGGTCCCCGCGCTCGGGCAGCTCCGCAGCGGACGGGTCGGCGAGCAGCACCTCGGGGTCCGGGAGGTCCATCCGGTCCAGGCCCGCCAGCAGTTCCAGCCCCGGACCGTCCCCCACCGTGCCCCTGACCAGCATGGACAGCACCTCGCGGGAGCAGCCCGCCGCGGTCGCGAAGGCGATCAGGGACAGGGTCATGTCCCAGCTGCGGGGCGACGGCCACGGGCCGCCCCGGCGCGTTTCACCGCTGGGGAGCCGGTGCACGAGCCCGGGGCGGGCGGAGAGGAGCCCGCACACGGCGCGGCGGGCGAAGTCCACGGCCTCGGGCAGCTTTTCGGGGTCGAGCCGGGGCAGCGTCGCCCGGGGCCACGTGCCACCGAGGCCGCGCACGACGACCTCGTGGTCGTGGGTCCACTGGAGATGCACGAACCGGTTGGCCAGGGGCGGGCTCAGTTCCCAGCCGTCGGCGGCCGAGGACCGCGGATTGGCGGCGGCCACGATCCGGACTCCGGGCGGCAGCCGCAGGGCGCCGATGCGGCGTTCCAGCACGAGGCGGAGCAGGGCGGCCTGCACGGCCGGAGGCGCGGTGGACAGTTCGTCCAGGAACAGCAGCCCCCGGCCGGCCCGTACCAGCCGCACGGCCCAGTCCGGCGGGGCCAGGGGGACGCCCTGTTCCGCGGGGTCGTCTCCGACGACGGGCAGCCCCGAGAAGTCGGATGGCTCGTGCACACTGGCGATCACCGTGGTGAGCGGGAGGTCCAGGGCTTCGGCGAGCTGGGTCAGGGCGGCGGTCTTGCCGATCCCCGGCTCACCCCACAGCAGCACGGGTAGGTCGGCGGCCACGGCCAGGGTCAGGGCCTCCAGCTGTGTGTCGGGGCGCGGTTCGGTGGTGGTGTCGCGCAGCAGGGCCAACAGGTGCTCGGCGACGTCGAGTTGGGAGACGGAGGCGGAGGCGGAGGCGGAGGCGGGGTCGGACGAGGAGCGGGGCGCGGCGGGGGGAGCGTATGCGTGCATGTTCGATCACCTAGGGGTGTGAGAGGAAGACGTGTGGATGCCGGGGACGGAGGGCCCCCGGGTCAGCGAGAGGTCGAGCGGCGGGGCTGCGAGCGTCGGGGACGGGGACGGTGGCGGTCCGGGCGCATGCGCTCGGGGGTGGGGTCGATCAGGCCTGCCCTGAACAGTCCGTAGGTGATGCGCCGCTCCGCGGCCGCCTCCAGCTCGTCCCGCAGAGGGCCGCCGCGCAGTACCGCGTCGGGGCCGAGCAGACCTTCGACGACGGCCAACGCTCCGGCGATGTCGCCATGGTCAAGGCGTTCGCGGACGCCGGTGAGGCAGTCCGGGCGGCGGTGCGCCTCGTCGATGGCCCGCAGGCAGGGGAGCGGAGTGCCGGTCAGCGCGGCCAGCAGTTCCTCCCGCCGGACCTCCGCGGGGTCGTGGTCCAACGCGGCCAGGACCCCGTCGGCCAGGCCGATCCGGTGCCGGGCTCCACGGCACTCCACGATGCGCGGTCCCCCTGTCGGGTCCGGAACACGGGGCGCACGAGTGGGCGCACAGCCCGACACCAGCGCCGGGGCGACCAGCGGGTGCAGCTGATCGGTCCCGATCAGACCCCCGCGGATCAGTTCGAGGTCCGGCAGCACCCAGGTCGCCACGTCGGGCAGCACCGGCAGCCCGGAGTCGCTGACGTGCGTGGACACCGCCGCGATCCGCATCGCGGGCGGCCCGACCCCGACCCCGACCCCGTCCCTGATCCCGACCCCGTCCCTGATCCCGTCCCCGTCCGGGACCAGACTCAAGGCCAGCCGGTGTCCGCCCCCCAGCCGCACGGCGACGGTACCGCCGGCGGGCCGCCCCTCGGCGTGGAGCAGGATTCCCGCCTCGGCCGCCCATCGGTCGACGGCACAACCGTCCCGCGGCACCGTCCCCGGCAGTTCCGGGTCCAGGGCGGGACGATGGTCCGCGGGCGGCCGGTCGGCACCGGACCGGACCCTCAGCTCACCGGCTCTGCGCGCGTCCCACAGGTGGCGGTGCAGGTCGAGGCGGAACCGTCGGCTGGGATGGGGATGCGGATGCCGGCGGGCGCTCGCCTCGGCGTGGGATCCGTCCCACAGCGCGAGGCTGATCCGCTGCCCTGCATCCGCCCAGGCCGGGGGAGTCCGGACCACGAGGTGCACCGGGTACGGATCGTCGCGCCCCCTGGCGTCGTACCGGGCCAACGCGATGGTCAGTCCCGGGCGCAGCAGCCCGTCGGGTGCGATCCTCGGCATGTGCCAGCGCAGCACGTCCGGAGCCAAGTGCCGGAGATCGGCGCGGACTCGGGCCGCCAGCTCCCGGCCATGGGCACGTGCCACGGAACGCAGACTGAGATCGACATCGACACCTGCGGCGGCACATGCCCCCGCCCAGTCACCGGCCTGGCGGCGGGCGGTCGCGGTCTCGATCATGGAGGGCGGCACGGCGAACTCACGCACGCGCGGCCAGAAGGAAGGACGGGAATCCCCGTTCGCGGTCTGAGTGAGCATCAGCACTCACCTTGCGCGGACGGGTCCCCCAATCTGTCAACAGAATGAGTGGTCATCGCGGCGAGCATAGCGTCCGTCACCGCGATCTGTCAGGCGCCTTCGGGCTCAGTAGTCCAGTCCCGCGTACCAGTCGCTCCGGCCGCCCGGGGTCAGGTCGAGGAGGTGCCAGACGGGGGTGAGGAGGTCGATGCCGCGCTGGTCCATGTCCTGGGCCATGCGCGGGTGGGCGGAGTAGAAGTGGCGGACCGTGCCCTCGCCGTCCCGGGTGAAGACGGAGATCGTGGAATCCTGTGCGCCGTCCTCGTCCTCACTGCCGAGGTCGTACTTGAAGGAGCTGTCTCCGCAGCTCAGCAGGCGCAGCCGGGACCAGCTGCGGTTGCGGGCGTGCTGCCGCAGCGCGGGCGGGCCGGCGGCCGCGGCGACGGCGAAGTCGGCGTTCTGGGCGATGTGCCGGGCGATGCCGTTGAAGCCGTCGATCCACAGGGTGCACATCGGGCACGGCTCGGTCTGCAGCTTGCCGTACATGAGGTGGTAGACGATCAGCGGCCGGTCCGGAGCGGTGAACAGTCCGCTCAACGCGACCTCGTGGACGGGGGTGTCGCCCCCGTCGAGGTCGCTCGGGCCTTCGAGGAAGACGTAATCGTCCACCGGTGGCCCCTGCGGGAGTGCCCGCCGCTGTGCCGCGACCTTCTCGCGACGACGCATGAGGTCGATCTCGGCGAGGCGTAGTTCTTCGCGGGCGGCGAGGTACTCCGCGGACTCACCGGGCAGTCGCGTGTGCCGCAACATCGCGTCCTCCTGGGGGAGCGTCCCGAGGTATTTCGAGTCCAATCCGGTGGGTCCGGGAATTCCATGCGATGAAGAATTCCCGGACCCGCCCCGAGTTCTCTGCCTGGACGCGGCTCAATGCCGGAAGGTGTCCTTGGCCTTCTCCTTGGCCTGACGGGCGTCGCCACGTGCCTGTTCGAGGCGGCCTTCGGCCTCCATGCTCTCGTTGCCCACAGTGCGTCCGGTGGTCTCCTTGATCTTGCCCTTGGCCTGTTCGGCCTTGGCCTTCGCCTTTTGGTTGCGAGCCATGGATTTCACGTCCCAACGTCTCTTCGGCGTGTGGTCATCACCCGACTTGCCACTTTTCCGCCGTTCAAACATTGGAATTCCGATTGCGGAAATCGGCTGGGAGGATGCGCTGGGAGGATGTATTTAATTCAAATTTCTCCCGGCTCCGCACTCCTGGCGCTATCGGCACTGTTCGTTATGATCGGGCCATGCCCGCCGACCCTGCCCCAGGCTTCCGTCCGCATCGCGTCGTCGTCCTCGCCCTCGACGGCCTGCTCCCCTTCGAGCTGGGTATCCCGCACCGGATCTTCGGGCGCCCGAAGGACGCGCGGGGGCGGCCCCTGTACGAGGTGATCACCTGTTCCATCCGGCCGCCCGGCCCGGTCCAGACCGACGCCGACTTCGCCATCCAGGTCGGGCACGGTCCGGAGATGCTGGCCACGGCCGACACGGTCATCGTCCCGGCCTCGTACGAACTGGGGCCGGTCTTCGAGGACGGCGTGCTGACCGACGAACTGGCGGCCGCGCTTGCCCACATCCGTCCCGGCACCCGGCTCGCCGCCATCTGCACCGGAGGGTACGTCCTCGCGGCGGCCGGCTACCTCGACGGCCGCCCTGCGACCACCCACTGGGCCGAGTCCGAGCACTTCCAGCGCCTGTTCCCCCAGGTCGAGGTGGACGCGGACGTCCTGTTCATCGACGACGGCGACGTCCTGACCTCCGCGGGCGTCGCCGCCGGCATCGATCTGTGCCTGCACATGGTGCGCCGCGACCACGGCACCGCCATCGCCAACGAGGTCGCCCGCCGCACGGTCGTACCGCCCCACCGCGACGGTGGTCAGGCGCAGTACATCCACCGCCCGCTGCCGGACCCTCAGATGGCCTCCACGACCGCCGCCCGCGCCTGGGCGCTCGGCCGGCTTCACGAGCCGATCCAGCTGCGGGACATGGCCGAGCAGGAGGCCCTGTCCGTACGCACCTTCACCCGCCGCTTCCGTGAGGAGGTCGGCGTCAGCCCCGGCCAGTGGCTCACCCAGCAGCGTGTCGAACGCGCCCGGCACCTGCTGGAGTCCACCGACCTGTCCGTCGACCAGGTGGCCCGCGACTCGGGCTTCGGCACGGCCCAGTCGATGCGCCAGCATCTGCAGGCGGCGCTCGGTGTCACGCCCACCGCGTACCGGCGCACGTTCCGCATCGCCGGCGGCGGGATCGACCGTCCCGGCGGTGTGACCGCCCAGCGGTGACCGGGAGGGGAGCGGGCTATCCTCCTCGGCATGAGTGAGGGGGACAGCGGCAGACGGGTCGTCGACGGCCGCTTCGAACTACAGGCCAGGCTCGGGGGCGGGGGCATGGGCACGGTGTGGCGCGCCCACGACCTGCTGCTGCACCGCAGTGTGGCCGTCAAGGAAGTACGGCCACCGGACGCCGGCCTGGCCGAGTACGACCCGGAGGGCGCCCGGACGCTGCGGGAGCGGGTCCTGCGCGAAGCGCGGGCACTCGCCAGGGTCGACCACCCGAACGTCGTGACGATCCACCACATCGTCGACGGCGGCGGTGACACCTATCCGTGGATCGTCATGGAACTGGTCGAGGGCGGCTCGCTGGCCGATCTGCTCGCCCGCGGCCCCATGGCCCCCGCGGAGGCGGCCCGCGTGGGCCAGGGCGTCCTCTCGGCACTGCGCGCGGCGCACGCTGCCGGTGTCCAGCACCGCGACGTGAAACCCGCCAACGTCCTGCTGCGCCGCGACGACCGCCCGGTCCTCACCGACTTCGGGATCGCGGCGGTGCGCGAGTCGACCACGCTCACGGCCACCGGGGCGATCATCGGCACCCCCGACTACATGGCACCCGAGCGCATCTCGGGCGGGCCGGGCGGGCCCGAGGCGGACCTGTGGTCGCTGGCGATGATGCTGTACGTGGCGGTCGAGGGCCACCACCCGCTGCGCAGGGACACGACACTGGCCACGCTGGCCGCCGTGCTCTACGAAGAGGTACCGCCTCCCGCCCGCGCCGGTTCCCTGACCGATGTCCTCAACCGCCTGCTGGTGAAGGACCCCGCGGCACGGCCGGACGCCGGGACCGTCGAGCGCATGCTCGCCGCCGCGGCCGAGCCCGCCGCGGAGCAGGGGGCCACGTCGTACCCGCTCGCACCGCCGACGCCCGCCGCGCCCTATGTGACGGGCACCGGTACGCCCGCTCCGGGCGGCGTGCGGCCGACCGTCTCGGATGCCGTCCCGCCGGCCCGGGAACCCAAGTACGCCGTACCGCCGGCGCCTCCGACGACCACGCCGGACGCCCTGGTCACCGTGGGGCGCACGAGCGGCGGGCCGCGACGGCGGACCCGGAGCATCCTCATCGCCTGCTCCGTGGTCGCCGCAGTCGTCGCCGGCAGCCTGATCCGGGGGATGCTGACCGACGACGACCACAAGGGTGCCTCGGGGTCTCCCGGTGCGACGAGCCCGTCGCGTCAGGGCACATCCACCGCGACCACCCCGACCCCGACCCCGGCGGATGATCAGGCATCCGGGAAGACCACCGACCTGCTCACCCCCGCCGGCATCCGCAAGGTCCTGAAGGCCTTCAAGGACGCGACGGGCCGCGACACCTACGGCGACTTCACCGTCTATCCGGGGTACGCCTCCGCGGAGCTCATGGTGGCCGGCAGCCGGACTAAGTACGACGACTACACCTACTACCCGGACCGTGGGGTGGAGAAGGGCATCATCAATGGCTCCCTGTCGGGCACGGAGCCCGTGAGCCTGAAGAACTTCAACTGGGACGCCCTTCCCTCCCTTCTCGCCCAGGCGCGCAAGCAGCTGCACGTCGACAAACCGACAACCCGCTACCTGGTGGTCAATCCGCCGGACACCACGTTCGACACCCCGGCCAACATGGCGGTCTACCTGAGCAACGCCTACAGCCAGAACGGCTACCTGGAAGCCGACCCGCACGGCAAAGTCACCAGGACGATGCCGTACGACGGCGGGTGAGGTCGCGAACTCAGGGCTGGAGCGGGGAGCACAACAGGGCGGCCGGTCCCGGGCTGCTGCCCAGCCGGGTGGTGAAGGCGATACCGGCGGCGTACTCGTCGGCGGCGCACTGGCCCTTGTAGTCGCCGGATGCGAAGTCGCCGCCGGCGCCGTCGGAGGGCCGGTTGTCGGACCGGTCGAGCCAGACCGTTCGTCCGGTGCGGCCCAGCGAGGTGCGGGCGGGCGCGCACAGGGCGGCCGACAGGCGGGCACCTCGGCGGCTGTAGCCGATGACGAACTGCCCGGCCGGGCACTGGAGTTTGGTGTAGCCGGAGGCCCAGTCGCCGCCCGCGGGAACGTAGCGTTCGTCGGTCACGACCGTCTGGGTGTCGCCCGTGGCGCGCAGGTCGCCGGCGGTCGTGTCCGTGCACAGGCCACGGCCGGCGGTGTGGCTGATGCCGATCAGCCGGAGGCCGTCGGGGCAGGCGGCCTTGTAGGCGCCGGAGTCCCAGTCGCCGCCTGCCCGCACCCGCAGGGACTGCACCTGGTCGCCGTGGTCGGTGGTGAGCATGCGCCAGACGGCCGTCGGCGCGACGTACCCGGTGCGGGTCGGCGAGGTCATGAGGTGGTTCCAGGCGGTGGCGCGCCAGTCGCCCTGGTCGAGGATGCCGGACCGGTGCCCCGCGGAGTCGTAGCGCAGCAGGGCCCAGTCGTCGTGGCCCTCCCAGCCGACCAGGGGCCAGTAGGCGAAGTCGGTGTCGTGGTCGGCGAAGTAGTCGGTGATGTTGCCGAACCAGGTGCGGGCGGCGGTGCCCGTCTCACCGGCTCCGATGCCGAACTCGCTGACCCACACGGGTGCGGTGTAGTGCTGTCCCTCCGTGGTGACGAAGAAGGCCTGGTCGGCGAGGACCTGGTACAGCTGGTCGCGGGTCAGGTCCTGGTAGCGGGGGTCGTGGGTCTCACCGACTCCGGTGGCTCCGCTGTGCCGGGGGCCGGTGTAGCCGTAGAAGTGGGCCGAGTAGACCAGCTTGTGGGCGTCGACGAGGGTGTGCGAGAGCGTGCGCACGGGTGTGAGGGTGGGGCGGTCGTGGGGCAGCCCGTCGGCGGGTATGCCGGTCCAGTTGATGCCTTCGACGACGATGAGGAGGTTGGGGTTGGCCTCGGTGAGGATGCGGTCCGCGGCGAGTTGGGCGGCGGCGTACCAGTCGTGGGCGTCGCCCAGGCCCCAGTTGGGGTCGTCCAGAACGTCACGCCGTACTTCGTTGTAGAGATCGGCGGCCACGACACGGGGGTCGTCGGCGTACCGGCGGGCCATGAAGACCCAGTCGTCGGCCCACTGCTGCGTGGACTGGCTGCTGTTCCACCGTTCGTTGCCGTCGATGCCGCAGCACCAACGGGAGGTGTTGGTGTGGTTGTTGAGGACGACCGCGAACCCGTCCCGGGTGAGGGCGGCCACGACGGCGTCGTAGACCTGCAGGGGCGTCTTGCCGCGCAGCCCGGGATTGGCGGCGACGGCGACGTCCGGCACGGGTGTCGTCGAATGGATCATCTCGTTGGAGAACGGCAGCCGGACGCTGTTGATGCCGAGTGCGTGGAAGTCGGCGAGCAGCGTGGGCAGGGAGGCGCGGTCCAGGCCGAGGGGTATGCCGTAGGAGTTCTGGCCGGCGTGGTGGTTGGCCGGATCGGTGACGCTGCCGCTTCCCGTCCAGGAGCCCTGGGCGCCGTCCCAGTTGGCCGACCGCAGCCGGAAACGGTTGCCCTGGGCGTCGACGATGTACCGGCCTCGGGTGGACAGGGGCGGCTGCCAGGTGTCGGCCGCCGGGGCGGAGACCTGGGCGGGTGTCCCGGAGGAGACGGGCTCCGGGACGGCGGCGACCGCCGTCGGCGCGGTGGTGAGGAGGGTGAGTACCGTGGCAGTGGATGTCAGGTACTGGACAAGTCTGATAGTCGGCATCCGGTCCTCTGTGGGGGGCGATGGGGAGACTGACGAGTCGCCACCAGCGTACGGATGGAAAGCGGTTCTGGGCGATGTCGGTTGCCGTCGGCATGCTGTTCCTCGGCGGGTGCCGGAGCGCATGCTCGTGAGACTCCCGCCCCCAGCGGCGTGGCGGTCACGGGGTACACCTCTTGCCGGTGAGTATTACTGGCCGTTCCGCTGGGTTGTCTGGAGGCAGATATGACGGTGAATCGGCTCGGCCTGGTCGTCCACAGCGGGCGTCCGGAAGCCGTGGAGGCCGCACGGACCGTACGCGCGTGGTGTGCCGAGCGCGACGTGCCGTGTACGGACATCGATGTGTGGCGCGACGGCGGCAGGCACAGTACGCGTGAGGAGCTCGACTCGGCGGGCAACCCGGACCTCGTCGTCACTCTGGGGGGAGACGGCACGTTCCTGCGCGGCGCCAGGCTGGCCGCCGCGAACGACTCCCTGGTTCTGGGCTTCGACCTGGGACGGGTGGGCTTCCTCACGGAGGCCCCCGTGACAGCGGTGCGTTCGGCTCTGGACGCCGTGCGGGAGGGACGGCACGAGGTCGAGAGGCGCATGCTGCTCACGATGCGTGCGTCGTGCCGCCTGGAAGTGCCCCCGGACGTGGAGGGGCTGTTGCAGTACGGCCGCGGCCCGCTGCTGCCATCGCCGAGTGTGCGGCCCGAGTGCGAGGCCGACAAGGACTGGGGCATCCCCCTTCACATCACGGCGCTCAACGACGTCGTCATCGAGAAGCTGTCGCGGGACCGGCAGGTCTCGGTCGGCGTCTACATCGCCGGCAGGCTCCTGGCGTCCTACTCGGCCGACGCGCTGCTGGTCGCCACGCCCACGGGCTCGACCGCCTACAGCTTCGCCGCCGGCGGCCCGGTCGTGTCGCCCCACTCGGAGGCGCTGGTCTTCACACCGGTCGCTCCGCACATGACGTTCAACCGGTCCGTCGTCACGGCCCCCGACGAGCCCATCGGACTGCGCGTGCTCGAACGCTCCGGCCGGGCGGCGGTCAGTGTCGACGGCCAGGTGCGCGGCGTGCTCGATCCGGGGGACTGGATCGGGGTGTACAGAGCGCCGCAGAGACTGCGGGCCGTCCGGCTCGGGCCGATGGACTTCTACGGCCGTCTGCGCGAGCGGATGAACCTGACCGACGCCCCGGCCGCCGTGGCCGACGGGACCGCCGCTCCGCTGTGGTCGGTCACGACCCCGCCGCCCGGCGACCTCGCCCACCTCGAGTTCCTGAAGGGACCGGACGATCCGTCCCGGGTTCCCTAGGCGCGGCCCGGCGGCCCGGCGGCCCGGCGGACCGGCTGTGACTTCCCCCACCTGCTCTTGCCGCAGGCCAGGGGGCCTACCTAGGTTCGGTACATGTCCTCCCATGGCCCGACCCATCCTGCCGATCCGGACGAACCCGACGCGGTGCGCCGGGACGACGCCGGACGAGCGGATTCCGCCGCGCCGGTCGACTTCGCCGTCGACCTCGGCGCGCACGAGGTGGAACGGCGGGCTCATGTCCTGGCCGCGCTCGGCCCAGACTGGGATCCGGTCGCGGTGCTGCGCGACGAGGACGCGGCGTACGACCTGCTGTACTCCGGCCTCAGCGAGGAGCAGCAGCGCGTGTACGACGACCTGGTCGCGGCCGGTGTGCTGCCGAAGAGGGGGAACGGCAGTGCTGCCGCTTGACCCGCAGGCGGACCTCGGCCGCCGCGCCTGGGTGACCTGCCCGAACTGCGACGACAGTCAGGGATGCGACACGTGCGAGCAGCGGCGCACCTGCTCCGAGCACTGGCGCTACCTGCTCTCCAACAACGGCAGCCTGCTCCACCTCCAGTGCCCGTCGTGCACCTACATCTGGCAGCACGAGACGGGCTTCGGCGCCACCCGCTCCCGCTGGGAGCGCATCACCAGCGGCCTGCGGCGGCAGTCCCCCTGAACCGGCGGTGAGGAGCGGCACCACTGTGACACGGTGCGCGTCATCGACGACGGGCTGTGACCGACTTCGAGGGCGCGAGCGGTGTCCCGCTGATGGTGCGGCCCGGCGTCAGCCGCGCGGGACGCCTTCGAGGCGCCGCGCGGCCGGAGCGTGCCGCCGCCAAGCTCAGTCGCGTCCGCGCCCCTTCCCCAGGCGCTCCAGTACCGCATCGGCCATGGCCTGCTCACCCTTGGCATTGGGGTGTGCGGGGGCCGCGGGCGAGGCCGGCTGCAGCGGTTCGAGCCAGCGGTCCGCCGGGGCCTTGCACATGTCGTGGCCGACCGTGGGGCCGTAGGTGTCGACGTACTCCGCACGGTTCCACGCGGCCACCAGGCGGAGCATAAAATTCAGCCGCTTCCCGGTGTCGCGCAGGTAGGGGAAGTCCTTCGCCCCGAACGGTACCGACGGGAAGCAGCCGCTGCCGTCGTCGGGCAGGAGGTCCGGGTAGCCGACGACGAGCACCCGGGCGTGCGGCGCCCTCGCGTGCACGGCGCGCAGGACACGGTCGACCTTCGGCGCGGTCTGCGCGATGTTGAGCGTCAACTGGTCGATCCCGGACGAGCCGTAGTAACGCTGGCACGGGTTCCCCGTCGGATCCTGGGCGCCGAGGCGCGCGCACGTACCGATGATGGAGGCGAAACCGACGTCGTTGCCGCCGATCTGGACCGTCACGAGATCGGTGTCCCGTCCCACCGCGTCGAGTTGGGGACCGTTGGTGCCCTGCGCCTTCCACATCTCCTCGGTGGTCGCCCCGGAGCAGCTCACGTCCTTGAACGCGGTGATGCCCTTCTCCGCCGCCACGACCGAGGGGTAATTGTGGTCGGAGCGGGCGCAGTTCGCGTCCACCTGCTGAGGGATGAGGGGGCCCGAGGTGTAGGAGTCCCCGAGCGACACGTAGTGCGTGTCGCGGCCGTGTCCGTCGCCGTGTCCGTCGCCGTGTCCGCCGCCGTGCGCGGCAGCCGGTACGGCGGACGCGGCGACGAGGGTGCAACCGCCGAGCGCCGCCCCCACCACGACCGGCCATCGACGACGTCTCGCCGCTGCGCCCGCATGCGTGTCGTTCACCATCGGAGTCCCTCCCCTGGGCCGGAACATCGCGCGGAGCCGGCATCGAGACAGGCCCTCGCGCGTTCAACCACGCTTGTATACCGTTCGGTATGTCCCGGGGGCCAGAGGTGGGAGGCGAGCAGCCGAGCGGGTCGGGTCTGAGGTGAACGCCGGGCACCGGTGCGTATCACCCCACAAGCCCCGCGTGCGCCAGACAACGAGCCAGGTCCGCGCGGGAACGCACCCCCAATTTGCGGTACACGCGGGTGAGATGGGCCTCGATGGTCTTGCGGGACAGGAACAGGGACGCGGCGGCCTCGACATTGCTCAGGCCCTCGCCGATGGCCCGCGCCACCTGGAACTCCTGCGGGGTGAGCAGCTCCAGCACGTCGGGCTCGGCCCGGCGGACGGCGGTGCGGTGCCCGGACGCCGCGACCTCGGCCCCGGCCCGGGCCGCCCACGGCCCGGCGCCCAGCGCGCTGAACGTCCGCTGCGCGGACAGCAGCGGCTCCTGCGCCGCCGACGGACGCCGGACCCGGCGCAGCACCTCGCCCGCGACGAGCCGCGTGCGTGCCCGCTCGAAGGGCATCTCCCGGCGGGCGTGGGCAAGTTCGGCGGCGGTGAGCCACTCCGCGGCCTCGTCGGCGGACCGGGCGAGCATCACCCGGCAACGGGCGTGGGCGGCCGCGGGCCACGCCAGCGAGGTCGCCCCGGCGCGCTCGGCGAGCCAGTCCGTGACCGTGACGGCCCGCTCCCGCGCGCCCGTGCGCAGACACGCCTCCGCCAGATCCGCCAGCCACGGCATGAGATTGGGGTTGACCAGCCCCATCTCGTCCGCCATCCGGAAGGCCGCCTCCAAGTGGGTACGGCAGCCCTGCGGATCCCCGGCGGTCAGCGCGGCCGTGCCCAGCGCGCCACGCGCGAACACGCCCAGGCCGCGCAGCCGTCCGCCGCACCAGCGCTCGTACTGTGCGACCCGCTCCTCGCAGCCCGCCGTGTCGCCGCGCAGCCCGTCCAGCCGCGCCAGCAGGACCAGCGCGTAGCCCGCCATCGCCACCTGCCCGAACTCCTCGGCCCAACGCAGCGCCTCGGTGGCGTCCGCCCGTGCCATCGGCCACCGGGTCCACATCTCCACCTCGCACCGCCCCAGCAGCGCGTACGGCAGCAGGGTCGGCGAACTGTCGCGCCGGGTGCTCTCGATCACCGCGTCCAGCACCCGGCGGGCGACTTCCCCGTCGTCCGTCCAGGACAGGCCCTGGCCGATGTCCATGGCGACCTGGCGTTCCTCCGGGCTGTGGGCGATGTCCACGGTGAACCGCCGGACGCGGTCCGCGGACCGTTGCCATTGCCCGGGACGCGCGGCCGACGGGGGAAGCCCTTCGTCGAGCAGCGCGAGCAGCGACGCGCGCCCCGCGCGGACATCGCCGCCCAGGGCCTGCGCCTTGGCCCGCATCACGGCGGCGTGCCGGCGCTGTGTGTCACGGCCGCCGTCGGCCAGCACCTGGCAGTGGGCCGCGATGTCGGACGCGCGCCGCAGCCGGCCGTCCATCGTCGCCGGGGCCACCGCTGCCCCGTACAGCAGACAGGCCCGGGAGCGGTCCACCGGCTGCACCGCGCGGGCGGCGGCGACCAGCAGCCGGTGGGCGCGTGCGGGGTCGCCGAGCCAGGTGCAGGCCTGCCCGCGCAGCAGCTCGATGTCGGCGGTCAGCCGCGGGTCGCGGCTGTACGCCAGGGCCTGTTCGCACCAGTGGGCCGCGTCACGCGTCGTACCGCCGTAGAAGGCGTCCCGGGCCGCGTCGAGCAGCCGCCGGGCCGCGTCGGCCGGGTCCGGGGACAGCGCCGCGGCGCGCTGCCAGGCGTGCGCGGCGGCCGCCAACGCGCCGCGCCTGCGGGCCCGTTCGGCATCGGCGGCCAGCCGCGCGGCGACCGCCTCGTCCGGTCCGGGCGCGGCGGCGGCCAGATACCAGGTCTGCAACTCGCCGGACGACAGCGCGGCCAGCCGCCGGTACACCTCCAGGCGCCGAGTCGTGGAACACGCGCCCAGCACCACCGGCCGCAGCACGGGATGCCGAAGCTCGCAGACCCCGTCGCGCATCCGCACCAGTCCCGCCTCCTCTGCGGCGTCCAGGGAGTCGAGTCCCATGCCGAGATCGGCCAAGACCTTTGCCAGGAGCGTCAGTTCGGGTGGGCGGCAGGCGGCGACATACACCAGCGCCTCCTGGGTACGGCGGGGCAGTGCCCCCAGCCGCCCCCGCCAGGCGCGCTCCACCAGGGGCCCGGGTGCCTCCCACACGTCGTCCCACGGGTCGGCCCCCGCCGCCCGCGCCCGGGCGAGCGCCGCCGCGTACTCCACGAGCACCAGCGGATTGCCCTGCGCCAGCCGGACCAGCCGGCCCGCCGCCGGATCCGCCCGGTCGAGCCCGTGCCGTCGCAACAACGCCCAGCAGTCGTCGTCGCCGAGCGGCGCGAGCGCCGCCCGCGGCACGCTCTCCCACGCGCCGTCCTCCTCGGCGCCGGTCCGAACGGCCATGACCAGCGCCACCCGCTCCGTGGTCAGCCGGCGCGCCACGAACTGCAGCACCTGCCGCGACGACGGATCCGCCCAGTGCAGGTCGTCGACCACGACGAGCAGCGGTCGCACCTCCCCGGCGGCTGCCAGCACGCCGAGCGCGCCCGCGCACACCGCGTACGGATTCGGCTCGCTCACGTCCGCCAGTGCCAGGCAGGCCTCCACCGCCCGCCGCTGCCCGGGCGGCAGTTCGGCGAAGTGCTCACGCAGCGGAAGCAGCAGATCGGCGAGGACCGCATAGGGCAGCACGGCTTCCGACTCCACACCGTCGGCCCGGAGCACGGACGCTCGGCAACGGAACCGGTCGGCCGCGTACCGCAGAAGCACGCTCTTGCCGATTCCCGGATCCCCACTGAGCAGCAGCGCGCCGCCGTGCTCGGGCAGCGTGTCCGACAGCCGGTCGAGCAGGTCGCGTTCACGGTCCCGCCCGACCGGAGGAAACCCGTCCACGGCGGCCGGTGCCGCCCTGTCCGCCGCCGGCATGCCGACCACGACCGCCGTATCGTCCATGACGCCCCCGTACCGCCATCGCCCCCGCGCGGCCGGGAGCCACGTCACCAGCATGCCCGGTCAGGATGATCGCCGTGGGTGATTGAGCATCCTTGTCCGTTTTTGGCGATTAGTAAAAATTCGTACGGTCATGGGGAGTTCCCCGATGCGCCGTCCTCCGCTGTGCGGTTGCATCGACAGGGCCCGTACACCGCGCCGGGGGAGGTGCCATGGCCGACGACGTCAGGTGCGGGACCACGCACACCCTGGCCCCCCGGGTCCACCTGCTCGGCCGCTTCACCCTGGCCTACGGCCCGACCCCCGTCGACGTCGGCACCGGCGCCCAACGCCTCCTCGCCTACCTGGGCCTGCGCCACCACGGCACCCGCACCGTCGTCGCCGGCACGCTGTGGCCCGAGGTCACCGAGGAACGCGCGCAGGGCAGCCTGCGTACGGCCCTGTGGCGACTGCACCGTGGGCGACACGAGCCGCTGGTGCGCAGCGAGGGCGACACCCTCTCGCTCACCGAGACCGTCACGGTGGACGTGCGCACCCTGATGGACTCGGCCCTGCACATGGTCGGCGGGGAGCCCCCGGCCCCCGGCCCGCCGCCCGACCCCACCCGTCACCTCCTCCACGCCGGCGACCTCCTCCCCGGCTGGGACGAGGACTGGATCCTCTTCGAACGCGAACGCCTCCGCCAGCTCCGCCTCCACGCCCTGGACGCCCTGGCCCACCGCCTCCTGGCACAGGGCCGGCACGCCCTCGCCCTGGAAGCGGCCCTGGAGAGCGTCCGCATCGAGCCCTTGCGGGAGAGCGCCCACCGGGCCGTGGTCGCGGTCCACCTGGCCGAGCACAATGTGCTGGAGGCGATCCGGCACTACCGGACGTTCCGGGACCTGCTCCGCAGCGAATTGGGCATCGGCCCGTCGCCCGCCTTCACCGCGATGCTGCCGTCCTGCGCATTGACCGGCGACTGACGGGCGCGTGACGCCGCACCGCCAGTCTGAACCCTGCCCGGAATCCCGGCATCCCTCGACGAGTGGACCGGCATGAACGAATTTTCGGAGAACCCGACGGCCATCCTCCTGCTTACGGTCTGGTCCGAGCCTGGCACGTTCGTCCTGCGCGCCCGTGTCACCCGGACCCCGGACGTTCGGTCGTCGGGCGCCTCCGACTGTCTTTCGGGCCGGGACGCTGTGCTCGCGAGCGTGCGGGAGTGGCTGGACATGTGCGAAATAGAGCTGCGGCGCTGACGTGAGGGTGATCCGCCGGCCGGAGTCCTCGTGCGCCGGGAGAATCTCGGCGGTCGGCCAGCTAGTCGCCGGTCGGGGCGTCCAGCGGGCCGACTGCGTCGGGATGCCTGTCGAGTCGGCAGTACACGATCGCCGTCACGAGCGGCGTCACAAAGCACCATCGCACGACACGCCGTGCCAGGGGATGCCTCCGGAGCGTCCGGGCGATGGGCGGCGATGTGCGGTAGTACCACTTGACGAAGCTGCGTCCGCGATCGCGGGTCATCAGGTGCGCGTCGCGGAACCGGCGCAGAGCGGCGACCTGTGGGGCGCCGGGCGTGCCGTAGCACGCCGTCGCGATGAAGCATTGGGTGGAGCGGGACGCCGGGTTCGGGCCGTACCGGTCGACCAGGTCCTGATAGCTGGGCGGGGTGGCGGAGAAGTGGATCGTCTGGCTGAACCGCTTGGAGAAGTGATCGCCTGTAAGGAAGTTGGTGTCCTCCGCCACGAGGGGCTCGGAACGATCCTCGACGGGGGTGTCGTCGATGTCCACCTTCACGTTGTCCAGGCGCACGAACGACAGATCTCGAATCGATTCGGGAGGACCCGAGCCCTGCCCGAAGAGCAGGTTCCAGGAGCGTTCGAAGTGAACGGTGACACTGATGTTCGCGCAGGGCTGCGCGTCTCTGTCCTCGATTCTGCGGATGCGCTCGGCGGCGGCGAGGACCAGGTTCTCGACCTCGTGTGTGAGGTGGGTCTCGTAGTACCGCTGGATCTCCTCCTGCAGCCGGGCGCGATGCTCCTCGTCGAGCTGCCGTTGCAGCCTCTCCAGGTAGGGGAGGACGACGAGTTGCATGATGACGTCGACCAGCATCATGACGATGGCGAAGGCGCCTTCGGCCAGGGCTCCGGCGGCCCCGAGCGCGAAACGCCGGGCGCCGCCGACTCCTCGCGGTCGAACGCCGACCGGTCGCTCACCGAGGGGCTCGGGCAGGCGGGCCCCGGGACGAACGCCTCCGGTTCGTACTTCGGGTGTCTCGGGCAGGACCGCCCGGCCGGTGCTTCCGCCCGTTTCCGTTTGCGGGGCGTCCACCACTCGTCGGGGTGACGGTGCTGCGGCGCCCTCTACCGTGACGACGGGGCCACCGCTCGATGGGTGGGTGGTCGTGGCGGCCGCAGGCTGGGGGTCGACGAGGGGCGTCGGCCCCGTGCGCGGCACCGGGCGTACCCGGTACGTGGCCGACGGATGCTCGCCGATCGTCAGCTGTGATGTGCCGTTGGCGCGAGTGATCAGGGCCGTGTGCTCGTAGACCTCGGTCGGGCGGTACTCGACGATCCGGAAGTCCGGCGTGAAAACCAGAGTCGAGGTCGGATCCACCACCGTGATGATGCGCTTCTGCGCCGCGGCTTCGAGGAGGAAATAGCGTCGGCACATCGGACACATGTCACGGAAGGAGTAATAGACCTGGGCGTCCGGTGTGCGCACGATGGCGCGTACCTCGGCGTGCTGCAGTGCCTGGTCGGTGGCCCCGAAATTCTCCCCCAAGATGTGATTGATCTTTGCCAACCGCGCTTCCACCTCAGGAAGACGCACGGCGACAGCGCCCTCGCCCGCCGTGCCGCCCCCGACGGCTCGGGTGGCAGTGCGCTTTCGCACTCCGGGGCCGATCTCCTTCTCCGCCAACGCATAGGTCTGCCCCGACTCGAACTGACCCAGGCCGTGTTTGTCGACGTTGTCCTGCATGCGTTGCCGTACGAGTTGCTCGGCTTCCGCCCTGGTCCGGTTGCCGTCGGCCATGGCGCGCTCCACGCGCGCCTCGAACTGCTCCCTGGCCGCCTGCGCCACCTGCACCCGCTGCTGGAGCACCGGATTGACGGGTCCGGGCGCCGCAATGGGTTCCCCGCTCAGGACGCCGGTCGTGACCTGTGGCTCCGTGCGGGGTACCCATGTCCGTGACGGTGTGTCGTAGAAGCTGTGCAAGGCCTCGGGCAAACTGCTCGCCGGCCGCTTGAGCCCGCGTGGGCCCTCGTAGTAGTCCGGGTTGCACGGGCGGCAGACGGTGTATCGGTCGCGGTAGCGGAACACACCGGACCGGTCCAGCACGATCTCGCGGCCGTGGAACCGCAGTCGGCCGTCTTCGCCGAGAGCGGCTGGGATTGCTGTGCCGTTGACCGTGACGGCCTGGCTGTCGATGACGACCCGAACCTGTCCGGCGCCGAACTCGTGACGGTCGAGCAGTACCGTCTGCACGAGCGTATGCGGACGGATCGCGACGGTCCGGCCCGCCAGGATGTGAGCGGCGGCGGCAGCCGACTCGTCTTCCAGGGGGCCGGCGGCCGGTCCCACGCCCGGCGCCGTTTCTGCTCCGAGCCGATGCTGAACGACGTGGGCGAGTTCGTGCGCGATGACGCGGCGGTTGTCCGGCCCGATGCCAGGGCCGAGCACGATGTGTTCGCCGATGGAGAAGGCGTTTGCGCCGAGGGCTGTGGCCGCGCGGTGGTCGGAGTGCACCCGGACCGCCGAGAAGTCGTGGTTGAACGCACCCTCCATCACGGGCCGCAGGCCTGTTTCGAGTGGCTGCCCGGCACAGCTGACAGCATCGCGAACGATGGCCGGCAGAGCCGTCGTCGGCGCCGGCTTCGCGGTGGTCGAACGGGGGGCCATGACGTGGCCTCTCTCACTGGTCTGAGGACAACGGCAGCGCGAACGACGTCCGCAACAACTTCACCGTCGTTCCGGTCACCACCGCCAGTGGCGCCAGGTGATACGGCACCCCGTGCGGGGGACTGCCTTCGGGGTAGGGCCAGATGACCGTGCCGAGGGTGCGGCGGGCCGCGAAGGTCCAGTAGTCGCCGGTGCGGTACTCGTGCGCGGGGCTCCCCTCCGCGGACGGGAGGAAGCGGACCTCGATGCCGTGTTCCAGGGGGAGCCGGCCGTCCTCGACCACCGGGATCGCGCCGTCGGCCGCGCCGTCGGGAGGTGTGTGGTCCCAGCGGCGGAGGTAGGGGTGGCGGTCGAGGGAAGGCAGCGGGTCGGGGGCGGTCGCGAGGGTGACCGTCAGGGTGCCGGGGTCGACGTCCTCGACCTTGTGGAGGGGGCCCGCCGCGGCCGGCAGACCGAGTTCGCGGCGGACGCAGACCGCGTCGTCCACCACCTCGACCCAGTGGCCGGGTTCGAGAGCGGTGTGCAGGTCCCGGGCCGGCGAGGCCAGTTGTACCTTGGTGCCGTCGATCCGACGGATCGGGTGGATCACCGAGCCGTTGTCCCGCGACCACACGAACGTCGCGCCGTCGGCCGCCGTACCGCCGTGCCGGATCTCCACCCGGTAGAGCTGGTTCTCGCCGGTGTACTCGGCATCGGGCGCCGCGGTGCAGGGATCAGCCGACGCGCCGTCGTCACGGCTGGTGCGGACGTCGAGGATTCCCGTGCCCCGGGCCGGTTCGCGTTCGGCGGCGAACCGGGTGAGCGGGTTCGCCCGCGTCCTCAGCGGCAGCGCCCGCACCTGCCACACCACCTGGGCGCGGCTCGCCGAGTCGGGCTGGTGCAGGCCGAGTGCGGGCTCGTGGAGCGAGGGGTCCTCGACCTCGGTGACGTGCCGTTCCCAGACCTTGAGGTAGACGAGGTAGCTTCCCGAAGGGAGCTTGTCGGCGCCCTCCGCGTCGATGAACGCGTACGGCTGTTCGGCGTACGTGACCTTCGCGGGGTTGTCCACGCGGATGCCGTCCACGTAGTAGCGGCCCGGACCGATGGCGAAGCCGCCGGGCCCCGCCTCGGAGATCTCGAAACCCAGGTTGCCGGCCGGTCCGGCGTACGGGCCCACCAGGTCGGACATCGCCGTCCGCAGGCAGTGCAGCAGGATCGCCGTCTGCTCGTTGCGGTTGGCGTCCAGCCCCACCCGGCCCTGAAGGTCGAACACGGTCGAGTAGGTGCGGTCGGGTGAGAAGGTGATGTTCGAGAAGTCACCGTGCACGGCGCGTCCCCCTAGGTGGCGGTGATGACGGTCGCCTCGACGCCGAGCGGCACGTACTCGGCGAGGTGGTCGACGAGGCTGCTCAGACGTTGGGGCTGGTACAGGTCGTGGAAGGCGCCCAGCTCGGAGCCGTCGGAGGCGCCGGCGGCGATGAGCGGGTCGCAGGAGGAATGCAGCTGGCAGTAGGCGGGGTGGCCGTAGCGGGTGCTGGTGAAGAGGGGGCGGGGAGCGGTGGTCCCCGGGGCGGGCACACAGCGGTAGCGGGGCGGACCGGGGTGGCTCGCCCGCGCGTACGAGTAGCGCAGGCAACCCGTGTCGCGGCGCCACGTGTGCAGACAGCCGGTGATGATGCTGTCCTCGCCGAGGGTGAGGAGGTGCACGCGTACGTCGCCCAGCACCGTGCAGCGGCGCAGGGTGAGCGCGGCGTGCGCGAAGCGGTCCTCGGGGGCTGTCAGGGCGGGGAGGTCGTCGGCTGTGGCATCGACGACGGAGTCCAGGATCTCGATGTCGAGCGGGTTGCCCTTCGTCTCGTCCTGGTCCACCACGATCGTTCCGATCACCGAGTGCTCCACCCGCAACCGCGCGGTGGTCCGGCGCAGTTCGACGGACGGCTCGGCGCCCCAGCGGGGACGGCAGGCGTGGTCGAGTTCCCAGCCGGGCACCAACGTGCAGTGGCGCAGGACGACTTCGCCGATCTGGCCGACCACGTCCAGGCTGCGGCCCGTCACCACCAGTCCGTCCAGGACCAGGCGCGGGCGCCGTGCGGCCGGTGGCGGGCAGTCGGCGGTGGTCCCGGGCGGGGGCAGTTTCGCGGTGGCCCGCACGGTGAGCGCGTCGAAGCGGTTGGCCTTCTGGTTGAGCAGGCGGACGACGGGGCGCTGATGCGGTGCGGCGCGCACTTCGAGGCGGTCGTCCGGGTCGAGGTCGATCCGCACCGCCTCGGTGTAGTCGGCGGAGTCCCGGATCTCGATCACGGCCTCGTGGAGTGAGGGGTCCGCGGTCTTGTCCCTTCGCCATTGCCGGAGCGCGGCCGAGAGGGAGCCCAGACCGTCCGTCCCGCCGACCGCGTACAGTCTGCGCCCGCCGACCGGCGTCACCGGGCGCGGATAAGCGCCGCCGCCCATCGCGTCGGCGAAACCGTAGTGCCAGTCCGCCCACACGCCCTCCTCCGGAGCCTCGTCCGGCGGGAAGGCGATCCGGCCGAGCACCGGGTCGACGACGACCTGGCCGGGCCGGGGCCGGTAGTGCCAGCCGGTGAGGTCGGCGACGACGATCCGCTCCGCCGGTACGGGGTTGCCGGGGGAGTCCCGGAAGATCC
Source organism: Streptomyces sp. NPDC086549 (assembly GCF_044746205.1). NCBI lineage: Bacteria > Bacillati > Actinomycetota > Actinomycetes > Kitasatosporales > Streptomycetaceae > Streptomyces > Streptomyces sp. NPDC086549. The sequence goes on along the minus strand of NZ_JBIVBS010000008.1, from coordinate 230,218 downwards.
GCAGGCTCCTGCCGGGGCCGTAGTACTCGGTGACGGCGTCCGCGAACTCCTCCCGGCCCACCGGGTGCGGCACATCGCCCGGACCCGACACCCGTGCGGGCGCCGGGCCTTGCGGAGCCGGGGCGAACAACTGGGTGTCGATGCCGAGGACGTTGACCAGATAGCGGCTGTAGCGCTGGTCGATGCAGAACGCGGGCGCCTTCGTCACGGGGAAGGCCCGCAACCGCCAGACGAACAGCGCCAGGCCCGGGATGCCGTGCAGCCCGCGGGTCGCCGCGCTGTCCGGCCGCCGTACGTCGACCAGGTGCGGCGCGTCGTCGAAGGGACCGCCGAGCCGGGCGCAGGCGAGGGTGTCGCGCACGGCGAGGGTGGCGGGGCGGTCAGGGCGCACGTTCCGTACGTGCTGGGCGCGGACCAGGTGCCGGTACAGCTCGACCGCCCGCGCCGGCCAGCCCGAACTGTCCAGGGCGACCGCTTCGAGCGCCGCGGCGCTGCCCTTGCGGCGCCGGTTCGCGATGGCGTCCGCCACGTCCCGGCGCGGCGACAGGGCACGGATCGCGCCGGGTGAGGTGCCGGGCGGCGGGCGGCGGGCGCCGACGAGGGCGCCGATGTACGGCACCACCCACTCCTCGCACGTCTCGACGAACCAGTTGGCGTACCAGGTATCAAGGTCGTCCTCGATCACCCCGACCTGCTCCTCGACGATCCGCAGCAACGCCCGCAGCGGGAACCCCTGTTCCTCGTCGCGGATGCGGTGGATCGCGGGCAGCAGCTCGTAGAGGCGGTCGGCGGGCGGGCCGGTCATCGGGCCACCCCCGGGCGCTGTGACGGCCGGTTCATCGGGTCACCTCCAGATCCAGTACGACGAAGCGGGGGAGGCCCGGTGCGGCGATGACGAGATCCGCCGGGAGAACGGCCTCCGACAGCGGGTCGCCCTCGACGCGGGCCGGGCGGGCCAGCACGCGCTGCGCGACCCCGGTGACCGCGTCCGCGTCGGCCGCCGTGTCCCCGGGCGTCGCGCCGAACCGCCGTATGTCCACGAAGACGACCCCGGGCACGCCCTGCAGCGCGGCCACGGCCTCCGCCAGGTACGCGCTCCGGCCCAGCTCCCTGGCCTCGAAGCCGAAGACCCGCTCGAACTCCGCCCGGACGTGCGGCTCCAGCAGTGCCGCGGACCGGTCGGGATCGATGCCGATCCGGGCCTGGACCACGAGGTTCCAGCGGGTGCGGGGCGCGACGGCGGCCGGCACGCCGGGGTCGCCGTAGCGGCGGAACGCGGTGAGCAGGGAGGTGAGAACGGCCGAGTCCGGGTCGATCGCGGCGTCGTCGACACCGGCGACGGTGACGTGTACGAGTTCGCGGCCGCCGACGGCGAGCCGGGTGGCGGCCGCCTTGCCGATGCCGGCGCGGGCGAGCGTGAAGTCGGCGTAGTCGCGCAGGCCGACGAGACGGTCCATGGCCAGCGTCGGCAACGGTGCCCGGGCGCGCAGCGCCGCGTCGGTGTCGGCGTCCGTGCCGCCGCTGGTCGGCAGCGGGTTGGTCACGGCGCTGATCCCGACGGGTTTGGTGCGCAACTGGCTGAGCTGCCCGGCCCGCAGATTGCCGGAGCGGCCGATGCCGACGCGGTAGCGGGCGGCGACGTTCCCCGTGCCGGTGGGCAGCCGGGCGCCGCGATGTCCGTCGCCGAAGGTGACGGTGGCGGTGCCGCTGTCGTCCGTACGGAGTTCGTAGCTGTGGTCGGCCGGGCCGCCGCGCGCGATCTCGTCCGTCTCGTGCCACTCCGTCTCGGCGACCCGGAGGGTGAGCGCGGCCTGTTCGCCGTCGGCGTCCGGTGCCGCCACGTACGTCAGCGGGTGCGCCCCGAGCGCGAAGCGCTGGCTCGGCAGGGCCGCGTCGCCGCTGCCCAGTGCGGGTTCGTCCTTGGTCTCGCCGTGGGTGGCGGGGGCGACGTTGCCCCACACCGTGACGGTGTCGCGGAGGTAGGAGCGGCGCAGGCGGGCGGAGAGGGTGAGCACGGTGTACGGGGTCGCGCCCGGCCGGCCGGGGTCGGTGACGGTGTGCGCGGACACGACGTGGGCGACCTCCCCTGTGGGGACGGAGCCTTCGGACGGTGTGCCGGTGACCAGGACGGCGCGGGACGGAGGCAGCCCCTCGATCACGCGGTCGAGATCGATGTACGGGCCCGTGACGTCGTCGGTGACGGGTTCGGGGGCGAGGGAGAGGGGTTCGGCCAGGGCGTGGACGGTGTAGCCGCGGAGATCCTTCAGACTGGTGACCGACGCGCCGAACCATTCCTCCGCCAGGGCGAGTTCGGTGGACCGCGCGGAGATCCCGTAGCTCGTGAGGCCGACGCTCCGCGCATTCCGCACCTCGTGCGGGACACCGCCGCCGTCCGGAGGGTCGACGACGATCCAGCTGCGGGCAAGGATCCGCGGGTGGTCCCCGTCGAGCGGGAGCCGCACCCGCCGCGCCTCGCCCCGGTCGTACAGCTCCGTGTCCAACGGCCATTCCGTGAACTCGGGTTCCGCCGCGGCCGCCGCTCCGATCACGGGACCTGACACGCGCTTCAGCGGCGCCGCCGCGCCGAAGGGAGCCGCCCTGACCCGCAGCACGTCGAGCCGGACGAAGCGCGGGGCGCCGTCCGTCCTCCCGGCACTCTCCCGGCACCGCCGCTCGTACTTGTCGGAGATCCTCACCAGGTTGACGGCGGTCGTACCGGCCAGCGGGTCGGCGTGGACCGACTCCACGATCCTTACCTCCGGCTTGTTGCCGTCGGCGAAGTGGAACAGCAGCCGGTCGCCCGGGGCGAGCCCGGTGCTCACGCCGTCGACGTACACCACCCTCAGCCCCAGCGCACAGTCCCGCGTCATCGGCATCGCCCGCCGCACCCGCGCCCGCAGCATCCCCCACGACGGCCGCGCCACCAGCTCCTCCGCCGTCTCGAACACGACCGGCTGGGCGCCCGGATCCGGCACGCTCTGCACCTGCGACCCGGCGGGGACGGTCACCTCGACGTCCGCCGGGTCGGGATCCAGGGTGTAGGCGAGCCAGCCATCCGCCGCCAGGCCCGGGCGGGGGCGGTAGCCGATGAGGCGGCCCAGCTCGGCGAGGGAGCGGCGTTCGGTGGCCGTGCCGAGGTAGCCCTCGTCGGCGATGCGCTCCTGGTAGAAGGTCAGGACGTCGCCCACGCAGGCCCACGCGTCCAGCAGGGCCAGGGCGGGGTCGGAGGGGTCCCGGGTGGTGAGCGCGGCGAGTGCGGGGTGCGCGGAGGCCGCCAGCGCCCGGGTCATCGCCGCGAGAAAGGCCGCGTGTGTGCCTGCCCGGGCGCGCAGGGCCGCTGCGCCGGGCGGGTTCTCCGTCGGCAGCGGAGTCCGCGCCTCAGCCGTGCAACAGCAAAGGCCCTCACCGGTGGTGCACATGGGCGTTCACCGTCCTCCCACCAGATCGATCCGCAGCACCCCGGGGCCGGGCGCCGAAGGGTCAGCCCCGCCCGAGGGGATCTCCAGCGGCCCGAAGGCCAGCACCCCGTCGTCCGGGACGGGCGCTGCGGCCGCCTCCGCGCGGCCCAGCCGCAGCACCGTCGCCGACACCACACCGGGCACCGCCATCGCCTCGGCGACCAGCCGCCCGGTGTACAGGTCGCTGCCGAAGGTCAGCCGGTCGGGGTGGAACAGCCCTCCGGTGCCGTTGCCGAGCCGGGCGCGCACCTCGCGCTCCACGGCGGCGCGCCGGGCGTCCGGGGCCAGGCAGAGGCGCAGTCGTACGTCCACCGGGACGGTGTGTGGCGGGTCCACGCGCAGGTCGTGGCCGATCCGCCGGACGTGTTCAAGCCGGTCGCGCACCGCGCCGAGCAGCGCGGCCGGCGGAGCGGTGCGGCCGAGGGCGTCGACCGCCACGTCGGCCTCGTACCAACTGCCGTTCCAGGCGAGGTCGGTGGCCGCCCGCTGCACCCCGCGCACCTCGCCCGCCAGCGTGCTGTAGTCGTCCGCGGTGACCGCCCGCTCCAGACGGTGCCGGTACTGGGTGGGCCCGAACAGCCGGGCGTCGGCGACGGGTTCGGGCGCGATGCCGCCGGTCGCGGGCAGCGGATTGCGTACGGCGGTGACACGGGCGCCGGTCGGCGCGCTGACGACGACGTGCACCACGGTGTCCGGGCCGGTGTTGCCCGCGGGCCCGTTGCCGACCCGGACGCCCGCCCGGAACTCCTGCCCGGCCGTCACGGCCCGGCCCAGCCGGCCGTCGCCGAAGCGCAGCCGGGCGGTGCCGTCGTCGTCGGCCTCGGCCACCACGTGCGGATCGGCGGGGCCGCTGTCGAGCAGATCCGCCCGCACCGCCCAGTGCTCGCCCGCCGAGGTGAGCGTCAGCTGGGGGAGCGCGACCCGGGGATCCTGGGTGAGGGCGGCCGACGCGGGCCCGGCGACCCTCGGGTCGGCCGGGTCGAGCCCGGCGGCGAGGACCGGACCCCAGCCCGCCACCAACTCGGCGGCGGTGTCCGCGTCGAGTGGCGTGCCGGTGCGGGCCCGCGCGGCGAGCCGGGCCAGCCGCGAGGTGCGGCGGGCCAGCAGCGCGGCGGAGCGGGAGCGCAGCAGCACCAGCGCGGCCCGCCGCTCCCGGGTGTCGCGGGCCGAGTCCAGCCCCGCGTCGGCCACCGCGCGCTCGCCCCACAGCGTGCGGGCCAGGGCGAGGTCGGCGTCGGTGAGCGGGGCGCCGGCCGCCACCCGTCGGTACATGTCCTCGACGGCTTCGGCCGCCCGCGCCGGGATCGCGTCCAGCGTCCGCGCCTGCGCGGCGGCGGTGCGGGCCGGGTCGGGGTAGGGGGCGCGCCGGGTGAGCGGGCCGGTGTCCAGGCGGGGCAGCCACCGCAGGGGAGCCTCGGTCCGCCGTGGGCGGCCGAGTCCGTCGCAGACCACCGGGCGGTCCGCCGGGGTGGGCGCGGTGAGGCGGACGGGAGGCGTGCCACTGCCGCCGTGGTCGACCAGCACGACATTGCCGCGGGCCACGCCGACGTCCTCGGCGAGGCAGCAGCGCTCACCGCCGACGGCGGCCAGACACAGCGGGAAGGCGAGCGCGTCCTCCTCGGCCCAGGTCACCCGCAGCAGCGGCTGCCGGTGCACCGGATCCGTGATCTTCTCCACGGCGGTGAGCCGTACGGCCTGCCGGTGGCCGGGGTCGGCGTCGCCGGGCACGCCGGTGACCGGTCCCCGCACCTCCTCCAGGACCAGCACGTCGCCGGGCCCGAGATCCAGCAGACGCTCGCACTCCGTTCCGGGGTCGGCCAGGGTGGCGGACGTCGTCCCGGCGGGCAGGAGGCACGCCTCGCCGTCCCAGGTCCACAGCCGGATCCGGTTGTGCGCCGGGCGCAGCGCCAGATCGGCCGGCACGACGGGCTCGTACCGTTCGAAGTGGGCCGTGATCCCGCGCAGTTCGGTCTCGGAGACGAGTGGTCCGGCGGGCAGGGCGGTGGCGAACCAGTACGTTCCCGCGTGCAGCACCGAGGGCTCCTCGACCTCCAGGTGCACCCAGGTGCGGGCGTTGCAGCCGTCGTGCATGCGGTAGTCGACCAGCCGCAGGTGGCGGCGGACCGAGGTGCGCAGCCGCGCGGTGTGGAGGTAGGCCTCGGTGGCGACCGCGTCCTGCCGGTAGGAGAGCCGGTCGCCGACGTAGGCGAGGAGTTCCACGAGGGTGACGCCGAGGTCCGGGATCTCCCGGTCGGCCCATTCGGGCGCGGTCAGGGCGAGCCGGTCGAGGATCAGACGGCGGAAGCTCGCGTAGTCCTTGGCGAGGTGGTCGAGGGCGGGTGCGGGCGCCGCGGGGGCCGGGGGGCGGGGCGCGGGCGCGCAGTCGGTCTCCTCGCCGCAGTCGGCGGTGAACGTGAACTCCGCGCCGCTGTGCCGGGGGTCGAGGCCGGGGAACGGGGCGTCCGGCCGGGCCGGGTCGACGAGGGAGAGCGTGTAGGGGGAGCGGTCGCCGAGGCGGTCCAGGGTGACGAGCAGGGTGGCCTGCCGGGTGGGCGGCGGCGAGCCCTCCACCCGTACGTCCACGGCACGCACCGCCCGCCCCGGCCCGTCGATCCGCACGCACCCGGCGTCGGGCAGCGGATCGGGCGCCGAGCCGAGCAGCAGCACCCGCAGGGCGCGCCCGGCCCGGTCGACGTCCACGGCGACGACCGCGCCGAGCCCGCTGTCCCGGGTCCGGTCGGTGCGTTCGCCGGGCAGGCAGGGCGGCAGGTCACGTACGTCGGTCATGCTCCCGTCCCCCGTTCCAGTACGGCCGTGCCCGCCTCGCCCGTCGCGAGCAGCACATAGCCGACGGTGATCCGCAGCTCCGCCTCCTCGGTCTCGACCTCGACCCGCTCGACCTGGATCACGTCGGCCAGCCACCGCTGGAGCGCGGCCTGGAGGGAGTACTCCACCGCTCCGGCCAGTTCCGGGCTGCCGGGGGCGAACACCAGTTGCAGCACACCGGAGCCGAAGTCGGGCCGGTTCACGCGCTCGCCGGGCACGGTGAACAGCAACTGCTCGATCAGATCGCGGACATGGCCCTCGTCGGTGGTGCGGGCCGACCGCCCGTGCGCGTCGACTTGGAAGGGGAAGTCGAGGTGCGTGCTCATGTGGCCACCACCCGCTGCTGGATCGCCGACACGACGGGCGGGCCCTGCGGCACCTGCGCGGCGGACAGGCACAGACCCGTGCCCGGCCCCGCGGGCTGCACGACGAGCGGGCGGCCCTGCACGAGGACCCGGGCCGCGGCGGCCGGGGCGAAGTCGACCTTCACACAAGGCGAGGGAGGCTGCGACGAGGACAGGGCGCAGGACGGGGCGACGACGTTGAGGTCGGCCGTTGTCACCACCGGCGCGCCGTCGGCGAACACCTGCTGCTGACCGGGCGTCAGCGTGACCTGTCCTTGGTGCGTGCAGGTCAGCGCCGTGACCGTGGTGAGGGCGAATCCCGGCATGGCCGCCCCCTCACGCCGTCTTCACGACGAGCGCGCCGTTGTTGATGTTGACCAGGCCGACGATGTTGACGGTCGGAGCCGTGATGGTCACGCCCGCGCCGTCCACGGTGATCGACGCGGTCGGCGACTGCAGCAGCACCCCGCCGCCCTTCATGGGCGGGACCGGGCTGTCGCTGACCACGACCTTGCTCTTGCCCGTGCTCTCCACCAGGAAGGCCGGGGCGGCGGGGACGAGCGTGCTGGCGGTGGCCGGGGTCTCGGCGCGGCTGCCCCAGAAGAAGCCGGTCCAGATCGGATGGTCGGGGTTGCCGCCCTCGAACTCCACCCACACCCCCGCCTGCGGGGCCGGCACCACGAACACCCCCGACTGCAGCCCGGCGAGCGGTACGCACGGCATCGCCCAGCTGGTCGGGAACAGTCCGAACACGTCCGGCACGCTCACCAGCAGCCGCCCCATGCCCAGCGGGTCGGTGTTCTGCACGACCGCGCCCCGGTACTTGCCGTAGAAGCGGCGCGCGCCGGGCGGTTCGCCGTCCGCGCGCTGGGCGGGGCTGAGCAGGCCCGGGGACTCCACGTAACCGATGTCGTCCATGCTCGTCATGACGTCTCGTCTCCTCACGCCGACCGGCTGCGGCGGATCGCTCACAGGGGGCCGAAGGCGTTGCGGGTCAGGCTGAACTGCTGGGTGTAGGCACCGCGCTTGATCGAGTGCGTGACGCTCCTGACGTAGTAGGTCCCGTCGTACGCCTCTCCGGCTCCGTGCACCGGCACCGGCCGGCGCGGGCGCAGCGGCGTCCCGTAGCGCAGGACGTCGAGGCTGCCCTGGCCCGAGATCACCTCGTAGCTGTCCGCGGCCCGGGCCAGGGCCACGCCCGCGGCCTGCGGCGCGGTCAGCTTGGCCAGGCCGCGGATCGGTTCCACCTTCAGCGGCAGCGGCCGGCGGCGGCCCATGGGCGGGCTGAGCGGGGTGACATCGGGAACGGGCACCGGGATCGGGAACCTGGTCGTCGGCTCCTGGACCAGCACGACGTACTGGGTGGCAGAGAAGCCGTCGAAGGAGAAGGACAGGTTCTCGACGTTGCTCGCCGTGTCGCAGTTCACCAGCAGCAGGTCCTGCGGCGAACCCAGCTTGTTCGGCGGTTCCCAGTGGGCGATGTTGAGGCCGGGCTCGGGCCCCGGTTCCACGAAGAACAGGTAACCGGCCTGGGCGGCCAGCTGTCTGACGTAGGCGAGGTCGGTGCCCTGGTGACTGGGCACCTCCTTCAACGGGTTCGGCGGCACCATGAACACACTCGGCACGATCGCCGGAACCAGCCCGTACATCGCGTACTTGGCACAGATCACCGCGACCCGTGCCTCCGGCGGCAAGCACGGGTACTTGACGCCGCTGAAGTCGACCACGTCCATCATGCGGGAGACGTCCTCGCCGGTGAGCGTCAGCTTCGCCTGCCCCGGCTCGGCGGAGGGGGCGAGCTCGTGACGGGTGACCACGCCGTCCATCAGCACCGTCGTCCGCCCGCGCACGGTGAGCACGAGCTGCACCCGGGCCGGCGGGTCCAGCGCGCCCCCCGGAAGCAGTTCCGCGAACAGCAGCGAGCGCTTGGCGGTGCCGAACTGCAGCTGGAAGCCGCCGGACCTGCCGACGCCCTCGGTCACCTGGACCGAGAGCAGGGCGTCCGCCACCTCGCGCGGCACGGGCTCCGCGCGCACGGCACCGAGCCGCAGCGCCAGCAGCAGTTCAGAAGCCACGGACGCTCCCGGCGGCAGCGGCGGACAGCGCGATCAGCAGCCGGCGGCCCGGCCGGGCCGTCAACTCCTCAGGATCCAGCGCGGGGTTGGCGTCCGCGATCCGCCAGAACAGCTCGGGGTCGCCGAACGCGGCGGCGGCGATCCGGTCCAGACGGTCGGCCTCGGTCACCGTGTGCAGGCCGAGCGGCGTCAGCGAGCCCGGGTCGGGCAGCAGCCTGCGGCGGACGTACGGAATCGGGTCGCCGCCGCCCGGCGGCTCGTACCGGGCGACGTCGATGCCGTGGTAGCGGCTCGCGGCGGTGAACATCAACTGCCTCCCGGTGGCGTGCCGAGGATCGTCATGCCCGGACGGGCCGAGCGGTACAGCGCCGCGAGCTGCTCGCGGCGCCGCTGGTGGGCGAGGAACAGGGCCCCGCCCCGGTGGGTGAAGCCCAGGTCGTCGACGGTGAGGATGCGCATCCCCAGGCTGACCTTGGCCCGGATCGGGTGCAGCTGGGCGTCGAACGCCTCCTCCGTCACCGTGAACTCCGTGATCCGCACCGGTACGACGCGGTCACGGCTCCACACGAAGACGGTCAGCGGCGATTCCAGGGGCGCGATCTCGAACGCCCCCGAGCGGGCCGCGCTGTCCTGGCCGAGCAGCGCCCCCGCGGTCGGGTTGACCAACTGGTCCAGCGCGGCCAGCACCGGCAGCAGCCCGAACCGGGCCACGACGTCCGCGTCCGCACCGGACGGGTCCGCCAGCTGGTCGGTGGCGTTCAGCTCCACGTCCACCTTCACCGTCTCGTGCGCGGGCCCCTTGAGCCGCAACGCCTCGCTCCGCTCCCCGGCCTCGGCACCGACACCCTGCGGTTGCAGCGTGCGGGTGAGCGTGTCGGGGTTGTACTGCAGGGCGATCACGCGTAGGACGGCACCGGTGGCGGGGTCGAGGAGCGCGATCGCGCCGCGCGGCACGACCGGGGTGCCGGGCAGGAAGGAGGAGGTCATCGGCCGTCACCGCCCGTCTGCGAGGGGACGCGACGGCCGGGAGCGCCGTCACCGTCGGACCGTGCCGTTCGACCGGAGCCGCCGCCCCCGTCCGTCATCGCGCGGGCGACCGCCCGTGACGCCGCCCGGGCTACGGCGTCGACGCCGTCGCTCTCGGCCGTCACCCGCAGCCGGCCCACGGACACCTCGCCGTCCGGGGCCGCCGTACCCGCCGCCGCGACGAGGTCCGCCCGCAGCGCCGCCCCCAGCGCCTCGGCCACCTCTGCCGCCGAACGGCCCCCGGCCGTAGCCGCGTCGAGCACCACCCGGTCGATGCGCACCACGATCCTCCGCACCGTCATGACGCCTCCCCGGCGAGTACGGGCAGCGGCAGGTCCAGCTTGCGGAACTCGGCGCGGGCGGCCGCCAGGACCATCGCGGTGTCCACCGGTCGCCCGGACGCCGCCGCCGAGAAGGCCGCGCCCAGCGCGATCGCCTGGATGGCCGCGCCGGTGGCCGGCAACTCGGCGAACGCAGCCAGATCGAGGCCGCCCGCCAGGGGTACGGAGTCGGGGAAGGCCGCCTCCCACAGCCGGCGCCGCTCCTCCTCACCGGGCACCGTGAACTCCACGACGAACCGCAGCCGCCGCAGGAACGCGGGATCCAGCGCGGCCCGCAGGTTGGTGGCGAGCACGGCGACGCCCCGGTAGGCCTCCATGCGCTGCAGCAGATAGCTCACCTCGATGTTGGCGTACCGGTCGTGGCTGTCCTGCACCTCGCTGCGCCGCCCGAACAGCGCGTCGGCCTCGTCGAACAACAGCAGCGACCCGCCGCACTCGGCGGCGTCGAACACCCGGCGCAGGTTCTTCTCGGTCTCCCCGATGTACTTGCTGACCACGGCGGACAGGTCCACGCGGTAGAGATCCAGGCCGAGTTCGCGCGCCAGCACCTCGGACGCGAAGGTCTTGCCGGTGCCGCTGGGACCGGAGAACAGCGCGGTGACGCCCTGCCCCCGGGCCGTCCGCTCGGCGAAGCCCCAGTCCGTGAACACCGTGGCGCCGTCGCGCACCTGACCGGCCAGCCGCCGAAGCGTCTCCAACTGCGGCTCCGGCAGCACCAGGTCCGCCCAGCGCGCGCGGGGCACGATGCGCTGGGCCAGGGACTCCAGCCGGGGTCGTGCGGCATCCCGGCAGGCGGCCCACAACCGGTCCGCGGCCTGTTCGGCGGCCGGGCTGTCCGGCCCCGGCCGGTGGGCGATCGCCACCCGGTGCAGCGCGGGCAGACTCAGCCGGAACTGCGCCGCCAGAGCGGCCGGAGCCCCGCCGGGGTCCAGCCCGGTCGCGGCGGCCCACAGCGCCCGCTGCTCGCCCGGCGGCGGCACGGTCACGTCGACCACCGCCGTGGAACTCCCGTCCACCGGCCACACCTCGCGGGCGGCCAGCACGACAGGCCCACCCGCGAAGGACAGCAGGCGGCGTACGGCGGCGGCCAGAGCCGGATCGTCCGGATCGGCGTCCACGGCGTCCAGCAGCAGCACGACCGGCAGCAGCAGACTCTCCCGGTGCCACAGCAGCGCCAGCGTGTCGGGGTCCTGCACGCCCCGGACCAGCGTTCCGGCCCGCAGGCGGTACACCTCGCGCCCCAGCCGCGCGAACGCCCTGACCGCCACGAGCGCGGCGCTGTCGGAGTCGACGGCCGTGAGCTGGACGACGGGGAACCGGCCGTCGGGGGTGTCGGCGAGCACGGCCGCCGTCACCGCGTCCTCGGCGTCCCGGACCGAGGCGGGCGAGTGGATTCCCGCGGCCGGGTCGGCCATCGGTTCGAGTACCGAAGCGAGCCGTTCGTCCAGGTGGTTGAGGCCGCGCACCAGATTCGCGATCCGGTCGTCGGTCCGCAGCGGCGCCGTGAGCAGTGGCTGCGCGGCGGTGGGCACGGCCTCGGCCAACCGCCGGCGCCGCAGCGGACGCAGGGGCGACAGCACGTCCCAGCGGGCGTCGTCGAACAGCCGCAGCGCCAGGGCGAACGTCGGAGCGGTGGCCATGGGGTCGCCGTGCGCGGCGGCGATCGTGGCGCCGATGCCGGGGTCCACGGCCGGTGCGGCCGCCAGCAGCAGCACGTCGCGTTCGAAGTCGGTGAGTCCGAACCGGTCCGCGAGCTGGACCAGCGCGGGCGGCGCGGTGTCCGGGACGGCGGCCGCGTCCTGTCTTGCGGCGGCCAGCGGACCGAGGGCACCCGTGTCCGCCGGGGCCCCGGGAGCGGGCGGCAGTTCGGGCTGACGCCCCCGCCGGGACGGACGGCGCCGGCCGCCGTCCGTCGGCTCCGCGGCGTCCGGGACGCGGGACAACGCCTCCAGCCGGGCCCGCAGCCAGACCAACGAGGCCTTCAGATAACGGTTGTTGGCCTCCTCCCAGCGGAGGTCGGCAGGGACGCCGATGCTCACGGGATCGTCACCTCCACTGTCGGGCCGGTCCGGAACGTGCCGGTGGCCCGGTTCACGATCTCGCTGTCGACACCGTCCACCCGCAACCGCACCCGGGTCTTGCCGGACGGCAGGACCGCGGTCACCGACACCGACCTGGAGTTCGCCGTCAGCAGTCCCACGGCCAGCTGCCGCGCCCCCATCAGCACCGCCGCCTGCTGACCGGCCAGCACCGGCTGTGCGGCCGTCACGGTCACCTTCGTACGCGCCGGGGTGCCGCCGGCCGGCGCGGCGGCGAGCGCGGTCACCGCCGGGGTCACGCCCAGGACGAGTTCGTTGGTGCGGGGCGAGCCGCCATCCGCCGGGCCCAGGTCCAGCGCCCACGGGCCCGCGGGCAGCCCCGTGGCCGGCAGGGTGAGCGTCAGCTCGGCTGTCCCGGCGGCGGGCGCGGGCAGCGCCACGCTCGCGCCCTGCGGCACACGCAGGTGCCGCAGCCGCGCGGTCAGCGCCACGCTCGGCAGCTGCGCCACCATGAGCGTGACCTGCTCGCCCGGCAGCGCACCGACCTGTCCGGCGGCGGCGTAACGGATCCCGAGCAGAGCGGGCGCGCCCGGGTCGGGCCGGACGGCCGCTCCCCGGTCGTCGGGGCCGCGGCTCAGCACGGGCAGCGGCGAGCGGCCCGGCAGGGCGCTGTCGATGAGGACGGCGGTCACCTGGTACGCGGACGACATCCGGAAGGGCGTCCCGAACGCCGTCCACATCTTGGCGATGTCGTCCTGACTCAGCGCCTCCTGGCTGATCTTCACGCGCTCGGGCTGCAGGTGCAGATCGCTGCCCGGCAGCGCCGCCGCGGTGGCCGCCCGGATCTCGTCCCCGGACAGGACCGGCTCGTCGTGCAGCGCGAGCATCGCCGCGCCGAGCAGCTCGTGCGCCTTGCCCTCGTCGTCGCTGTAGGCGGCGAGCAGATAGTGAAGCACCAGCGGCAGCAGGGGCTTCGGGGACTCACCGGGGCGGGCGCCGAACGCATCGGCGTTGCGGAAGGCAGGGTTGAGGTCCGCCCGGTACAGGAATAGGTTCACATGGTCGCCGCTGACCGCGTCGGGCGCCTTGTTGGGCGGGGAGACGGTGACCCGGGGGCCGCCGAGCCGGGTGAACAGCCGGGCCCGCAGCGTGGCCGTCACGGCCGCGATGGCCAGCGAGTTGCTCATCCCAGCTCCCCCTCGGCGCGTCGGCGCAGATAGTTCTCCAGCGCCTTGGCGTGGTCCGCCTGCGCGCCCCTCTGCAGCCGCACCGGCTGCGGCGGGGCGGGAACGGGCGGGGTACGGACGTCCAGCCGCCCGATGGAGACCTCGACCACGACGGCCGGTTCCGCCTCCCCGGGTGCCGCGGACGCCGGCGTGTCGGCGACGAGCTCGGGCGGCGGCACCTCGGCGTGCAGCAGCGGCCGGTCGAAGCCGACGCCGGCCTGCGGGCCCCGTCGACCGGGGGAGGCGGGGGCCGCCTCCGCAGGGTCGCGCAGGAAGCCGCGCCGCGGATCCGACGGGCGGCCCGGCTCGGGCGTCGCCTCGACGGGGGCGGGGTGGGGCTGTGGCACAGGTCCTTCGCGGCGTACGAGACCGTCCTGTCGTGCGCCGGGAGGGTGCCGTACGACGGACAGGGCGCGGGTGGGCGGCTCGCGGCCCGGGACACCGGCCTCGGTGTCGGCGGGTTCGGTCGGCCGGGGTTCTTGAGGGCCCGCTCCGTCGGCAGGGGCGCCGGCGACATCGGCGGGGATCGGTTCGGGGGCCGCCGCGTGCGGTACGGGGGACTCCGGGGCGTCGTGGAGGGCCGGAAGCGGCGGTCCGTCGGCCGCGGCGGGGCGCTCATAGCGGGAGGCCGGGCGGGGACGCAGGCCGGGGACGGGGGAGCGGCTTCTGCCGACGAGCCGCGCCAGGGGTCCGGTCACGTGCCCACCAGCCCCAGGTAGCACTGCCGGCGCCAGGGGCTGAGCGCGAGGGTCTGCGCCTCCGTCCACCCGTACGCGCGTGCCAGCTCGTGCACCTCCAGGACGGTCCGCCGCCCCCAGGCGTCCAGCTCCGCCCACAGGTATCCGACGATGTCGAAGGGCTCCTCCCAGGCCAGGCCGCAGTCGGGGCAGGCCAGGCCCACCCGTGGGTCGATCAGCGGATCGGCCGCCGTCCACGCCTCGGCGACCTCGCCGACGGCCGGTGCCGGCGCCCCGGGGGGAGCGCACCGGCGTACGAGCGCCTCCTCGGCATCGGGGACGCCCGCGTCGAGTACGGCGGCCAGGTCGGCGCTCGTGGGCATGCGCACCGGGACGTCCCGGCCGCCCGCCCGCACGGTCGCCCCGTCCCCGTCCCCGGCCGCGGCCTCGTTCTGCGCAAGCAATTCCCCCTGGTCGAAGGCGACTTCGACCTCCGTGTCGCATCCGGGGCAGCGGGACACCGCGTCCACAGCGGTGCCGAACAGGGCCGCCCGGAAGGCGAACAGGGCCCGGTCCCGGTGGCCCACGGGCACCTCCGCGGCGGCGGCCGGCGTGGTGCGCCGGGCCGCGGCCAGCAGGGCCAGGCCGCGCCGCAGCGGATCGCGGCCCCAGCCCGCCTCCCACGCGTCCAGCAACTCGGCGGCACTCACCGTGTCCATCCTCATCCCCCGCTGACGTACCGTCAGAAATTCGGTTCGGTGGGCTCGGTGACCGCCACGTCGCGCACCCAGCCCTCGTTCTCCAGCTTCAGGTGCTGGATGGCGATCGCGTTGGCGTTGGCGTCGAGGTCCGGCAGCGCCTGGTACTCCGACACCCAGCAGCGGTAGACCTGGTAGGCCAGCACCGGCTGACCGGCCTCGTTGCAGACCTCGATCACCAGGTCCTTGCGGAAGCCCGCGAGTGCGACCTCGGCGCCGGCGTCGTTGCTGTAGTTCCACACCTTGTTCGCCCACGCCTCGAACTCCGGGTCGTGGGTGACCCCGCGCTCCAGGGTGATCGCCTCGTACTTGGTGCGGCCGGGTGACTTGCGGGCGGTGGAGTGGTCTCCGCCGTCCCGGTGCTCGACCACCTCCGTGGTCCGCTTCAGAGCACTCACCTTGCTGATGCCGGCGACGTACTTGCCGTCCCACTTCACCCGGAACTTGAAGTTCTTGTACGGGTCCAGGCGGGTGGCGTTGACCGTGAACTGCGCCATCTCAACTCCCCTGGCCCGACGCGTCGTCGCGCTTCTGCTGGATACGGATGTGGACGAACTCGGCGGGCGACAGCGGCCGGAAGCCCACGTCGAGGGTGACGACGCCGCGGTCGACCGCGTCCTGCGGGTTGTTGCCGGAGTCGCAGCGCACGAAGTACGCGTCCTTCGCGGTCCGGCCCTGGAAGGCGCCCTGCCGGAAGAGCCGGTCCATGAACGCGCCCACGTTGAGGCGGACCGAGGACCACAGGGGCTCGTCGTTGGGCTCGAACACCACCCATTTGGTGCCGATGAACAGCGACTCCTCGATGTACAGGGCCACCCGCCGCACCGGCACATAGCGCCAGGGGTCGCCGATGTCGTCGCCGCCCCGGCAGGTGCGTGAGCCCCAGAGCACGTTCCCGTAGACCGGGAAGGTGCGCAGGCAGTTCACGCCCAGCTTGTTGAGGGAGCCGTTCTGCTGGTCGGTCAGCCGGAAGGCGAGCGAGCGCACCCCCAGCAGCCCGCCGTCGTCGGTTCCGGCCGGTGCCTTCCACACCCCGCGCCGGGTGTCGGTGCGGGCGATCACGCCGGCGACCGTACCGGACGGGCCCGCCTCGCGGTCGGGGCCGCCGAGCGGGTCCGAGACCAGGAGCCTGGGGAAGAACACCACCACATTGCGTGCCGTCACGCCGCCCACGGGCAGTCCGCCCCGGGCCCCCTGCAGCGCGTTGTCCACGGTGTCCCAGCCGTACGGCGGGTCGAGCAGCAGCATCGCCCGCCGCTGTTCGCACAGCCGGGCAGCCGCGTCGACCACGGGGGCCCAGGTGCTGTCCCGGGTGTCGGCTCCGCCGGAGGGCTTCGGCAACTGGTTCGGGATCACGAGGAGGTTGAAGACGTCGACGTCGGCCAGCGCGGCCAGACCGGTCCTCGGGGACGCCGTCGCGCTGCCCAGTATGTCGGACTTCGACAGGGTGACGTCGGTGCCGCCGGTGAACGGCTTGTCCTCGACGGCGGCCGGGCGCTTGTCGAAGACCGAGGTGTCCGGCTCGACGAGCTGGGAGGTGGCGAGCACCCGGTCCAGGCGCAGGCTCTCCAGCGTCGGGTCGACCGAGACGCCGTACGACTCCGTCGTCCCCCCGCCGGAGACCAGGAGGGCGTAGCGGCCGGCGTCGCCGGGGTCGTGCTGCACGGTCGCCCTGATCGCGTTGCCCGCCGTGCCGGGCGTCCTGGCCTTCAGTTTCACCCCGTCGCCCAGGTCGACCCCCGCGTACGCCGGGCTGCCGCCGACGCGGACCACGACCGCCTTGTTCCCCCCGTTGAGGAAGAACTGGTAGACGGCGTAGCTCAGGTCGCTGCCGGCCCACAGTCCGCCGAACCGCTGCTCGAAGTCGGCCCAGCTCTCCACGGTCGTGGGCGTCCGCGGTCCGGTCGACGCGAGCCCCACGAACGCCGTCACCGAGGTCTCCGCACCGGCGATCGGCCGTACGGGGCTCTCGATCTCCTCGATGTAGACACCGGGATAGGAGAATTGCGTCGTCATGGCGCCCTCTGCCTCCCTCACCCGGCGGCATCGGGCGGCCGGCAGGTGATTCGTATGGTGCGAGGTGCCAGTCACCGGCCCGTCACTCGTACGTCAACGCCGAACGTCCCGGTTTTTCGACTTCCTTCCTGTTCGATCCTACGAACTTGCTGCCTCAGGGGTTCCGGTCGAGCTTCTGATAGGAAACCTTCCTATCAGAGCGGTACGGACCAACTTCCCACCCCCCACTTCCAGTTGGAGCCCCAGTGGTGCACCTCGACCCTGAACCAGCATCCTCCTCCGGCACCTCCCGCCGGACCTTCGTCGCCCTGACCGGCGCCCTGACCCTCGGCACTCTCCTGGCCACGCCGCGCGCCTCGGCGGTGTCGGCGGCCGCCCCGGGCCTCGACGACCCGGCCAAGAAGGAGATCGCCATGAAACTCGTGTCGAGCGCGGAGAACTCCTCACTCGACTGGAAGGCGCAGTACAAGTACATCGAGGACATCGGTGACGGCCGCGGCTACACCGCCGGAATCATCGGATTCTGTTCCGGCACCGGCGACATGCTCGACCTCGTCCAGCTCTACACCGACCGGAAGCCCGGCAACGTCCTCGCCAAGTACCTCCCCGCACTGCGCCGGGTCAACGGCACCGACTCGCACGACGGCCTCGATCCGAACTTCCCCGGGGACTGGCGCAAGGCAGCCCAGGACACGGCGTTCCAGCAGGCCCAGAACGACGAGCGCGACCGCGTCTACTTCAACCCCGCGGTGCGCCAGGGCAAGGCCGACGGACTGCGCACGCTCGGCCAGTTCACGTACTACGACGCCATCGTCATGCACGGCGACGGCGACGACCCCACCAGCTTCGGCAACATCCGCAAGCGGGCCCTGCGCAAGGCGAAGCCGCCGGCCCAGGGGGGCGACGAGACGACGTACCTCAACGCCTTCCTCGACGCCCGGGTGTGGGCCATGAAGCAGGAGGAGGCCCACAGCGACACCAGCAGGGTCGACACCGAACAGCGCGTCTTCCTGCGCAAGGGCAACCGCGACCTGAACCCGCCGCTGGACTGGAAGGTGTACGGCGACAGTTATCACATCGGCTGACCGCGAAGCTGCGAGCCGGGCGTGAGCCGGGCGCACGGTGTCGGCGCACGCCGGCGCCCGGCCGCGCTCGATCGGCCATTCGGGTGTGTTCTCCTCGGCTGTCCCGGTCGTGCGGACGATGTTCGTCGGCACGGGTGTGATGTTTCCCAAAACGCCGGAATGAAAAGTGGGGATCGGGCAACGTTCCCTTTCATGCCCCGCACGAACATCCTCCGGCAGGTGACACGATGACGACGGCGACCAGGGTGACCCGGGCACCGTCCGTCAGTGCCACCCCGACCACCACCAAGACCTCTCCGTCCGCCTCGGCGTCCGCGCTGCCGTCCCTCACCGGACTGAGATGGGTGGCCGCACTGCTGGTCTTCGGACTGCACGTGCACAACTTCGGCTATTTCGGAGGAGCCGGTGGCCGAATCGTGACCTGGGGACTGGGGGCCGGCGGCGCCGGCGTCTCGTTCTTCTTCATCCTGTCCGGGTTCGTACTGATGTGGTCCGCACGGCCGGACGACCGCGCGCTCGCCTTCTGGCGGCGCCGCATCGCCCGCGTCTACCCGGTCCACCTGGTCACCGCCGCGACCGCGCTGCTCATCGCGTACACGCTGGCCCGTCTGCCCGTGCCGACACCGTCCCAGGCCCTGGCCAATGTTCTGCTGGTGCACTCCTGGTGGCGCCCGTGGTGGCAGACCCTGGACCCGGTCAGCTGGTCGCTGGCCTGCGAGGCGTTCTTCTACGCCGCCTTTCCGCTGCTGGCACTCCTCCTGCGCCGTCTCGGTCCCCGGGGGGCGGTGGCACTGGCCGGGGTCTCGGCGTGCGCGGTGCTCGTTCTGGCGTGGGCGGAGGCGCACCACTGGGCCAGTCAGCCGATCAGTTCCTTCCCCGCCGCCCGCCTGCCCGAGTTCGTCCTCGGCGCCGCCACCGCCCGTCTCGTGCTCCTGGACCGGTGGCGCGGACCCGGCCTGGAAGCCTCGCTCGCCCTGGCGGTCATCGGCTACTTCCTCGTCCCGCAGGTCACCGACGGATACCCGGCCACCGCCTGCACCCTCACCGGCTTCGCCCTGCTCATCCCGGCTGCGGCCGTCGCGGACCTGCACGGACTGCCCTCGCTGTGGCGCGGGCGGCGGCTGGTGCGGCTGGGAGAACTCTCGTTCGCCTTCTACATGGCCCACCTGCTGGTCCTGCGGTCCGCCACCGGCCTGCTCGGTGTCCGCCCGCACTTCGGTGTGTTCGCCGGCCTTGCCGTCACCGCCGCCACGTTCACGGTGTCCCTCGCTCTGTCCTGGGTCCTGTACGAGGCGGTGGAACGTCCCGCGAGACGCCTGCTGCTCCCCAAGCCCGCCGCACGCACCCCTGAGGCCCGGGCCACGGCACCCGAGTGAGGGCCTCGCCGGGACGTCTTCGCATAGCCTCGGGCCATGTCGTATCGCCGCTCCGTGGACGTCGGGGGAATCCGGCTCGCCCACCAGGTGTCGGGCTCGCCGGACGCTCCGCCGCTCGTCTTGCTGCACGCGCTGGGCGAGGACTCCGGGGACTGGGGCACGGTGGCGCCCGCCCTCGCCCGGGGCCGCCGGGTCTACGCCCTTGACCTGCGCGGTCATGGGCGAAGCGACTGGCCGGGGGAGTACTCCCTCGAACTCATGCGGGCCGACGTCATCCGGTTCCTGGACGTGCTGGGACTCCACCGGGTGGACCTCGTCGGGCACTCCATGGGCGGGATCGTGGCCTACCTGGTCGCGTCCGAACAGCCCGAGCGGGTGGCACGGCTCGTCCTGGAGGATGTCTCGGCGCCGAGGCCCCGGCCGGCCACCACCCCGGTCCGGCCGGAGGGCGATCTGACCTTCGACTGGGCCATGGTGCTCGCGGTGAGGTGCCAGATCGACACGCCGCCGGCCACCTGGCTGGAGGGCCTCGACGGGATCACCGCCGAGACCCTGGTGGTGGCCGGCGGACCCGGCAGCCATGTGCCCCAGAACGGCGTCGCCGAACTCGCCCGCCTGATCCCGCGCGGCCGTATGGTCACCATCCCGGTCGGACATCTCGTCCACGACGCGGCCCCGGAGGCGTTCACCGAGGCGGTCTCGGGGTTTCTGGAGTTGGATTCGGAGACGGAGACGGAGACGGACCGAGACGTCGGTCCCGGCTGCCGGTCATGACACGGGGGTCAGGCGGGGCGGTGAGCCGGCCGCCTGCCCGGCGCCCTTCCACGTGCCGGCCCAGGAGGAGGGAAGGGCGTGCGTCCTGGCGGCGGAGCGGGACGGGGAGGGAGAGGAACCGTGGCCGCAGTCGCCCTGCTCGCGGTGGTCAGTGACCGCCGGAGGGCTGGTCGCAGCCGGAGTGGTCGGGGTAGCCGCCGAAGGCGTCCGCCCGGGTGGAGTCGCGGTTCATCTTCCCCTCGACGCACAGCGGGGAGGCGTCAATGAGGAAGCCGACGCCTGTGGGGCCGTTCTGGTACGACTGCACCTTGCCGGCGGAGTAGCCGAGGTGGGTGAGCGCCTTGCGGGTGCTCGCCGGATCGAAGTCGCCGCGCTTGCGCAGTGGTTCGAGCGCGTTCTCGATGTGCTCGACCGCCGCGAGTCCGTCGCAGCGGCGGCGGCCGTGCAGTGGGAGGGGAACCATGAAGCCGTGGTTCTCGGCGTAGTGGTCGGTGGGCGGCGTCGCCGGGCCCGAGGTGGCCCCGGCCGATGACGGTGTCGGGCTGGGGCTCTCGCCGGGGCACGGGAAGTCCGTCGGCCTGCCGGGCGTCGCAGCCGTGGTCCGGGACGGCCCGTCTGCGCCGATGCCGTCCCCCGGCCGATGCGTTCCGCACCCCGTGGCCAGCACGGCCAGCACGGCCACCGGCAGCAGTCCGTGCCGGACCCCGGTCGCCTTGATCGTTGTCATGCCCCGATCCTCCCCGGCGTCGGGGCGGGCGTCATGAGTTCTCGTACTCAGGGGGCACACATTCCGACCGCGCTCCGGAGGGCGCCCCGTCACCGGCGAATATCCAGGTGACCGCGGCTTCGCACGTCACGACAATGGACCCTCGACACACCGGGCTCCCTGCCCAGCACGAGAAAGGCGGCCGCCCGTGCCCGTTCCGAACGTCATCCTGTCCGGGATCGTCGGCTCCACCGCGTACGGACTCGCCCATGAGGGTTCCGACATCGACAGGCTCGGCGTCTTCGCCGTCCCCACCGCGGAACTGCACGGCCTGCACCGCCCCAAGGAGTCCCACGTCACCACTGGCCCGGACCGCACCCTGCACGAAGCCGCGAAGTGGTGCCGCCTCGCCCTTGGCGGCAATCCGACCGCGATGGAGCTGGTGTGGCTGCCCGACGAGCTGTACGAGGTGCGGACGCCGTTCGGGGACGAGCTGATCGGCATACGGTCCTCGCTGCTGTGCGCCAAGCGCGTCCGGGACGCCTACCTCGGCTACGCCACACAGCAGTTCCGGCGCCTGGAAGCCCGCGGTGACGGATCGTTCTCCGCGGACACGCGCAAGCGCACCGCCAAGCACGCCAGACACCTGAAGCGGTTGTGCCACCAGGGCCTGGAGCTGTACACCACGGGCCGGCTGACCATCCGGGTCGAGAACCCGCAGGAGTACCACGACTTCGGCGAGCGAGTGGCTGCCGACGCGGCCGCCGCTCTGCCTGTGCTCCGAGCCTACGAGACCGCGTTCGACGAGACCACCAGCGTGCTCCCGGAGCGACCGGACGAGGCGGCCGCAGAGTCATGGCTGCGCCGCGTGCGCGCCCACCTCTATGCCGGGGAAGTGGCAGGGAGCTGACCGCACCGCGCTCCGCGATCGGCAGAACCGGGTCGTCACCTGCGGCTGCTGGTGGTCGCCGGTGGTGGTGACAGGGGGGCCTGTTGCAGGGCGGCCAGCAGTTCGTTCCGGCCGGCGAGCAGTTCGGTGAGGATGCGGCGGGCCGCGGCCAGCAGTTCGGCGACGTCGCCGCCCGCGAGCGCGTAGAGGACCGTGGAGCCCTCCCGGATGGACACGACGATGCCCGATCGCCGCAGGACCGCCAGTTGCTGGGAAAGGCTGGACGGTTCGATCTCGATGTCCGCCAGCAGATCCCGCACGGGGACGGGGCCGTGCTGGAGCAGTTCCAGGACCCTGATGCGCACAGGGTGGCCGAGCATGCGGAAGAACTCCGCCTTGGCCTGGTAGAGGGGGACTTGCATGCGCGTGCGCTCCCTGCTGCTTCGGAGTGGTCGCCGGGTCGTGCGGCGGCACCGCGCAGGTGCCGCCGCGTGACCTGCCGTTCGAAGTCGATCCTTGTCGCCCGGGACCACACGCATCCGCGAGTTGGGGTCATGCTGATCTCTTGACTTGAAGAAGTCTTCACATGTTGGACATGCGTGGCCCCGGGTCTTCGGCGAGGTCAGACCTCGAGCTGCTCCTCGACGCGCTTCAGCTGGTGCCGGGCCATCGCCAGATTGGACCGGGTCTTGTCGAGAACGAGGTAGAGGAACAGGCCGTTGCCGTTCCGCCCGGTGACCAGACGGATGAGGTGGTACTGCCCCTCGAGCGTGATGAGGATGTCCTCGATGTCGCTCTTCAGCCCCAGCTGTTCCATCGTGCGGACCTTCGCGCGGATGACGTCGGTGTTGCCCGCCGCGGCGATGTTCAGGTCCAGGTCCTTGCGCCCGCCCAGGGTACCCAGTGCCATGCCGCTGGTGTAGTCGACGACCGCTGCCCCGAGTGCCCCCTCGACCGAGGCCATCATCTCCTTTAACGACACTTCCACGCTTGCCATCGTGCCCTCCCCTTGCTTGTCGGCTGCGGCGGTCCGGCGCGTCGCCTTCCCGCCCGGTGGTTGCACCGTAGACATGCGGGCACGGCTTGATGGGGGCGTCTCCAGGAGTGATGGCCGATGCCTGATAAGTCACGTACGGCGACGTGTTTTTACCGCGGAGTGATCGCCTTCGACCGGTGATCGACGGAGTGCCGGTCATCGGCGCCTGCCCGTACCCGATCGCGCGGTGACGGAGATCAGGGCGCGGTGAACAGGTTCGGGAAGCGGGGCGCGAGCCAGGGCCTGCGTCCCCGGGCGAGGACCTGCCCCTGGGCGATGGCCAGCCACGGGTTGCGTCGGCCCAGCGCTATGAGGAGGAAGGCCACGGGCTCGATGAGGATGGTGCAGTCCGGACGGTCCGGCGGTCCCGGGGTCACGGTCACGGCGCCGTCGGCCAGGGTGACGCCGAACGCCGTGCCGCCCCTGAGGCGGATGGCGTAGCGGGCCGTGAGTCCGGCGGTGCGTGCCGCGTCGGCGACGCGTGGCATGACCGAGAGCATGAACGGCATGCACAGCCCGACACGGTCGCGGTCGATCATGTGCGGGCGGTTCAGCGCACGGGCGATGTCGTAGCCGTGGCCCAGCATGTGGGTCAGCAGATACGACGCGAGAAGGGGCCTGTCCATGGGGCCCAGAGGTGTGACGAGCGGCGGGCCGTCGGCGGTCTCGTCGGTCGCGGCCGAGGCCACGGCGTCCAGGAACGCATCGGCCTGCCCGGTGATCACCGCCGCCAGCGGCTCCGCCCGGCGCTCCCCGAACGCGGCGAGGGACTGCTCATTGGCCGCGGCCAGGCCATGCGGGGTGCCGTCACCGTAGGGGCGTTCACGTCCGGACGCGAGGTCGGCCATCAGCTCGTTGGCCAGTGCCAGATGGGCGGCCGCCTCCCCGAGCGTCCACGCGGATCCCGGTACCGGAACCGTCGTGCCGGGCGCGCCCCGCAACAGCCGCGCGATGTCGTCGGCGGTCTCCCGTATCGCCTGCCCGAGCCCTTCGGGCAAGGGCTCCCTCGTCTCCTGCCCCACCGTCGGATGCACGCCGCCTGCTCCCCTCACGCCCGCCGCGCCCTTTGCGCAGGTGGCGGGGGTACCCAACCAGACGAGGGGGCGCACGACAAGCCCTCTCGCGCCTGTTCTGCTTCGGTGCCGTGCCCGACACGCCTGCCCGGAACCCGGCCCGGCGGGATGCTGCCCGAACGCATCGTCGGTCCACGGGGGAGCCGTGTCCGGCGCATGGAGACGCAGACGCGGCCTGTGAGACGGCTCTGTACGGCTCCCGCCTGTCTGTACGGCTCCCGCCTGCCGGACGAGGCCGTGGGACTTCCCAGCACCCTGCTGGAGACCGGTGTCGCCGGTGTCGTCTCGGCGCTGTGGCGGGTGCCCGCAGTGGCCACGGCGGAAGTGGTCATCCGCATGCACCGGCTGCTGCACCAGGAAACCGGCCGCATGACCCCCGACGAGCCGCTGCGCCGGGCCCAACAGGGCACGCGTGCCGCCACCCTCGCGGAGAAGCGGGCCACGTTCCCCGAGTCGGCAGAGCTGCGGGACCTTGCCGCCCCGGACGACGCCACGGTCCACGCCCACCCGACGTACTGGGCCGGGCTGCACTACACAGGCTGACGGCGAGATCTGTCCGTACTGTCACGCCCGTCCGTCGGTGCTGTCACCGGACGCATCGGGTCCCTCGGCCCCGCCGGACACGGCGGCCCGAAGGGCGGCGGCAAGGGTGGCTTCGGCTGCCGCGGGATCCACGGTCACGGTCCGGATGTCACCGTCGAGACCGGCCACCTGCACATCGGACGGCGCCCGGATCGCTGCGCATCCACAAGCGCCTCACACAGCGCCTCACACAGCGGATCGCGAAGCCGCTGAGGCCTACGAGATTGTCCGCCAGGCCACGGACCGGTCACAGTACCGCCCTGGCCGACGGCACGTCAGGAACAGCGGTGAGAAGTCGGACACTATGGTGCAAGGGCGGATAGGCTGAGCGCCCGATGGTGGGTGCGCGGGGGAATGTCCAGGGGGATCAGAGTGGGCGGCGAGGCGACGGCACGGGCAGTTCTGGTCGTGGGAGCTCGGGCCGATGTCGACCTGGAGGAGCTGGAGGAACTCAGCCTCGGGCTGCGGCAGCGGTTGCTGGAACTCGACGTCGAGGACGTTGAGATGGCCCGCGACGGCACGGGCCCGACCGGCGCCAAGTCCGCTGGACTGATCGCCGTCGGCACGCTGGTGGTCGGCCTGACACCGGGAGTGCTGCGCGGCGTGGTGCGGATGGTGACCGCCTGGATGGAGCATCGCCCCGTACGTACGGTCACGATCACCATCGGTGCCAACAGCTTGGAAGTACAGGCCGTTTCGGCAGAGGACCAGCGCAAGCTGATCGACGCGTTCGTCCTCGCGCAGGAGTCGGCGCCGGCACGGGACGCGGCGGATCCAGGCCCCGGCCCCAGCGCGGAGCCGGACACCGATGGCGCCGCGTGACGCCGGTGGACGACCGGGCGGACGATACGCGCTGCTGATCGCCACGGACCGCTATGACGAGCCAGGTCTGAGCCGGCTGCGGTCACCTGGGCGTGATGCCGCGGGCATGGCCGAGGTGCTGCGGGATCCGAACATCGGCGACTTCCAAGTCGACACCGTCCTGGACGGCCGTCACCATGAAGTCAACCGTTCCATGGAGCGGTTCTTCCTGGACCGCAGCGCAAATGACCTGCTCCTGCTGCACCTGTCGGGGCACGGCATCAAGAACGCCGACGGCGAGCTGCACTTCGCGGCCCGGGACACCGACCGACGGCTGTTGGCCTCCACAGCCGTGTCGGCCGCCTTCCTGCGTACGCAGATGAGCCGTTGCCGGGCGCGGTCCATCGTGCTGCTGCTGGACTGCTGCTACAGCGGTGCCTTCCTGGTCGGCAGCAAAGGCGACACCGCGGTGCACATCAAGGACGAACTGGCAGGTCACGGCAGGGCGGTGCTGACGGCGACCAATCGTGTCGAGTACGCCTGGGAGGGCGAGCACCTCGACGCGCTCGCGCCCGAGCCGTCACGCTTCACCGGACTCATCATCGAAGGGCTGCGATCCGGCGAGGCGGACACCAACCGCGACGGTCTGATCAGCGAGCGCGACCTGTACGAGTATGTCTACGAACGCCTGCACGCCTCCGACGCGAGACAGAGCCCACAGATGTGGGACGAGGTGGAGTACCGGGTCGTAGTCGCCTACGCCCCGGCAGCCGAACGACACCTGCCCGAAGCGCGGCAGCAGCAGCCCGTGCTCGAACACGGGTCTCCTGCGCGGACGTGGCTGTCGGACCGTCCCGAGCCGTCGGCACCGGCGCGACGGCGCACTCGGGACCGGACGGCGGCGCAGCTCGAACGTCTGTGCTTGCCCGACCCGGCCGAACGCGGCTCGGCTGTCGCGGCCCTGGCTCTCCTGGCACGTGAGAACCCCTGTGTTGCCGCAGAGATCGTCGACGGACTGTGCGCCTACCTCCGCTGGGCCGCCCCGGCCGGAACCGGCCCGTTGCGGGAGGCGGGGGTGTACACCGCCGTCGACGTCATCCTGCACGGGCACCGGTCGGGCGGCTCGACCGGGAACCCGTCCAGTGGAGTCGTCCTGCCCTGGTTGACCGACATCTCCCTGGACCTGTCCGGCACCGACCTGTCGGAGCTGTCACTCGACTCGGCGTACATGCTGGGAGCCGGCCTCAACGACGCGACGCTGTCCCTGTCCTCGCTGCGCCACGCCGACCTGCGTGAAGCCGATCTACGGGGCGCCGACCTGACAGCCACCGATCTGACACAGGCCGACCTGCGAGGAGCCGATCTCACCGGCGTCCGGGGACTGACGGGCAAGGCACTGGCCAGGGCACGCATCGACGGTGCCACCATCGTTCCGGACCATCTGATCTCACGCAGCGACGGAGTGGACTGGACCGTCGCGCAGCGCCCCGGTACGGCTCCTTCCCCCTTGCGGGCAGGGCTCGCCCTGGCACAGACACGCGTCGAGGCCGGACTGACGTTGGTGCAGTTCGCCGCCGCCTGCCGCCTGCCCGTGGCCACCCTCCGAGCCATGGAACGAGACCAGGACACCACCGGTGCCCATGCCGACGCCTACCTGCGCGCACTGGATGTGGATGGGGACAGCCTTTCCCTGCCCTTCGGCAGGGGGATGCCGTCCGGCGGCGACGGGGCGGCCGGTACCCATGGTTCGGACCGCCGAACGCCTCCGCCCGCCCGGCCCGACGGGCCCCGGGAGAGGGGGTGACGGGCTGGACCGGGCCATGACCGGCAGGGTCTGCGGGCTCGTGTGTGAGGAATTCGCCCCGCCACGCCGACCGGGAATGGGATGATCGGGCACCGGCTCGCCTCGGGTGAAGGGGGACACGATGGCGCCAGGGGCGGAAGGGTCTTCCCGATCCCCGTTGGAGCGGCTCAGGGACCAACTCGAGCGACTGCATCGCCGGGCGGGACAGCCCAGCGCGCGGGTCATCGCCTTGCGGGCCGGCGGGGCCATCAGCCACACAACGGTCGACAGCGTGTTGCGCTGCGCCGGCACCCCCGACCGGGCTGCCCTGGAACTGGTGGTCGACGCGCTCGGCGGCGACCAGGAGACGTTCAGTGCACTCTGGCGCTCCTCGGCCGACGAGGCCGCGCCTTTGGCGGTGTCCGCTCGCACGGACTGGGCCGAGGCGGAGGCGGTGCCACAGGCGGCTGCGGTTCTGACCATCTCGGAGCTCGACGCTGCGAAGGAGGACCTGCACGAGCAGGTCGCCCAGCGTCAGCAACGGGAGAGCGACACACGACGCGAACTGTTCGCGGCCATGGAAGCCCGCGCCGATCTCAGCGACCGCATCGGGGCCCTGCGCGAGCAACTGGGCCGGGAGCGGGGACGCAACGAGGAACTGCGTCGGCGGGTTGCCGCGTTGGAGGCGGAGTGCCGGGAGCACACGCACGGCATCCAACGGCTCCAGGACGAACTGCGCGAACTGCGGGAGGAGCGCGTTGTGCTCCTGGAGAAGCTGAACGAGCTCAACCTGCGCCGTTGCGAGTTGTACTTCAGCTGGGCAAGGGATGAGGAAGACCGGCGTCGCAAGGCGGAGCACGAGTACCGGGCGAAGGACTCGGAACTGAGTGCGCTCCAGGACCGGTTGACAGCCGCTGAGGCCCTGCTGGTGACGATGGCGTCCCAAGCGGGCCACAACGGCAGGGGGCCCGGCGACCGGCCGACGTGATGAGGTCGTCCGATTTCTACGAAGACGTCACCCACCGGGTCCGCTGTGCTCAACCAGTGAAGAATTGACGAGAGTTGTGAAAGGTGAGAAGAATTCGCCTTGCTTCGCTGTGCCTGGAGCAAGCGAAGTGACGCGAGTGACTCGGTCGTCCACGCCTTCATGGCGTCTGCCCGTGTCGACCCCTCGCGCTCGGCCACCTCCCACACATTTCACCTTCACAGAGGCCCACTTTGTCGCGTTCGCTTCAATCGAGAAGAACTCTGGCCGCCCTCGCGGCAACCGCTTTCACCGGGGCCGTCCTCCCCCTGCTCGGGGCCGGCGCCGCGAGCGCCACGACGTCCGGCGACTGCCAGTCCGCCACGGTCCAGTACCGCATCGTCGATGCCGACGGAAAGCCGGTGGGCGCGGACTGGACCTCGCAGGGCGGGTTCCACCAGTGGGACAGCGCTCCCGGCACCGTAGAGGTCCGACTGGCCCCGGGCCAGAGCGTCGGCGACGGCTGCAAGTACCCCGTCTCCCTCTCCGGATACACCACCGAGGGCTCGAACTGGTACACCTCCGGACACCAGACCCTGGTCGACAAGGCCACGGTCTACCTCACGGCCGCGGACGTCGCCGGCTCGGACGACGCGAAGCGGACCTGGCAGAAGCTGTCGGTGGAGACCCCCGACTGCTACGGCCAGATCGACCTGTACGGCGACGACGTCTCGTACGACGGCAAGACGGGGGAGGGGCACGGCCCCGCCCCCTACGAGCCCGACAACGTCGTCACGCCCTACCACCTGATAGCGGCGTGGAACGGCGGTGACAAGCCGTGCACCCCCGCGACGCCGGACTCGCCCACGCCCACGCCGTCGCAGCCCACCCCGGCCACGCCCGCGACACCCACGACTCCCGCGGGCAGCCGGCCGCCTGCCGAGGCGACGACTCCGCCGACCACTCCCAAGCCGTCCACCACGCCTCCCACGACACCGGACGTGCCCCCGCTCGAGTCGACGCCGCCCACCTCCCCGACGCCGTCGCCCAGCGACAGCAAGCCGCCGCTGGCCGAGACGGGCGCGAGCGCCCCGGTCGGCCTGATCGCCGGCGGCGCGGCCCTGGTGATCGTCGCCGGAGCCGGAGCGGTCTTCATGTCCCGCCGCACGCGCCGCTCCTGACACCGGCGCACGGGGTCACTCCCGTACCGGGGTAGGCACCCCGCGTCGAGCCGCTGACCCGGGGTTCGCCATTCCCGGAGAGGCGCTCCCTACGGCCCCGGACTCCCCGTCCGGGGCCGTAGCCGCATCCGACGGCGAGCGAGTACCTGCTCGGAGACGGACAGGGCGAAGCGCGGCCAGTTCACCCGGCCCCGCACAGTGTCACGACCCGAAGATCACTTGAAGTACGACGCCGATGAGTCCTAGCCCGGGGAGCGCGGCGACTGCCAGACACAACCAGGATGCCGCCTTCGCAAGCCGCGTTCCGTGCTCCCGCAGGACCGCGAAAGCGATCGACGCGACGCCGACCACGACAGCGGAATAGAACAGCGCGGCCATGGTTCACCTCCCCGACCCGCGAGACTCTACCCTGGCTGTTGCCCCTCCGCGCCAGCACCTGCGCCGTGTCGTCCTAGCCCTCCGGCGGCCGGGCGACGCCCGACGCGCGGACGTCCGCCGGACACCCGCGACATCGCGCCGACCTTCCGAGCTGGTGCTCTACGGCACCGCCAGGCCGCAGGCCAAAGCCGTTTGCCCGTGAAGTAGCCTTACCGCGGAGGGGTGGCATGTCTGCGTGGATCATTTTGGGCTCCGGCTGCTTTGCCGTGGTCCTGGGCGCGTTGACCTTGATCGGCCGGGGAATCGCAGCGTACGCGGGGTCGCCCAGGGCTGGTTGGGGTCGGATAGCGATGGGTGGCGGCTTCGTCCTGGACGGCGGAGCCAGACTTCTCGGCTTGTCCTCCGGAGCGGGGATGGTTGTTTCCGCCATTGCCCTGGGGATCATCGTGCTCGGTGCGGTGCTTCAGCTCCGGGCTGGAGTGTTCGCCAAGACTCGTCATGCCGGCGACGGAGATTGAGCAGCGCCGCTACTCTTCGGCACCCAACAAGATCGAACTGGTGAAGCAAGCCGAGTGAACGTGCCCGCCTCTCGCGTACGCTGCGCGCTATGCCGGACGAGGAACCCCTGACCTGTCCCCAGTGCGATGGACGGCTCACGATCGGCGCCATGGTGCTCTGCAAGCGAGAAGAGGACGGCCGGCGCGTCTGCCGCGTGGTCTCGGCCTGCGACAGCCAACACGTCTGGTGGAGGTGGTCGGACAGGCTGCCCGGGGACCTGGAGCCCTGCCCGTATCCGAAGCTCCTCACCGGCTGACAGCCACGACAGCAGACATGGGCACCCCAGGGAGACCTTTCGTGGCCGTCCAGTGCTGGAGGCGCCGCTTCGTAGTTGGGGGCCGGAACCCCTCCGCGTCAGGAGACCTCGGCCTGCTGTTCCCTCCGCAGGTCCGAACGCCGCTGTGCGCACAGCGGAGGCCGCTTCGGCAAAGCCGCTGTAGGCGGTTAGGCGTTCTTCTCGCATCAGCCGTCTCCAGGTGAAGGCTTCGGTACGGTTCGCCGTCCTTCGCTGGAAGAGGAACGTGACGAACGATCCAAGCAAGGTACCTGCAACAGCCACGAGACTTGCCAGGGCGCCATCCACTGAGCCAGTTGAGCACAGAGGCGTTTCCCACTACCAGTCGCTGGACCCCAGCAGGCGGCCGGATGAGAGCGATGACGAGGCCGGACCTCAAACCAGCCAGTGTGAAAGAGGGGATCCTAGGCGCCAAGGAGCGGTGGTGTAGTGGCTGAATCGTTCATCAGCGGCCTGGAGTGCCACACATGCTCGAATGGCCTGATCGTCTTCAGCGTCGATGCCGGACGTGCTCACCCGGCCTGCAACCTACGACGAGATCCGGGCGATGGGCTGGAGCCTGCTCATCCGCGACTCGTAGGAGTAGGCCGCTCGTACAGCAGGGGCGCGGCCGGCCGGGAGGTGATCATCCTCGGGTACGACGACCGGACTGCGTCGATCACGGCCGACGCCGACACCGCCATCGACCGCATCCGCCGGGCCATCACCGAGCGGGTGGGCAGGGCGAAGCTGATGGTGGGCGGGCCGCACCGAACGGAAGCCCGCCCACCCCAGGTCCCACCACAGTCCAAAGTCGACCTGTACACGACGGGGTCGGCTGGGGAACCGCTTGGCCTGTGTTCGGCGGAGAGATCATCATGTGGGAATGTCTGAGAACCAGCCCTCTGTGGCACCGACTGTGGTGCGGCTCCCCCAGTACACAAAGGCGGACCAGCAGGAGATCCTTGGCAAAGGCGATGACCCCTTCGGTGTCGCCTCGACCGGTCTGACCTGGCTGCCGAAAGAAGAGCACTTCGGCATCAGACACGACGGCCGACTCGTGGCACACGCCGGCCTGCTGCGCCTGCCTGTCGCGATCGGCGACGCCGAGACAGAGGTGGTGGGTGTCGGCGGGGTGGCCGTCGCACCCGGCATGCAGGGTCAGGGCCTTGCGCGGCTCGTCGTCACAGCCGCACTGGAGCACGCCCGCACGATGGGTCCTCAGCACGCACTCCTGTTCTGCCGGCCGGCTCTCGTGCCGCTCTACCAGCGCCTCGGATGGCACCCGCTCGACAAGGACGTACTCGTCGAACAACCCGAAGCCCGCCTGGTGACCATGCCGCTGCGGACCATGGTGACGCCGTTGCGCGGCGACGCCCGCTGGCCCTCAGGGCCAGTGCGACTGTTCTCGCTCCCCATGTGACGGGCCCTTCAGGGAGGGCCGCCCAGCGCGGCGACAAAGGGGTCACCCATCCCGCACCGGCGTCAGTTCGCACCAGCATTTTCGGCTCGAACGCCCAACTGTTTCCCGTCAGTTGTCGATGCCTGGATCCCACGCTGTGGATTGAGTGTGGTCTCCTGTGGATTCGCGTACCCACGCATGACGACCGAAGTCCGGATGCGAGGATGAGGCGCCATGACAGCAGGGTGGTGTTCTCGCACGGTACGGGCCGCGGTCTTCGCGGCCGTATGCGTGCTGCTCGCTGCCCTGGGCCACGTTCTGATGTCCGGGAGCGACGTTCCCGGCTGGGCGCTGGCCGTCGGCGTGGCCGTGACCGGCGGCGCCGGCTGGTGTCTGGCGGGCCGTGAGCGCGGGTTGCCGTCGGTCGTGGCCGTCGTGGTCGCCGCACAGACGGTGCTGCACGAGGCGTTCTCGCTCGCCCAGTCGGCGGCGGACGGTTCGGCGTCCATGGACATGCGCGCCATGGACGCCGCGGACATGGCCTCGATGCGGATGGACTCCATGGACGTGGGGCACCCGAGTGCGTCCCTCGTGGGGCACTCGGCGGACGCCGCCTCGTCGTCGTGGGGCATGCTCGCCGCCCACCTGCTGGCCGCGCTGCTGTGCGGCCTGTGGCTCGGGTACGGCGAGAGGGCCGTGTTCCGCATCCTGCGGGCCGTGGCCGGCCGGCTGTGGGCGCCCCTGCGGCTGCTGCTCGCCCTGCCCGTCACCCCGGACCGTCCGCGCCTCCGGGTCCGGCGCCGCCGCTCGGAGCGGGCGCCGCGACGCCTCCTTCTCACCGACTCGATCACCTCTCGGGGACCGCCCACCGGGACCGCTGTCGTCTGAGGACAGCTGGATTCCCGAGACCGCGCACGCGCGCCTCGGGCCACGGCCGTACGCCCGCGCAGGAGCCGTAGCGCGACAGCGCCGTAGGCGTAGGCCGTCTCCCCACTCACCGGACCGTCCGCGCTCTCGCGCGCCACCGGTCCGGATCACGGATGACCGAGAAGGACACCAGGTGACTATCCCTGCCCTGCCCACCTCGCGCCACGAAGGCGACAAAGCCGGAGCGCTCGATGAGTCGATCACCGCATGGGCGCTGGCCGCACGAGGCGGTGACACGGACGCCGTCGAGCGGTTCGTGCGCGCCCTGCACCGCGACGTCCAGCGCTATGTCGCCCACCTCTGTGCCGACCCGCAGGCGGTCGACGACCTGGCCCAGGACACGTTCCTCCGGGCGCTCGGCAGCCTGCACCGCTTCGAGGGCCGCTCCTCGGCGCGCGCCTGGCTGCTCTCCATCGCGCGCCGCGCGGTGATCGACAGTTACCGGTACGCCGCCGGCCGGCCGCGCCTGTCCGACGTACCGGACTGGCAACTGGCCGTGGAACTGGCCCAGCCGCAGAACCTGCCCGGCTTCGACGACGGCATAGCCCTGGTCGACCTGCTGGCGTCGCTGCCGGACGAACGCCGGGACGCGTTCGTCCTCACCCAACTGGTAGGCCTGCCCTACGCGGAGGCGGCGGAAGTCAGCAAGTGCCCCGTCGGCACGATCCGTTCGCGTGTGGCCCGGGCCCGCGCGACCCTGATGGCTCTGCTGGACGACGCGGGTACCTCCCACGCCCTTGAAGCAGTGGGGGAGGACGAGCCCGCCGTCGTGGCGGCCTGAGCCGTCGGCGAGGAGACCGGTGCCGGTCCCCTCGCCGGCACCGCGGCGATTCGCCGGATCCGCACGCCAGCCGGGCGGGAACTCAGGGCGCCTTCGCCGCGACTACTGGACCGTCTGTCGATCCCCCGCAGCCGGTGGGCGCTCCCGAGTTCGGCATTCGTCTGCTCGACGCCCCCGATGCCCCCGACGCCCGGACCACCCCCTGGCACTCCGCCGCCCTGTGCCGCCCCGACGGCACCTGGACCCTCATGCCCCGGACCGAGGCGACGCGTCAGGGCCGCCCGGTACGACGCGACGGCAGGGCCGGCCACTTCGAGGGGCTGCCCTGTTTCGGCTGACGGGACCGGGCGGAGCGGGTGGGTGTGGTCGCCCGGATGATCGCGGAATGCATCCCGTCGGCGATCACGGGGGAGAGCCGGGATGATCTCGATGCCGGTGAAGCCCGCGGCGCGCAGGCGCGCGCGGTACTCGGCTGGGGACAGCGCACCGGCGACGCGGCCGGTACGCTCGGCGCGCTCGGCGACGCGGCACCTGGGCCTACGCCTGGGTGCGGCCGGGCACCGCTGGCGGACCTGGGCGTGAGGCCGCAGTGGACGATCGATGACAGTCCGGCCGGATCCCGCAGAACCGCATCGATGTGAGGAGGGGCGGTCACTGCTGTCGTTCGTCCGGAGTCCTGTCGCCGGATTCGGTGCCGACCTCGGCTCGCAATGACGGCCTCCGGCCCAGCCGCACCGCGAAGTCGCCGTCCCGGCGGCCAGCCACCCATCACCCGCGTGAACAACCCTGCGGGTCGATACACCTAGGCGGTGCCGGCCATGGTGCGCAGCAGAAGTACGGTGACGTCGTCCGTGCGCTGGCCGGTGGGCCAGGCATGGCGGATGAGGCTGTCGGCGAGGGCCTCCAGGTCATGCTCGTCGGCGGCCGCGAGGTGGTCGACGAGGTCGCTGGTGGCCTGGGCGGGGTCGGTTCCGGGTCTCTCCACGAGGCCGTCGGTGTGGAGGGCGACGATGGCCCCGGCGGGCAGCGGGATGGCGGTGAGGGGGTAGCGGGCGTCTGTGTCGATGCCCAGGAGCGGACCGGGCTCGACGTCCAGGGCACGGGCCTGCTGTGGCGCGGGACGGAGCAGCGGCGGTACATGTCCGGCGCTGGCGAGGGTCAGTTCGTTGCGGCGCAGGTCGAGGTGGGCGTAGAGGCAGGCCACGAGCAGGTCGGGTTCGAGGTCTGCCAGGAGCCGGTTGGTGCGGGCCAGTACCTGATCAGGGGTGGCCCCAGCGGTTGTGTGAGCGTGTATGGAGGTGCGGACCTGTCCCATGAGAGCGGCCGCGGCGATGCTGTGACCCTCGACGTCGCCGATCACGGCGGCAGCGGTGGAGTCGTCCAGGCGCAGCAGGTCGTAGAAGTCCCCGCCGACCTCGACGCCGTGGCCGGCCGGCAGGTATCGGGTGGCGACCTCCAGGCCGGGCAGTGCGGGCAGCGTGCTGGGCAGGAGGGCCCGCTGGAGCTCGGTGACGAGGCGGTGCTGGGTGTCGTGGAGACGGGCGCGGTCCAGCGCCTGCGCCATGAGACCGGCCAGTGAGGTGAGGACGGCGCGCTCGTCGGCGGTGAAGGAATGGGGCTGGTCGTAGGAGAGGATGCAGCAGCCCACCGGGCGTCCCGTGATGACCAGGGGAAGGAAGGCCCACGCCTGTTTTCCGCTGACCCGGGATGCCGTGGGGTAGCTGCGGTCCAGGTCGGCTGGGCTGGGGAAGAAGGCGGGGGCGCCGCTGGCCAGGACTTGGCCCGCGGGAGTGAACTCGGTGCCGAGCGGCAGGGCGTCGAGGCGTTCGATGTTCTCGGCCGGGTAGCCGTGATGGCCGGCGATCTTCAGTCGGCCGGCTTCGGCGACGGAGAGCACGAGGCCCTGGGCACCGAAGGCGGACAGGATCTGCTCGACGATCAACGCGACGACGTCACGCACGGTGACCACTTCCGTGAGAGCGGCAGCCAGATGGACCAGTTGGTAGAGCCGGCCGGTGGGCGTCACCGAGGCACGCCACGTGGTGGCCGGAGCCCCTGTGCCTCCGACTGCCTCGTCGCGGGTGGTGATCCGGACACTGATGCCGCTGGCGTCCGGGTACAGGTGGAAGGTCAGCCACTGATCCGGCGGTCGAAGCGCGCCGAACGAGACCGGCACACGGCTGACGACCGCCGTGCGGTACTGGTCCTCGTACGCGGGATCGTCCAGCCAGGGGAGAGCCTGCCAGGGCCGCGTCCCCAGCAGCAGGTCCGGGCCACGGCCGAGCAACTGGGCCGCCGCGGCGGTCACGAACGTGATGCGGCCCTCCAGATCGAGGGCCAGGGCGCCTTCGGGAAGGCGTTCCAGATAGTCGAGGGCTGCCAGCCCGGTCTGGTCGGGGTGGCGTACGGAGATGACGGGGACGGCGCGCGGTTCGTCGGGCAGGTCGGGCGGAGGGGGTGAGTCGTCCAGCAGACGCGCCATGCGGTGGGCGCCGGCGGTGATGTGGCTGCGTTCGCGCGGTGTGGCCTCGTGCGGGTGGTCGGCGGGCCACATCAGCACGATGCCTCCCCAGCAGCGGCGTACGCCGGCCAGCGGGATCGCGGCGAGAGCGAAGGGGTAGGGCAGGACCGCGGAGGCGCGCGGATAGCGGCGCGCCATCTCGTCCTGGCCCCCGACCCACACGAGCCGGTCGAGCCGGATGGCGTCGGCGACCGGGACCGGAGCGGTCAGCGGCAGCCGTTGCCACGGCGCGGTGAAGTCCACGGGCAGCCCGCACAGGGCCACCAGACGCAGCATCGGCTCCGTCTGTTCGATCAGGTACACGCCGCCGATCGCCGCACCCGTGCGACGGACGAGGTCGGCCAGAACCGTCCCGAGAACATCGCCGAATGTTCCGTCGCCGCTCATATCAGCGTCGCCGATCACATAAAAACCGTATGCCCGACATGGATTCCCTCGCTCCGTCACGCTCACGGGCGCCTGATCCACTCTGATCCACTGGCGGACCGGCCTGACCACGGCTGCCACCGGTCACCGAGAGGGAAGCTGCTCCGCCCGCGGGGCGGTGTCCGTCACGCTCTCCGGAGGAAGTCCTGGCCGGGGGTGTCTTCGAGCTGGGCCGTGCCGGAGCGTGGTCGGTCGTTCATCACGCACCACCCCTTTCCGTCCGAGTGCCCGGAGGCGGGACCGGGCCCGCGGTCACTCCTGCGGGTACCCTCTCGGCGGCTCGCCCACCGGTCGGTCGTCGGGCGTCGGGCGTGCCTGCCCGGCAGCGGCGTCGAGCCGTGCCCCCCGTCGCCGACGGCATGGGGGGCGGCGCTGTCATCCCGCGACGAGATCGGCCCATCGGGTAACCCGGCCGGAGTAGATGCTCATGCCGTGCCGAGTCGCCAGCGCGTGGACGATTTCCATGCCCCGGCCGTGCTCGTCCGGGTCGGTCCCCGCCGGCCACGTTCCCGCCGTAAGTCCGGGTCCCGCGTCGATGACTTCTACCCGCAGGGTGTCGCGTCCGTCGCGTCGGCGCCATGACAGCCGCAGCTCCGCCGGGGCCAGGGCATGGACGATGGCGTTGGTCACCAGCTCCGACACCAGCAGCAGCGCGTCGTCGACGATCTCCGGTGACACGTCCCAGGCGGCCATGACCGCACGCGCACGCTGTCGCACGGTCGAGACGGTCCCGGCCGTGTGCGGCAGCGGACCAATGTGATCGACTGCTTCCCGAAGCATTGTGTCGAGCTGTGCCGCCATTTGCTCTCCTCCGGTAAGCGCCTCCGGCCGGAAGCCGGTCTTCAGCGCGCTTGCGGTGGACGTTAAGTAGTCGACAGCAGCCGGTCAACGAAGGGTGGTCGGCATTGTCGAACGGTGCCCCCCACGTGCTGCAAAGCCGGTGACCTGCACGTAAAGCGGTCAGCGGACAGCGGTACTACGCTCGTTTCATGGCCGGCCCAGTCCAGTCGATCGAACGGGCGGCGGCGATTTTGCGGCTGCTCGCTGGTGGGCCCCGCCGACTCGGACTCGGCGAGGTGGCAGCCTCGCTCGGTCTGGCGAAGGGCACCGCCCACGGCATACTCCGCACGCTCCAGCACGTCGACTTCGTGGAGCAGGATGCGGCGACGGGTAAATACCAGCTCGGGGCCGCCCTGCTGCATCTCGGCACCAGCTACCTCGACGTCAATGAGCTGCGGTCGCGCTCCATCAACTGGGCCGACGCCCTGGCCGCCCGCAGCGGGGAGGCCGTCCGCCTGGGTACCTCCCTGGAGGGCAGGGTCCTCGTCGTCCACCATGTGTTCCGGCCGGACGACTCGCTCCAGACCCTCGACGTGGGCGCGCTGCTGCCGCTGCACGCCTCCTCGCTCGGCAAGGTTCTGCTGGCCTTCGGGACCGCGCCGCTGGAGTCGGTTCTGGAGTTCGGGCTGGAGACGTACACCCGGCACACCCTGGTCTCCCCGGAGCAGCTCAACCGGGCGCTTGCCGAGGTCCGGGAACAGGGGTGGGCCGCCGAGGTACAGGAAATGAGCATGGGTGAGGCAGGCATCGCCTCGCCGATCCGTGGGCACGGCGGTCTCGTGGTGGGTGCCATCGGGCTGTCCGGTCCGGTCGAGAGGATCTGTGACAGCCAGGGCCGTCCCCTGCCGAACCTGATCACCCTGCTGCGTGAGGCCGCACGGGCGATCTCCCGGGATCTGGGCGCAGCTCGCTGGTAGTCCCACCGCCGCTTCGACACATCGGACATCGGAAGGCAGACCCGATCATGGTTGAACGGTATGTGATGTCCATCGATCAGGGCACCACCTCCACCCGATGCATCCTGTTCGACCAGCAGGGGCGGCTGGTGTCGGTGGCCCAGCGGGAGCACGAGCAGCACTTCCCCAAGCCCGGCTGGGTCGAGCACGACGCCGTCGAGATCTGGCGCAATCTCCAGCGCATAGTGCCCGAGGCCCTGTCCGATGCCGGTGCGGGCGCGCGAGACGTCGCCGCCATCGGGATCGCCAACCAGCGGGAGACCACGGTGCTCTGGGACCGGCGGACGGGTGCCCCGCTGGGCAGGGCGATCGTCTGGCAGGACACCCGCACGGCACCGCTCGTCGACGAGTACAGGGTCCGCCCCGGAGACGAGTTCTTCCTGGAGCGTTGCAGCCTGCCCCCGTCCACCTACTTCTCCGCGCTCAAGATCCGCTGGCTGTTCGACCATTTCGGCGGGCTGGAACAGCGTGCCAAGGACGGCGAGGTGGCGATGGGCACGATCGAGAGCTGGCTGATCTGGAACCTCACCGGGGGTGCGGACGGCGGCCTGCACATCACCGACCCCACCAACGCCAGCCGCACCATGCTGATGAACATCCGCACCCTCACCTGGGACGAGGAGCTCCTGGCGTTCTTCGGGGTTCCCCGCGCCATGCTGCCCGAGATCCGCTCTTCGGCCGAGAGCTACGGCGAGGCCAGCGCGCTGCTCCCGGGCGTCCGCATCACGGCGGCCCTCGGCGACCAGCAGGCCGCTCTGTTCGGCCAGACCTGCTTCTCCCCCGGGGAGGCGAAGTGCACGTACGGAACGGGCAGCTTCCTGCTGCTCAACACCGGTACCGATGTCGTGCGGTCCCGGAACGGACTCCTCACGACCGTGGCCTACAAGGTCGGGAACACGGCCCCTGTCTACGCCTTGGAGGGTTCCATAGCCGTCACCGGCTCACTGGTCCAGTGGTTTCGTGACCGCCTGGGACTGATCAGCAGCGCGCCGGAGATCGAGACCCTCGCGCGGACGGTCGAGGACAACGGCGGCTGCTACATCGTCCCCGCGTTCTCGGGCCTGTTCGCGCCCCATTGGCGCAGCGACGCACGGGGTGTCATCGTCGGCCTCACCTCGTACATCACCAAGGGGCACCTGGCCCGGGCCGTGCTGGAGGCCACCGGCTGGCAGACCCGCGAGGTCGTCGACGCCATGAACGCGGACTTCTCGGTCCCGCTGAAGCAGCTCAAGGTGGACGGCGGTATGACGGCGGACAACCTGCTCATGCAGTTCGTCGCCGACGTGCTCGACGTGCCCGTGGTACGGCCCATGGTCGCCGAGACGGTCTCCCTCGGCGCCGCCTACGCCGCCGGGCTGGCCGCCGGCTACTGGTCGGACCTGGAGGTTCTGCGTCGCCACTGGCACCGGGCCGCCCAGTGGCTGCCGGACATGGACCCCGAGCGGAGGGAGTCGGAGTACGCGGACTGGAAGCGGGCCGTCGAGCGCTCACTGGGGTGGATCAGACCGCCGGAGTCCCCATGACCCGGGATCCGGGATCCGGGATCCGGAATCCGGGGGTCATGGGGACCGGCTGCTGAGTGTCAGCGCTTGGTGTAGATGAAGCCGACCTTGTCGAGTTCGTCGCCCGACCGCCCGTGGAAGCCGGCGATCTGCCAGCCCGACGGGGCCGTACGGGTCACGCAGTCCGAGGTGGTGGTGCCGCCCGCGAGGGTGTGACCCAGGTTGGTCGTGAACTTGGCGTAGAAGATCCGGGTGTGGCTGTCCTTCACGCCCTCGCACAGGTAGGCGCTCGTCACGTACTCGCCGCTGCCCAGCGTCAGCGAGGACGCCGTGCCACCGGTTCCGCCATGGGTGAGCGTGGTGCCGTCGCTCAGGGTGATGCCGACCTGGTCGACCCGGGAGCCGGAGCGCAGCGCGATGGTGGTGGCGCGGGCACCGGCGGCTACCTTGTCGATGTCCTGGTAGTAGTCGCCGTGCGGACCGCCGAACTGGTCGCTCAGCTGGAAGTCCGGGTTCTGCGACCACGAGAAGCCGACGGTGATCGGGTCGTGGTCGGAGAGCATGAGGCCGTCGGAGGTCAGGAACTTGGCGTGCTCGTTGTTGTACGAGGTCGCGTTCAGGGTGACCAGCTTGCTGCTGCGGTACAGGACCTTGTCCACGACCTCGCAGGTGTTGGGCACGGTGGCCCCCGTCTGGTCACAGACCAGCGCGTCGCTGCCCTTGGCGGGCGGTGTGCCGCCGCGGATCAGCTGCACCCAGGCGTCGGTCAGGCCGTTGGCCGCACCGAACTCGGCGATGGTGTCGCCGGTGCGGGTGTAGCGGGTGTTGGTGTCACCCATGACCACGACCGCGTTGCCCGCCGAGTGCGACTGGATGAACGAGGTCAGCTGGTTCAGGTTGTCCGCACGCGAGGCGAGGTCGCCGTCGTTCGTGCCCGCGTTGGTGTGCAGGTTGTAGAAGTCGACGTAGACGCCCTCGGCGAGGCGCTCGCGCATGAAGGTGAAGCCCTTCGGCGTGAGGCAGTCGCCGGAGTCGAGCTGGCACGAGTTCCAGCCCACGCGTTCGAAGTCGTCGCCGTCCCAGGCGTAGTTGGAGACGGTGTTGAGCCCGCTGCCGATACCGGCGCCGCCGCTGGTCGCGGTCCGGTAGGGGTGGGTGTCGGTGGAGTACAGGTAAGCGTGGTAGTTGAAGTCCTCCTGGACGTTGACGATGTCGTACGGTGCGATGCGCCGGCCGATCTCCGTCGTGCTGGTGTCGCGCGGGGTCGGCGCGCTGGACAGGGCTTCCGGAAGGCCGGCGACGTTGTACGTGAGCACGCTGAACGTGCCCGAGCCGGCAGCCGCGGCCGGCGTGGCTGTCGCCGTGAGCCCGCCGAGGGTGGCGACCGCGGCCGCCAGACAGGCGACGAGTCTGCGCATGGGGGTGTCTCCTACATGGGGGGAGTGCCGATCGGGGTGTGGACATGCCAAAACTTAGCGGAAAACGCTTTCTGTGCACCCCTGCGCGTCCGACCAATCGGGGAATTCCATGTGACCGAGAGAAGATCAACTCCCTTTTCCCGGAGGCTGGTTGAGGGGAGGGGACGGTGAGGCGGGGCAGACACCAGGCCGCCGGGACGAGGAGTCGGCCGTGGTCACGACCACAGCCGCCGCTGTCGGCTCTTGGGGAGGGCCGTCCGTCCCACCGTCGCCGCCAGTTTGCGCAGCCGCCGCCATTCCAGGGGCGGCTTGACCGCGGGTACGCCGGGCCGGTTGCGGGGGACCCGGACGCGCAGGGCGCCCGGCTGGATGCGGCAGCGGACGGGCGCGGGCAGCACCATGGCCTCGCCGTCCACCCCGACCTCGACGTCGCCCTTGTCGGAGTCGACGACCACCTGCCGGGCGGTCACCGCGGTGAGCCCCTCGGCGTACCGTCCCAGCAGCAGCTCGGCGGCCTGGGCGGCGCCCTCCACCTTGACGCCGAGCACGCCGAGCACGCCCAGGTCCAACCGCTCCCGACGGCCCAGACCGGCGATGTCGTCCGTACGGTAGGGGTTGTTGCTGACCAGCACGGCCTGGGGCGTGTCGATGACGATGTCCGGGCCGCCCGTGCCCGCGACACGCGCGGTGAGCAGCGGACCGCGCTCGTGGGTGAGCAGTTCGGGCAGCAGATCCAGCGTGGTGCGCACCTTGTCGTCCCGGTACGCGGGGCTCTGCACGACCGCGGCGTACGCCCCGAACGACGCGTTGTTCACGAAGGGATGGCCGTCGGCGAAGCCCAGGTCGACCCTGACTTCGACCCCGTCGGTGAGTGCCTCCAGGCACGTCGACGGGTCGTTGCGGTCGAGCCCGAGGTCCATGGCGAAGTGGTTGCGGGTGCCGGCGGAGATCACCAGGAACGGTACGTCGTGCTCCGCCGCGACCGCCGCGACCAGCGCCTGCGTCCCGTCCCCGCCGGCGACGCCGAGCAGGTCGGCCCCTTCGTCGAGCGCGGCACGAGCGAGGGCGGTGACGTCTTCGGGGGCGTCCGGCCGGCCGGTGTCGAGCAGATGCACGCGGGCTCCGAGCTCTTCGGCCTTCGCCTTCAGCCCGAACTGCTCGACCTTCCCGCCCCCGGACTGCGGGTTCATGATGAGGAACGCCCGGGCGGGAGGGGGAGTTTCGTACTCCACGACCTGTACGACGTGCGACCGCGTGCCGCTGAGCGCGACCTTCCCCGTCCACACCGACAGCGCCCACAGGGCCAGCAGCAGGAAGGGCAGCCACAGCAGGTGCGCCACGGCGAAGAGCGCGATCGCGGCGCCGGGCGCGGCGACCGCGACCACGCCCGCGCAGGCCCTGAGCCACCCGCGCCGGGTGAGCGCCCACCACAGTGCCGCCATGCTCACGGCGATCGAGAGAGCCCCGATCAGCACGAGTGCCACCCCGCCGGAGGGCGCGGTCGCGAGCGGTGCGATCACTGTCAGTCCCGCGGACGTCAGGGACGCCCGCGCCGCCCACCGCTGCCGCGCATGCGCCCGCATGTCCAGCCCCGAGCCCGCACTCGCGTTCCGGCCAGGTCCCGCGCCCGTGTCCAAGCTCCGCTCCGCCTTTCCCGCCTCGGTCCGCCAAGGATCAAGCACGTACAAGGATCAAGAACGTAACAGCAGCATGGCAGAGCCGGGGCGCGCCGCGACATGGCGCCGAACGGCTTTGAGCCGCCTTTTCGCGACCGGAAATTCGCGGGGGATCTTTCCAGGGATGGGAACATTCCAATTGGATACGTATGCCGACCGGGGTCTGTTCACGTCTCCAGCGAGCTTTTTTCGACCCGCCCGAATTTTAACTCTTCACCTTCCTTTGCGGCCTTGACGGCTTTTGCCTGCTGATACTTCGGGTAACTTCGCTGAATTTTCGGGAAGCGCT
This sequence comes from Streptomyces sp. NPDC086549, assembly GCF_044746205.1. Classification (NCBI taxonomy): domain Bacteria; kingdom Bacillati; phylum Actinomycetota; class Actinomycetes; order Kitasatosporales; family Streptomycetaceae; genus Streptomyces; species Streptomyces sp. NPDC086549. Next base: position 187,234 of record NZ_JBIVBS010000008.1, on the reverse strand, counting down.
TGCCGTGACGTACGAAACGGCGTCACGATCGCCATCCACCCAGAAATCGAGCGGAGGGAAAAACATGTCCCGGTACGACTGGAACCTGATGCACGACGGAATTGACAGGGCGCGTGCCGCCATCGAGCCGGTCCGAAAGGAAGTCGCCACGCATGCGATTTACCAGCGAATAAGCAGCCGCGAGCACATGGCGATGTTCATGGAACACCATGTGTTCGCGGTGTGGGACTTCATGTCGCTGCTCAAGGCGCTCCAGCGCGACCTGACCTGCGTCGACGTGCCCTGGATCCCCACCGGTTCCCAGGTGGGCCGGCGCCTCATCAACGACATCGTGCTGGTCGAGGAGAGCGACGAACTGAACGGCGGCTTCACCAGCCACTTCGAGCTCTACCGTGCCGGGATGGCCGAAGCCGGGGCCGACACCACCCGGATCGACACCTTTCTCGACCTGATCAAGGAGGGGCACGACGTGCCCTCGGCGCTTCGTGTCGCCCAGGTCCCGGCGCCCGCGGCCGATTTCGTCCGTACCACCTTCGAGATCATCAGCGACCGTCCGCTGCACTGCCGTGCCGCCGCCTTCGCCTTCTCCCGCGAGGACCTCATCCCCGACATGTTCGACCAGGTGCTCCAGAAGGAGGGCACCGACCGCTTCCCGCTCTTCTGCGACTACCTCTCGCGACACATCGAGGTCGACGGCGAGGAGCACACCCCCATGGCCCTGCAGATGGTGGCCGATCTGTGCGGTGACGACGACACCCGCTGGCGTGAGGCGGCCGAGGTGGCGACGGCCGCACTCGAGGCGCGGTCACGACTGTGGGACGGGATCATCGAAGCGATGTCGTAGGCGATGTCGCAAGCGATGCCGTAGAGGTACGTGCATGCGATCATGAGCGCGACCGAGCGGCGGACGAGCGGTGGACGAGCCGGGTGACGGGGGCGCGCGTGGAGATTCGAGCGGTTGTCCGGCGAGGTGTCCGCTTGGGCGCGCGGATCGGCGTGTGGCCCGCGGGGGTGCTCGGCTGTGGATGTCTTGTCGGTGCCTTCGTCTTCCTGACCGGGGGCCGATGGGGGACTGTGCGGACATTCCTCGCTGTGGGTGTCCTCGCCGCACTCGTCAGCATGGCGATAGGCCTGACGCTGGGCGCGGCGGCCGCGCTCGTGTTGGCGATCGCGCCTCGCCGGCTGCTCACGCGTCCCCTGTTGCGGGGGCTGCTCGCGGCACTCGCCGCGGGCGTGCCGCTCGCGGGACTGTTCGTGGTGTCTCTGATCGGGGACGGCTACTCCCTTGCGAGCTACCCCGCTTCGATTCACGTGATCACATGGCTCGTGCCGCTGGTGGTCGCTCTGGTGGTGGCCGTGTACAGCGGTGAGATCGCCGGAGACAGGGCCGTCTCGCGGCCGTCCCGGCCGAAGGGTCACGGCTGAGCTCGAACATGCTGATTTCATGGATCGTTCGCGCAGTCGACTCCTAGCTGGAGACAGGGATGACCGGCATCGTGCTGTTCCACCACGCGCTCGGACTCACGCCGGGGGTGACCGCCTTCGCCGACGAGTTGCGCCGGGCCGGGCACACCGTGCACACGCCCGACCTCTTCCACGGGCACACGTTCGACACGTTGGAGAAGGGCATGGGCTACGTCCAGCGGACCGGCTTCGGTGAGGTGATCGAGCGCGGTGTCCGAGCGGTCGACGACCTGCCCGCCGACGTCGTCTACGCCGGTTTCTCGGTAGGGGTGCTCCCGGCCCAGAAGCTGGCGCAGACCCGGTCCGGCGCGCGAGGAGCGCTGCTGTACTACGCCTGCGTTCCCGTCACCGAGTTCGGCCCGGCCTGGCCGGACGGAGTGCCCGTCCAGGTGCACGGCATGGACGCCGACCCGTTCTTCGCAGGCGAGGGCGACCTCGACGCGGCACGTGCCCTGGTCGCCTCCGCCGAGCAGGCGGAACTGTTCCTCTACCAGGGCGACCAGCACTACTTCGCAGACAGCACACTCGCGTCGTACGACGCGGCGGCGGCCGAGCTGCTGCTCGACCGCACGCTGACGCTTCTGCGGGCAGTGGGTTAGCCGGTGGCAGTGGGGTGACCGTGTCGACCTCTCCACCCCGGGCGGCCGAAGCCGAGCCCGGTGACCGGGGTGTGGTTGCCGGTGAGGTGGCGGGCCGTCATCGGGTCACCTGCGCGGCCTTGGCCTTGGCCTGGACGTGGGCGACGTAGCGGACGGTGAAGACCATCGGGACGGCGAAGCCGGCGATCTGGACGAGTGTGGCGGGGGTGGAGTGGGCGTTGCCGGCGTGCGCGACGAGGGCGAGGACGGCGGCGGTCAGGGTGAACGCGGCGGTCCATACGGCGGTGATGGCGACGTTGGTGCGGATGAACGGCTTGAGGTTCCAGACCTCTTGCGGGGTGGTGCGCTTGGCGATGCCCAGGGTGAACGGCCTGCGGATGGCCAGTGAGGCGCCGGCGATGACCGCGAGGGTGCCGGAGGAGAGGGCCGCGGAGTAGTCGTGCACGCCCGAGTGGGGGTCGGCGAAGGCGATGACGGCCAGTGCGGCGAAGAAGACCGCCGAGCCCAACTCGATGATCAGTGCGTCGAATCCGGTGCCGGCCCGTACCTGCTGGGCGATGAGCGCCACGGCGACCACGAGCGCGGCCAGCGCTGCCCACTGCCAGTCCCCCGAGGGGAGCACGGCGAAGACGATCCAGGGCAGGAACGTGCGCAGGTAGGACATGGTCTGATCTCCCCGTCTCGGTGTCTCTCCTGACATGTCAAAAGTAGAATGTCTAGTAGCGACATGTCAATAGTGGAATGTAGAGTGCAGGGCATGAGCCTCAGACACGCACTCCTGGGCCTCCTCTCGGAGCGTCCCGCCAGCGGCTATGACCTGCTGAAACTGTTCGAAACCTCACTGGCCACCGTCTGGCCGGCCACGCAGAGCCAGATCTATACGGAGCTGACCAAGCTCGCGGCCACCGGACTGATCACGGTAGCGGCCGAGGGGCCACGCGGCCGCAAGGAATACGCCCTCGCCGAAGAGGGGCTGGCCGAACTACGCCACTGGCTGACCGAGACCAGGCCCCAGCGCAACACCCGCAGTGATCTGCTGCTGCGGGTCTTCTTCCTCGGAGTGCTGGAGCCCGAGCAGGCGCGCGCGTACCTGACCGAGCTGACGGAGATGTCCGAGCGGTCGTACGAGGATCTCAACCAGCTCGCGGAGTCCATCGACTGGGACGACGACAACCTCTCCGTCTACGGCCGGATCGCCCTGGAGTACGGCCTGCGCTTCAACGCCATGCGCCGCGAGTGGGCCCAGTGGGCGGCCGACCAGATCGCGTAGGCCGGTGACGTGCCTGGTCCGGACCGGGGCGGATCGCCGTGTACGGCCCGCTCGTCGGCTAGGCCGCGGGCCGGCCCCGCACGGTTTCGGATACGGCCGCCGCTGCGCGGACGAGCGCCGCCGTGGCCGTCGAACGGGACTGCTGTGGCCAGGCGATGGCAAGGACCGACGGCGGTGCGTCCGGGACCGGCAGGTAGACGACGCCCGGGCGCGGATAGCGAGCGGCGACGGAGGCGGGCAGCAGGGGAGTGGGGCCGCCGAGCGCGACGAGAGTGAGCAGTTGGGCGAGGTCGCGGCCCTCGGTGCGGTTCTTCTCGATGAACCGCGGCACCTCGTCGGGGCGCAGGCCGAGGTCGGCGAGGGCCAGGCGGTCGCGGGCGGCGAGCGGATGGGCGGCGGCGAGGGCGGCGACGCGTGGTTCGCCGAAGAGGGTCTCGGAGTCGAGGCCGGTACGGTCGAACGGCTCGTGGACCAGGGCCGCGTCGGCTTCCCCCTGACGCAGCAGCCGCGGGTGTTCATGCCAGCCGCACAGCCGGACGGCGACCGGTAACGCCGCCGGTTCCGACGCGAAGCGCGCCAGGATCGGCTCCAGCAGGCCCGCGTCACCGTCGGCCTTGACGGCCAGGATCAGCTTCGGATCGGCGTCCGCCGCGCGCTGGGCCCGCCGTTCGGCGGCCTGCAGAGCGTCCAGGGCGATCCTCGCCTCCGCGAGGAGCACCGTTCCGGCCGGGGTCAGCGCCACGCTGTGGGTGCTCCGCTCGAAGAGGGCGACGCCCATCTCCGTCTCCAACTGGCGGACCGCACGGGACAGGGGCGGCGGTGAGATGCCCAGCCGCTCGGCGGCACGGGTGAAATTGAGCTCCTCGGCGACCGCGACGAAGTAGCGCAGCGGGCGGGATTCCATGATCTCCCCCTCCGGGCCGTCTGATGGACCGTCCGATGGGCCGTCCGATGGGCCCTCCAAGGTCGGTATTACTTTGAGGGTAACAAGCGCTAGCAGATCGGTACTTCAGTTCGCGTGCGCCACGCAGCAGGCTCGACGGCATCCGACAAGCCCCTTTCCTGGAGTCGTTGATGATCGTCGTCACCACCCCCACCGGCCAGATCGGCCGACAGGTCCTCGACCACCTCGTGGACGCCGCGGACGGAACGGAGGGAATCCGGGTGATCGCCCGTGACCCGGCTCGGCTCTCCGCGCGGGTGCGCGAGCGTGTCGAGGTCGTACGGGGATCGCACTCCGACGCCGCCGTCCTGAAGGAGGCATGTACGGGCGCCGACCGCCTGTTCTGGCTCGTGCCCCCGACACCCGGGGCCGACAGCGTCGAGGGCCACTTCCACGACTTCACCGAGCCCCTGTGCGAGGTGATCGGGCACCAGGGCGTCGAGCGGGTCGTCGGCGTCTCGACCCTGGGCCGCGGAGTGGCGAAGAACGCCGGGCAGATATCGGCTTCGCTCGCCATGGACGAGGCGATCATGGCCACGGGCGTGCACTACCGGGCGCTGTGCCCGCCGTTCCTGATGGAGAACCTGCTGAGCCAGGCCGAATCGATCCGCGACGCGGGTGTCTTCTTCCTGGCGGTGGCGGAGGACCGCGTCCTGCGCACCTGTGCCACCCGCGACATCGCCGCCACGGCGGCCCGGCTGCTGCTCGACGGCTCCTGGACCGGGCAGCAGGACGTCCCGCTCGTCGGCCCCGACGATCTGTCCGCCGAGGACATGGCCCAGGTCGTCTCCGAGGTCCTGGACCGTCCGGTGCGTCTCCACCGCACCGGCAGCGCGGACTACAAGGCGACGGTGCTGCGCTTCGGCGCGAGCGAGGCCTGGGCGCAGGGCCTGGCCGACATGACGGAGGCCCTGAAGGACCAGGGCTTCTACGGCGCCGCCCAGCCGAGCACCCCCGAGTCGGCACCTACGGGCTTCCGCCAGTGGTGCGAGGACGCGCTCAGGCCCGCCGTCCTGGGCTAGCCCAGGGGGCGGGCAGAGGTCCGGGGCTTTGGCGGGCAGCGGTGTCGCCGGAACGCGCGCCGCCGCCGACTTCCTCGCCGGACTCGACTCGACCCGACCGCGACGGGCACGCGCCGTGTGCGTCCGCGTGCCTCGGCCGGGCGCCCAAGGCGTGGGCGGTGGCGGAGTCGGAGGCCGCGCCGGGGCACGAGCGTCACCTCGTCCCGAGCGTGGTGCCCAGTGCCACGTTCCAGCGTCCCGCGCGGCCTGTGAACTCCGTTGCGGACAGGGGTGGTACGTCGACGCGCCAGAAGGCCGACTCGGGTGCGCCGAGCGCGCACACCGTCACGGCGCGGACGATTTCCGGTTCCACCACCGCCACGGTGAGGCCGGAGAACCGCGCGGCCTCGTCCAGCCAGCGCGAGATGCGCAGGCACAACTGGTGGACGGACTCCCCGCCGTGCGGCGCGGCCAGTGGGTCCGTGAGCCAGCGAGCCACCTCCTCCGGCTCGGCCGCGCCCACTTCGTCCAGTGTGCGGCCCCGCCATCGGCCCGGGTCCAAGCCGTCAAGTCCGGGTGACGCCGCGGCGTCGAGGCCGAGCTCCGAGGCCGTCTCCCGGCAGCGGACGGTGGGGGAGACGAGCGTGCGGTCGGCCGCGGGAAGTGCGCCGGCGGCCGAACGGGCGCGGAGTGCGCCGGCGGTGTCGAGCGAGCATCCGTCGTCGAAGCGGGCCTGACGGAGCGATGGGTTCAGCGCCGGTGAGATCAACATCACTCGACTGGTCATTCATCCGCTCCGATCCTCATGCACCGCTGTCCTGGCCGAAGATGACGGTGCGGAGAGGGCCCTGGGCGCACTTCCGGCCACGTTGTGCGCCCTTGGCCGCACCCCCTGCTCCGCGGTACCGTCACTTCGATATCGACGACGGTCCGCGGAAGCCGGTGGAAGTCCGGCACGGTCGCGCCACTGTAAGCCCGGTTCGCACTCCTGGGGTGCGTTCGGGTGAGTCAGACCCGCTCCGTTGTCCTGTTGCACCACCGAGACGGGACGCGAGTTCCCCAGGAGGTCCTGCCATGGCGCAGTCCGCTGTCCAGCCGACCGTTACCCCCACCGTCACGCCCGCCAAGCTGCCGATCGGCGCGATCGTCCCCTGGGCGGTCTTCTTCGGCATCCTCATGCTGGTCCTGCTCTACTTCGTCGGCGCCGAGCAGGGCGCCACGTCCGTGATGTCCGGAGACAATGTGCACGAGTGGGTGCACGACGCGCGTCATCTGCTCGGCTTCCCCTGCCACTGACGGCGGCGAGGGAATCCACGAGCCCATGAACTCGGCAACTGTCAGAAATCTGTTGGTGCGTGGCATGCTCGCGGGACTCGCCGCGGGCCTGCTCGCACTCGTCGTCGCCTACTTCCTCGGCGAGCCGCGCGTCGACTCGGCCATCGCCTACGAGGAGGCACACTCCCACGAGCACGGCGTGGAGGCGGTCTCCCGGACCATGCAGTCCACCGGTGGCCTGACCACCGGTGTCCTGGTGTACGGGGTCGCGTTCGGCGGCATCGCCGCCCTGGCGTACTGCTTCGTACTCGGCCGCATCGGTCGCTTCGGGCCGCGCGCGAGCGCGCTGCTGCTGGCGGCCGCCGGTCTGGTCGCCGTCTACGTGGTGCCGTTCCTGAAGTACCCCGCGAACCCACCGTCCGTCGGCGACCCCGACACCATCGGCAAGCGGACGACTCTCTACTTCCTGATGATGCTGCTCAGCGTGTTGCTCGCGGTTGCCGCCGTGATCGTCGGCAAACGTCTCGCGCCACGCCTGGGCAACTGGAACGCCACGCTCTCCGCGGCCGCGTTCTACGTCCTGGTCGTTGGACTGGCCTACGCCTTCCTGCCTGCGATCAACGAGGTCCCGAAGGACTTCTCGGCCACGCTGCTGTGGCAGTTCCGCTTGGCGGCCCTTGCCATCCAGGCCACCTTGTGGACCTCCTTCGGGCTCGTGTTCGGTGTGCTCGCGGAGCGCGAACTGCTCCCCAAGGCCGCGGAGTCGAACACGGCACAGGCGCACACCCCGGCGAACGGAAGCCGAGCGACCGCGGCTCCCCGCCCCTGACGGAGGCCGCTCTGCGGGGAGTCCGGGCGCTGCCTGCCCGTGCTCCCCGCGGTTCCCGTGGTTCGGTTGGGGTGTCAGTCCCGCCAGTAACCGTTGGCGGCGGCGATGGTCTGGAACTCGAGTGCCACGACCTGCGCCGCGTGCATGAGGCTTTCGGGGGCGGTGGAATAAGTCGTTCGCCCGCCCTTGAGGACGTCGAGATCGGGCTGGATGTTGTGGATGGTGTGCCGGGCCAGGGTGAGCGCCAGGGCACGGCCCTCTTCCGGGGTCTTGGTGATGAGGGATCCGCCGGGGATCAGGACCATGCCTTCGTCAGGTACTCGGCTCATGACCGCAGTGTCAGCAACCCTCCAGGAACTGGTGTGCACGGACACGACGGGGTGCTCCGCAGGGGTGAATCGGGCCGTGGGTTCATACCGCCGTGCTCGGGGCGGCCGCTGTTCTCACTCGGTGGCGCGCAGAGCGACCCAGGTGTCATGGGCCACGACGCCGTCCGCAGTCACGCCCTTGGCGCTCTGGAAGCTGCGGACCGCCGCTTCCGTGGCGGAGCCGAATTCGCCGTTCACACCGGTACTGCCCACGTCGTAGCCGCGCTTGGTGAGCATGCACTGCACCTGCAGCACACGCTTGCCGCTGTCACCCGGGCGGGTGCGGCCGTTGCCGGCGTAGTACGTGCAGTCGGCGATCCAGGGCGGAGTTCCGGGGTCGGCGGATGCGGTGCCGGGGGACTGGGCCGGGGTGGCGGTGGAGCCGGTGTCGCCGGCCCGGGTAGTGGGGGAGCTGGGTCGGCCGGCGGGGGCGGACGGGGAGTCCTCGGGCTGCGCAGTGCCGTCGTCGGTGACGCCGGCGCGTCTGCTGGACGCGCCCGCAGCGGACGCCCGGTCCGACACGCCGGGTGCGACGGACAGGGCGGTGCCGTCGGACAGCCGGCCGGGCCGGGTACCGGCCTGCGAAGCGGTGTACTCCGGCGAGGCGGCGGTTGCGGGGCCGCCGCCCTCACGCATCAGCACCAGGACGCCCGCGGCAACGGCGCACAGCATGGTGCCCGCCGCGGCGGCCATGACCCGCTTCCTGCGCACCCAGGGTCGGGCCGCCGCCGGACGCGACCCTGCCGAGGCCCTCTCGGCAGAGGCAGAGGCAGAGGCAGAGGCGGAGGCGGCCGCGGGCGGGGCGGCCGGCGAGCCCACCCGTCCGGGCGAGGGAGCCGGCGCACCCGCCCGGCGCCCCGAGGGGTGGAAGAGCGCCGCCCGCTCGACGGGGAGGCGGTGCAGCGCTTCGTACGCCCTTTGCCGGGCGAGCACCCTGCCGTCAAGTGGCTCCGGCCAACCGGTTGTTCCGGCATGTGCCCCTGCGGTGTCGGTCAGTTCCCGCGGGGTGGGGCGCCGCTCGGGCTCCTTGGCCAAGCAGGCGGCCAGCAGCGCCCCCAGTTCCGGGTCGGCAGCCGAGACCGCCCCGGTGACCTCCGGATTCGGCTCCTCGAACGCCACCCGGTGCATCACGTCGACGCCCGTACCGTCGCCGAACGGCGCACGTCCGGTGGCCGCGAAGAGCAGGCTGCTCGCCAGCGAGAACACGTCCGATGCCGTGTCGCAGTGGCCTGTCCTCAGATACTCCGGCGACATGTAGGCCGGAGTGCCGACCCGGTTGCCGGTGCCGGTGATCGCGCTGGCCTCCGCGGCCTTGGAGATCCCGAAGTCGATCACATGCGCGCCCTTGACCGACAACAGCACGTTGGACGGCTTCAGATCCCGGTGTACGACCCCTGCGGCGGCCAGGGCCGCGAGCGCCCGCCCCAGCTCCGCCACCAACCGCCACACGGTGGCCGGAGTCAGGGCACCGCCCTCACGTACGGCTTCCGACAGGTCGAGTCCGGGGACGTACTCGGTGGCCATCCACAGCAGTTGGTCGTCCCATCCGGTTCCGCATAACTTCGGTGCGTACGGCGGACCGATCCGCGAGTGCACCAATGCCTCGCGTTCGAACCGCCGCTGGAACCTGACGTCCTCGGCGTACTCCGGCCGGATTACCTTCACCGCGAAAAGTCCCGGACGGCCGTCGGCGGCCCGTGACAGGTAGACCCGTCCCATCCCGCCCTTGCCCAGCAGCGCCACCGGCACGAAGGGACCGATGCGGCCCGGGTCGCCGGCCAGCAGAGGTGAGGCTCCGGTCTGCCGGAGTGCGGCGGCTTCGCGGGCCGCGGAGTCCGGTGATGGTGGCCGGTGGTCAGACACGGAACTCCCGAAGTGGTGTTCGTCGTAAGTCAGTTCGCCTTCGCTGGGAGAACGAGGCTAACCCAGTCCCGGCCTCTGCTCACGGTTTCGATCACTTCCGTCGGGACGGAGCGGTGCGATCCGGCTGAGCCGTCCCTCCGTCAGGTCCGGCGGCGCTCGGCGCCCGCCTCCAGCTCCCGGCGCAGCCGCTCGGGGTCCCAGCCCTCCGCGACGGCCTGCCAGAGCGTGTCCGCCTGGGAGAGCGGGGCGAGGCCGTCGACCGGCGGGTCGAGGTCGAGGTCGGTGGGGAAGGGGTAGCCCTCGGCGGTGGCGGCGACCACCCGCCGCAGCCAGTCCTCGGAGAAGCCCTCGGCCTTGCGGCGGAGCAGCACCGGAAACAGCGCGTTCGCCATCGCCTCGCGGTTCACCGTCTCCATGGCGCGCCCGAAGGCGGCGGAGATCTGGAGCAGATTGGCCATGCGCCGGATGCCGGTCGAGCGGTTGTGCCCGGCGGCGTGGAAGAGCGCCGGGTTGAAGAAGGCCGCGTCGCCCTTCTCCAGCGGCAACTGGACGTGGTGGGCGTCGAAGTACTCGACGAACCGCGGCAGCCGCCAGGCCAGATAGCCGGGCTCGAACTTCTGCGAGTGCGGCAGATACAGCGTCGGGCCGGACTCGACGGGCATGTCGCAGTGAGCCACCGCGCCTTGGAGGGTCAGCACCGGCGACAGACGGTGCACATGCGCCGGGTAGGCGGCGGCCCGCTCCTGGGAGAGGAAGCCGAGGTGGTAGTCGCGGTGCACGTTCTGTGCGGTGCCGCCCGGGTTGACCACGTTCACCTGAGAGGTCACCTGGTAGGCGGGGCCGAGCCAGGCCTCGGCGATCAGCGCCAGCACGTCGTTGGCGTAGTAGTCCGCGAACACCTCCGGCGCACGCACGGCCACCTTGTCCAGAGCGCTCCAGACACGGTCGTTGGCTCCGGGCTTGGCGAAGTGGTCGCCGCACCCCGCACCCGAGGCGCGCTCCTCCTCGATCAGCGCCCGGAACACCCCGGACGCCCGGTCCACGACGGCCGGGTCCGCGAAGGCGCCCTTGAACACCACGATGCCGGGTCCCTCCAGCAGCGCCCGGACCAGCTCGCCCTGCACGTTCCGACGGCCTTCCGGGGTGGCCGTCAGGGCGCGGAGCCGGTCACTGTCGTAGAGCGGCACGTTCTGCTCCACCCGCTCGGCCGCGGGATGGTCACCGGGGTCGGTGTCCCGCTCCACGAGCGCGCGGAACGCGTCGAGATCGCAGTCCTCCTCGGTCAGCCAAGTCCGTGAACCCACAGCAGGCAGAGACATCGCGGCTCCTTTCTCAGCCCTCGCTCTTCTGCCAGTCTGATCAACCCGAACCCATCATTCAATGTGCAGAAACACATCAAAAAGACATCATCGATACGGGCGATCGAGGACCTCGACCGACAGCGGAGCCAGGTGTGCATCGGGGGCCGCACCTTCGTGGTCGACATCGTGATGCAGGCTCCCGAACATCGGGTTGGCGGCAGAGCTGCTGCCGCAGAGTGAGCGGGGCCGTGAAGGAAGAGCCGGCGCCGGGCGACACCTCGCGACGCGCGATCCAGCGGTGCCCGGACTGTGCGGCAGCCCTGCCATGACCTGGGGTCGTCAGACCGCCACGGTCAGCACGAGCTCCGCCAAGCGGTCGGCTGCATCGGGGCGCCCCAGCGTGCGGGCCTGCTGAGCCATCTGTCGGCGCTGCTCGGTCGAGGCGAGGATCGGCCCGACCGCCGCCCGCAGCCCCTCCGGCGTGACCGCGTCCTTCACCAGGGCCACTGCGGCGCCCGCCTTCTGCAGGTGCAGCGCGTTGTGCTCCTGCTCGTTGCCCGCCGACGTCGCGAGCGGGATCAGGACCGATGGCTTGCCGAGGGCCGTGAGCTCGGCGATCGTGCCGGCACCGCTGCGGGAGATCACAACGTCGGCGAGGGCGAGGACATCGGGGAGCTCCGGGCCGAAGAAGTCGGTGACCAGGTAGCGGTGTGAGAGGTGGGGCGGGAGTGTGGCCGCATACTGGCGGGACTCCTCGATGGACGTGGCGCCGCACTGGTGGATCACGTTGGCCTGGCCCAGCAGCCAAGTCAGGATCGCGCGCACGACGGTGTTGATCTGGACGGAGCCCTGGGCGCCACCCGTGATGTACACCGTCGGAAGGGTTGGGTCGAAGGTGGTGAGGCTGAGGGTGCTGATCGCCTTGTCCGGCCGGCCCTCCAGGACCTCGGGGCGGACGGGGTTGCCCGTGACCACCGCCGAGGTGCGGACGGAGTCCGGCAGGAGTGGCAGCGTCGACTCCGAGGAGACGGCCACGCGCGTGGCAGCGCGGGCCAGTGCACGGTTGGCCAGGCCCAGGCGGACCGTCTGTTCGTGGATGACCAGCGGGTGGCGGCAGAACTTGGCTGCCAGGCCGACGGGTACGGCGACGTAGCCGCCGGTCGACAGGACGACGTCCGGCTTGAAGTGCGAAACGATCGACCTCGCCTGGGCCGCGCCGAGCGGGACCCGGCCCATGTCCTTGATGTTGGCCGGGGAGGCCAGCTTGAGCGGGTTGCCGGAGCGACGGAGCTTTCCGGTGGCCACGGTCCTGAACGGGATGCCTTCGCGTTCGGCGACCCGGGCTTCCAGGCCCGCCGCAGTGCCGACCCAGAGCACGTCCAGGCCGATACCGAGGCGAGCGAGCCGGGTGCTCGTCGTGCGGATGGCGGTGAGCGCGGGGTAGGTGTGGCCGCCGGTCCCGCCGCCCGTGACGATCAGTCGAAAGGAGCGGCCGAGGGCGGTGAGGCGGTGGTCGAGGTCAGCGCTGGTCACGTCGTGGGGGTTTCCGTTCCGGCGGGCGCCGGGGCGGTGCCCGGACCAGGGGAAATTCGGACTTCACGGATAATATCAGGCAATCGGGCCTTGGCGAGGAGCCGTCCGACGCCGGTGAGATCGACACGCGCGATGCGACTCAAGCCCTCCGGCGGGCCGACGCGGAAGATGTCGGAAAGCGGATACGCAGGGCGGCGAGGCAGGATTGGGCAGCCACGTCCGTCGTCACCCCAAGCACGGGCGCGTCATCGCCGCAGCCGTGACCACGGCGGCAGCGACGCTCGCGCCCGTCGACACACCGGCACGCGACCGACCGGCTGCCGAAGAAGGGCAACCCGGCGATCGGCCGAGCGGACGTCGCCGCCTTCATGCGCCAGGCGGCACACGGCGGCGAGTGGGTCCATCGCAGTGCCGTGATCACCGACTGACGACAGGCCTACCGGATCATCCGGCGGACCGGGCCGCGCAGCTGACGTCCGTGGGCGGCAGGTGGCCAGTGGCGAGGTAGGCGTTGACCCGCGTATCCACGCAGGAACTGCCGAAGACACCGAACACTGCGTGCTGGTCCGCGCCGCGGAGGGTGACCAGGCGGGAGGCGGGCCACATATGGCGCACCGTCGCGGCGCCCCGGTAGGTGGTGCGTGGGTCACCGGTCGCGTTGACGAGCAGGGCCGGCAGGTCGTCCCTGATCACGGTCGGGCGTTCGCGCGGCGGATCCCAGAACGCGCACGGACCGATGTTGTTCGTGACGGGACCGAACAACGCGTCCTGCGCGCGGGCCCGTTGGACGTCGTGCCAGTAGGTCTCGGGGTCGCGCGGCGCGGAGACGTCGCCGCAGAGGATCGCCGACTGCACGCTGCCGTAGGGGGAGTCGGATCCGCTCAGCAGGAAATCGAGCGTGTCGGCGAGCCATGGGCTCGGGGCGACGACGTGGCCGTCGGCGGCGCGGCGCATGTCCCGCACGGCCAGCGCGAAGTCGCCGTACGCGGCATCGTTGTCCTGGGACAGGCCGTTGAACACGACAACGGGCACCACGTACTCGTCCACCCGGTGGCCGCCCAGTCGCAGAGGCGTGCGTCCGGCTGCCGCCTGGACGTGGCCGACGGCCGCCAGCACCGCCTGCCGGGTGCGGCCCAGACCGTACGTCCCGTCACGGTGGGCAGTCCAGGCGGCCCAGTCCCGAAGGGCGTGCCGATCGGCCTGCTCCGTGCCGAGCAGCAGCCGGGGACCGTAGTGGTCGGGGGCGACCACACCGTCGAGGACGACACGGTCGGTGCGGCCGGGGAACATCGTGGCGTACACCTGGCCGAGGTAACTGCCGTACGAGTAGCCCAGGTAGGAGATCCTGCGCTCGCCGAGCGCGACGCGGATGACGTCCATGTCGCGCGCGGTGTTCCGAGTGGTGACGTACGGCAGCACATCGCCTTCGTACGTCCGGCAGCGGTGGGCGAGTTCCTCGGCGAAGGCAGCTGAACGATCGAACCCGGCACGGTCGTCACCCGCACCGCGGAAGGATGAGCCGGTGGGCCAGTGGCAGTCCAGCGGGGTGCTCCGACCGACGAAGCGGGGGTCCACCCCCACCACGTCGTAGCGGCTGCCGACATCCTTCATCGCCTTGCGCACCCACGGCGGGTCGCCCAGCGTCTGCCCGCCGGGACCGCCGCCGTTGAGCAGCAGCGCGCCGACCCGATGGCTGGTGTCGGTGGCCCGGATCCGGGAGATCGCGACCGTGATCGTACGGCCGCCCGGGTCCGCGTAGTTCAACGGCACGGTGACGTCGGCACATTGGGCGCCTGCCTGCTGGAGTTCCCTGCCGGTGTCGTCGGCGGGCCCGAGGACGCAGCTCTTCCAGGTGAGGTGCTGCTGGTGGTAGCGGGCGAGAGGGTCGGGGGTCGTGCGGGCCGCGTGGGCGGGCGCGGGCGACGCGGTGAGGGCGAGCACGGCGGTGAGGCCCAGGGCGGCCGAGGATGCGAAGCCGGTCATGCGGAAGTCCTTCCGGAAGCTTTGCCCTCGCAGAGGGACGTGTCGACGACGTGGAGGAAGTCCTGTTCGGCCTGGAGCGTGGTCGGCACCTCGTTCAGGGCGACGGCGACTGCCCGGCCGCCGGGGCCGACGGCGGTCAGCGCCCGGTGGCCGCCGGGCACGGTTCCCGCATGTCCCCACCACAGGCCGCCGCACGACAAGGGAGAGGCGATCAGCCCCAGGCCGTAGCGGGCGCCGGGCCACAGTCGGTCGGGATCGGCGGCCACCGTCCGCCGCATCTCGGTGAGTTGGGCCGCGGGCAGCAGGCGGCCGCCGAGCAGTGCCGTGGTGAACCGCGTCAGGTCAGCCGGTGTGGAGACCAGGGCGCCGCCGACGCCGCCGAAGGTCATGTTCCAGGCGGTGCCATCGATGCGGTGACCGTCATCGGCGGGGAAGTAGCTGCGGGAGTGCGGTCCTTGGATGCGGGTGTCGTCGCCGGGCCAGTACGTGTCGCGCAACCCGAGGGGGCCGATGACACGGCGGGTGATCTCCGACTCGGGGGAGCGGCCGGTGACCTCGTTGATGATCAGGCCCAGGACGAGGTAGTTGGTGGTGGCGTAGTGCCAGGTGCCCTGCGGGCGCGGCAGCTCAAGTGCGCGTGCGACGAGTTCGCGCGGCTCGAAGTGACGGTTCCGCAGCCGTTCGGGGTGCTCCCATTCGGGTGCGTCGAGATAGTCGGGCAACCGGCTGGTGTGCTGAAGGAGTTGCCGTACGCTGATCCGTCGGCCGTCGAAGCCGTGCTCCCGGATCAGCCCGGGCACGTAGCGCTCGACCGGGGCGTCGAGTGAGAGACGGTGCTCGGCGGCGAGTTGCAGGACGACTGTCGCGGTGAACGTCTTGGTGACGCTGCCCACGCGCAGCCGGTCGCTGGTGTTCATGGGCCGCCCGGTGCGCAGATCGGCGGTTCCGGCGCTCTCGGTCCAACGGGCGCAGGGCGCGCCCGCAGCGTCCTTGCTGCCCTCGGTGACCAGGACCGCTGCTCCCGCGATCCGGTCACGCGTGGTGAGGATGTCCAGGGCCCGGCGGATTTCGTCGTGCGTACCGCAGCCGGTGGGTGCCGGCGGGTTGACCGGCTGAGCGCCGGCCATAGGAGCGGCAGCCAGCACGATGACTGTCACCAAGGCCGCGAGGCTTGATCTTCTGCCGGGCGCGGAGCTCAGGGAGATGGTTGCCATGCGACATCACGCTAGGCACGGACCGAGGCGCGATCACTCCGGCAGGCAGGCGCTTCGGGCTGGGGACAACCCCAGCCGAGAACCGGGAGCAAGCCCCCTCGACGACTGGACCCACGGTGAGTATCGGGTGGCCCCGTGCACACCGGGGGCGGTACGGCCCGCGATGCCGGAGTCGTCGGCGGCGCGGGCCGTGTGGGCGGTGCAGCCCTCCGGGCCGTTCCGGTGACCACGCCGTCGAGGCTCTCCCCTTGACCTGGGAAAGACCGCCGCCCGGCAGCAGGAACACCTCAGTGGCTTGCGCGGGCCTTTCGGCGGGCGCCCATCAGTACCCGCAGCGCGCCTACCGGTGACGGGCTCGCCGGGCCACTCAGCAACCGCGGACCGCGCGCGAGCACCGCCTTCGCGGTGAGCAGCTCGATATCGACCACGGCGGTCAGCAGCGTCCGCCCGGGGGCCGTGGTCTGGGCGGGCAGTTCCCGGGCGGTCTCCAAGTCCATGTGGGCCGCAACCTCGTGGTCCACCCGATCGCGCAGACCCGGCGGCTCCCGGCCCGGGACGAGGTCCTCGACCGTGACGGCGAAACGCCGCAGCGCCTGGGCGGAGATGCCGAGCCACCCCTCGCGCAGATCCTCGGCGAGGTCGTTGACGAAGTCCGGACGCCGACTGCCGTCGACGAGCGTCCGGCACGCTGCCCGGAAGGACGGGCTGTCGGCCTCCGGCCCGAGCAGGCCCGTCACCGGTCCCGGATCCATGCGGCGATGTCAGTGCCGGTATGGATACTGCGCGCCATGACTGACGGAGCGTCGGCGAGCATGCCCCGACCACGGGTCGAGCACCCGGCACCCGGCACCCGGCACCTGGCGTCCGGCACCCGGCACCCGGCACCCGGCACCCGGCTTCCGCCAGGCGCCGGGTGCATCGCATCGTCTGCCGGTCCGTCCGTCAGCCGCGCGGACGCTCGAAGGTCAGCAGCAGGCCCTCGACCGCTCCGGGACCGATGCGACCCTTGACGTCGGCGGAGGTGATGGCCTTGAGGGCCCAGCCGTCCTCGGCATGCTTGTTCAGAACCTTCTCCAGCTTGTCGCTGTCCAGAGCGTCGCCGATCAGCGACTCCCGGAAGGTGACGACCTTGTACTCGTACGTGTAGGGGCTGCTCATGACTGCGGAGTCCTCCTGCTGATCGGCCCGGGTTGGGCTCTGGCGTGACGGCCGTGGCCAGCCAATCATCCTCGGGTGTCGCTGGATACCGCAGGCCCCCCGTAGCCTGGCCCACGGCGCGAGCGGATGCGACGGCGACGGACCCCGGGTGGCGTGATGTGTTGGAGTGCGACGGCCGATCTCGTGGCGGGCACCGGTGTCGCGGCGGCCGGGGTGGCCTGCGTGGCGCGTGTGCGCAGTGTCCGGGACCTCCCGCTCGCAGCACTGCCGTTGCTGCTCGGGGCGCACCAGATCGTTGAATCGGTGGTCTGGCACAACGGCGGGGGCAGTGGACCCGCCACTGTCGTCTGGGCCGTCATCGCCCTCCCACTGCTGGCGGTGTGGGTGCCGGCGGGAGCGGTATGTGCCGCCCCACGGCACGCGCGGAGCAGACTGATCCTCCCCCTCGCGGCCGGAGCCGCGACCGCCGCGTTCCTCGCGTACGCGCTCGCCGTCGGCCCGGTGACGGCCGAGATCCGCGGTCGGACCGTCGGCTATGTCTTTCACCTCTCCCACGCGCCGCTGCTCGTCGCGGGCTACCTGCTGGCCACCGTGGGCTCGTTGCTCCTGTCCGGTGACCGGCGTCTGGTGGTGCTGGGAGTCGTGGCCGGCGTCGGGGCCTTCGTCTGCTGGACCCTGTGGCGCCTGGAGTTCGTCTCGACCTGGTGCGCGCTCGCGGCAGTGTGCTCGGTGATACTGCTCGGGTGGACGGGCGCCCGCCCGGCCTCCCCGGCGATGCCGCGCAGCCCTGTGGCGGGTTGCTGACGTCGGGCGGTCCGCATCCCCCGGACTCATTCGCCCTCCCTGCCGCCCGCGAGACGGCGGCGCCACCACAGGTCGGAGCGCCACTGCCGAGAGGCGGCGAACGGATCCGGCAGAGTGCGCCTGACGTATGCGGCGTCGAGAGACACCACTTGGCGTCTCAGCTCGGCGCGTGGCCGGGAGGACAGTTGCCGCAGCACCTCGTCCAGCACGTCGCGGGCGTGTCTGACGTCGTCGAACGAACACCCGCGGCACCCACACTCCGAGTACTGCGGATACAGCGGCCGACGGCCCGGCGGCGCAAGAAACGCTCGGTACCGCCGCAAAGCGCGGTCTGTGGCACCGGGGTAGACGAAGTAGTCGTCCGAGAGCCGCTCCAGCCGGAGTATCGCGAGGGTGGAGTCGGTGGAGATCCCGTGGATCCGGACCGGGACGAAGTCGCCCCAGGCGCGAGAGTCACGCGGTTGGGCGCGCAGGGCGCCGGGCCGTCTACGCGGCATCGGCCTTTCGGCAAGTGGTCATGGACGTCATGATGCCACGACCGACCCCCGATCACCTTGAGATCATGCCTACTTGACGAGTCGCTCGCGACGACGCCGTACGCCGCCGGGCCGTTGTGGCCGGGCCGTCGTGGCCGGGCCGGCTCACTCGGCCGGGATCGTCTCCGGCAGGCCGAGCGCCGCGGACACATGGCGCCAGACGGCCGCGAGCGCCGTGTCCAGGGTGACCGTGGGATCGCGCAGCATCAGACGGATGCCGTAGCCGTCGCTCAGGGACAGCACGAGCGTGGCGAGGTCGTCCACATCGGTCGGGGCGAACTCGCCGGACGCGATGCCGCGCCGCACCGCACCGGACACCCATGCGTGCAGCTGGGCGTACAGGTCCACGGCGAAGACCCGGGTCGGCTCGTCGCGCAGCGCCCGGACCCACAGCTCCTGCCACAGCCGCCAGTCCTGGTGCAGCTCGGGGTCGGTCGGCAGCAGGTTGCGCAGGATACGGGCCAGGATGACCGCCGCCGGTGCCGTTCCCGCGTCGCGTTCGACGTCGACGGCGGTGTTGGCGAAGGAGTGGGCCATCGCCTCGGTGAACAGCTTCTCGCGCGTGTCGAAGTGGTAGTGCAGCAGAGCGGTGGACACACCGGCCCGCTCCGCGACCATGCGCATCCGGATCTTCTCGAAGCCGATCTCGGCGATGGCCTCGCACGCCGCGGTCAGGATGCGCTCGCGCGTGTCTGCCGTGCGCACCTTGGTGGACACCCTGCGACTCCCCTCGTCCGGCGCTCGTACCCCGCCGCCATTCTCCCTCACGGCTGCTCTCCCGGCGCTGCCGCCTCGTGCCGCGGCTCTTCCGCGTACGTGTGGAAGCCCCGGCCCGACTTGCGGCCCAGCAGGCCGGCCTCCACCATCCGGGACAGCAGGGGCGGCGGTGAGTACGTCGGCTCCCGGAACTCGGCGTACAGGGACTCGGCGATGGCGCGCGTGGTGTCCAGGCCGATCAGGTCCGTCAGCGCCAGCGGGCCGAGCGGGTGCGCACAGCCGAGAACCATCCCGCGGTCGATGTCCTCGACGCCGGCGACGCCCGACTCGGCCATGCGGATCGCGGCCAGGAGATACGGCACGAGCAGCGCATTGACCACGAAGCCCGCGCGATCCCGCGTGCGGATGACCTCCTTGCCCAGCGTTTCGACCACGAAGGCCTCGGCCCGTGCCGTGGTGGTGGCCGAGGTGAGCAGCGACGGGACGAGTTCGACCAGCCGCAGCACCGGCACCGGGTTGAAGAAGTGGACGCCCAGGACGCGCTCGGGCCGGGCGGTCGCCGCGGCCAGCTGCACGACCGGGATCGAGGAGGTGTTGGTCGCGAGGACGGTGTGCTCGCCGGTGACGACCGTGTCGAGACGGGAGAAGACGTCCAGTTTGAGCCGCTCGTCCTCCGCGACGGCCTCGATCACCAGATCACGGTCGTGCAGGGCCTCGACCTGGTCGACCACCGTGATCAGCGCCGCGGCGGCCTCGCGCCGCTCGGCGGTGAGCCTGCCGTGTGCGACGGCCTTGTCCAGGGAGCGGGCGATGCGCCGGCGGCCCGAGCGGGCCGCGTCCGCGTCGCGTTCCACGACCGTCACCGGCAGGTCGGCGCGCGCGCAGACCTCGGCGATGCCCGCACCCATCAAGCCGCAACCGACGACCCCCACACGTTCGATGCCGGTCATCCGTTTGTCCTCTCCGCTCGTTGTCCTGTACTCGGCCGCTACGCGGCCACTCCACGTCGACTCCGCGCCCTCTCCGCGCGGGGCCGGGGCGGGGGGCCGCCCCGGCCGGTGTCATCGGGCGACGGGCAGGTCCAGCACCCCCGAGCCCCGCTTGACGAGCTCGTTGGCGATGATCAACCGCTGGATCTCGGAGGTTCCCTCCCAGATGCGGTCCACGCGCAGCTCCCGGTAGAGCCGTTCCACGGCGTACGAACGGTCGTAGCCCCGCCCGCCGTGGATCTGCAGGCACCGGTCGATCACCCGGCCCGAGGCCTCGCTCGCCGAGAGCTTGGCGATGGAGGCCTTGGCGTGCAGGGTCTTGCGGTCCTCGGGGGAGGCCTGGTCCACCTCCCAGGCGACCTGGTGGGTGTAGGCGCGGTTGACGGCGATGTCGACGGCGCAGTCGGCGAGCATGCCCTGGACCAACTGGTACGTGGCGATGGGGGCGCCGAACTGTTCGCGCTCCACGGCCCAGTCGCGCGCCAGTTGCAGGGCCCGCTCGGCGGCGCCGGTGGTGCGTGCCGCGATCATCAGCCGCTCCTCGGTGAACCAGGAGCGGGTGATGTCGTACCCCTCGCCGATGCCGCCGAGCACGGCGTCCTCGCCCACCTGGACGTCGGTGAACGTGAACTCGGGGTGCTCGTAGACGAAGGTGTGCATGAAGCGCGGCACCCGCGTCATCTCGATGCCGGGCGTGTCCTTGTCGACGAGGAACAGCGTCGGCGCGCGCTCCGGGCCCGCCGCGGCGAGGACGATCATGAAGTCGGCGTGGTCGGCGACGGTCACGAACCACTTCTCTCCGTCGAGCACCCAGCCGTGGTCGTTCTTCGTCGCCGTGGTGGCCAGGTTCTGCGGGTCCGAGCCGGCGCCGGGCTCGGTGACGGCGTAGCAGTCCCGCCGCTCTCCCTTGATCACCGGGATCAGGAAGCGCTCGCGCTGCTCCGGGGTGCAGAACCGCAGCGCGTTGGCGGGCCGCCACACCATGTCCCACAGGGCGCCCGTGAGCCGGCCCAACTCCTCCTGCACGGTGACCTGTTCGGCGATGGTGAGGCCGGCGCCGCCCCACTCGGCCGGCATGTTGACGGCCTGGAGCCCCGCGTCGAGCACCGCGTCGCGGATCTTGGCGTGGGCGTCGGCGGGGAGGCCGTTGTCCTCCTCGCACTGGGTCTCGTACGCGGCGATGAGGTCGGTCAGGGCGCGTGCGTCGGCCTTGAACTGCACCTGGCGCGGGGTGAGGCGGAAGTCCATGGAAGTCCTCGCTGTGTGGTGATCGGGGGTGGGCGGTTTCAGTGCGTGGGCAGGGCCAGAGCGCCGGTGCCGCGCTTGATGAGCTCGTTGGCGATGATCAGCCGCTGGATCTCGGAGGTTCCCTCCCAGATCCGGTCCACGCGCAGCTCGCGGTAGATGCGCTCCCGGGTCGCCGCGCTGAACCCCGAGGTGGAGGAGGCCGCGATGGACCTGGGAGCCACCCGCTGGCAGGCCGTCCGCCTGGTCACCCTGCCGGCGCTGCTGCCCGCCGTGCTCGCCGGCGCCGTGCTGGTCTTCGCGCTCGTCTTCGACGACTTCGTCCTCGCCTACTTCACCACCGGAGTCGACCCCCAGCCGCTGTCCGTGCGGATCTACTCGGCGATCCGCTTCGGGGTGCAGCCCACCATCAACGCCGTCGGCACGCTGATGCTCGCCGGATCCATCGGCCTGATCGCCCTGGCCCTGTTCATTCCGAGCCTGTTCGGCCGCCGCGGCGGCCTCGACATACTCTCCGGGAGCTGACTCATGGACGCGACTCCCGCCGTCCGCCTCGACGGCGTCTCCAAGCGGTTCGCGGACACCTACGCCGTCCACGACCTCCACCTCGACATCGAGGCCGGCCGCTTCTTCTCCCTGCTCGGGCCCTCCGGCTGCGGCAAGACCACCTCGCTGCGCATGATCGGCGGGTTCAGCGACCCGACGGAGGGGTCGGTGCTGCTCGCCGGTGAGGACGTGACCGCGCTGCCCCCAGACAAACGCAACGTCAACACCGTCTTCCAGAGCTACGCCCTGTTCGACCACCTGAACATCGCCGACAACGTCGCCTTCGGCCTCAAGCGCAAGGGCGTGGACAAGGCGGAGATCCGGCGCCGCGTCGGCGAGATGCTGGAGCTGGTCCAGCTCGACGGCCTCGCCGCCCGCAAACCCCGTACCCTCTCCGGCGGCCAGCGCCAGCGCGTCGCCCTCGCCCGCGCCCTGGTCAACCGGCCCGCCGTCCTCCTCCTCGACGAGCCGCTGGCCGCCCTCGACCTGAAGCTGCGCCGGCAGATGCAGGTGGAGCTCAAGCAGATCCAGCGGGAGGTCGGCATCACCTTCGTCTTCGTCACCCACGACCAGGACGAGGCGCTGACCATGTCGGACCGGATCTGCGTGATGAACGCGGGCAGTATCGAGCAGTGCGGCACCCCCGAGGACGTCTACGAGCACCCCGCCAGCCGCTTCGTCGCCTCCTTCATGGGCACCTCCAACCTGATGACCGGCACCTATCGCGGCGGCGAGGTCACCCTCGACCAGGGCCCGGCCCTGCCGGTCGGCCCCCGCACCGGCATCGCGGACGGCACCGCCGTCAGCGTTTCCGTGCGCCCCGAGAAGGTCTGGCTGTCCGACTTCGAACCGGGCATGTCGGTGCAGCGCGGAGTGATCCGGGAGACCGTCTACAGCGGTCCCACCACCACCTACCTGATCGAACTCGCCCCCGGCGTCACGCTGTCGGTGCTGGAGCAGAACACGGCACGCGCCCGCATGGAGGACCGCTGGAGCGGCGGCGAGACGGTCGAGTTCGGCTGGCGGCCCGAGCACTGCCTCGTCCTCGCCTGACCGCCCCCACCCGATCTGAAAGCGAAACCGATGCATCACGACGTGATCGTTCTCGGTGCCGGGCTGGCCGGGCTCGCCGCCGCCCGGGACCTGGCGGCCGCCGGCACCGACGTGCTCGTCCTGGAAGCCAGGGACCGGGTCGGCGGCCGGGTCGAACAGACCCGGCTGCCCGACGGCCGCACCGTCCAGCTCGGCGGGGAGGTGGTGGGCCGCGCCCACACCGCCTACCTCGGCCTCGCCGAGGAACTGGGACTGAAGCTCGTGCCCAGCTACGTCGCCGAGCCCGGCCAGATGGTCCGCGCCACACCGGAGGGCCGCTCGGCCGGTGAGCCGCCGCACTGGTTCGGCCACGGCGACGCCGCCCTGCACCAGCGCCTCGGCGCCGAGTTCACGGACCTGGCCGCCACCGTCGACCCCGACGACCCCTGGTCGCACCCGGACGCGGCCGCCCTGGACCGGCTGTCCGTGGGCGGCTGGCTGCGCTCCCGGCACGCCACACCCGCCGTCGTACGCCTGTGGGAGATCGGTCAACTGGCCCTCGCCGGAGGCTCCTACGAGCGGATCTCACTCCTGGCCGCGCTGCGCAAGAGCGCCGCCGCACCCGGTTCCGGCACGGGTGACTACGACTACGACGACTGGGAGGGGCTGCGGCTCGCCGACGGCTCGGCGACCCTGGCCGAGGTCATGGGCCGCGAACTCGGCCTGCGCATCCGCTTGGGCTCACCCGTCGCGGCCGTGGACATACGCCCCGGCCGCTGCGCCGTCCGCCTGGTCACCGGCGAAGTCCTCACCGCCGGGGCCGTGGTGAGCGCGCTGCCCGTGGGACCGCTGCGGTCCGTCTCCGTCACCGGCGTGAGCGAGGCCCGACTCGCCTCCCTGCACCGGCAACGGCAGGCGACGGCAGCCAAGTTCGTCGCCGTCTACGACCGTCCCTTCTGGCGCGCGGACCACCTGAACGGCCTGTCCGAGTCCGAGGGAGTCCTCGGCAGCACCTGGCCGCAGAACGAGGGCGTCCTGTCCGCGCTGATACCGCCCGAACGCTACGGCGTCCTGCTGGGCACCCCGCCCCACCTGCGCACCCGCGAACTGCTCGCCGAGATCGCCGCCCTGTACGGCGACGCAGCCCACCGGCCGCTCGCGTGCCATCTGCGGCTGTGGGGCACCGACCCCTGGACCCAGGGCTACGTCACCCAGTGGCCGCCGGGCGAGGTCACGGCCGTCGGCCCGCTGCACGGCACCCATGAACCCCCGTTCTACGTCTGCGGCTCCGACCAGTGGGTCGCCGGATACATGGAAGGCGCCGTCCGCACCGGCCGCGCGGCAGCGAAGGAGGCACTGCGCCGTGGCTGACAACGCCCGCCTGGCAACCGTCCTCAACCACATCGGCGGCAAGGAGACACCGGCCGCTTCCGGAGCCACCCTGCGGCTGATCGACCCGGCCACCGGACAGGTCCACGGCACGGCTCCGCTGTCCGGCACCGACGACGTCGACGCCGCCTGCCGAGCGGCCGAGAACGCCCAGCACACCTGGTCGGCCACCAGCCCGGCACAGCGGCAGACCGCGCTGCTGCGCATCGCCGACGCGCTGGAGCGGCACGCCGACGCCCTGGCGAACGCCGAGGTCGCCGACACCGGCAAGCCCCGCGCCCTGTTCCTGGCGGACGAACTGCCCGCGATCGTCGACGTGGTGCGCTACTTCGCCGGCGCCGCCCGCAACCTGCCGGGCGCCGCCGCCGCCGAGTACACCCCCGGCCGCACCTCCGTACTGCGCCGGGAGCCGGTCGGCGTCTGCGCGCAGATCACCCCGTGGAACTACCCGCTGATGATGGCCGTGTGGAAGATCGCCCCCGCGCTCGCCGCAGGCAACACCGTCGTCCTCAAACCCTCCGACACCACCCCGTCCTCCGCCACGCTCCTGGCCCGGCTGGCCGCCGAACACCTGCCGCCCGGCGTGCTCAACGTCGTGTGCGGCGACCGGGACACCGGACGCCTCCTGGTCGCCCACCGAGCCGTCCGCCTCGTGGCCGTCACCGGCAGTGTCCGCGCCGGACAGCAGATCGCCGCGGCGGCGGCCGCCGACCTCAAGCGACTCCACCTGGAACTCGGCGGCAACGCGCCCGTGTTGATCCACGGGGACGCCGATCTCGAAGAGACGGTGGGACAGTTGTCCTCACTGGCCTTCTACAACTCCGGCCAGGACTGCACTGCCGCCACCAGGATCCTCGTCCACCACCGGATCCACGACGCCTTCCTCGAAGCCTTCGCCGACCGGGCGGCACGTCTGGTCCCTGGTGACCCCGACGGCCACGGCACCGACTTCGGCCCGCTCAACAACGCCGCCCAACTCGCCTCCGTACGCCGCCTGCTGGAAACCCTTCCGGCCCACGCCGAGATCGTCGCCGGCGGAGCGGCGCTGGACCGCCCCGGATTCTTCTACCAGGCCACGGTGGTCGCCGGCGTGCGGCAGGAGGACGAGATCGTGCAGAGCGAGGTGTTCGGCCCGGTCGTCACCGTCCAGCCCTTCACCGACGAGTCCGAGGCCTTCGAGATGGCGAACGCGGTCCCGCAGGGACTTGCCGCGAGCGTCTGGACGAGCGACCACGACCGCGCCATGCGCGCGAGTCGTGCCCTGCGCACAGGCATCGTCTGGGTCAACACCCACGGCACGACGGTGTCGGAGATGCCGCACGGGGGCGTACGTCACTCCGGCTACGGCAGCGACCTGTCCCTCACCGGGCTGCTCGACTACACGCAGGTCAAACACGTCATGCTGTGACGGGTCGTGCGGGAACCTCACACGGTCGCGAGGCGATGGAGCTCGTCGCGGTGCGGGCCGCCGGGGAAGTGCCGCAACTCGTCGCGGGCGCAGACCAGGTGCTCCGCGGCCATGGCGTCGGCGGCGTCCAGCGCACCGCTGGCCTCCAGCAGGTCCCGCAGCTGCGTACGGCCGCCGTGCTCCGGGTCCGTGAGGATCTCCTCCAACGTCTGCCGCTGGGCGGCGTCGGCCATCTTCATCCCCAGCAGGACGGGCAGCGTCGGGCGGCGGTTGCGCAGGTCCGAGTCCCTCGGCTTGCCCATCGATCGCGGCGCTGTGTAAGGGAGCAGGTCATCGCGGATCTGGAACGCCAGGCCCAGGCTCTCTCCGTAGCGGCGAGCCGCTCCGGCCAGCTCCGAGGACGCGTCGGCCATGATCGCTCCGATGTGGCAGGCGCAGGCCATCAGGGCACCGGTCTTGCCCTGTGCCATCGTCACGTAGGCCGAGATGTCGTGGCGGAACGAACCGGCCATGCTCAGCTCGGCCGCGGCTCCCCGGCACACCGCTGCCCCGGTCCGGGCCTGGACGCGCGTCGCCGCCGCGATCTGCCGGTCGGTGGCCCCGTTGCGCCCGCACTCGTCCAGAGCCGCGAACCAGCTGAAGTACAGGGCGTTTCCGGCGATGATCGCGGTCTCGACCCCGAACGCCTTGTGCACGGCGGGCCGTCGGCGGCGCACCGTGTCGTGGTCGATGATGTCGTCGTGGACGAGGCTGCCGACGTGCGCGGCCTCCAGGCCCACGGCCGCCGGGACGGCTGTCGCCATGCGGCCGCCGAGGGCAAGGGCCGTGTGGCACAGCAGCCGGGGGCGCAGGAGCTTCCCGGGCGCGGTGATCGCATAGCGGGCGACTGCGTCGATGCCGCCCGCGTCGCCGCACCAGCAGTCCGCGAAGGCGGTCGCCAGAGCCGTACGCACCTGCTCTGCGGTAGTGCGGGCCATCGCTGCCTCGTTCTCAGGACCGGTAGCGGGGGTTGACGAGGTGCACGTCGTGGATGCCGCGCAGCAACTGGCCCGCGCCCTCGATGTAGCGGCCGAGCCCTGCCCGGTGCTCTTCGTCCAGGCGCAGGTCGTCACAGAGGAAGGGAACACGGGCGGCCGCCCGCTGGAAGCGGGCGTGCGCCCGCTCGACGTGTCGGCGCACCCACTCGACGGCCGCGTCCCGGTCCACCCCGTGCTCGGCCCGACAGCGGAGTACGAGGTTGTTCGGGTCCTGTCCGGCCTGGTCGTTGGGCAGGGAGAACACGTCGTTGATGCCGATCACGGCATCGGCCGCGGCATGCCGCAGCTCACGCATGGCCGGGGCGTGGTACACGCTCGGGGGTACGTCGTAGCCGATGGCGGTCTCGACCAGATCGAGGTTCGCCCAGGTGCCGATCGTCCAGCGCCGCCAGCCGAGATAGTCCTCGATCGTCGGGGAGTGGTCGCGGGCCAGGGACTCGCTGACCAGGCCCGCGAGGAACCGCTCCAGGTGGCCGGCGAAACGCGCGTACCAGACGGGGGACGTCCGCTGCCGCAGCCTGATCAGGAGGTCCGCGGCGGCGGACTCCAGGGCGTCCATGGGGTCGGGACGGTCGGGCTGGTACAGACGGCCGGTGATCCGGTCGGCGACCGGTGCGACGGTGGCCGGCGTCTTGCTGTGCGGTCCCTTGAACCGGTCGTCGAAGACCAGCCACAGCCCGTTGAAGCAGGTGATGAGGTTCAGAACCTCACCCCGGGCCTGTGGGTAGCACATGCCCGACCAGAGGCCCACCACATGGGCCTGCCGGGGGTCGAACGGGGCCGCACCCTGCACCTCGCCCCGGTCCGAGATCCGCATGCGGTCGAACCAGTCGACCAGATGCGTTCCCGCAGCGTCGGCGTCGGGGCTGATTCCGGCCGGAAAGGGCACGGCGAAGCATACGTCCGTCGGGCCGAAGTCGATCACGGCCGCTCCCCTCTGTCCGCCACCCCGATCACCGAGAGCCGATCATGACTCCTCCGGTGGCCACGGGACCGACGGCGAGAGCCTCGGCTGCCCGATCGGGTGACGACATTGATCGGAATGAACCAACTCCTTCGCCGGTCGGGAAGCGGCCCGGGGAGGGCGGGCCGGGGAAGCCCGGCCCGCCCTCCCTGTCCTGCCTGTCAGGCGGCCGCGTTGATGGCGGCTGCCTTGCCCTTGCTGACGGCGTCCTCGTGGGCCTTGGTCTTGGAGGCCTCGGCCAGCGGGATCAGCTCCGCCATCGCCGGGTTGGAGTGCGCCATGGTGAGCTCCGGAACGATGAAGTCGACCTCCATGCCCAGCATGTCGCCGAGGAGCGCCTGCAGCAGGTTCTGCACGTACTCGAAGCCCTCGCGCGGGGTGCCGGGGGCGTACGAGCCGCCGCGGCTGGCGGCGACGTAGACGGGGGTGCCCTTGACCGCGGACTCCTCGGTCATCGCCGTACGGCCGACGAGTATCACCTGGTCCAGCCACGCCTTCAGCGTGGACGGGATCGTGAAGTTGTACATCGGGGCGCCGATGAGCACGGCGTCCGCGTTCTCCAGTTCCTCGATCAGCTTCAGACGCGCGGCGAAGGCCTCCGCCTGCTCCGGGGTGCGGTCGTCGGGGGAGGCGAAAGCGGCGGACGCGGCCAGGGCGTCGAGGTGCGGGACCGGATGGGCGTTGAGGTCGCGGTAGATCACGGTGCCGTCGGGGTGCTGCTCCTCCCAGGCCTTACGGAAGGCGGCCGTGACCGAGCGGGAGGTGGAAGCGGCCTCGGGCCAGAGGGACGAGTCCAGCTGCAGCAGCGTTGCCATGGGGGTCTCCAGACATAGTGGTGCGAAACGTTCGAAACGTTCGAAACGTGCGAAACGGAGGGGCGACACAGGGCCCGCCATTCCGTGCGCTCCTAGTAATAACACAGGGGCTTACTTTTTTTCACCTACGACGGACGGCATAGTAGACTGAGGCCATGGAGGTCACGAGGGAAGCCGGCGTAGAGCCCTGCAAGAAGGTCGACACCGCCATCACGCGCGTGTTCGGGCTGCTCGGCAAGCGCTGGACCGGCCCGATCCTGGCGGTTCTCATGGAGCACCCCGTGCACTTCGCCGATCTGCGCCGTGCCATCCCGGGCATCAGCGAGCGCATGCTCTCGGACCGGCTGACCGAGCTGGGCGCGGCGGGCCTCGTCGTGCGTGAGGTCGATGAAGGGCCGCCGCTGCGGGTCTCCTACCGGCTGACCGAGTCCGGGGGAGCCCTCGAACCCGCCCTCAAGGAACTCAGAGTCTGGGCGGAGGAGCACCTCCCGGAAGCCGAGGACGGCACCGGACCCTGCTGCGGGTGAGCCGCGCCGGGCGCGCATCCCGCCGGAACGCAGGCCCGCGGGACGAGTCGGTGCCGTTGTTCAGCCGGCACGCGACGGGGCACTGCACGTCAGTGGATTGCGTAACCGCCTTGCTTCTGGCCGCAGTTGACGAGAGTTCGACCTGGGCCTGTCATGGGGCCGTCGGCCGTGCAGGGCCCGGCCGACGGATGGTTCCACAGGCACCCGCCGGTCAGCGACGGGATGGGCGTGCGGTCACGGGGTCTGGTTGAAGAGCGCGGTGATACTGCGGTTCTTGTTCATGGTGATCTGGTACTGCGTCGTGGCGTCGGACTGCTTCACGCCGTCGACCTCCCAGCCCGCGAACACATAGCCGGCAGCGGGGTGAGCGGTGACGGTCACCTGGGTGCCGGGGTCGTAGGGGCCGAATTCGCTGACCGTGACAGTGCCGCCGCCGGCCGGGTTGGCCGAGATGTTGAGACTGTGCCGGACGGTCACCTTCGTGGCGCGGTAGGCGGACACGATGGGGGTGGCGAGTTTCGCGATGCCGGCATTGTTGTTCTTCGCGTCGCCGAGGGCCTGGCCGTTGATCGTGTTGGTGGTGTTCGAGTACTGGTTGATGACCTTGCAGGTGGGTCGGCAGGGCGTGTTGTAGGCCATGAGCGTGTGGTAGCGCTTGTCGGCGGTGATCCAGCCGAAGTTGGTGGCGTTCGGGCCCGGCGGCGTCTCGCCGTTGGTGGTCACCGTCTGGCGGTCGTGCCGCATGCCCAGGTTGTGGCCGATCTCGTGTCCGAGGTTGTCCCAGTCCTTCGCGGACAGGACGCTCGTGACCGAGTAGGCGTCCTCGCTGGTCTGTGCGGTCACCGGCTCCGGCAGATCGGCCGAGCCGGAGCTGTTCTGGGCGGGGATGGAGGCGAGCAGGGCCACCAGGTCGGCGCCGTAGAGCTCCCGGGCCGCGTGGGCCGGGGCGCCGAGGGTCTGGTCCTGGGGGTCGTCGAGCTTGTCGAGCATGGTGCCGGCGTCCTCGTTGGCCACGCCCGACGCCAGCGTCTGGTAAGTGTGGACGACGTGCACGCTGGCCGGCACATTGGTGACGGCGAAGGCCTTGTTGATCTGGCTCACGCCGTAGCGGATCCGGGCCTCCACCTCCGAGACTCCGCCGAGTTCGGTGACGGCGGCAGGGGTGTAGGGGACCACGATGTCGATGGCGACGGGGTTCGAGGCGTCGACGGCCTTGGGCGCCGCATGCCCGGAGGGGGCCGGGGAGGTCTGCGGCACGGCGTCGATGCCTTGCCCGCTGGGGGGCAGGAGCAGGGTGTCGATCTCCTCCAGGCAGTACTCACCCGGGTGCTTGGGCACCGGATTGAAGAGATAGTCCTTGGTGCCGATCTCGATGACGCCGTCGAGGGTGACCGGCCCTCGCGTACAGGCCCCCATGATGGACAGGGAGACCGTGTCCTCGGGGTTGTTCGGGTCGTGGCCGTCCCAGTACAGGGTGCCGTCGGCGTCCTTGCGCAGGTAGTCCCGCACGGCGGTGATACTCGGGCCGTTGCGGAAGAGACGGAACGTGCGGGTCTCCGGCACCCCCTCCGCCTGCTCACCGCACAGCGCGGCGAACTCCTTGGCGTCGGCACGCATGACGGCACTGCGCACTACCCAGGGCTCGTGAGGGCGGGGGCCGGAGCCGGCGAGCGCCGGGGTCGGGGTCAGGGCCAGGGGCATGGCGGTGAGGAGAACAGTCGCCGCGGCACTGGCGGCCAGCAGGGAACGACGCATGAGCTACGTCAGCCTCTCTGTTGGGGGATTCGCCCCATAATCAGCTGTTAATAACGCCTCGCGTCATCGAACACGTAGGCACAAGCGGCATCTCGCGTCGAGGTTCATCCAGTCAGCCGTCAGCGGGCCCGGAGCGTGATCGGGCGCCGTTGAAGTGGCGCCCGCCGTACGGGTGGGTGATGGCTGCCGGCGGGATCCGCACCGTCGGATGCGGCTGCGAAGCGTCGTCGCTGCTGCGCGAGCCCGAGTGAGCTGCGCCGGTGACGGGTCGGCAGGACCTCGACGGCGTCCGCGGCGTCGAGGTCCGGCTCGACAGCGTCCGCACTGCCGTTATTCGGCGGGACGCAGGCTCCATGCCTGGCGCAAGTTGCCGGTGTCGAGCGGCCTCAGAGCAGTGCGGGGCGGGAAGATCCGTAGCGGGCTGACGTCGGCGGCGAGTCTCTCGCAGTGGATGGGGCCCGTGGGGACGAGGTGGAAGCTGCCCGGCTGTGTGCCGTCCTGGAGCGTCCATTCGCGGAGCTGGGGGTATCCGAACAGCGGTTTGTTGGTTTCCGGGTCGCCGACGAGACTCAGGTATGTGCCGCCCCTGAGATTGCGGATGGCGTAACTGCCATTGCCGAGCTTCTTCAGCCGCCACAGCTGCCACTCCTGCTCACCCGGATGGCCGGAGGGCGGCAGGAGTACCACGGGTGTCTTGGGCTCCGGTGACCCTCTCTCCAAGGTGAGAAGCTGCCCGCCGGGGCGGGAGATCGTGTAGGTGCCGTTCGGTACGGGCGCCAAGTCCGGCTCCATTTCCGACGGGCGGCGTCCGTTCGGAGCGCCGCCGGTCCACGAGGTCGACGGATCTTTCCCCGGCCGACGCGTCGTGGGGGAGGGCAGCGCTATTTGTAGCTCGTCGGGGCTAGGGCCTGTCCGGCGGATCATGCCGCGGACGCGGGGTCTGGCACCGCGCCGCAGAAGATCGTTCTGGCAGACTTCCGCGCATGAGTGCAGATCGTCCTGCGAGCATCCCTTCCGGTCTGGTCGTTGAACTGTCACGGGCCAAGGTCAAACCCGGTGCCGAGGCCGAGGCCGACAGGTGGATGCGTATGCTCAACGACCGACTCGACGAGTGTGTAGCCACTCTGGATCGCGAGCGGACGGCGATCGAGATCGTGTTCCGGCTACGGGAAGACGGCGAGGACCATCTGTTCTGGGTCACCGTGAGAGGAGAAGACGGGGCGGGCCTGGATCGCAGTCTTCCAATCGATCGCGATCACATTGAGCAGGCCAAGCGGACAAGGGAACCTGGCTGGGTGGAGGCCGAGCCACAGGTGCTCATGCTTCCGGAACCCGTGCGTAAAGCGGTGTTGAGCTGGGCGCTGCAAGAGCAGTAGCTGAACTCCTCAATCATGGTGAGGAGTCGGTGGCGACCTCAGTCGGTGTCCGTGAAGCTCGGACGGGTCACGGGGCTGCCTCGGAGGAGCGAGGAGCCGAGGCACTGACAGGCCATCAGGGCCAGGCCCAGCTCGGTGGGGCGGTCGTGGACCGACTGCCCCATGGCTTCCTCGGCCTTCCGGATGCGGTACTGCACGGTGTTCTTGTGCAGGATCTGACGGCCGGCGGTCGCGGTGTAACTGCAGCCGGTGGCAAGAAAGATCTGCAGCGTTTCCCGCAACCGTGCGCAGTGTTCGTCGTCGGTCGCCAGTTCCCCGAGGACGCTCCGCACCCAAGCCCGTGTGTCGTCAATGTCCTTGCACATCAAGGCGATCGGGGCGACTTGGGGGTACAGGGTGACCCGGGTGCCCGGACCGGCCGCCACCGCCAGTTCCTGCGCCCGCAATGCCTGCCGGTGGGTGCGTCTGAATCCGTCGAGACCTGACTCCAGGTCACCCACGCAGGCCAGTGCGGCGGGATCGGTGTCCTCGACAGTGCCCGACAGCAGGGCCCAGGGGACTTCGTCGCGTGAGCCGAGCGGCAGCCAGGCCCACGCCAGGGTCTCGTCCCGGGCCACGAACAGCGGTCGGGTGTCGCAGTGCAGTTCTGCCGCGATGGTGCCGGTGAGCCGGTCGAGGCGGGACAGCGCCGCTCCGCCATGGGACCGCTCCGGCAGCCAGAGCACCATTCCGACGTGGCGCTGCCGCAGCCGGTAGCCGAGGATCGATTCCGCCCATTCGGGGTCCACGTGATCCTTGTCGAGGAACTCCCGCACCCGTCCGGTGCGGGCCGCGGTCCGGCTCAGCAGCCAGCGGTCGCGTTCATGCTGGTACACCTCGATGACCTGCTCGGTGATCCGGTCGATGTAGCCGAAGCTCACTGCCAGCAGCCGGCGTGTGCTCTCGGCGGAGACGTATCCATCGGCGTACTGACGCTGGAGTTCGTGAAGACACCACTGGATGAAATGAAAGTGGCCTATCCGGTACGCCCTGACGAGTGCGCTGACGGGAATTCCTCGCTGGGCCAGCCTGCGGGCATATTCGAATGCCGCCGCCGGCCCTTCGACATTCTCCAGAGCGACACCGTACTCAAGGACATGGAGCAATGTGATGACATTTTCCGAGACGCTCGCGTGAAGCAGGCCGAGGATGGCCTGGTCCCCTCTGAGCTCCGGAATGTCGAGAACCAGGTGCTCCCAGATGTCGCGGCTGATCTCCGAGGCGTGCTCCCCTGCCTCCGAGGCCACAGCCGTCAGACGCTTTATGGCTTCGGCGTCACCCATGGCCATGAAATCACCGTACCGCGGTGATGGTGAAGGGGCTCGATCAGGGCCGCGGCCGCTCGTGGCCGTGTGGCTACGGTGAGTCTTCTGTGTCGTCGGCACCATGCCGGCCGGAAAAGTCGTGTCCGGCGCCCGATGGCTTGTCGGCCGATTTTTCCTAGCATGCTGAGGGCAGCCCATGTGAACCGACGAACTCGTGCAATGAGACGGGCCACGAGCCCATGCAATGAATGCGTGGAGGAAACCGGAGAGGAGCATCGGGCAGATGAATGCGATGCGGAGCACCGCGACGGCAGGCATCGATCTTGTCACCGTAGGTTCGGGGAACGGGAAACCGGTCGTCCAGCCGCCTGTTCTGGGGGGATCCGAGCACACGGACTACTACCTGCTCAACGATCTGCTGGACGACGAGCAGCAGGCCATCCGCCAAAAGGTCCGTGACTTCATGGACCGGGAAGTCACCCCGATCATCAACCCCTACTGGGAGCGGGCGGAGTTTCCCCACGAACTCGTCCCCAAGCTGGCCGAGCTGGGCATCATCGGCTTCCAGATCGAGGGCAACGGCTGCCCGGGTATGAACAACGTGACGGCCGGCCTGGTGATCCTGGAACTGGCGCGCGGCGACCTGAGCATCTCCACGTTCTGCGGTGTGCACTCGGCCCTGGCCATGATGTCGATCGCGCTGTGCGGATCGGAGGAGCAACACCAGCGCTTCCTCCCGCCGATGGCCCGCCTGGAGAAGATCGGCGCCTTCGCTCTGACCGAACCCGCTCATGGCACGGACGTGGTCAAGTTGGAGACCACCGCACGGCGGGACGGAGACTCCTATGTACTCAACGGCCACAAGCGGTGGATCGGCAACGCGACGTTCGCCGACTACGTGATCATCTGGGCCCGCGGCGAGGACGGCCACGTCGGCGGATACGTCGTCGAGAAGGGCACACCGGGCTACGAGGCCGAGGTCATCACCGGCAAGACGGCGCTGCGCTGTGTCCAGAACGCGCAGATCTCCCTCACCGACGTCCGCGTACCCGCCGAGAACCAGCTGGCCAACGTCAACACTTTCCGTGACACCGAGAAGGTCCTGCTGGCCTCCCGCTTCTGCGTGGCATGGGAGGCGATCGGAGCCGCCATCGCCGGCTACGAGACCGCCCTGGCCTACGCGAAGCAGCGCAAGCAGTTCGGGGTGCCGCTGGCGGCCAACCAGCTCATCCAGTACAGGCTGTCGCGCATGCTGGCGGACATCACCGACATGCTGTGCATGCAGTACCGGCTCAGTCAGCTCATGGACGAGGAGAAGTACTCGATGCCCAGGGTCGCCCTGGCCAAGATGCACTACACCGAGCGCGCCCGGGCCATCCTCGCCGACGCCCGCGACATGCTCGGCGGCAACGGCATCTGCCTCGACTACCACGTGGCCCGGCACCTGTGCGACATCGAGGCCATCGACACCTACGAAGGCACCGACACGGTACAGGCGCTGATCGTCGGACGGGACATCACCGGGTACAACGCCTTCGTGCCCATGGCTCCTCCAGGTCACTGACCCGGCTCACACAGCGTCGGCGCCCACGGCCGCGGCCACCGGCGCCGCGCGAGAGCCATGTCGAGAAAGGATCGGTCATGGCGGACACACCCCTGCTGGAGGGACTGCACGTCGTCGATCTCGCGAGCTTCATCGCCGGACCTGCCGCGGCCGCCATCCTCGGTGACTTCGGCGCCGACGTCGTCAAGGTGGAACCACCGCGCGTGGGCGACACATACCGTTCGCTCAGCCGCATGCCACCGAACCCTCGGGTCGAGGGGGTCAACTACCCCTGGCAGCTGGACAACCGCAACAAGCGCAGCATCGCGCTCAACCTGAAGTCGCCCGGTGCCCGGCCCGTGGTCGAGCGGCTGGCGACGTGGGCGGACGTGCTGGTGATCAACTTCCCGCCGCGCGTACGGGCCAAGCTGGGCCTGGAATACGACGACCTGGCCCCCCTCAACGCCCGGCTGGTCTACGCCGATGTCACCGGCTTCGGCGAGGAGGGTCCCGAGGCCAACCTGCCCGGGTTCGACGTGACGGCGTTCTGGGCGCGCAGCGGCCTCATGGACGTGACGCGCCAGCGGGAAGCACCGCCGGCGATGAACGCGTTCGGATCGGGCGACCACCCGACGGCCATCACCCTGTTCGCCGGGATCATGACCGCGCTGTACCGGCGGGAGAGGACCGGCCAGGGCGCGCGTGTCACCGCGTCGCTGATCGCCGAGGGAGCCTGGGCGGCGAGCATGTGGCTGCAGGCCGTGCTGGTCGGCGGAAAGGCCCCTCGCCCGGCCGACCGGTCCGACCCGCCGAACGCGCTCGCCAACGCGTACCGCACCGCGGACGACCGCTGGCTGCTGCTGGCCTTCGCCAACGAGGACAAGCAGGTCCCCCTGTTCCTCCGGGCCATCGGCCACCCCGAGGCGGCGCAGAACCCGCGCTACGCCGACTCACCGAGCCGCCGCGCCAACGCCGCCGAGATCGCCGGCCTGCTGGACAAGACGTTCGCGGCCCGTCCGCTGGCCGAGTGGCGTGAGGTGCTCGATTCGGCGGGTCTCACCTACGGAGTCGTCCAGACGCTCGAGGAGTTCGCCCACGACCCCCAGCTCGTGGCCAACCGGATCCTCGTTCCGATCGACGACGGCAACGCGGAGCCGTACCTGACGGTCGACAGCCCCGTGCGGCTGGACCAGGAGCAGAAAGTCCGTCCGCGTCCGGCCCCTGACCTCGGCGAACACACCGAGTCGGTGCTCCGTGACCTCGGCTACGACGATGCGGGGATCGCGGACCTGCGTCAGGCGGAAGCGATCGAGTGAGGTCGCGGTCCGACAGGGGGGAGAAGGGAATCACCATCATGAGCGAGGCCACCGGCACCCCAGCGGTGCACACCGAGGAACGCGACGGCATTTTCGTGATCACCATCGACCGGCCGCAGGCGCGGAACGCCATCGACGGTGCCACCGCACGCGCGCTGGCCGCCGCCGTCGACCAACTCGACGCCCGCGACGACCTCGTGGTCGGCATTCTCACCGGCGCGGGCGGCGTCTTCAGCGCGGGCATGGACCTCAAGGCGTTCGCGGCCGGCGACACACCCATTGTCTCCGGACGGGGATTCGCGGGCATCACCCGCGCCCAGATCAAGACCCCCCTCATCGCCGCCGTCGAGGGCTTTGCGCTGGGTGGCGGCACCGAGATGGCGCTCGCCTGCGACATGATCGTGGCCGCCCGGGGCGCCACCTTCGGTCAGACCGAGGTCCACTACGGCATCGTGCCGCCCGAAGGCGGCATGGTGCGTCTGCCCGAGCGCATCCCCCGCAACATCGCCCTGGAGCTGCTGCTCACCGGCGATCCCCTGCCCGCCGAACGCGCCGAGCGGCTCGGCCTGGTCAACCACCTCACCGAGCCGGGTCAGGCGCTGGAGCAGGCCCTGGAGCTCGCCGACCGCATCGCGAGGAATGCCCCGCTGGCCATCACGGCCGTCAAACGCGTCGTCAACGAGCGGACCGCCTTCCGGGACGAGGACGCCCTCCTCGATCAGGATCAGATCGTCGCCCCGGTGCTGGCGTCCCTGGACGCGCGGGAAGGCGCCCGCGCCTTCGCGGAAAAGCGCCAACCGCACTGGCAGGGCCGCTGACGAGGCTCAGCAGGCCTCGGCCCGGTCACGCGACACCACAGTGACGCGACGGAAGTTGCATTCGACGGGGAGTGTGCCGTCGGCGGTGGGCTCCGACTGATGCGCCTTCAGAGCGACGCTGACCAGGCTCAGCAACAGGTCGACGTCCGCGCGGCAGTCGACGTGAATGGTCACCCATCGCGAGCCCGGTATGAGCCGGACCGCGGTCGACGCCTGCAGATCGTCGTGAAAGCGCTGGATCGCGTGGGCGGTGAGGTGCAGGTCCACGTCCCGCCCGGAATGGAAGTGGACGATCTCGCCGTGGAGGGACCGCAGTGCTCGCCCGGCGCCGCAACTGGCCGGGCCCGCGCTGAGGTCGGGCCAGTCTTCCAGTTGCTCCATGACGCGCTTGGCCAGAGTCATGGGTTCATGGTCGTCTGCTTACTGCGGCGCCACCAGAGGTTGCGGAATCTGTAACCGGGACGTGAGGTGGCACGGGGCGTCAGGGGTGATGGGCGCTGCTGGGCTGCGGTGTTTCGTTCAGGGCGTGCATGAGGGCGATCTGCGCACGGTCGCGCGCGGTGGCGAGTTCGTCGACGGTGCCCGTGCCGAAGGCTTCGCGCGCCTGGTCGGTGAGGAGGGCGACGGTGGCGTCGTCGAAGGACGGATTGCCCAGGGCGGGCCACATGGAGGCTTCCATGGTGCGGCCGAGGTGTTCGAGGAAGTGGGGCAGTCCGCCGGGGCCGCCGCCGAGATGGAAGGTGCGGAAGGGACCGGCGACGGCCCAGCGCATGCCGATGGAGGAGGTGACGATGTCGTCGAGTTCCTGCTCGGTGACCACACCTTGGGCGACGAGGAAGACGCATTCGCGGAAGAGGGCGGACTGCAGGCGGTTGGCGACGAAACCGGGAATCTCCTTGCGCAGGACCTGTGGCCTCTTGCCGAGTGCGGTGTAGAAGGCCTTGGCCTGTCTGACGGTTGCCTCGGAGGTGCTCTCGCCCGGCACGACCTCCACCAGCGGGACCAGATGCGGCGGGTTGAACGGATGGCCCACGATCAGGCGCTCCGGCTGCCGCATCGCCGTCGCGATGGCGGTGGCCGGGATGGTCGAGGTCGAGGTGGCCAGCAGCGCATGGGCAGGGGCGGCCTGCTCGACGGTCTGCCAGATCTGCTGCTTGAGTTCGAGGCGTTCGGGGCCGTTCTCCTGGATGACGTCGGCGTCGGCGACGGCCGTGGCCAGGTCGGCTTCGAAGGTCAGCCGGTCGGTGAGGTTCTCGGCGGGCAGTCCGAGCGCGGCCAGCGTGGGGGTGATCTCCGCCAGGCCCGCCCGGACGAGGTCCTCGATATCGGTGCGCGGGTCGTTGATGACGACGTCGATGCCGCGGGCGAGAAAGAGGCCGGCCCAGGAGACGCCGATCACGCCGCCCCCGATGATCGCGGCACGCTTGTAGGAGTCCAGAACGGCCGCGTCGTCCTCGCTTGGGTTCATGTCCTGGGGTTCAGAAGTGGGGGTCATGATCTCGGGCTTTCTCAAGACGTCCGGCTTCTGCCGTCTCAGTCGGCGAGGTAGTCGTAGACGGCTTCCACGGCATCGAGGGTGAGGTCGGTGAGGATGTGGCCGGCGCGGACGACCTGCAGCACGGGCAGGTCCGCCAGCGGGGCGATCGCGTGGGCGAAGAGCTGAAGGCGGGCGGGACCGGTGAAGGCGCTCTTGACAGTGATGTCGCTGATCCGGGTGCGGACCAGGTC
The DNA here is from genome assembly GCF_044746205.1 of Streptomyces sp. NPDC086549. Lineage (NCBI taxonomy): Bacteria > Bacillati > Actinomycetota > Actinomycetes > Kitasatosporales > Streptomycetaceae > Streptomyces > Streptomyces sp. NPDC086549. The sequence continues at coordinate 148,584 of NZ_JBIVBS010000008.1, read as the reverse complement.
GCAGACGCGGGGCGTGCCGTCGTAGTGGGGCAGCGTCTTGACCATGAAGGTGGGGGTGCAGATCTCCGCACGCGCTTCGTCGAGGTCCATGGCGTGGTGCTTGTAGCCCATGGTGGCGGTGGCAACGCGAAGGGTGCCGTAGTCCAGCGTGCCGACCAGGGTGTCGGAGTCGACGTACAGGGCGGGTGAACCGGACTTCTTCGGATACGCGCTGTACTCACGGCCGCTGGAGATCGCCGGAACGCTGTCGACGTACATCGCGAGGCTGAACTCGCCCGCCTCCCCGTCGTATTCGACGGCGATGAGCTGGCCGGCTTCGGTGTAGTCACCCAGGCCGGTGACGTCGGGCATCCGCATGACCTCGAAGCGGACCAGCGGATCGGTGACGGTCAGTGGCTCGGGCGTGAGGCGGCGCAGTACTTCGGGGTCGGTGCGGTAGACGATGTTCAGGTACTCGCGGTCGGTGAAGCGGTACCGAGTGGGGGCGTAGGCGGGGGAGTCCAGCGGGGTGGTGAAGCACCGCGCGACGTCTCGCTTGTCCATCAAGGCCTCCATGGGCCGTCCCGTCCTGCTGTCCCCACACCATGAAACTCCGCGTCCGACCTGTCCGCGACTTCATCCCGGGCCGGCGCCGGCGGCCCGGGAATGCGACGGCGAGAGCCCTTGTTCAACAGCACAGAAGCTGACATGGGCTGGTCAATGTGACCCATGTCGGTGAAAGGAGGACCCTGTGGCACGCAGCACCGCGCGTCCCGTCGTCAAGCTGAAGTCGACGGCCGGGACCGGCGTCACCTATGTGACGCGCAAGAACCGCAGCAACGACCCCGACCGGCTCGTCCTGCGCAAGTACGACCCCGTGGCGGGGCAGCACGTCCCGTTCCGCGAGGAACGCTGAACCGAGCCTCCGCCCTCCGAGGGCGGAGGCCGTGAGGAAGGAAACCCCATGAGGACGGGAATTCATCCCAGCTCCCGACCGGTCGTCTTCCGTGACCGCGCGGCGGACGTCGCATTCCTGACCCGCTCCACGGCTGCCTCGGATCGGACGATCCAGTGGGAGGACGGCAACACCTACCCGGTGATCGACGTCGAGATCTCGTCGGCGAGCCATCCGTTCTACACCGGAGCCTCCAGGGTCGTGGACACCGCCGGCCGTGTGGAGCGCTTCGAGCGCCGCTACGGCAGCCTGGCCCCGGCCGGTCGCTGACAGCGAGCCAAGGCCCCAGGAAGCCGAGGCCCGAGGAAGCCAAGGGCCGAGAAAGAGGTAAGACAGTCATGAAGGTACGCAAGTCCCTGCGCTCGCTGAAGTCGAAACCGGGGGCTCAGGTGGTCCGTCGACGGGGCGTGGTCTTCGTCGTCAACAAGAAGAACCCGCGCTTCAAGGCCCGTCAGGGCTGACGCTGCGCCGGTAGGCCGGACGGTCCGGTCCCGCGGCACACGGGACCGGACCGTTCCGCGTTGTCCGTGCGGTTCAGCGCGGGTGGTCGTGGTTGTGGTCGTGGCCCGGGGGCCGGTCTGCCAGGGCTTGCGCGCGGGTGGTGACCTCGTCCGGTGACACGGTGCCCTGGCCGACGAGGACGTCCTCGAGGGCGTCCAGCCAGAGCCGGTAGTAGTCGTACGGCTCGTCCTGGGCCGCGGCGGCCTCCTGGGCCACGATCCGGGCGATCAGCGCGGCCTGGAACTGCGGCCAGGTGAACGCGCCGGCCTCGTACAGGGTGACGGCCATGCCGAAGGCGCGGCTCTCCCACGGCTCGGCGAACACCAGCTCACCGTTGGAGCGGGGCGGGGCGGCCGGGCCCTTGATGTCCAGCGGTGCGCTCATGGCGCCTCGACCTTCGCCACGCCGACCATCGCGTCCCGGCTCACCAGCGGGACGAGCTCTTCCTCGGTCAGGTGCTCGGTGCCGGCCGGGCGTTCGGGCAGTACGAACCAGCGCACTTCGCTGGTGGAGTCGTGGACGGTGATCTGCACGTCTTCGTCGAGTTCGAGCCCCATCTCGGCCAGCACCGTGCGCGGCTCCTTGACGATACGAGACCGGTAGGCGGGGTCCTTGTACCAGCTCGGCGGGAGACCGAGCACCGGCCACGGGTAGCACGAACACAGGGTGCACACCACGACGTTGTGGGTGGTCGCGGTGTTCTCCACGACGACGATGTGCTCGCCCTGCGGACCGGAGAAGCCCAGTTCCTTGATGGCGGCCGTGCCGTCCTCGAGCAGCCGTCGCCGGTACTCAGGGTCGGTCCATGCCCTGGCGACGACCTTGGCGCCGTTGAGCGGGCCCACGTCGGTCTCGTACGTGGAGATGATCCCGTTCATTACCTTCGGGTCGATCAGGCCCCGCTCGGTGAGCAGTTGCTCGAGCGCCTCGGTCCGCAGGGCCGCGGGAAGGTGCTCGCCCTTGCCACTGGTGGTGGTCATGAGGCCGTCTCCAGGTAGCTCTCGTACATCTCTACGGTGAGTGCGAAGGCCTCGGCATCGGCGCCCCACAGCTCGCGCGAGTCGAAGCGCACCGAGTAGACGTGCTGCGGGTTCTCGCCCAGGAAGTGCGCGTTGGTGTCCGGCAGCACGGCGGCGGGCCGGAGAGACTCGACGAATCCGATGTGTCCCCGCACATAGTCCGGCAGCCTGGTGTGCCCGGGCGGCGAGATGTCCCTGGCCCGGACCCGCCGGCCGACGGCGAAGGCCGGTGCGGCGTCCACGGAGCGCAGCGAGCCCTCGGCGGTGCTTGCGTAGTCGGGCAGGGCAGGCTCGGGGACCGGCGGTTCCTCGACGTGTTCGCCGCGCAGATTGCGGCCTCGGGCCTCGATCGCGCCCGGCGCCAGGACGGCGCTTTCGGTGAGCATGAGCTCCGCGCCGTTGAGCCAGCGTCCGTAGTAGCCGTCGTCCAGGTAGGCGGCTTGGTCCAGGCGCTCCAGCGCGTGCCGGAAGGCGTCCGTGTTGACGCCGCCGCACGCCACACGGCTGGAGAGGATCGCCAGCGCGAAGGCCCGGCCCTGCCAGGGCTCCTCGAAGACGGGTTCGTCGCGTCTCGGCGGGTGCGCGGGGCCCCAGCCCGAGGTGCCTCCCATGTCGGCAATGCCACTCATCACGTAAACCCCCAAATATCTGCAATTCGGGTACATCAACCATAGATCGTAGGAAAGTGACAGGCGCGTGTGATCGCGCCACCGCTCGGCCACCCGGCAATTCGGCTACGCAGAAGGAGGCCACCCCATGGTCGCGAGCAACCTTGTTCTCGTCACCGGCGCCGGTGACGTGGGCCGCAAGATCCTCGGGGACCTGCGCGCACAGGACGTACCGGTGCGGGTGATGGTCCACCGCGACGGCGACCGCGCGGCCGAGTTCCGCACGCTCGGCGCGCAGGTCGTCGTCGGCGACCTGACGCGGCCCGAGACCGTCGCGCCCGCGCTGGAGGGCGTTGCGCGGATGTACTTCGCGATGCCCGTCTCGCCGGACCATCTGCTGGCCGCGACGGTGGTGGCCACCGTGGCGCGCGAGTACGGGCAGCTGGACGGCCTGGTCGACATGTCACAGATGACGGTGTCGCAGATGACCGCCACCAGCACCGGCGAGTCCCATCAGCAGCGGCTGCACTGGCTGGCTGAGCAGGTACTGAACTGGTCGGGCCTGCCGGTGATCCACATCCGGCCGACGTCGTTCCTGGACAACCCGCTGTTCACCACCCTTGCGGCGCGGTCGATCCGGGAGAACGGCACGATCGCGCTGCCCTTCGGTACCGGGCGCACGTCTCCCATCGCCACCGAGGACGTCGCCCGGGTGGTCGCCGCCGTGCTGCGCGACCCCGCCCCGCACATCGGGCACGTCTACGAGCTGACCGGGCCGCGCACGGTCGACATGACCGAGATGGCGGAGGATTTCTCCCGGGCGCTGGGACGTCCGGTGACCTATGTCGACGTGCCGCTGGACCAGTGGCGGGCCGAGGTGCTCGCCAAGGCGGGCCTGTCGCCGCACGTCGAGGACCACATCGGGACCATGGCCCGACTGCACCGCGAGAACCGCTACGACCGCTCGTCCGACGACGTCGAACGCGTGACGGGTGTACCTGCCCAGAGCGTCGAGGAGTTCGTGGCCGCTCGCAAGGACTTCTACCTGGGCTGAACCGTCGCCCCGGACTGCTTCACCGAGGCCTTCTGGCCGCGGCCGATCTGACTCCGCGCGTGCTGCTGCCCGCACACGGATCGATCCCCACGGCCCCCCGTGCGGCCTCCGCCACCGCGCTGCGTCACTGCGCTGCGTCGCGCCCAGCGGCCCGTCGATGACCTGGTCGGCGCTGTCCGGCAGGGCGCACGTCGGATCTTCGCCTTCGCCCTGATGGTCCGGGACGGGATTCCCGCCGCCAGGTCGAGTCCTGCCCGCCCGCACGGGCTCCCCCGGCCGCGCCACGCGTGCGCAGCCGTCCCGGCCACGAGCCCCGGGTGACGGAGAGGGCCGGGCTCGACGCCGCTGGTGCCGAGCCCGGCCCTCTCCGGTGGTGCATTCCCCGCTGGTGCCGAGCCATCGCTCGGCTGGGCTGGTCAGTCCGTGCCGAACTCCATCGCGGCGCGGTCCAGCATCTCGTCCTCGTCGGAGACCTCGCCGCGGGAGGCGATGGCTTCGGCGCCGCCCTCCGGCATGGTGCCGATCAGCCCGGTCGCGGCCGCCTGCGCGGCCCCGATCGCGGGGTTGGCGGTGCCGATCAGGCCGAGCCCGGCGTACTGCTCCAGCTTGGCGCGTGAGTCGGCGATGTCGAGGTTACGCATGGTGAGCTGGCCGATCCGGTCCACCGGGCCGAACGCCGAGTCCTCGGTACGCTCCATGGACAGCTTGTCCGGGTGGTAGCTGAACGCCGGACCCGTGGTGTCGAGGATCGAGTAGTCCTCGCCGCGCCGCAGCCGCAGCGTCACCTCACCGGTGACGGCCGCGCCGACCCAGCGCTGCAGCGACTCACGGATCATGAGCGCCTGCGGGTCCAGCCAGCGGCCCTCGTACATCAGCCGGCCCAGGCGACGCCCCTCGTTGTGGTACTGGGCCAGGGTGTCCTCGTTGTGGATCGCGTTGACCAGACGCTCGTACGCGGCGTGCAGCAGGGCCATGCCGGGCGCCTCGTAGATGCCGCGGCTCTTGGCCTCGATGATCCGGTTCTCGATCTGGTCCGACATGCCCAGGCCGTGGCGGCCGCCGATGGCGTTCGCCTCCATCACCAGGTCGACGGGGGAGCCGTACTCCTTGCCGTTGATCGTCACCGGGCGGCCCTGGTCGAAGCCGATCGTCACGTCCTCGGGGAGGATCTCGACCTCAGGGTCCCAGAACCGTACGCCCATGATGGGCTCCACGGTCTCCACGCCGTTGTCCAGGTGCTCCAGCGTCTTGGCCTCGTGGGTGGCGCCCCAGATGTTGGCGTCGGTGGAGTACGCCTTCTCCGTGCTGTCACGGTAGGGGAGCCCGTGGGCGAGCAGCCACTCCGACATCTCCTTGCGGCCGCCGAGCTCGGTCACGAAGTCCGCGTCCAGCCAGGGCTTGTAGATCCGCAGGTGCGGGTTGGCGAGCAGGCCGTAGCGGTAGAACCGCTCGATGTCGTTGCCCTTGAAGGTCGAGCCGTCGCCCCAGATCTGTACGTCGTCCTCGAGCATCGCCCGGACCAGGAGGGTGCCCGTGACGGCGCGGCCGAGCGGCGTGGTGTTGAAGTAGGCACGCCCGCCCGAGCGGATGTGGAAAGCGCCGCAGGTGAGCGCCGCCAGGCCCTCCTCTACCAGCGCCGCGCGGCAGTCGACCAGGCGCGCGATCTCGGCGCCGTAGGTCTTCGCGCGGCCGGGCACCGAAGCGATGTCGGGCTCGTCGTACTGACCGATGTCGGCGGTGTAGGTGCACGGGACGGCACCCTTGTCGCGCATCCATGCGACTGCGACCGAGGTGTCGAGGCCGCCCGAGAAGGCGATGCCGACGCGCTCGTCGGCGGGAAGGGAGGTGAGGACCTTGGACATAGATAGATTATGCACTGCCTCGCATGGTCATGCAAAGCGCCATGTGAGGCGCCGTGCCGAGCGGCCTGCGACGCGCCATGCGGGACCGGTGCATGACGAAGCCGTACCGGTGCGACATGCGGGGTTACCGTCGGCGGCATGGACCTTGATCGCCAAGGGTGGCTGCCGTGTCTGCTGGGCGGGGCCGTGTTCGCCGTGTGCATGGCCGGCACCACGCTGCCGACTCCCCTCTACCCCCTCTACCAGGAGAAATTCGGCTTCTCCGAACTGACGGTCACCGTCGTGTACGCCGTGTACGCCTTCGGTGTCATCGGCGTGCTGCTGTTGGCGGGCAACGCCTCGGACGCCGTGGGCAGGCGTCCCGTACTGCTGTGGGGCCTGGGGTTCGCGGCCGCGAGCGCCGTCTGCTTCCTGAGCGCCACCGGGCTGGGCTGGCTGTACTCGGGGCGCCTGCTGTCGGGACTGTCCGCCGGTCTGTTCACCGGGGCTGCCACGGCGTACGTGATGGAGCTGGCACCGTACGGCGGTGCCTCCCGGGCCACGTTCGTGGCGACGGCCGCCAACATGGGCGGGCTGGGCTGCGGTCCGCTGCTCGCCGGAGTCCTCGCACAGTACGCCGCCTGGCCGCTGTACCTGCCGTTCGCCGTGCACCTTGCCCTGGTCGCCGGCTCGGGCGCCGTCGTCCTGTGGCTGCCGGAGACCGTACGGGAACGGCGGCCGCTCGGCACCGTACGGCCGCAGCGTCCCAGCCTGCCCCCACAGGTGCGCGCGGTGTTCGGGCCGGCGGCGATCGCCTCGTTCGCGGGGTTCGCGTTGTTCGGGGTGTTCACATCGGTCAGCCCCGCGTTCCTCGCGCGGTCCCTGAACCTGCACGACCACGCCGTGAGCGGGCTGGTCGTCGCCCTGGCCTTCTTCGCCTCGACAGCCGGACAGCTGGCCGTCGGCCGGGTCGGGGTGGGGCGGTCACTGCCGCTGGGCTGTGCCGGGCTCCTCGCCGGGCTGGTGCTGCTCGCGGGCGCGCTGCGGTGGGACCTGCTCTCGCTGGTGGTGCTGAGCGCCGTCGTCGGCGGGGGTGGGCAGGGGTTGTCGTTCCGCGGGGCGCTGGCCGCCGTGGCCGAGGCGTCTCCGGCGGACCGGCGCGCGGCGGTGATCTCGACTCTGTTCGTGGTGGCCTACGCGGGCATCTCGGTGCCGGTGATCGGTGTGGGCGTGCTGACGGGGCCGATCGGCCTGGAAGGCGCGGGGCTCGTGTTCATCGCATGCATGGCCGTCCTGGTGTCGTCCGCGGGCGTCTACCTGCTCCGGCGGCAACCGCAGGCATCTCACCGTACGAGCGGGTAATGCGCGGTGACACGTGCAATCGATAACGATCCCGGCGCGCACCTTGCGTCACGGCTGATCACCTCTAGCCTCCTGACATGGCATTTCTCTCAAGTCGCCGCAGAAGGGCGCGCCTCGCCCTCGCCCTCGACGACGCTGCCCTCAGCCGGCTGCTGAAGTCCCTGCAGGCGACGACCAGCACGGGCACGATCGCGACGACAGACCTGTGCTCGGCCCAGATATCCCGTCTCCTGGACCAGGGCGCGGACGACTGGGACCGCCGTACGCACCAGATATCCGTCCTGGCGTACAGCCTGTCCGAGTCCCACGTGCCTCGGGCCTGGGCCACTCGCGAGCCGCGCAACGCGAGCGCGCTCGTTCTGCACGCATGGGCGCAGCTCATGCGCGCACGTTCTCAGGGGCGTCTGGAGGACGGGGACGCCGTCGCCAAGAGCTGTTTCCAGGCAGCCGACCTCGCGCCGGAAGACCCCACTCCCTGGGTGGTTCTGCTGGGGTTGTCACGGCTGGAGCGCCGCAACCAGTCCGAGGTGTTCGGCATCTGGAACGAGGTACTGACACGCGACCGCTGGAACCGCGAGGCGTACCTGAACATGCTGCACTACCTCGGCCCGGAGGAAATGGGGTCGCGCATCCAGGTACTGGACTTCGTCGACGCCGTCCGCGCCCGCGCACCCGAGAACGCGCCCTGCGCGGCGACGGAACTCACCGCCCAGGTCCGGCAGTACCAGTCCGTCCTCACCCTGGGCGGAGTCGAGGCGCTGATGGCACGCAACCACTGGTCCCACGCGGCGGCCGCCCAAGCCCTCGACCGTGCGGCCCATACCTGGGCCCGGCCCGGGTTCTTCCACCACGCCGCGACCCTTGCCGACCTGAACCTGCTCGCCTATGCGCTGATGGCCGCAGAACGGCGACGAGAGGCGCGTCCGGTCTTCGAGGCGATCAACGGCACGGTCGCCGCCTGGCCCTGGCGCGTCGACGGCGACCCCGTCTCCGAGTTCGAGAAGGCACGGAACAGGGCTTCGGCCGGCCTGTGACGCCGGGTCGTCACCCGGTGAGACACCCCGCTCGAACGGTGCTCGAAGTGACGTCGTACGCCTCGGGGTCGAATGCGGCCAGACGCCGGCGCATCCGGCCTGTCGACCAGGGCCAGCTGAAGCTGTTGCGGCCGTTGTCGTCCAGGTAGTAGCTGGAACATCCGCCCGCGTTGTAGACGGTGCGCGGAAGAGCCTGCTGGACCTCGGCACTGAAGGCGGCCTGGACCTCGGGCCGCACGTTCATGCTCGTCCAGCCCGCCGCGCGGAAGTGGCGCACCGCGGCTGTCACATAGTCCAGTTGCGCTTCGAGGATCGTGTACGCGGAGGAGTGCCCGGTACCGAGATGCGGCCCGAGCAGGACGAACGCGTTGGGGAATCCGCTCACCGTGGTGCCCAGATAGGCGTCCGGGCTGCCCTTCCAGTGGTCGTCGAGGCTGGCGCCGTCCGCGTCGAACACGCGGTGGGCGATCGGCATGTCGAGGATGTGGAAGCCGGTTCCCAGAATGATGGTGTCCACGTCCGCGCCGCTGCTGTCCGCGCCGATGACGCGGCTGCCGCGGACGGCCGCGACCGCCGTGGCGTGGACGGTGACGTTGGGCCGGGTCAGCGCGGGATAGTAGGAGTTCGACAGCAGCAGCCGCTTGCAGCCCAGGGTGTAGTCGGGCGTGAGGGCCCTGCGCAGCCGCGGGTCCCTGACCGTCGCCCTGAGGTGGAGCGTGCCCGCCTTCTGCACCGCGCGCAGCAGGGACGGGTGACGGAAACCGATGCCCAGGGTCTCCAGTGCCGCGTACTCCACGTTCCGCAGGGCCCGTTGGGCTGCCGGAAGGCGTCGCATCAGCCATCGCTCGGCATGTGGCACGTAGTGGTCGGGCTTGGGCAGCACCCACTGGGCGGTGCGCTGGAACAGATGCAGTCGCCCGACCTGCGGCTGGATGGCGGGGACGAACTGCACGGCCGACGCGCCGCTGCCGACGACGGCGACGCGTGTGCCCGTCAGATCGTGGTCGTGGCGCCAGCGCGAGGAGTGGAAGACCTCGCCGGGGAAGTCGGCAAGGCCCGGGATGTCGGGGAGCAGGGGTTCGTGCCAAGGCCCCGCTGCCGCGATCAGGAAGCGGGCCGCATAGCGGTTCCGGTCGGTCTCGACGTACCAGCGGGTCCGGTCGGGATGCCATTGCGCACGTATGGCCTCGGTGCCGAAGCGGATGAGCGGTGTGATGCCGTACCGGGCCGCGGTGTCATGGAGGTACGTGCGTATCTCGGGCTGGCCGGCGAAGGCGCGCGTCCACTCCGGATTGGGTGCGAAGGAGTACGAGTAGAGGGCGGATGGGACGTCGCAGGCGCAGCCGGGGTAGGTGTTGTCCCGCCACGTGCCGCCGAGGCCGTCCGCCTTCTCCAGGACGACGAGGTCGTGCACGCCCGCCTGGCGCAGTCGGACGGCGGCTCCGATACCGGACAGACCGCTGCCGATGATCAGTACCTCCACATCGCGGGTCTCACCGGTGACGGCCGCGACGGGCGTAGCTGACTGGGCCATGTCAGGCTCCTGTCCGGGCGTCGAGGCCGCAGTCGGTGTCGAGGCCGCGGTCGGTGGTGGGGCACGGAGCGGGTGAATCGGCCGACCGGAGGCATGCGCGGACGGCGGCTCGCGTCGTACGCAGGGATGTCTCCAGGACCGTCAGGCGACGCCGGGCGTCCATGAAGTTGCCTCCCATCACCTTCAGGTCGGCGGCAGTCGGCTCGATCCGTACGACCCGTGTACCCGCCGCCCGCAACGCGGCGCATTCGGCGTTCAGCGTGCGGGTCATGACGCGGCGCAGCAGCGCCTCCGCCCGGCCGAGTCCTCTGCGGGGTGCGGGAGACAGCGAACTCATCGGCGCCACGACGTACACCTCGTCCAGGCCGCGGGGCACCAGGAGGTCGGCCGAGGCGGTGGAAGTGATGCCGCCGTCCGCATAGCGCCGGCCGTCGATGCGCACGGGTGGAAACCATCCCGGGACCGCCCAGGACGCGCGCAGGGCGTCACGCAGGGCGACCGGCGGGGTGTCCGGATGCCCGAAGAGCGTACGCCGCCCCGTGTCGAAGTCGGTCGCCACCAGCCACGTCGCGGGATGGGTGACCCAGCTCCCGGCAGGGGCCAGGAAATCGGCCAGGTCCGCCAGTCGCCCGGCCGAGCCACGACCTTGGGGCAACAGTCCGGACAGGCCCGCCAGTGCGGGCACCCTGCCGGCCAGCGCGTGGCGCGCCAGCCGGGGCGACCCGGGGAAGAGTGCGGGTCGTGGCGGGGTGCCTCGGGGCGGTGCGGCGAAGTGGCGGAGCAGCTCGGGTCGGGCATCCGGGCGGGCGAGTTGCGCGGCCAGGAGTTCCGCCACGCCGATGCCGCTGCCGAGCATGGCCGCGACTTCGGCCCCGGCCGAGGTGCCGACCAGGACCTCGGCGTCGCGCGGGTCCCACTGCGCGGCCTGTTCGAGTGAATGCAGAGCACTGATCGTCCAGGCCGCGCCGAGCGTTCCGCCGCAGCCCAGCACCAGTCCGCGGGAGGGGGTGGTTCGTCTGCCAGTCATCGTCACTGAGTACTCCGCCCAATCGGGATACCGGTGAGATCGGGATACCAGTGGTATCCGAAAACGGGATACTAGCGGTATCCGAGTGCGCTGGACAGCCCGTGCCAGGGTTAGGATCCGAGAGCTTGTCGGGAACTTGCCGCGCCGGAGGGGAGGGAGAACGCGATGGCCCGCCTCAGCCGCGCCGAGAGCCAGGAACGCACTCGGGAGCGACTCGTCGCCACCGCGCGGGACCTGTTCCTGCACAACGGCTACGGCGCCACTTCCCTGAGTGAGGTGGCGGAGACGGCCGGCTACTCCAAGGGCGCCGTCTACTCCAACTTCCGCGGCAAGGGCCACCTGTGCCTGGCCGTCCTGGATGACATCCGTGCCGAACAGCTGACCCTGCTCACCGACTCCGTCATGCGTGACGCCCGGATCGACGAACGCCTGGCGATGTTCACCGCGTGGGGCGAGGCACACATCGGCGACGAGGCCTGGACCACGCTCGAAGTCGAGTTCCTCACCCAGGCCCGGCACGACGACGAGCTCCGGGGCGAGATCACGGCGCGCGTCGGCGCGATCCGCGAGGCACTCGCCCAACTGCTCGACGCCCTGGCTCAGGAGCTGGGCGTCTCCCTGGCCATGCCCGCCGACCAGGCCGCGATGACTCTGCTGAGCCTCGGCATCGGACTCGGCATCCAGCGGATCAACGACCCCGCCGTGCCCACGACCGTGCTCACGGACACGCTGCGACTCATCCTGCGCCCGCATCAGTAGGGACGGATCCTGCGCCGCATCAGTAGGGACGGACCGCTTCCGATCGTCCTGCGGGGCGCCTCGGTCCGTTCACCCCGAGGCGTTCACGGCGCGCAGCACCGCGTCCGCCATCCCGCGCTCGCCGCGCGCGTTGGGGTGGACGGCGGCCGCGGGGCTGCCGGGGCGGAGGGGTTCGATCCAGCGGGTGTCCTCGGGCGAGCAGGCGTTGTGGTCCCGGGAGGGCGTGTACGTGTCGACGTACGTGGCCCCGGCCGCCCCGGCCCGCACCCGCAGGGCCTCGTTGAGCTCCTGCTCCGTCTCCCGGAGATAGGTGATGTCCCCTGGGGCGATGGGCAGTTCGCGGCCGCAGACGGCGCCGTCGGACGGCAGGATCGCCGGATAACCGACGACGTAGACACGGGCTTCGGGCGCGCGCCGCCTGACCTCGCTCAGCGCGCCGGACAGCCGTTCGCCCGCGGCGGCGACCAGCCGCCGTGCGCTGTCGGTGCCGTTCTTGACGTAGTACTTCCGGCAGGGGGCGTCGTCCGAGATCGTCCCGCCGTCGAGGGAGCTGTATGCCCCTCCCAGGTCGACGCATCGCGTGATCATGGCGATGAAGTCGATGTCGTTGCCGCCGATGCCGATCGTGACCAGCCGGGTCTTCGAGGAGAGGGCGGCGAGTTGGGCGGGGTTGGTGCCGTCCCTGGTTGCCTGGGGTGCGGTGAGGTCGGCGATGGTGGCGCCGCTGCAGCTCACGTCATCGAAGTCGGCCGCTTTCACGCCGAGCCGGGCGGCGACCTGGGTCGGGTAGTTGTGGTCGGAGCGGCCGCATCCGGCGGGCTCTCCGGTCCGGTCGGGGATCTGCTGGCCGGCGGTGTAGGAGTCACCGATGGCGACGTACGCCCCCTTCGAGGCCGGTGTGGCGGCGCCTCGGGCGGTTCCGTCACCGTCGTCGTGTGCGACGCCGACGACGGCGGCCAGAGCACCGACTGCCAGGAGGAGTCCGGCCAGTACGGCCCGTAGGCGTGTCGTCATCAGCGTGTCCTGTCGTGCGGGGCGGGCGAGGGCGGTCTCCGAAGGGCCACCGGATGAGCTCCGGGGATGAGCATCCTTCCTACTTTCGAACGACACCACCGGCCTCGAAGTGTGTCCCTTCGGGCGCCGAAGTGGGCCGTGACCGTTCCTAGTTTGGTCCTCGGGCCGCAGCGGCCCGCTCGGCGCACCCCCCTTCTTCCGTGGGAGTACTTCCTTGGCCACGTTCCTCTATCGGCTGGGTCGGCTCGCCTTCCGGCGACGGCGACTCTTCGTGATGTTCTGGATAGTCGTCCTGGCCGCCGTCGGGATCGGCGCGGCCACCGTGTCGGGCGAGACGACCGACGGCTTCACCCTTCCGGGCACGCAGTCGCAGAAGGCGCTCGACCTGCTGCGGAAGGAGTTCCCCCAGGCATCGGCCGACGGCGCCACGGCCCGGGTCGTCTTCGAGGCGCCCGGCGGCCGGAAGCTGACCTCCGGGACGCACCGGACCGTGATCGAGTCGCTGGTCGCCGAGCTGAAGACGGCACCGCAGGTGGCGAACGTCGCCGACCCGTACGCCAACCACCTGGTGAGTGCGTCCGGCAGCATCGCCTACACCCAGGTGACGTACAAGGTGGGCGAGCCCGACATCAGCCAGGCGGCGCGGGACGCCCTGGACCAGGTCGTCGACCAGGGCGAGAAGGCGGGCCTGGCGGTGCACCTGGGCGGCAACGCCGTCCAGGGCAAGGCGGGGGCGGGCCCGGCCGAGCTGATCGGTGTCGCCGTCGCCGCCGTGACGCTGGTGATCACCTTCGGTTCGCTGCTCGCGGCCGGGCTGCCGCTGCTGACCGCGGTCTTCGGTGTGGGGATGGCGATCTGCGCTCTGACGATGGCCACCGCGGTCTTCGACATGAGCTCCAGCTCCTCGACCCTGGCCCTGATGCTGGGCCTGGCGGTGGCCATCGACTACGCCCTGTTCATCGTCTCCCGCTACCGCAGCGAGATCCGCGACGGCCACGATCCGGAGCGGGCCGCCGGACGGGCCCTGGGCACGGCCGGCTCTGCGGTGGTCTTCGCCGGTCTGACCGTGGTCATCGCGCTGGCCGGGCTGAGTGTCATCGGCATTCAGAACCTGACCACCATCGGCCTCGCCGCCGCTTTCGCGGTCGTCGTCGCCGTCCTCATCGCGCTGACCCTGCTGCCCGCCGTGCTCGGCTTCGTCGGTGCGCGCGTCATGCGCGGCGGGCTCAAGACCCGCCGACTGCGGGCGCTGGAGCGCGGCGAGGGCGAGGCGCTGGGTGTGCGCTGGGCGAAGTTCGTCACCCGCAACCCGGTGAAGGTGCTGGCTGTCTCGGTCACCGCGCCGGCCGTCCTGGCCCTTCCGGCGATGTCACTGCGGCTGACGCTGCCCGACGACAGCATGGCCGCGCCCGGCAGCAGCGAGCGGATCGTGTACGACATCGTGACCAAGGGCTTCGGCGACGGCTACAACGGCCCGCTGACCGTCGTCGTCGACGGCCGCGGGAGCGACGACCCGAAGGCCGCCGCGCGGGAGTCGGTCGCGCTGCTGCGCGGGCTGCCGGACGTCGCCGCCGTCGGCACGGCCACCTTCAACCAGCGCGGCGACGTGGCCGTCATCAGCGCCGTACCGAAGAGCGCCCCGACCAGCCAGGCCACCGAGGACCTGGTCTCCGACATCCGCGACCGCGGTGCCGGCCTGCGCAAGGACACCGGCGCCGACCTGATGGTCACCGGCCTGACCGCCGTGAACATCGACGCCTCCACCAAGCTCGGCGCCGCCCTGGTCCCCTACCTCGCGGTGGTCGTCGGCCTGGCACTCGTGCTGCTCCTGCTGGTCTTCCGCTCGATCCTGGTCCCGCTCAAGGCCGCCCTCGGCTTCCTCCTCAGCGTCGTCGCCACGCTCGGCGTCGTCGTCGCGGTCTTCCAGTGGGGCTGGCTGTCGGACGTCTTCGGCGTCGACCAGCCCGCTCCCGTCGTGAGCTTCCTGCCGATCTTCATGGTCGGCGTGGTGTTCGGGCTCGCGATGGACTACGAGGTGTTCCTGGTGACCCGGATGCGGGAGGCGTACGTCCATGGCGCCGGGCCGACCGAAGCGGTGGTCGCGGGCTTCAGGCACTCCGCCCGGGTGGTCACGGCCGCCGCGGCCATCATGATCTCGGTGTTCGCCGGGTTCCTCCTGGACGACGTGCCCCTGATCAAGTCCATGGGCCTGGGGTTCGCGTCCGCGGTGCTGTTCGACGCCCTGGTCGTCCGGATGACCATCGTGCCCGCCGTCATGGCACTGCTCGGCCACCGGGCCTGGGCTCTGCCCGGATGGCTGGACCGGTTCCTGCCGAACGTGGACGTGGAGGGCGAGAAGCTGCGGCACCTGCCGCTGGACCCGGTCGGCCCCGCGGCCGACCGGCAGCCCGAGCCGGTGCCACCGGCGCCGATGCGCGTGGACTGACCGGTCGGCCGTAGAGTCCGAGCGGATCGGGCGGCCACCCGTCGGAGCCAGGGCCCGTACCTGTCGAGTCCACCCGTCGCCGCCCGCCGGTCCCGGATCCCCCCGGGGGCCGGCTGATCCTCGAACAGCACCCCGACATGACGGTCGTGGGCGAAGCCGCCCACGGCGCCGAGGCGGTCCGCAAGACCGCCGAACTGCGCCCCGACGTGGTCCTGATGGACGTCCGTATGCCCGGCATGGACGGCATCGAGGCCACCCGCCGCATCGTCTCGTCCGGCGGCCGCTCGCGCGTCCTGGTGCTGACCACCTTCGACCTCGACGAGTACGCCTACGACGCCCTGCGCGCCGGAGCCGGCGGCTTCCTCCTCAAACATGTGCAGCCCGACGAACTGGTGGCCGGTATCCGTGCGGTGGCCGCCGGAGACGCGGTGATCTCGCCGGGCCTGACCCGCAAGCTCATCGAGGCCTTCTCCGACCGCTTCCCCGGCCGGACACCCGCACAGCAGCAACGGCTGTCAGCCCTGACCGAACGTGAACGCGAGGTCCTCACCGCCCTCGCGACCGGCCTGAGCAACGCCGAGATCGCCGACCGGCTCTCCGTTGCCGAGACCACCGTCAAGTCCCACGTCAGCCGCATCCTCACGAAGATCGGCGTCCGGGACCGGGTCCAGGCCGTGATCTTCGCGTACGACACGGGGCTGGTCCGACCGGCCTGAGGAGCCACGGTTCGATCACTAGGTCGCCGTCGGCGTCATGATGTGCTGTTCGACGAGCTCGTACGACCTCAAGCGGTCGGCCAAGGCGTAGACGGGTGTCACCAGCATGAGTTCGTCCGCCTGGGTCGCGCTCACCAGGTCCACGAGCCGCTTCGCCACGATGTCGGGTGAGCCGTGGGCCTGGTGGGCGCGGAAGCCCGCCAGGGCCTGCCGCTCCTCTGCCGTGAACGGGTGGGCGGCCGCCTCCTCGGGCGTGGGGAAGGGGAAGTCGCCTCGTCCCTTGAGGAGTCCGGCCTTGACCACGTCCATGGGGCCCGCGAGCCGGGCCGCTGCCTCCTGCGTCTCGGCGCAGACCGTTTCCACGCAGATCAGCACACGGGGGCGCGCGCACCAGCGGGAGGGGGAGAAGTGCTCGCGGTAGTGATGGAGCGCGGCGAGGGTGTTGTCGGGGCGGATGTGGTGGGCGAGGGCGATCGGCAGTCCGAGTTCGGCGGCGAGCGCGGCACCGGCTGTGCTCGATGACAGCAGCCATGGCTCGGGGAGCGGGCCGAGGGCTGTCTCCTCCACCAGGAAGCGCAGGATCGCCGACACATCGTTGCGGTACTCGTCGTCGGTCGTCGGCCCGGCCCCACGCCGCAGGGCTCGCGCGGTCGACTCGTCGAAGGTGCCCGGGCCACGGCCGATGCCCAGGTCGATACGGCCGCTGTGCAGTGCGGCCAGCGTACCGAACTGCTCGGCCAGCATGATCGGGGCGTGGTTCGGAGCGAGGACGCCTCCGGATCCGAGCCGGATGGCCGACGTCGACGCGGCCGCGTGGGCGGTCAGGACGACGGGCGGAAACGCTCCGATGGCCGGGGAATGATGATGCTCGGCGTACCAGAGTCGCAGGTAACCGAGCTCTTCGATGCGCCGGGCGAACTCGGTCGTGTCATGTAACGTGTCCGCGGCCGAGGTGCCCTTCTGGACCATGGCGACCTCGAGCGCGCTGAACGGAACGGTGATCATCCGGTCAGTATAGGAAGCGCCCCTCGGCGCCCCTGAGCGCTCCCCAGCGGCCAAGTCGCCGCGGCGCAAGGCCGATCGGCGTGCCGGCGGCATCCGCAACGCGCGCCGGGCGCAAAGGATCGAAGTGTGCCCATACCGAGCCTCCGCACGCTCTTCGCCGGGGACGTTCCCTCGCGGGACGATGCCGAAGCCGCCCGGGCCGGCCGTACACGACGATGACGAGGAGCGGAACATGGCTGTGGTGATGTCCATGAGCTGGGCCGGGGTGACCCCCGAGCAGTACGACACGGTGCGCGACGCGGTGGCTTGGGAGGAGGCCCCTGCGGCGGGCGCGCAGATGCACGTGGCCTGGTTCGACGGCCAGGGGCTCCACGTGGTCGACGTCTGGGAGTCGGAGCAGGCCTTCCAGGTCTTCTTCGCCGAACGCATCGGCCCCGCGGTCGAGAAGGCCGGCATCGCCGGCACACCCGACGCCGAGTTCACTCCGCTGCACAGGCGCTTCATCGCCCCCGGAGTCAGCGGCGTCGGGTGAGCCGGCCACCGTGCCCGGGGGCGACTTCTCGCCCCCGGGCACGGTGGCAGTGACTCGCGGTACGCCTGCCTTCCCATTGACATACGCCAACGCCTGTTGGTTGAGTGGATCAGCCACTGGGCCACTGGGGAGGGCAAGATGGAGACACTGCCACGCGAGACCATTGTCGATGTCCTGGAAGGCCGTCTGCGCGAGGACATCCTCACCGGACGGCACCCCGCCGGGAGTTACCTGCCGCCGGAGCGGCAACTCGCCGACGGTTACGGCGTCACCCGCACCACCCTCAAGCACGCGTTCGGCCGCCTTGTGCAGGCGGGTCTGCTGGAGACCCGGCACGGTGTCGGCACCCGTGTGCGCGACTACCTGCGCCTGGGCGGAGCCGACCTGCTGCCCATGCTCGTACGGCACAGCCCCGACTGGATCGGTGAGATCTTCGAAGTAAGGCGCAGCATCGGAGCGTTGATCGCCGAAAGAGCCGCGGCCCGGGCGACCGACCGGCAACGCGCCGAGCTGCGCCGGCTGCTCGCGGCCGTCGGGGAGGCGGAGGACGGCGACGCCGTGCAGCTCGCGGACATCGAGGTGCACCGCGGCCTGGCCCGCGCCACCGGGAACCGGGTCTACGTCCTGCTGACCAACACCCTCTTCAACGCCTACCTGCCGGTGCGCGCAGCGCTCCGCGGCCCGTTCACGGACGCCGCGGCAGCCCGGGCCCGCCTGGAGCCGGTGATCGACGCGGTCACCGCAGGCGACGAGGCCGCCGCCCGTCGGGCGGCCGACGACTACCTGACGACGACCGAGCACATCATGCTGGAGGGCCTCGCGTGAGCGCGGACACCAGCACCCCGCACCACAGCGAGCGGGACACGGGCACCAGCGGTGACGCACCCGCTCGCGGCACCGTCTTCAGGGAGACGATGCTCGGCTCGCTGCGGCTGGACGACGAGGACCGTACCCGCCGGGTACGGCTCGACCTGAGGGTTTCGGCGGACCGCGTGATGCGGCTGACCGGTACCACCGAGGCCCGCGCCGGCGGCCGGGTGCGGATCGCCGGATGGGCCGACGACGCGGACGCCGAGGGCGAGTTGGAGATCTCACCGCTCGCGCGACGCCGTATCCGCTACCGCATCGCGTTCACCGCCCACGGTCGCCGGCTGACGCTCGACGGCTGGAAGTCCGTGACGCCGCTGAGGCCCGTCGCCTCGATGACCGTACTGCCGTACACCCTGTACGAAGACGGCGTACGGATCGGCACCGGAACCCTCCGATTTCCGGTGACCACGCAGCTCGTTCCCTTCCTGGCGAGCTTCCGTTTCCCGCTCCGGGAGAACACGGACGCACTCCTCGCCCCGCGCTGGAACGGTGAGCCGGGCCGTACGGAGGTCTGGTACACCACCCTCACCGACCCGGCGACCGGCAGCGGGCTGTGGCTCCACCACGAACTCACCGCACCCGCCGACGGCTCCGCACCGTACGCCCACGGCTGGGCCGCGGTCTTCCCCGAGGACGGCCCCGTACGGCACGCCCGCTTCGGTCCCGCCAAGTGGACCCCGGACGCGACCGGATTCAGCGTCGACGGCATCACCGTCCGACCCGGAGCGCTGACCGGCGAGGCGGAAGGCGGCGCGCTGCGCTGGGAGCTCACCGAACGGCCCCTGGCCGGGCCGCTGTTCACCTTCCCCCGATGGTCCTGGCGCCGCCCCCTGCTGCCCGCTGCCCAGATCCTTCCCGCCGCGCGGGCCCGCTACGACGGCACCTTCACGCACGACGACACGACACTCACCCTCACCGCGGCCCCGGGGGCGTCCGCCCGGATCTACGGCCACGGCAACGCCCGTCGCTGGGCCTGGCTGCACGCCGACCTCGGCGGCGGAGACGTCCTGGAGATCGTCGCCGCCGTCTCCATGCGTCCCGGCCTGCGCAGGCTTCCTCCCCTGGTCTTCCTGCGCCTGCTGCGCGGCGACCGTACCTGGCCGCGGCGGCCCGAGCGCCCGGCGGTCGGCTGGGCCGGACCGGGACGTTTCCGCGCCGCCATCGACCTGCCCACCTGGACGGTGTCCGGCCGCGCGGGACTGCGCCGGATCCGCGTGGCGGTCACCCAGCCGCCGGACCGCACGCTCGCCCTGGACTACACCGATCCCGACGGTGCCCACGCCGTCTGCCGCAACAGCGAACGCGCCGACGCGCACGTCCTGTTGGAGCGATGGTGGTTCGGCGGCTGGCGCACCGAGGCCGAGTGGACGCTGAGCGGAACGGCCCATGCCGAGGTGGGCACGCGATGAGCCTCACCGGCCTGGTGGCCGCCCTCATCGCCGACGACGGCACCGCCGACTGGCCCGCACGCGTCCCCGCGAGGCTGGAGACGGTCCTCGCCTCGATGCCGCTCGCCGCCCGGACCGGCATACGGGCGGCGGCGCACGGCCTGGACACATACGCCAGAGCGCGGACCGGGCGCGGACTGGCCGTGCTCACCCACCCCGAGCGCGAGTCCGTACTCGACGGCATCGGCACACGACCCGCACTCCTGGCACTGCTGGACGTCGTCAAGGTGCCCGTCCTGCTCGCGGCAGGAACCGAGCGCATGCTCGACCACGGTCTCGCCGCACCCCCGCTCACGCGGAAGGACCCACCGCTCGACTGTACGCCCGCCCACGAGTGGCCCGCGCGCTCCACCGCCGACGCCGTCGTCATCGGCTCGGGCGCGGGCGGCGCCATCGCCGCGCGGACCCTCGCGCGGGCCGGGCTCGATGTCGTCGTCCTCGAAGAGGGACGGCACCACTCCACCGAGTGGTTCGCCCGGCGCACCCCGCTCGACCGGTTCGCGGAGCTCTACCGGAACGGGGGAGCGACCTTCGCCCTCGGCCGCCCGCCGCTGCTGCTGCCCGTGGGCCGGGCCGTCGGCGGCACCACGGTCGTCAACTCCGGTACCTGCTACCGCACTCCGGACCATGTCCTCGCCCGCTGGGGCACCGACTTCGGGTTCACCCTCGCCGACGGCTTCGGCCCCCACCTGGACGAGGCCGAGCGCACGCTGCACGTGGCCACCCAACCCCTGGACGTCCTCGGCAACAACGGCCGGATCACACTCGACGGGGCGCACACCCTGGGCTGGCGGGCCGCACCCCTGCGCCGCAACGCGCCCGGCTGCAAGGGCTCCTGCCAGTGCGTCGTGGGCTGCCCGACCGGCGCCAAGCAGAGCGTGCAGCTCTCCGTGCTGCCCGACGCCTGCGCCGCGGGGGCCCGCATCGTCACCGAAGCACGGGTGGAGCACCTCCTCGTCGACGCGGACCGGCCCGGAGGCCCGCGCGCGGCCGGGGTGCGGATACGCCGGGAGGGCGGCGCCATGGAGATCCTCGCGCCTCTGGTCGTCGTGGCCGCGGGCGCCCTGGAGTCGCCGCCGCTGCTGCGCCGCTCCGGCCTCGGCCGGCATCCCCGGCTCGGCCACAACCTCAGCGTCCACCCGGCCACGAGTGTCGCCGGGCGCTTCGCCC
This sequence comes from Streptomyces sp. NPDC086549, assembly GCF_044746205.1. Classification (NCBI taxonomy): domain Bacteria; kingdom Bacillati; phylum Actinomycetota; class Actinomycetes; order Kitasatosporales; family Streptomycetaceae; genus Streptomyces; species Streptomyces sp. NPDC086549. Next base: position 127,710 of record NZ_JBIVBS010000008.1, on the reverse strand, counting down.
AGCCGGTCACCGCCTGGGAAGGCGTACTGCAGAGCGTCGGAGTGGAGGAGCACCATCACCAGGGCGTCCTCATCGAGGCCACCGCGACTCCGCCGGGGATGGGCTCCTTCGTCCTGCCGGGACTCGGCGCCGAGCTGCGCGGCGAACTCGAGGGCGCCCACCGGCTCGCCACCCTCGGCGCGATGATCGCCGACCGGCCCTCCGGCCGCGTGCTGGGCCGTGACCGTACCCTGCTCCGCTACGACCTCGACCGCCGCGACGCCGGCCGGCTGATGCGGGCGGTACGTGCCATGGGTGAGCTGCTCTTCGCCGCGGGCGCCGAGGAAGTGCTCACCGGAATCACCGCCGCACCCCGGGTCCACAGCCTCGCGCAGCTCGACGCCGTTCTGGCCGGCACCGGCGTGCGTCAGCTCCATCTGTCGGCGTATCACCCCACCGGCACCGTCGCCGCGGGTGCGGACCCGCAGCGCTTCCCGGCGGACGCGGCGGGACGGCTCCGCGGGGTGCACGGTGTGCTGGTCGCCGACGCGTCCGTACTCCCCGGCTGTCCCGAGGTGAACCCGCAACTGACCGTCATGGCGGCGGCCTTGGCGGTCACACAGGCGCACCTGGAGTCGTGACGCGCGGCCACGCACCCAGGTGGCCGGGTGGCCGAGAATGAACCCCATGGACCATCTGCTGCACCTCGACCGCACCCTCGACGAGCTGGACCCGCCTCGCTGGACGGCTCCCGCCGCCGACGCGACCCACTTGGTCCGCGAGGTGCATCGACTGCGGCGCGTGCCGCTGGGCGAACTCCGTCCGGCGGACCTGCGCACGCTCATCTCACAGCGGGTGGCTCTGCCGTACGTCCTGCCCCTCGCGGTGAGCCTTCTGCTCGGGGAGCCGCTGCTCGACGCGTACTTCTACGAGGGGGACCTGCTGCTCGCGACCGTGGAAGCCCCGGCCTCGGCCTGGGCCGTGCTGCCGGATCCCGCCGCGCGGCTGAGCGCCGTGATCGCGACTCTGCCGGAGCAGGCGATCGCCGGCCTGCCGCGCGGCGCCGCCCGGCAACTCACCGCCTTTGTCGAGGGACCGGGATCGCCTCGTTGACCCGGTCCGGTATCGGATCGCGCGAGGCGGTTGCCGGCTGGGACGCTGCCTGCATGGATCGTGCTGAGGTACTCCTCATCGGCGGACGAGCCGGCGTCGGCAAGACCACGGTGGGGTGGGAGGTCTCGGCGCTGCTGCGCGCCGCGGCGGTCTCGCACGCGGTCATCGACGGTGACTTCATGGGGCAGGTGCACCCCGCGCCGGAGGGGGATCCTGACCGTTCGGAGATCACCGAGAGCAATCTGACTGCCGTGTGGGCGAACTTCGCCCAGCGTGGATATCGCCGTCTGATCTACACGAACACGGTCAGTGTGCTGCCCGAGGCGACGGGCATGTTCCAGCGGTCCATGGGGGCCGGGGTACGGATCGTACGCATCCTGCTCACCGCCTCCGATGCCACGGCCCGCGAGCGGCTGGTGGGCCGGGAACTCGGCTCGGAGCTGGAGAAGGAGCTGCGAGGCAGCCTCCGCAAGGCACGGCTCCTGGACCAGCGGGCGTCCGAAGACACGGTGCGGGTGGTGACGGACGGACGTCGAGTCGTGGACATCGCACGGGACGTGCTGGCCGCCACCGGCTGGACCGGGCCTCACTCCACCTGAGCGCCGGCTCCGGTGACGAGGGCGAAATGGGCTCGGCGCCCACATTTTCCGAACTGCTGTCGCAAGAACTGTTATCCGGGGTGCCTGCATAGGTCTCCCAGGCATCGGACATCATCGTCTGGCGTCAAGGACAGGGAATTCTTCTTATGAGTACACAGCACACGGTGGAGTCGGCGGCGTTGGTGACCGCTGCCCGCGAGGGCGACCTGCAGGCGCAGGAAGCCCTGGTCAACGCGTACCTTCCGCTGGTGTACAACGTCGTGGGCCGGGCGCTGAACGGTTCGGTGGACGTGGACGACGTGGTGCAGGACACCATGCTGCGGGCCCTGGACGGGCTGGGCAGCCTGCGTACGCCCGAGAGCTTCCGCTCCTGGCTGGTGGCCATCGCCATGAACCGCGTCCGTGCGTACTGGCAGGACCGGCAGTCCGCTCCGGGTGCCGTGGAGGACGCCGGCGAGTTCGCGGACCCCGGCGCCGACTTCGTGGACCTGACCATGATGCGGCTGCAGCTGTCCGGGCAACGCCTGGAGACCGCGCGTGCGACGCGCTGGCTGGAACCGGACGACCGGAGTCTGCTGTCGCTGTGGTGGCTGGAGTGCGCCGGTGAGTTGACACGCGCGGAGACAGCGCAGGCCCTGGAGCTGTCCCCGCAGCACACAGCGGTGCGGGTGCAGCGGATGAAGGCGCAGCTCGATGCGGCTCGCGTCGTCGTGCGGGCACTGGAGGCGCAGCCACCGTGCGAGGACCTGCGGGCTCTGCTGGCGCCCTGGGACGGTCGGCCCTCCCCGCTGTGGCGCAAGCGCATAGCCCGCCATGCCCGCGACTGCGTGCGCTGCACGGGTCAGTGGAGCGGGCTGATGCCCGCCGAGGGCCTGCTGGCCGGCCTGGCACTGGTACCGGTATCGGCAGCACTGCTGTCGAACGTACGCGACACCCTCGGTGCGACCGCGCCGGCCGGTTCCGCAACGCCACTCGACGCGGCGGGAAGCCGCGACGGGGCCGGCAGCGCCGTGAAGCACCGCTCCACCGGGGAACAGGTGACCTCACGGGCCGCGGCGCGCCGGCGTCGCAGGAATCGGCAACGGGTCGTCGGCGGTGCTATCGCGGCGGCCTGCCTGGTCGGCACCGGTATGTGGTACTTCGATACGGATTCCGGAGCGGGGACGGAAGGCACCGCCGCGAGGCAGACACCCGCCGCTCCACTCGCGGAGGTCGAGACGCCCGACGCCGCCGCAAGCTCGCCTTCGACCTCGCCCTCGGCGTCGGCCTCGCCCTCGAAGTCCGCGTCGAAGAGCGCGAGCCCTTCCGCGAAACCGCGCACGGCCAAGAGCGCCCCCGCGTCGAAGAAGCCGCCCCAGGCCGTTCAACGTGCGTCCAGCACCCCGACCGCGCAGTCGGCTCCGGCAGGCACCGTTGCGCAGGTCATCGCGCTGGTCAACAAGGAGCGGGCGTCCGCCGGTTGCGGACCTGTCACCGACAACGCGCAGCTGCGCGACGCCGCCCAGAAGCACTCCGACGACATGGCCGCGCGCAACTTCTTCGACCACACCAACCCCGACGGCGACGGCCCCGGCGAGCGCATCACCGCCGCCGGTTACCGCTGGTCCACGTTCGGCGAGAACATAGCCAAGGGCCAGCAGAGCCCGGAATCGGTGATGGACTCCTGGATGAACAGCCCCGGCCACCGTGCCAACATCCTCAACTGTTCCTTCAAGGAGCTCGGCGTGGGCGTCCACAACGGATCCGGCGGCCCATGGTGGACCCAGGACTTCGGTACGAAGCTGTGATGCCCTGCGTGTCGGTCAGTAGGACGAAAGCCCGCGCGGGTTCGCCCGGGGCGAAGCAAGATGGGAAGGGTGAAGCGTACGGAGGAGGTCGGCTCGTGGTTGACTCGCAGGCCGTGGTCGTCCCGCCGGCCAGGGCCACGCTGTTCCTCGTGGTCACGATCGCTCCGGGCCAGGAGGACACGGTCCGCGGTCTGCTGCAGGATGTCTCGGGACTGCGCCGCTCGGTCGCCTTCCGTGCCCCCGACGACGCTCTCAGCTGTGTCGTCGGTATCGGGTCGGGAGCCTGGGACCGTCTCTTCGGTGGGCCGCGTCCACGGGACCTGCACCCGTTCGTGGAACTGGCCGGTGACCGCCATCGCGCCCCTGCCACGGCGGGAGACATCCTCTTCCACGTGCGAGCCCGCCGTATGGACCTGTGCTTCGAACTGGCGTGGCTGATCACGGACCGGCTGCGCGGCGCGATCACCGTGGTCGACGAGGTTCATGCCTTCAAGTACTTCGACGAGCGTGACCTGCTCGGTTTCGTCGACGGCAGCGAGAACCCCGAAGGCCGGATCGGGGACGACGCGGTGTTCGTCGGCGACGAGGACCCCGACTTCGCCGGGGGCAGCTATGTGATCGTGCAGAAGTACCTTCACGACCTGACGGCATGGCGCGCCCTGCCGGTGGAGGAGCAGGAGAAGGCCATCGGGCGGACGAAGCTCGCCAACGTCGAACTCGCCGATGACGTCAAGCCGGCCGACTCCCACGTGGCACGCACCACCATCACCGACGACAACGGCCGCGAGCGCAAGATCGTGCGCGAGAACATGCCCTTCGGCAACCTCGGAGAGGGCGAGTTCGGCACGTACTTCATCGGCTACGCGCGTACCCCGGATGTGATCGAACAGATGTTGAGGAACATGTTCCTCGGTGACGGTCGGGCAACGCACGATCGCATCCTCGACTTCTCGACCGCGATCACCGGGTGCCTGTTCCACGTACCGACCGTCACCTTTCTCGAAGACCCGCCCGCCGTTCCCGCCGCTCCCGGCGTGACGGCGAGGGCAGCGGATCAATCCGGTCCGCCCGGTGACTCGCCGAGGGACACCACCACCGCGGTCGCCCGTCCCCCCGGCGCGTCGTAGCTCACGAGGTCGCCGGTGCGGTGCCCGAGGAGGGCGCGCCCGAGCGGGCTGTCGGCCGTGACCATGGTCTGGTCCAACTGCACCGCCTCCGCGTCGATCCGAAGCGTCTCCACCGTGCCGTCCGCGAATCTGACCGTGACCGTGCTGCCCACACCGACCACATCGGTGGAGGGCGGGCCCGCTTCGGCAGCCTGACGCAGCCGCGTGCTGATCTCCGAGATACGGGCGTCCAGGCGTTCGAGCTCATTGGCGCGCTGCAACTCGTCGGCCTCGTCGGCGCGGTCGCCGACCGTGTCGTTCTCCCGCAGGGTCGCCGCGACCGTCTCGCGTTCGGCGCGGAGGTCGGCAATCTCCTGCTCCAGGGCGTGACGGGCGGCGTCGCTGATCGGCGCGGGTTCGCTGGTCATGCCTGCTCCTGAGGGTGCGAGGAGGAATGCGTTTGAAATGGTGGAAATTCCACATTTTCGACCATATTAGCCCGCCGCTAACCACCGGCCCGGCCGGTTCGGATGAACACCGCGACAGCGGTCATGTCCGCTCGTCGGGAAGTTCGATCTCCGCCCAGATGGTCTTCCCGCCGGTGTGCTGGCGTGTTCCCCAGCGCTCCGCGAACTGGGCGACGAGCAGCAGGCCGCGGCCACCCTCGTCGAAGGTGCGGGCCCGTCGCAGGTGCGGTGCGGTGCTGCTGCTGTCGGAAACCTCGCAGATGAGCGTGGCGCCGCGGATCAGACGCAGCCGGATGGGGGGTCGCCCGTAGCGGATCGCGTTGGTGACGAGCTCGCTGACGACCAGCTCCGCCGTGAAGGCCACGTCGGGCAGCCGCCAAGCGGTCAGCCGGGCCAGGACCTCCGCACGGGCACCGGCCACCGCGGTCGGGTCGGAGGGCAGGTCCCACGTGGCGAACCGGCTCGTGTCGAGGGCTCGGGTCCGGGCGAGCAGCAGGGCCACGTCGTCCTGCGGCTGTGCGGGGAGCAGGGCCTGAAGAAGGTCGTCGCAGGTGGCCTCCAGCGACTCCACGGGCCGCTCGAGGCACTGGCGCAGCAGTGCGAGGCCGTTGCCCAGATCGTGCTCGGTACCTGCGACGAGGCCGTCCGTGTACAGCGCGAGGAGGCTGCCCGGAGGAAGCTCCCACTCGATGGTCTCGAAGGGCAGCCCGCACACACCCAGCGGAGGACCGGGAGGAATGTCGACGAAGTCGGCCGTGGCGTCGGCTGTGGCGTCGGCTGTGGCGTCGCGTGTGACGACGGCGGGCGGCGGGTGCCCCGCGGAGGCGGCCGAGCAGCGGCGCGAGACCGGGTCGTAGATCACGTACAGGCACGTGGCGACGAAATCGGTGGAGACATCGAGGGCGGACCCGGACTCCGCGGGGGTGTCCTCTTGCGCGGCGACGTGGGTGACCAGGTCGTCGAGCTGGGTGAGCAGCTCGTCGGCGGGGAGGCCGACGTCGGCCAGGGTGCGTACCGCGGTTCGCAGGCGTCCCATGGTGGCGGAGGCCCGAAGGCCGTGTCCCACCACGTCTCCGACGACCAGCGCGACCCGGGCGCCCGACAGCGGGATCACGTCGAACCAGTCGCCGCCCAGCCCCGCCCGGGTACGAGCGGGGAGGTAGCGGTAGGCCACCTCGACCGCGTCCTGGGCGGCGAGGCGACGCGGCAGCAGGCTGCGCTGCAGGGCCAGGGCGGTGTCGCGTTCGACCGTGTACCGGCGGGCGTTGTCCACGGCCACGGCGGCCCGTGAGCCGATCTCCTCGGCGAGGAGCAGGTCGTCCTCCTCGAACGGGTCCTGGCGCCGGTGGCGGACGAGGACCGCCACACCCAGAGCGATGCCGCGGGCGCGCAGCGGAATGACCATGAGGGAGTGGATGCCGAACGCCCGGACCACTCCCGCCCGCTGGGGGTCGGCCTCCTGCCAGCTCCGGACGGCTTCGTCCAGCGTGCGGTGCAGCGAGGGCAGGCCGGTGGCCAGGCAGCGGACCGGGGGAGCGGACTCGGGGTATTCGTCCACGTCTCCCGGCTGGATCACCGCCTCGGGCACGCCCGGCAGGACGGACTGTTGCGCCACGCGACGCAGGGCGACGGTCCCCGTGGCGGAAGGCCTCGGCTCGACTCCGTGGAACAGGCAGTCGAGCAGGTCGACGGTGACGAAGTCGGCGAGCCGGCCGACCGCCACGTCGGCCATCTCCTGGGCGGTCCGTGTCACGTCCAGGGTGCTGCCCACCCGCGTACTGACGTCGTTCAGCAGAGCGAGCCGTTCCCGGGCCAGGTGCTGTTCGGTGACGTCGAGCGCGGAAACCTCCACGTGCCGTACCTGACCTGCCGGAGTTCTGAGGGGGGACACCTTGATGGACCAGACCCTTTCGGGAGCCTCGGGCCGGGTCCTGCCGCGCACAAGGAAATCCTCGGGTTCCCCGGTCACGAACACACGGCCCATGCCGTCCTCGACCGTCCGGCAGATGTGGGGCGGCATGATCTCGACGACGCGTCGGCCGCGCATCTGCTCCTCGCTCATCCCGAGCTCGCGCGTGGCGCCGACGCTCGCCCGCACGACCCGCAACGCGGAGTCGTACACCATCACGCACAGATGACACTGCGCGAATGCCTCCTCTCCCGTTGCCCGGTCCGATTCCGTCAGCTGCGGCGGTGTGACCACGATCAATCGCTGCACGCGGCCTTCGCAGTCGCACGACGGATACGCCCGCAGCTGGACCGCCACGTGCCGGCCGTCCCGGTGCCGGAGCAGGGTCGTTCCGATTCGTCCGTCGAAGGCTGAACCGATGTCCCTGTCGATGTCAGCGTCCGAACCGAGCAGACGGATCACGGGGCGGCCGACAACCTCCTGGCGGGGGTAGCCGAGCAGACGCTCGGCGCCCGCACTCCACCCGGTGACGATTCCCTGAGCGTCGACGACTGCGGTGGCTGAGGCCGCCGGATCCGGGTGCGCGCCGGAGCCGCTACCGGGCGGGGTGGCACAGTCCATGTCGATCATCGCCCATTCTGCCCCCAAGGACACCCTGGCTTCGGGAGATGCCGCCGAGACCACAGGTCGCCCGAAGCCGGACCACTCGGCGTTCGACCCCGTATTCCACTTCTACCGTCCTTCTCTCCAGCTCGCGCGCCGTGGAAGGGTCGGCTGCGCGCATCACGGCCGTCGCCGCCGTTCAGCCGCCGTACGTGGCGTGAGCGCCGCGTCGCCGCGGGTCACGGAAGGAGAGCGCTGCCGAAAGGCGTGCCGTTCCAGCATGAGCAGGGCCGGCAGGCGGCCGTGGACGACGAGGCCAGCGTAGCCCTCCTCGTCCCGGGCGCAGGGGGTGTCGTAGTGGATGCGGTGGGCGTTCGCGGTCAGGGCGCTGAAGCGGAAGAGCAGCACCGGGTGCGAGGGAACCAATGAACTGACCGCGACGCAAGCCGAGTTCGAGTTCATCCACAGCCGAACAGTTCTTAGGATGATCCGATGATGAGCGACTCCGCGACGCAGGCCGCTGTAAGCAACGATGCCCTCGCGGCGGCGGAGCCCATCCCGTGGGCGGAGCGACTGGCCCGGTTCGGTCACTCAGGACGTTCCCGCACCGACACCCGCGAACGTCTGGTCCCACCCTTCCGAGAACCGGGAACCCGTTTCTGGGCGGCCGTGGGGTTCGGCCCTCCGGTGGCGTACCGCGTCGCGCGGGCAATGGGCTGGCTCGGGCCGGTCCTCGTCGCCGCCTTCGCCGGAGCGCTGCGTTTCTGGCATCTAGGCCAACCACGGGCCGTCGTCTTCGACGAGACGTACTACGCCAAGGACGCCTGGGCGTTGTTCCACCTCGGCTACGAGGGGACCTGGCCGGACCGCAAGGTCTCCGACCCGCAGATCCTGGCGCATCCCCAGGTGATCCCGCTCTCCGACGCCGGAAGTTTTGTGGCGCATCCGCCGATGGGCAAATGGGTTGTCGCTCTGGGTGAGTCGATGTTCGGCCTCAACCCGTTCGGCTGGCGATGTGTGATGGCCGCACTGGGCACGCTGTCGGTGCTGATGCTGTGCCGCATCGGGCGCCGGCTGTTCCGGTCGACCGCGCTGGGCTGTCTGGCGGGGACCCTGATGGCGGTCGACGGCCTCCACTTCGTGATGAGCCGCGTCGCGCTGCTGGACCTCGTCGTCATGGTGTTCGCGCTGGCGGCCTTCGGGTGCCTGCTGATCGACCGGGACCGGTCGCGAGCCCGGCTGGCCGCGGCTCTGCCGGTGGGCGAGGGCGGATTCGCCGGTCCCGACCAGGACACCGGCGACCGCGCCGGGACGGGACCGCGTCCCTGGCGCATCGCGGCCGGCCTCTTCCTGGGACTGGCGGCCGCCTGCAAGTGGAACGGCCTGTACTTCCTTGCCTTCTTCATGGTCATGACCGTGCTGTGGGACGTCGGCTCCCGCCGCGTCGCCGGAGCACGCCACCCCTACCGGTCCGTGCTGCGCAAGGACCTCGGCTGGTCGGTGCTGTCCATCGTCCCGGTCGCGCTGGTGACCTATCTGTCGACCTGGACCGGCTGGTTCCTGACCGACAAGGGCTACGACCGGCACTGGGCGGACGACCACGGCGGCCCCTGGTCGTGGATCCCGGCACCCCTGCGCAGCCTGTGGCACTACGAGTACGGGGTCTACCGGTTCAACATAGGGCTGCACACCCCCCACCCCTACCAGTCCAACCCGTGGAGTTGGCTGGTCCAGGGCCGCCCCGTCTCGTACTACTACCAGGCGCCGAGACTCGGACAGGACGGCTGCCATGCGGCGTCCGGCTGTTCCCGGGCGATCCTCGCCCTCGGTACGCCGCTGCTGTGGTGGTCGGCATGCTGCGCACTCGTGTATCTGCTCTACCGGTGGGCGATGCGCCGCGACTGGCGCGCGGGCGCCGTCCTGTGTGCGGCGAGCGCTGGATATCTGCCGTGGTTCGCCTACCAGGACCGTACGATCTTCTCCTTCTACGCGGTCAGCTTCGTGCCGTACCTGTGCCTGGCGGTGACGATGATGGTGGGTGCCCTGCTGGGGCCGCCGGGGTCGAGCAGGACGCGCCGGACCCGAGGAGCGATGGCCGGGGGAACCCTGGTGCTGCTCATCATCTGGAACTTCATCTATTTCTTCCCTCTGTACACCGGTATGACGATCCCGTATTCCAGCTGGCACGCGCGGATGTGGCTGGATTCCTGGATCTGATCCCCGGCGAGCGGCGTGTGCGTCAGGGGCGGAGGTGCCTCAGGGTGAACTCGGGCAGGGCGTAGGCGCCGGCCTGGGGTGCGGCGGGGTCGGCCGGGAGGTCCGCGCCGGGGATGTTCCCGGCGTGGAGTTCGGCGTCGTCGACGGGGGTGTAGTCGAGTACCGCCGGTGTGGGGAGTTCCCAGAAGCGGCGCGTGTTGGCGGAGACGGCGTATGCCGCGGCGAAGCGGGTGGAGGGGGGCGCGGTCAGAGCGGCCCGGATGTAGCCGACGGCGTCGCGCGGGCTCAGCCAGGTCGCCAGATGCCGGGGCTCGGTGGGCGCATGCTCGAAGCTGCCGATGCGCAGGCAGATCACGGACAGCCCGAACTTGTCGGCGTACAACTGCCCGAGGGCCTCGACGGCCACCTTGCTCACCCCGTAGAGCCCGTCGGGGCGCGCCGGCTCCCGCGGTCCGGTGAGATGCGCGACGGGGTAGAAGCCGGTCACACGGTTGCTGCCGGCCAGCACCACCCGCTTGATCGCCGTGCGCCGCGCCGACTCCAGAACGTTGTGCGTACCGAGCACGTTGGCCTGAAGCAACTCATCGAGTGGCGCCTCGTCCGGCACACCGCCCAGATGAAGCACGCTGTCGGCCCCCGCGAGCGCCGCCTCCACGGCCACCGGGTCCCGCAGGTCCACGGTGTGCACGTCCTCGTTCTCGGCCTCCGGCCGAAGCGGCACACGGTCGAGCAGGATCAATCGCGCCGCGTCGCGCCGCAGGGCCTCCCGTACCACGGAACCGATGTTCCCCGCCGCACCTGTCACCGCGACCGTTCCCAGACTCACAGCGCCCCCACCTGTTCGACAACGCACGCATCATCGCCGCCGGTCATCCACGCATCAAACGGTTTGGAGCGGGGGTCGCTTCATAATCGATCGCGTGAACGGATCTGCCCGGGCACAATCGCCGCATGCCGACCACTGCGGAGCAGTTGGTCTCCGCACTCGAACCGCTGTCGTTCCCGGAGCGCCTCTCCCTGACCGCGAGGACTGCCCGCCGGCTCGCGGACGACGGGCAACTCACCCCGCTTCTCGCGGACCTGGACTCGCGTGGGCCGTACGCGCGGAGGCTCGCGGCGCTGGCAGCCTTCGTCGGACGGGACGCCGGGTTCCTCGCGGAGCGGCTGGCCGACCCCGCCCCCGTCGTCGCCGGATACGCCCTGCGCGCCGCACGCGTCCTGCCCGTGCCGGACCGGGCGGTGGAGGCGGCGTACGACGACGCACCGGCCGCGCTGCGGCACCGGCTGGCCCGCCTGTTCGCCTCCGGCGGCCGTACCGCACTCGCGGAGCGGCTGGTGCCGCGGCTTCGCGCGGAGTGGGGCGACACCGAGGCTGCGCGACTGCTGCCGGCCTGCTCCACCTCCTTCGTGTCAAGGGAGCTGCCCGGTCTCGCGCACGCCGTCGACTGCTGGCCGAGGCTCGCGAGCAGGCATCCCGACCCGGTGCTGGACCACGCCGAGAACGCGCTCGGGTCGCCGTGTACGCGGCGGCACGTGCCGCACGCTTCACCGCCCCGTCCGAACTCGCCCTCTCACTGGGCGCGTTGCTGACCGGGGAGCAGCCCGCGAAGGTGACCTCCCGCAAGGAGGCCGTACGGCTCGCGGCCCGCTTCCTGCCGCCGAGGCAGGCGTCGGCCCTGCTGGCGGACGCCTTCCACGCCGCCGACCAGCACCCGGACGTGCGGTCCGCGGTCGTCCGCGCGCTGCCACCGCTGCTCCGTGAGCCCGCGGCCCGGCACCTCCTCGCGGACGCCGCACGCGACGACGCCCTGGCCGTACGCGAGGCCCTCGTGGCGGTCACACCCTGGGAGCTGGCCGACGCGCACCGCCGTGAGTATGCCCCCGTCGTCGGCGCCGCGTATGACACGTACCTGGCGCCCGACGGATCCGTGAGCTACACCACGCTGCTGGCCGTGGGTGTCTGGTGCCGTTACGATCCCGAACTCGCTGTCCGGCTCTCCCGTACCGTGTGCGATCTCGGCGCCCGCACGCTCTGGCGGTACGCGGCGTGGGTGCTGCGCGACCTGGCATTCTCCGAGCTGCCGCATCCCGTCGGCGGTGCGGCGCCGGGCAGTGTGCTCCATGGTGCGGTCGCCGAGTTGCTGGCCGCGATGCACGGGCCCGACGGCGACTGCGATGCGCTGGAGAACCGGGACCGGCCGGCACTGCAGCGACTGCGGACCCTGGTGTCACCCGGCTACGGCGCGGACGAGCGCCCCGAGGTTCTCGAAGCGCTCGCCGGACAGCTGGCGTCGGAGCCGCTGCTGATGGCCGAGCGCGCAGAACTGCTGGCCCGGTCGCTGCTGCGCCTCCTGCGTGGGCACCCGCACCCCGATGTGCGACACGAGGCGTACAAGACGACGACGGAGACGCAATGACCGCGAGCCGTGCCCGGGACCGCCCCCGGGCACGGCTCGTCGTGGTCGCCGCGTCGGCCGTCAGCGGTTGCCGACGGTGATGATGCCGATCGGCCTGGCGCCGGTGAGGTTGTCGTAGACGACGTCACCGGTGGACTTCTTCCAGATCTTGATGCGGAAGGTGTCCGGGCCGTCGGTGGCGGTGATTCGGAAGCCGTAGCCGCCGGTGCCGTCGACCGTGCCGGAGCCCTGGTACACGGCCCGGGATCCGGTGACCGCCAGCCAGTCGGAGTCGGTCGAGCGGAACTTCAGCCTGGCCGGGCCGAATTCGAAGTACGCCATTCCTGCGGGGACCGTGGCTCCCCTCGTGTAGTACGCGGTGAAGGAGAAGGACGCCCTGCCGGTCAGTTCGGGTCTGGCGGGACAGGCGCCCGCCGGTGAGGTGAAGATGCCGGTGCCGAGCGCGGGCCCGGCGGCGCGGTCGTAGACGATCAGCTCGGGGAGGGTCTTGCTGTCCGAGGCCGACTCGTCGTCGGTGACGGTGATCACCGGGCGGTGGATGCCTGCCCTGGCATAGGTGTGCTCGGCATGGCAGCTGGAGCCGGTGACGGTGCCGGGCCGCGGCTCGGTGCTGTCCTTCCAGTCGACCGCGCAGGTGTGGCTGTCACCTGTACCCGGGTCGGTGAACTCGGCCGTGACGACCGCGCGCCTGCCGACCGGCACCGGTGTCCGCGGACCCGCGGCGGAGGTGATGGCGGGCGCCGCGTCGGTCACCTCGACGGTTGCGGTGTCGCTGCTGCGGCCGCCGGTGAGGGTGACCGTGTAGGTGCCGTCGTCGGTGCAGGTGATCGCGGTCTGCGCCGCGCCGGAGTCGGCGAAGGCGCAGGGTGCTCCCCGCTCGACCGTCCACTTCGGGCTGCCGGCCCCGGAGACCGTGCCGTTCAGCCCGATCGCGTCGCCCTCTGTGCCGTCGGCGTCCGGGCCGGCGTGGACGATGGTCACCGGGTCGACACCGGTCAGGGTGGGGACGACCTTCTTGATCAGACCGTCGGAGTCGAACTCCAGCTTGTCGACGGTCGTTTCGCGATGGGTGCCGTCGCCGCCGGGGATGGCGAACCGGTGGTAGGCGATGTACCAGTCGTCGGTGTTCGGCACGTGGACGACCGAGTGATGGCCGGTGCCCTTGATGCCGAGGGAGAGATCCTTCTCCAGGATCACCCCGTGCTCGGTCCAGGGGCCGGTGGGGGAGGGGCCGGTGGCGTAGGCGACGCGGTAGTTCTCGTCCCGGGTGTCGTTCTCCGACCACATGAAGTAGTAGGTGCCGTGGCGCTTGATGACGAAGGAGCCCTCGTTGTAGCCGGCGGGGGTGATGTCGGTGACCTTCGAGGCGTCGAAGGAGACCATGTCGTCGTCGAGCGGGACCACGTATGCGTGGCCGTTGCCCCAGTAGAGGTACGACTGCCCGTCGTCGTCGGTGAACACGGCAGGGTCGATCATCTGACCGCTGTACTGGCCCGCCTTGAGCAGCGGCTTGCCCAGGACGTCCTTGAACGGGCCGGTCGGTGAGTCGGAGACCGCCACGCCGATGTTCGCGTCGGCGCAGAAGTAGAAGTAGTACTTCCCGTCCTTCTCGGCGATCGTCGGCGCCCAGGCCCTGCTGTCCGCCCAGCTGACGGCAGGTCCCAGGTCGAGGATGACGCCGTGGTCCGTCCAGTGGACGAGGTCGGTGGAGGAGTACGCCTTGAACTGGGTGCCGCTCCAGCCGTCGTAACCGTCGGTGGTCGGGTAGATGTAGAAGGTGTCGCCGAAACGCACGATGTTCGGGTCGGCGTTGAGCCCCGGCAGCACCGGACTCTTCATGATGAGAGCCGAGACCGTCCAGGTGCGCTTCTTGCCGTCGGAGCCCATCACCTCGTACGTCACCGGCTTGCTGAAATCCTGGACGCTGCCGGAGGCCGGGTTGATGGCGGCGCCGTGGGCGAGGGTGAACTCCGGTGCCAGAGAGGTGAGATCGGTGCCTTCGGTCATGGGCAGCGTGATCTTGCTGTCCGCGTCGTCGACGATGGCGTCGACCTTCAGACCTGACTGTGTCGCCTTGGCGATACCGGCCGTGTTGCCGCTGAGCTCCATCACCTCGGCGGCCGAAAGGGCCCGGTCGTAGATGCGGAAGTCGTCGACCTCGCCGCCGAAGTACGGGTCGGCCGAGTACAGGGAACGGCCGATGTACCCGGTGTAGTCCTTGTCGGCGTCGTACAGCTGGGACGGCTTGATGGTGGTCGTCGTGCGGGCGACCTGGATGCCGTCGACGTAGAGGACCATCGTGCCGGTCGAGCCGTCGAGGGTGACGGTGACGTGCCGCCACTCGCCGGGCGTGAGCCGCGAGCCGGCCGTCAGCTTCGACTCCGCCGACCAACTCGCCGTGGTGATGGCTGAGTAGAGGCTGGAGCCACCGTTGGACGGGGTGGCGAAGAGGTACTTGTCGCTGTCGGGGCCCAGCCCGAACAGCCACTGGAAGTTGTCGCCGCCCTTCCACTTGGCGTACGTCGACACGGTCACGCTGTCGGCGTTCTTGAGCACGCCGTTCGGGATCTTCACGTACGGCGAACTGGTGGCGTCCCCGGACATCTTGAAGGAGCCGCCCTTGACACCCGTACCGAACCCGGGCGTGCGGACGTACGTGCCGTGGTAGCCGTGGCCGCTGGAGTCGACGGCGATGTTGCCGGACGTCTCGTCGAAGCCGTAGTGCAGGAGCAGGTCGGCCGGGACGTCGGGGCCCTCCTCCGACACGGTGACCTCGGCCCGGACCGGGATCGCGGCGCCGTCCGGCAGGCTGCCGGTCACGGTGAAGGTCCCGGTCTGCGCGTATGCCGAGGCCGGGACGTCGTCCCAGGTGACGGCCACGGGCCGGTCGACCCCGTCGGCGTACCTGGCGATCACGGTGGCCGGCAGGACCGGAGCCTGGCCGGTCTTCGTCCTCACCTTCACGCTCTCGACGCTGTCCACCGACTGGTCGGGCTGGTAGGCGCGCAGCAGCCGGTCGTACTCGGCCTGGGTGACGGGCAGGACGGTGCCGTGGCGGGGCCTGGCCGGCAGGTCGTAGCCGGTCGACGGTGTCCAGTTGCCGGAGTCGAGGTCCGTGGTCTCGAACGGGATGTAGCCGCGGCCCCCGAACTCGTCCAGGAACGCGTACCACTTCTCCTCGGTGTTGGACTTGAACACCAGCGGACCCTCGGCCGCGCTCATCGTGCCCTTGCCGATGCCCTCGGCGACCGCGTCCCAGGACGGGGCGAGGATGGAGTCGCTCTTCTCCTCGAAGATGAACTTGCTGTCGGGCGTGGAGGAGGTGTTGTTCCGCTCGTCCTTGGACAGGCGATAGTACGTCCCGTCGTGCTGGATCATCGTGGAGTCGATGACCGACCAGCCGCGGTCGATCCACACCTTGGGCTCGCTGAAGGTGTAGAAGTCACGGGTGGTCGCATACATCATCCGGTTGTACGTGTCGCCCGAGTGCGCCTCGTTGTCGTACAGCTTGGACGCCCAGAAGACCACGTACTCGCCGAGCTCGGTGTCGTAGAAGGCCTCCGGTGCCCAGGTGTTGCCGGCGCTGTCGGGCGAGACCTTCACCAGCCGCTGGTTCGTCCAGTGGACGAGGTCGGTGGACTCCCAGACCATGATGGACTTGCTGCCGGTGCGCTGGGCGGCGTCCCAGTCGCCGTTGCCGTAGATCCTGAGGTCGGTGGCGATCTGGTAGAACTTGTCGCCCTCGGGGGAGCGGATGATGAACGGGTCGCGCAGGCCCTGCTCGCCGAGAGTGGAGGTGAGGACCGGCTTGCCGTCGTTCAACTCCCGCCAGTGCAAAGGGTCGTTGCCCTTGCTGAGGGCGGCGTGGAGCTGTTCGCCGTCGGCGGTGCCCTCGCCGGTGAAGTAGCTGAACACATAGCCCTTGAGGGCTTCCCCGGCGGGGAGTTCGGGCACCTGGGCGGTCAGGACGCGGGTCGCGCTCGCCTCGCCCTTGGTGACCGTCGCGGTCAGGTCGACGGTGGTGGCGCCGGCGCCGTGCGCGGGGCGGTGGACCACTCCGTCGGCGGAGATGACGTCCGGGGCGGCGGAGGACCAGGTGATGGTCGTGCCGTGGGCGCCGTCGGCGGGGAGGGTGAGGTTGCCGCGGACGTCGTCGAGGTTGTGGACGGTCAGCGCGTCGGCGGCCCGGCGGGTGGCGGTGGCGTCGTCGAAGGCGGCGAGAACGGTCACGTCGAAGGTCCTGGTGTCGGTGACCGTGCCCTTCTTCAGGGTGGCCGTGAGCGTGGTGTGGCCGTCGGGTGAACCGGCGGCGGGACGGGTCACCTTGCCGCTGTCCGAGACGACGGCGGGGTTGTCGCTGGACCAGCTGATGGCGGAGCCGCCCGCGGTGCCGGTCTTCGGCAGGTCCAGGTCGGCGGTCACGGTGCTGGTGTCACCGAGGCTCAGGGCCGCCTTGTCGTCGGCGACGCCCTGGGTGGCGACGGGGAGGGCGAGCTGCTCGACCTCGGAGCCGGCGAGCGCCCGGTCGTACACCCGGAAGTCGCGGATCCTGCCCTTGAAGAGCTTGTCGCCGGAGTAGACCGACCTGCCGATGTAGTTGGCGGTGGTGGTGCCGGAGCCGATGGCTCCGGGGGTGATGGTGACCGACGAGTTGCGGCCGACCTCCACACCGTCCTCGTAGAGCACTCCGGTGGTGCCGGACTGGGTGTAGGTGACGTGCTTCCACACCGAACGGCTCAGATTGTGCGCGTCGGCGGGCTTGGTGGTCTGCTCCGTGGACCAGTTGCCGGTCGCGACCGAGGTCCGAAAGCCGTTGCCCGTGGTGAACAGGTAGCCGTTCCCGCTGCTGCCGCTGGAGTTGCCGAAGCCGTAGACGAAGTACGGCGTGGTCTGGGCGGAATCGATCAGCACGTCCATCGAGACGGTGATCGCGTCCATGCCCTTCAGGATGTCGTCCGGCACCTTGATGTAGGTGTCGGACCCGTTGAAGGCGAGCCCCTGACCGGTGCCGGACCAGTCGGCGGTGCCGCTGACCGTGCCGTCCCGGCCGTTGCCGGAGGCGTCGGTGACGGCACTGCCGGAGGCGGCGTCGAGCTTGTACCAGAGGGCGAGACCGTCGGTGATGTCCGCGTTCTCCGCCGCCTGTGCGGGGGCGGCGGGCCCGGCCAGGCCGAGGAGCAGTGACGCGGTGGTCAGTCCGGCGAGACGGCCCGCCCAACGTCTCGCGCGACCGCGTGGACGTGCGTTGTACGTCATGTCGATTTTCCCTGCTGAGACATGTGACATGGCTTGGGACATGGCTTGGGGCATGGCTGATGAGGGAGCCGCGGGCGCCCTGCTGTTACGGCTGTGTGACGTCGTGTTGCGTGAGTGTCAGTCGGCGTCCGGTGCAGCGTCAAGAGGTTTCGAACAATGTCCGACACCTCGAACAACTCCCAACGCCGGGACCACGGCGCTGTGTTGGAGTACGGGGTTCCGCTCAGGCGCCGTGGTGGACGAACGCCGCCCACAGTTCGGGGTGGTCCGGATAGCGGTGGCGGGCCTCGGCCACCGCCCGGTGAAGGGCACCGGGTACGCGGGACGGGAGCAGTCGGCCGTCCTCGGTCGCGTGGGCGTAGAAGCTGTCGGCCAGCCGGGCCGAGGCGGTGTCCGGCACGCTCCACAGGCTGCCGATCACCTGCGGGTAGCCGGCGATCTGGAAGCCCGAAGCCAGGTGCACCGACTCGTCCGCGAGACCGATCCGCGTCTCGCTCGTGCCGCAGGCGGACAGATAGGCGAGCGTCACATCCTGCAGATCGAGACCGGCCACCGCCGCCACCGTCAGCGCCACGCCGTCGGCCAGCAGGACTCCGTTGCCCGCGGGGGACACCGCGTCGCCGACCCCGTGGCAGGCGAAGTGCGCCACCGGGCGTCGGGGCAGTGCGCGCAGCACAGTCTCCCGGTCGGCCCCGGTCGCGCTCAGCACCCTCGTTCCGGACAGCCTGCGTCCGACCGTCTCCGCCTCCCGGAGCGCAGCCGGCAGCGGACTGTGCCGACCCGGATCCGGTACGGCGACCACCAGCGCCTCCCCCAGCCCGGCAGCGGAGCCCGCCGGCCGCGAGCGCGCGTACCCCAGGGCCCGCAGAGTCGGGGTGTACGACGACACCACCCGGTCGAGGACGGAGCAGGCCGACCCTTCCTGCCCGTACCGCCCGGCCGCGTGCAGGGGCAGCAGGGCCAGTGGCCCCGTGGGGCACCACCACAGGCGGGAACCGGGTGCCGGGTCGAGAGCCGTGAGCACCGGCTCGGCGACCGCTTCCCACAGCCAGGAGAGCAGCCCCATGAGGTCCTGGTGGTCCATCGGCTCGCCCCGGTCCAGGGGTTCGCGCAGGCGGGCCGCCCAGTGGTGGGCGATGCCGAAGGTGAGCCCGGGCAGGGGTACGACGCCGACTGTGCCGGGCCCGCTTCCGGAGCCGACGATCAGGGCATGGCCCCCGGACGGACCGTCGACGACCATGACGACCGGGCCGTCCGCCGCCTCCAGCAGGTCCGGGAGTTCGGGGGGCCGTAGGAAGTCCGCGTGGCCCGGGGTGCGCCGGATGCGCTCCAGCAGATCGTTCCAGTGCGTGACCAGCGTCCGGCGCTCCTCCGCCGCGGCCAGGATCCGCAGCCCGTCCCCCGGCGGCTCGGCGGGTTCCGCCATCAGGGCGCGCAGCCGTACGAACTCCGTCGCCAGCGGCGGCGGCAGCGACACCGGGGCACCCCTGGCCTCGATGATCTCGCCGAGCAGCAGGCCCCGGGTGCGTTCGAGGAGCTCCACCGCACGGCCGGGCCGGCCGGCGGCGAGGGCCGCGGCCACCGCCTCCTGCGGCAGACCGGGATGCCGTTCCAGGCCGTGCTCCCGGCCGACGCGCGCCAGATGCCGGGGCGCGACGCAGGGCAGCAGGTCGACGGCCTGCTCGACGGCGGCCAGCGCGGCGCCAGGGTCGCCCAGCGCCGTGTGGAGCCGGGACAGGGCACGGGCAGACTCCAGCCGGTCTTGCGGCGGGGAGGCGGCCGCTGCCGCTCCTTTCGCCAGCACGGCGGTCGCCTCTGTGAGGTGCGGCGCGGACGTGTGGGAGGGCGGGGCGGTCAGTGCCGAGCCCAGGGTCAGGGCGAGTCCGGCCTGTGCCGGGTGGCCGGGTGGGACGGACGCGAGGGCATGCCGGGTCAGGGAGACCGCCTCCCGCACGGCGGCCCCGGCCGCGTCGCCGTCGGCGGAGGCCAACAGCAGCAGGGCCCAGGCGAGTTCACCCGTGCGCCTGACCCGGTCCGGGGAGTCCGGCGGGGTGTGGTCCAGGGCACGGCGGGCGGCCGCGGCCAGTTCCCGCAGTACGTCCCGGTCGCCGCCGGTCACCGCGCTCAGATCGCGCAGCGCCGCGCACAGCGAGCCCAGATAGAGCGGGAGGCGCGGGTCGTCACCCGCGACACGCACCGCCTCCCGGGCCGCCTCCACCGCCTCCCGCAGGTGGGCGGGGTCGCGATCGAGCCCGTACCTCGCGTGCAGGGCGATGCTCAGGTTGTTGAGACACGGGCCGCGCTGCGCGCCGTCGGTGGGCCCCTCGTCCAGGGCCGTTCGCGCCGCCCGGACCGCGTCGTCGACCGGACCGGGCTCCCGGGTGTGGTCGTACAGCGTCACCAGGGTTTCCACGAGCACCGAACTGCAGCCGCCACGGTCCGGATGGGCCGGCGGCAGCGCGTCGAGGGCACGTCGGACGGAGACCACGCAGGCGCGCAGCGAGTCGACGTCGCCGGTGAGGCGGAAGAGCGCCGCCTGATGCAGCGACAGGTTGTGGAGGTGACTGGGCCGGTCGATGTGGTGCGGCGGGGTGCCGGCGACGGCCTCTTCGCCGGCGGCCACGGCCCGGCGCGCCCATTGCGGCTCGCCGGTGCGTTCGGCGATACGGCTCAGCGTGGCGGAGGTCATGTTGAGAAAGGCGGGGCGATGCGGGTCGCCGGGGGCCGTGGCGGCCAGGGCCCGTTCCTCCAGCGCCAGTGCTTCGTGGGCGTCGGCGAGTCGGCCGCGGGCGAGGTAGCGGGTGAGGAGGGCGCCGGCCGCGGACACCAGGTGCATCGGGTTGTCCGAGGCGTCGGCCGCCGCACGGGCGAGGGCACAGGACTCCTCCAGCGCGTCGAGGTCGCGGGTGGCGTCGTAGCGGGCCCGCAGATGCGTTGCCAGGTTGTGCTGGAAGCGGGGGCGGGCCGGGTCGCCGGCCGGGACACACTCCAGCGCCCCCCGTTCGGCGGTGACCGCCGCGTCGAGCAGCCCCGGATCGGGACGGAACTGGTGGAGGCGGTGCAGTACCGCGGCCAGATTGGACAGGCAGCCCGCCCGCGCCGGACTTCCGGGCGGGCTCAGGGTCACCGCGGTACGGCCGTGCCCGGCCGCCTCGTCGAGCAGGGCGAGTTCGGTCGTCGTCTCGAAGAGGGCGGTGAGCGCGGCGCACAGGTTGCGGTGCGGTTCGAGGGGGTCGGGGTGCGGGCCACGCGCCGCCGTCCGCCCCAGCGTGACCGCCTCGGCCAGCGCATCCGCGTCGCCCGTCAGCCGCCAGCGGTGGTACAGGTGCGAGGCCAGTGAGCTGTCCAGAACCGCCCGCAGCCGCGGATCGTGCACCGGCTCGGCGAGCGCCTCCCGCACCGCCCGGACGGCCTCCCCCAGCGCCTCGGCGCCGCCCGCACCGCTGTCGAAGCGCGCCCGCGCCTCGTACCCCTGTTGAGCCAGAGCGAGCGCCCGCCGCAGCGGGGCGGGCAGGTCGCCGACGCCTTTGCGCACCACGTGGTCTCCAGTGGCAGGTCTGCTCGCCTTCCCCCCGAAGCGAAGGCAGGGAGAGGAGTCTACAAACCAAGTGGGGCCGTTGGACCCCCTCCGTCACCGGTGCAGGGACCGTTCGGCCCTATCGGCCCCGGGTACCCCTCCGACGATCATGAGGCGGCGGCCGGGACGGCCAGAACGGCCGGGTCCGTACCTGCACCACGGCATTTCGCGGCTCGCCTCCACAAGGCACAAAAGGAGGGCGTCGTCCGGTGGGCGATACGCAAGAACAGCAGGTGGAGACCGTGCGGTCGAGGAGCGCGGCGGCCCCCGTGGCCGCGGTGACACCGGGGCGGACTGACCAGCCGGCCGGCGGGCGGCCCGCGTGGACGGAGTGGCTGACCACCACCGACCACAAGAAGATCGGGACGATGTACCTGGTCACCGCGTTCGTATTCTTCATCGTCGGCGGTGTGATGGCATTGCTGATGCGTGCCGAACTGGCGCGCCCCGGCCTGCAGATCATGTCGAGCGAGCAGTTCAACCAGGCGTTCACCATGCACGGCTCGATCATGCTGCTGATGTTCGCCATGCCGCTGTTCACGGGCTTCGCGAACTGGATCATGCCGCTGCAGATCGGCGCGCCCGACGTCGCCTTCCCGCGCCTGAACATGCTCGCCTACTGGCTCTTCCTGTTCGGCTCGTCGATCGCGGCGTTCGGCTTCCTCACCCCGGGCGGAGCGGCCGACTTCGGGTGGTTCCTGTACGCGCCGCTGTCGGACGCCGTGCACTCGCCGGGCCTCGGCGCCGACCTGTGGATCATGGGTGTCGCCCTGTCCGGGTTCGGATCGATCGCGGGTGCGGTCAACTTCATCACCACGATCGTCTGTATGCGCGCACCCGGCATGACCATGTTCCGCATGCCGATCTTCGTATGGAACGTCCTGCTGACGGCACTTCTGATCCTGATCGTGTTCCCGGTCCTGGCCGCGGCCCTGTTCGCGCTCGAATGCGACCGCAAGTTCGGCAGCCACGTCTTCGACTCGGCCAACGGCGGCGCGCTGCTGTGGCAGCACCTGTTCTGGTTCTTCGGACATCCCGAGGTGTACATCCTGGCGTTGCCGTTCTTCGGCATCGTCTCCGAGGTGATCCCGGTCTTCTCCCGCAAGCCGATGTTCGGCTACATGGGCCTGATCGCCGCGACCATCGCGATCGCGGGTCTGTCGGTGACGGTGTGGGCGCACCACATGTACGTCACGGGCGGGGTGCTGCTGCCGTTCTTCTCCTTCATGACCTTCCTCATAGCCGTGCCGACCGGAGTGAAGTTCTTCAACTGGATCGGCACCATGTGGAAGGGGTCGCTCTCGTTCGAGACCCCGATGCTGTGGACCACGGGCTTCCTGATCACGTTCGTCTTCGGCGGCCTGACGGGCGTCATTCTGGCCTCACCCCCGATGGACTTCCACCTCTCCGACTCGTACTTCGTCGTCGCGCACTTCCACTACACGGTCTTCGGCACCGTCGTGTACGCGATGTTCGCCGGATTCCACTTCTGGTGGCCGAAGTTCACCGGCAAGATGCTCGACGAGCGCCTCGGAAAGATCACCTTCTGGACCCTCACCATCGGCTTCCACCTCACCTTCCTGGTCCAGCACTGGCTGGGCGCCGAGGGCATGCCCCGCCGCTACGCCGACTACCTCGCCGCCGACGGCTTCACCGCCCTCAACACCCTGTCCACGATGGGGGCGTTCCTGCTGGGCCTGTCGATCCTGCCGTTCTTCTACAACGTCTGGAAGACCGCGAAGTACGGCAAGAAGGTCGAGGTCGACGACCCGTGGGGCTACGGCCGTTCACTGGAGTGGGCCACGTCCTGCCCGCCGCCGCGCCACAACTTCGTGCAGCTCCCGCGCATTCGCAGCGAGTCCCCGGCGTTCGACCTGCACCATCCGGAGATCGCCGCGCTCGAGGCGGCGAAGTAGACCATGCCCCAAGCCGTTCTCGCCCTCGGATGCGCGGCCACGACAGTGTCCGGCTGCGTCTGGTACCTGCCGGCGCTCGCGGACCTGCGCGCGGGGGCCGACCGGCCCGCGTCCCGGCGCAGCGCCGCGGCGGCCTGTCTCAGTGGCTGGAGCACGACCGGGTTCATCGCGGTCCTGCTGCTCCTCGCCGAGACGTGGTGGATCCCCTCCGCCGCCGCGGTGCTGGGCGGCGCTGCCACGGCGGGCCTCCGGATCCGCGCGGCCGTGCAACGGCGGCGGGAGAGACATGAGGCCGCCCGCCACTGGGCGGAGCTGCGCCACGATCAGCCCGTACCCGACCCCGGGCGTGCCCGAAAGGTCATCGCCGCCGTCATCGGCCTGGGGCTGACCGCCGCGGCGGTCCTCGCGGGCCTCTGGGCCGTCGTGGGGTCCGACGACGGAACGGACTGGGTGGCGGTGTCCTCCGTCTCCTCCGCGATCGTCGGGTTGTCCCTCACCATCGCGGTCGCGTACATGCGACGCAGGAGACTCTCCGGTCCTGGCCAGGCCATGTAGGCGGCTCCGGGGCCCGGGCGCGGACGACGGCCCGCCCGGGCCCCGGAGCCGGCGTCCGGCATCTTGGAGGCTCTAGGGGCGAGGGTGCCTCGACCGGGGCCGGATCATGTCGCCCACCAGTGACGAGGCCTCCACCACCGCGTCCGCCACCGTGCCCCAGCTTGTCAGGGGGCGCAGTACGGCGGCACCGACGCTCCCGAGCGCGGAAACGGGCGCTGCCGCCCAGCGGGTCACGTCGCGGGACAGGGCGGGGGAGAGCTCGATGGTCACTCGGACGTATCGGGTGTGCAGATGGGTGACCTTGGCCGGACGGGACGGCGCGGCCTGCGGTTCGCGCTGCAATGCGGCCCGGTAGGTGTCCTTGCGCTGATTCATCGCGGGTCCTGACGCTTGATGAGCTCGTTTGCGAGGTCCATGTAGGCCGAGCCTTTGACCTGGACCGGGCTGCCGAATGACTGGGCGTACAAGTCGAGTCGCGGAATATGGGTCGACAACACGTCGAAGCCGCGCTCGGTGAGGGCCTCGCGGGCATCGGCATCGGGACCGGTGCGCGTGGCGTCCGGACGATTCGTGCGGTTCAGCAGGACGGCGGCGCGGGCCGGCTGGGCACGCAAGGACTGCATGTCGCCCATCTCGCCGCCGATGGGCGCCATGCGATCGAGCTCGATGGGAGCCGGCGTCACCGGTACGATCCACTCGCTCGCGTACCGCATGATGCTCCGGGCGATGTGCGCGTGGTCCTCGAGTTGCGGGGCGTCGAACACCACGGCTTTCCGGTTCCCGAGGAAGTCGTTCACCCGGCGGTGCACGTCACCCACCGGAAGGGCGACCACCGGAAACGGGAAGCCGCCTGCCAGTTCGCTCCAGCGCAGTGCGGAGGAGGCGGGGTCACTGTCCACCAGCAACGGTGGGTTCCCCGACTCGTGAAGTGCGTGAGCCAACCAGACCGCGCTGGTCGTCTTCCCCACTCCGGGCTTCAGGTTCACAAAGGCGTAGCTGAGCAACACGAGAGTCGACGCTAGTCGTCGCGAGGGGCATGCCGCCGTCGGCGCGATGCTCCGAGTCCCGACGTTCACCCTGCGGCGCCGTCAACTCATTCGTATGGGCTACGTCTACGCGCCGGGGGTGCGGAAGGCGACCTGCCGGCGGGCGGCCTCGTCGATCTCGTCGAGGGTGAGGAGAGGGGTGGCCCGGGTGCGGAGCGCGCCGCTGGCCTTGACGGCGAGGCTGACGGCGGCCATGGAGACCGGGTCGGGGAGGTCGATGATGATGACGACGTCGTCCTCCCCGAAGGCGTAGTACATGGCCTCGACCTCGCCACCGAGGTCGGTGACGACCTGGTCGACGGCGGCCCGGCGGCCACTCGCGCCCTCCCTGAGCAGCCCCATGGTGCCCTCGGGTGTGTAGGTGGCCTGGATGAGGAACTTCGGCATCGGGACGCTCCCTGCCATCGGTTGTCGGGTGTGCAGGATGGCTTTCCCCCTCCCGCGACGGCCGTCCCCCACCGAATCGCCGGATTCACTCGTTGGAAGCTGAACCTCTTTCCGGCAGGAAATTGTCACGTGATCCCGGGACCGTACACGCGTTACCGAATCGGCGTGACCGAGTCGGCGTGACCGGATA
The DNA here is from genome assembly GCF_044746205.1 of Streptomyces sp. NPDC086549. Lineage (NCBI taxonomy): Bacteria > Bacillati > Actinomycetota > Actinomycetes > Kitasatosporales > Streptomycetaceae > Streptomyces > Streptomyces sp. NPDC086549. The sequence goes on along the minus strand of NZ_JBIVBS010000008.1, from coordinate 102,586 downwards.
TTGGTGACTTGGGAGTTCGGCGCGACCGACGGAGGATCTCTTTTCAGAAAGCGATCGCGGTCGCGAGCCGTCCCCGAGTAAAGGACACCCATTCATGGTCTCTCGAATTACCCGACTCCGGGTCAGGGACATATCCCGGACCTCTGCCGTGTCAACCTCCTGGAATTCCTGATGAGTTCCACGGAATCCGCTCCGGCGATCCTCCCGTCGGCCGCGGTTCCCGCCTCCGCCGACGTCGTCGAGGAACTCCTCGCCTGGGCGGTGCCCGGCAAGCCCGCGGAGTTCCCCTACAGCAGGGTTCTCGGGCACCTGCGGTCGGTCGGCAAGCACTTCCTGGCGACCGAACTCCTCGACCTGCTCAGTGAGGTTCGCGACCGGCTGCCCACGTCCGAGGGCCAGGACGGACCGTCCTTCCTGCGCAGGTTCCTCGACGTCGTCCTCGACAAGCACGACGACCGCTACGACTACCCCAGTTACACCGCCCTGTGCCTGCTGCACCGGCCCGCCGCGGCCGACTGGCGCGAGGCGCTCCGGTCACGCGACGAGGTGCTGCTGTTCCTCCTCGCCGATCTGATCCGGTTCGAGCAGCGGGCGTTGTCCGACACCCCGGGCGCCCCGCACGACATGCCACCGTCGCCCGAACTCGTGGCCAAGCGGGCCAGGTTGGCCGTACGGGCGATGGAGCCCGCCGCCCTGCGCGCGCTGCCCGCGGGAGTCGTGGACGCCGCGGCGATCGCCGCCGTCCCGGGCCGTACCCCCGGCGGCCCGCTGGCGGCGGAGATCCTGCGCACCGCCACGCCGGAACAGGCCCTGATGCTGACGGCGAGTGTGCAGCCGGTGTACGTCCTGCACGACGAGTACCTGTTCCTGCGCACCCTCCAGGCGTTCGAGACGACGTTCACCTTCATGTCGTCCGCCCTGGCCACGGCGGTACGGCGGCTCGACGGGAACCGGCCGGCGGAGGCCGCGGAACTCGTCGGCGCCGTGGCCGAGGTGCTCAAGGAATCCCTGCCCCTGTTCTCCCTGCTGGCGACCATGCGGCCCGAGGCCTTCCGGATCTTCCGGGAATTCACCGAGGGGGCGAGCGCCATCCAGTCGGCCGGTTACAAGACCTTCGAGTCGCTGTGCTCCACGCCGAGCCTCGCCCGGCTCGCCTCGTCCGCCTACACCTCCGTACCCCGGGTCCGCGAGCGGGTGATGAACGGACAGGCCACCGTCCAGGGCACCTGGCACGCCCTGATCGCCGCGCACGGCCCGGACGCCGCGGACGACGCGGCACTCAGGGCGGCGGCCGACCGGCTGGAATCCGTGCACCAGCGGTGGAAGCAGACCCACTACCGGCTGGCCGTACGGATGATCGGCGAACGCTCCGGCACCGGATACACCCAGGGCGTGCCCTACCTCGCGGCGGTCCTCGACAACCGGCTGTTCCCGGCCCCGGACCGGCACGGCGCCCTGGTCGGCTGAGCCGCACGCTCCCGCCGCGCGGCCCACTCCCTCCCACGCACGTCCCGCTCCCGCCCACGCACCCCCGTCCGGAGGCGTCCACCACGATGAGCAAGCGAGCGCAGACCGGCAGGCCCGGAAGGGCCCGCCGGACGATGAACCCCGGAGAGAACAACCGCCTCTTCGCGTACGAGTACGACCGGGGCAGCAACTACGAAGAGGACACCCGGCTCACCGCCGCCCTGTCGGCACTGCTGCCGGAGGACGGGCTCGTCCACCCGGACCAGCGGCTGTTCCAGACGGTGCACCTGATCACCGAGTACGCCTGGTGCGAGATGCACTACGAGATGCGCCGTGCGGCCGCGGGGCTGCGCGGGCGCGACTACCTCCTCGCCGCCCAACTGCTGGAACGGGCGGCCGCGATGGGAGACGTCGCTGTCCGGTCGCTCCAGGTGCTCGTGGACTTCCTGCCGCAGGAGAGCCTGCTGCGGATGCGCGAGACCTTCCCGGAGAACACCACCGGTCTCGACTCGCCCGGCGCCCGCAACCTGCGTCGCGCGGCCGTCGCGCTGTGGCAGGAGACGGAGGCCGCCGTCGCCCGCGAGGGGGGCGACGTGCGGGGGCTCATCGAGGCGCAGGGCCGCGGGGCACCGCCGGCCCGCGAGGACCGGGCCCCCGACCTCGCCCTCGTACGGCAGGCGCTGCTCAGGCTGGACGGGGCGGTCGCCGCGTGGAAGCACCACCACCTGCGTCTGGTGTGGTCCCAGCTCGGCGGCCACCCCGAGACCGCTCCGGCCGACGGCCCGTCCGCCGCGACGGACACCCGCGAGGACCTGCCCAAGAGCCTGCGCGGCCATTCCACGGCGGGCGTACGCGCCATGGCCGAACGCAGCCTTTTCCCGCGGCTGTGGGACTCCGTGGACGACACCTACCGGGCGTTCGTGCCCGACGAGCAGACAACCGCCTGAGCGCACGAGCGCCGGTCCCGCGCGGGACGCGGCCGAGACGAAGAACGGAAGGACACGACTGCCGTGACGGCGACCGAATCCGCGACACGCGGCACCGACGAGCTCACCGCACTGGTGCGCCAGGCCTGGGCCGGCGCGCTCGGCCACGACGAATTCACCGACGAGGACCACTTCTTCCAGGTCGGCGGGCACTCCCTGGGCGCCCTCCAGGTGGTCAGGGACCTCGGCGCGGCCCTGGGCCGCCGGATCTCCGTGCGGGTCCTCTTCCGCAACCCCACAGTGAGCGGGCTGGGGCAGGCGCTTGCGGTCGATGCCCCGGAGGAGCGCTCGTGAGCGGCCACGCGGACGGGCTGCCGGTCTCGGCCGCCCAGACGGAGATCTGGCTCGCGGACCGCTGCGAGCCGGAGTCGGGCCGCTACAACGTGCCGGTGGCCCTGGAGTTCCTCGGCGACCTCGACCTGGCCGCCCTGCGGCCGGCCCTCGGCGACCTGCTCGCCCGGCGGCCCGCGCTGGCCGGGCGATTCGACGCCGAGGACGGTGAACTCCGCTTCCGCCCGGAGCCGACGGCACCGGTCCCGCTCGGCGTCGTACGACGACCCGGCTCGTGCCGCTCCGACGACGCGATCGAGGAGGCCGTGCGGGCGGCGCAGCGCCCCCTGGACCCGGGCAGCGCGCCCCTGCTGCGCGCCGAGGTGCTGCATCACGACGACGGCGCCCTGGTCGTTCTGACGGTGCACCACATCGTCGCCGACGGACGCACCTTGGACCTCGTCGCGGCCGACCTGCTCGCCGCCTACCGAGCCCATGCCTCCGGGGCCGCCGTCGCCGTCGCTCCCGTCGAGCTGTCGCCGCCCGCCACCGAGGACGCCGAGCGCCTGCCGACCGCGTACTGGCAGGAACTGCTCGCCGACGAACCCGTCACCCTCGGACCGCTGCCCGACCTCGTACGCGCCGAGGACCGGCTGCGGGGCACGGCCGGATGGGCCGAGCGCACCCTGTCCGCAGAACGCGTCGCCGCCGTACGGGACATCGCCGTCCGGCACGCCGTGTCGCCCGCCACCGTGCTGCTGGCCGCGTGGAGCCTGCTGCTGCACGCCTGGTCCGGCGAGCGGGACGGCGTCCTCGGCATGCCGTTCGCCGGCCGCGGCGAGCCCGGCACCGAGGACGCCGTGGGCCTGTTCACCCGGGTGCTCCCGGTCCGCAGCCGCATGGTCCCCGACGAGGAGTTCGGCGAGCACGCGCGGCGCCTGGGCGAACAGGTGCTGGACTCCATGGAGGCGCTCGCCGCCGGTGGACCGCCGCCCCCGGCGACCGCACCGGCGTACCGCGCGGTGTTCCTGCACCAGCCCCGCACCGACGCCGTCCAAGCGGTGCCCGGAGCCACCGTGCGCGTGGTGCACCTGGACACCGCCTCGGCCAAGTACGACCTCGCCCTGGCCGCACTGGAACACTCCGACCGGCTGGTGCTGCGCATCGACTACGACACCGGCCTGTACACCGGAGCCTCCGCCGCGTTGATGGCCCGCCAGCTCGACACCCTGCTCGGGGCCGCCGAACACCCGGGTGCCCGCTGTGGGGAACTGCTTGCCGCGCTGGCCGAAGCACCCCGGCGCGACACCCCGGCTCCGCAGGCCGAGGACACCACCGCCGTGGCACCGAGCGTGCCCGAACTGGTCCTGCGCGAGGCCCGCCGCGCCCCCGACGCCGTCGCCGTGGTGCACGGCGGCCACAGCCTCACCTACCGCGCGCTGGTCGAGGAGGCGGCGCGCGCGGCGCACTGGCTCAGGTCCGAAGCCGGCGTCCGCGACGGCGACCTGGTCGCGCTGCTGCTGCGGCCCGGCGCGCACACGATCACCGCGATGCTGGCCGTCGCCATGGCCGGGGCGGCGTATCTGCCGCTCGACCCCGACCACCCCGACTCCCGGCTCAGGCTGGTCCTGGACGATGCCCGCCCCCGGGTGCTCATCGCCGAGTCGGCCGGGACCGGCGGGGTGCCGGAGGGCCTGCCCGTGCACACCACCCAGGACATCGCCGAGGCGGCCGCGGGACTGCCCGCCACGCCGCCCGCCGTGGGCATCCGCCCGGACAGCGTCTTCAATGTCCTGTACACCTCCGGCTCCACCGGCCGCCCCAAGGGTGTCCTGCTGCACCACGGCGGTGTGGTGCGCCTGATGCACCGGCCCGACTTCCTGCCCCTCGGACCCGACGACACCGTCTCCCACCTCTCCCCGCTCAACTTCGACGGTGCGACCTACGAGATCTGGGGCGCCCTCACGCACGGCGCCCGGCTGGCCGTACTGGACAAGGAACTCGTCCTCGACCCGCCCGCCCTGCGCACGGCCGTCCGCGACCTCGGCGTGACCACCCTGCTGGTCACCACCCCGCTGCTCAACCGCATCATCGAGGACGCGCCCGACCTGCTCCAGACACTGCGCAGGGTGTACTTCGGCGGCGAGCTGGTCTCGGTCCCGCACCTGCGCAAAGCACTGCGCTGGGCCCGCCCGGGCACCCTGCTGCACAGCTACGGCCCCACGGAGAACTCCTTCACCTCCACATGGTGCCCCGTCGAGGAGGTCCCCGAGGCGGCCCGCACCCTGTCCATCGGCACCCCGGTCCCCGGCACCCGCGCCCACGTCGTCTTCGAGGACACCCTCGTGCCCGCGCCGCCGTACATGCCCGGCGAACTCGTCCTCGGCGGCTCCGGCGTGGCCCTCGGCTACCTCGGCGACCCCACCCGCACCGCCGAGCGGTTCTGGGCCGATCCGTTCGGCACCGAGCCGGGCGGCAGGCTCTACCGCACCGGAGACCGGGTGCGGTGGACCGCCGACGGCCGCCTGGAGTTCATCGGGAGGGCCGACAACCAGATCAAGATCCGGAGCCAGCGGGTCGAACTGGGCGAGGTCGAATCCGCCCTGCGCGCCCACCCGGACGTCACCGCCGCGTTCGTCACCAGCCGCCGCAACGACCGGGACGAGAAGGAGATCGTCGGCTACGCGGTACTCGCCCGGCCCGGCGCCCACCCGGAGGTCATGCGGCACCTGCGGGCGAGCCTGCCGACGTTCGCCGTCCCCTCCCACCTGCTCGTCCTCGACGAGCTCCCGCTCACCCCGAACGGCAAGATCGACCGGCGGCGCCTGCCCCGGCCCGAGGACACCCCGGCGCCCGTGCCGACCCGGCCCGTCACCCGCGATGCCACCGCGCCCGCACCGGACCTCCACCAGGCGGTCCACGGCGCCTGGAGCGAGGTGCTGGGCGAGCGTGCTTTCGGACCCGACGACAACTTCTTCGACGTGGGCGGCCACTCGCTCCTCCTGGTCCGGCTCCAGGCGGCACTGCGCCGCGCCACCGGGACCAGGCCCTCCATCGGCGACCTGCTGCGCCACACCACGGTCCGGTCGCAGACCCGGCTGCTCGGCGGTGACGAGAGCGGAACCCCGCGCCAGGCCGCCGCGCGCTTCACGGCAGGGCTCGGGTCCGGGTCCGGGTCGGACGATGACGCCGTCGCCGTCGTCGGCATGGGAGCCCGGTTCGCCGGCGCCGCCGACCTGGGCGCCTTCTGGGACAACCTGCGGGCCGGACGGGACTGCTTCTCCGAGGGCCCCGGACCGCTGATCACCGAACTGCCCGGCGGGCAGCGGCGCGTGGCGCGCTGGGGCATGACCGCCGAGGGCGCAGGCTACGACGCCGGCTTCCTCGGCTTCAGCGAGGACGACCTGCGCCACGGCGACCCCCAGCAGGGAGTGCTGCACGAGGTGCTGTGGTCGGCCGTGGAGGACGCCTCCCTGCGGCTGTCCGAGATCGCCTCCCGCACCAGCCTGTACGCCGGCTGCGCCAAGGTCCTCGACACCGACCCCGAGGCCCGGGTGGACGACGTCGTCAACGCCGACCCCACCTTCGTCGCCTCCCGCTTCGCCTACCTGCACGACCTGTGGGGCGAGGCCCTGCTCCTCGACACCGCCTGCTCCACGGGCCTGTACGCGGTCCACCTCGCCTGCCGCAGCCTGCTGACCGGCAGCAGCGACTACGCCCTCGCGGGTGCCGTCTCCCTCGACCCGGCCTCCGACGGCAGCTACCGCTACCGGCCCGGCTTCCTCTACGCCGACGACGGCATGTGCCGGCCCTTCGACCGGCGCGCGTCGGGAACGGTGGGCGGCTTCGGCGCCGGAGCCGTGCTGCTGCGCCGGCTCGCCGACGCCGAACGCGACGGGGACCCGGTGTACGCGGTGATCCGCGGAAGCGCGGTCAACAACGACGGCAAGGCCCGCATCGGCTACTCCGCGCCCGGAGTCGAAGGCCAGTCCCGTGTCATCCGCGACGCCCTGGCCGCCGCCGGTGTCAGCGGCGCCGACGTCGGCTTCGTCGAGGCCCACGGCACCGGAACCCGCCTCGGCGACGCCATCGAGATCACGGCCCTGGACGAGGCACTGGGGCAGACCGGACCGCCGGTCGCCGTCGGAGCGGTCAAGGCCTCGATCGGGCACTGCAACACCGCCGCCGGCATCGCCGGACTCATCAAGGCCGTACTCGCCGTCCACCACGGGCACCTGCCCGCCACTCCCAACGTCCGCGAGCCCATCGACGAACTCGCCGCGGGCGGCCGCCTGTCCCTGCTGAGCGAGGGCCGCGCCTGGACCGAGGAGACCGGACGGCCGCGCACGGCCGGTGTCAGCTCCTTCGGCGTGGGCGGCACCAACGCCCACGTGGTGGTGCAGCAGCACCGGGCCGCGTCGCCGGCAGCCCTCCTCCCGCAGCTCGAAAGGGCGTGACCTGTGGTGAACGGACCCATGACACCGACGGACGTCCCGCGCGTACTGGCCCTGTCCGCACGGGACCCCGAGTCCCTGGCCGAGATGCGCGCCCGTCTGGCCGCGTGGCTGGCGAACACGCCGGACGCCGACCTCGACGACGTCGCCCTGACCCTCCGGACCGGCCGCGAACGCTTCCCCTGCCGGGACGCCGTCACCGGCGGCACCGTCGCCGAAGCCGCCGCCCTGCTGGGCGAGCCGACCGCCACCACGGGCGCCTCGCCCGCGCGGGCACCCGGCGACGGACCCGTCCTGCTGCTCGACGGAGCGCCGGTCACCACGCCGCCCCCGGACCTCCCCGAGGTGGCCGACGCACTGCGCGTCGCGGAGCAGCACGGTGACTGCGCCGCGGCCCGTACCGTCGCCGTCCTCCACGGCGCGGTGGCCTGGCTGCGGGCCTGCGGCGTGACCCCGCGCGCGGTGCGCGGAACGGGACCCGGCGCCTTCGCCGCCGCGGCGGCGCGCGGTGACCTCACCCTGCCCGACGCACTGCGGGCCGCCGCCGCGGGCACCCCGGCCACCGACGAGGACCTTCCCGCGGAACACGCCGGCACACCCGTCGTCCGGATCGGCGCGCACCGGCCGGACGCGACCGACGCGCTCGCCCTCGACCCGGCCGACGGCACCTCCTACGCGTGGCTGCTCGCCGAACTCTGGCGGCACGGCTACGACGTCGACACCTCACTCGGCCGCCCCGGCCGCCGGGTCCGGCTGCCCGGCCACCCGCTGCGCCGCCGCGAACCGGGCGGTCCCGCACCGGCCGACGCGTCCGCCACGCGCCCGCTCACGCCGTACGAACAGCGCTGGCTGTTCTACGACCTGGTCCGGCACGGCTCCTCCGGGGACCACAACGTGGCCGTCGCGGCCGTGATACCGGGACCGCCGCCCGCACCCGGCGCCGTGAGCGACGCCTTCGCCGAACTCCAGCGCCGGCACCCGGCCCTGCGCACCGTCTTCAGCGAACCGGGCGGACGCTGGCAGGCCCGCACCCTGCCCACCTCGGACGCCCGGCCCGCCCACCTCGTCCCCGACCCGGACGGCGGGCCGGAGCTTCTGCGACAGGCGGTGCTGGACGCCGCACGGTCGCCGCTGCGCCTGCGCGACACGCCACTGGTGCGCTGCACCTTCCGCAGCGGCCCCGCCCACTGGGCGCTGGCCCTGGCCGTGTACGAGCCGCTCACCACCTCGCTCGACCCGCAGCACCTGCTCGACGAACTCGTCGGCCTGGCCGGCGCCGACGCCCTGCCTCCGGAACCCCAACTCGCCTGACAGAGATCGGAATCACGATGACACTCCTGCACACCCCGCCCAGCGCCCTGCCCGCCGACTGGTACGGGGCCGCGCCCGCCCCGATCGGCGTGGACCAGGCCTTCAACGGCTATGTCGCCGCCACCGTCGTGCACACCCTCGACCGGCTGGGCGTCTGGGACCGCCTGGCCGCCGAACCCCGCCTGGACGTGACCGAGTTCGTGCGTTCCGCCGGACCCGCGGTCCGCGAGCGCGTCGTCCGCGAGGTCCTGCGGGCCGCGGCCGTGTGCGGCTGGCTGCGGCTGGAGGACGGCGGCGACACCGCGGTCCTCACCGACGCCGGACGCGAGACGATCCGGATGCGCGGCTACTTCACCTGGGCGGTCGGCGGCTACAGCGACGTCTTCTCCGGCGCCGCCCGACTGGCCACCGGCGAGGCCACGTTCGGCGAGGACCTGCTGCGCGACGAGGCGATGGTAGCCCTCGGCTCCGGCCAGAACGACCGCTCCTTCATGTCCACCACCCTCGACGACGTCCTCGACGGCATCGACTTCCACACCCTCGCCGACCTCGGCAGCGGCATCTCCGCCCGGGTCAGCCGGGTCGTCGGCGCCCGCCCCGGCACCCGCGGCCTGGGCCTGGACATCAGCGGCCCCGCCACCGAACTGGGCCGCCGCACCATCGCCGAGGCCGGCCTGGAGGACCGGGTGCGCGCGATCCGCACCGATGTGCTCGACGTGTGCCACCGCGAGGCCCATCGCGACGCCATCGCCGAGGTGGACACCGTGATGAGCTTCTTCCTGCTGCACGACCTGCTCGCCGACCCCGCCACCCGCCCCCACCTGTTCACCCGGCTGCGCGAGGCGTTCCCGGCCGCGCGGACCTTCGTGCTCGCCGACACCATGCTCCGCCCGGACGCGGAGGGCTCCTCCACCCTGCCGGTGTTCTCCCTCGGATACGAACTCGCGCACGCGCTCATGGGCGTACCCCTGCACACCAAGGAGACCTACGAGGAGCTGTTCGCCGCCGCCGGACTCCACCCGGTCCGCACGGTTCCCTTCGGCACCCCGCACTCGTGGCTGTACGTCCTGGAGGCGCGGTGAGCGTCAACCCCCTCGCGGTCCTGCGCGAGTTCTCCCCGCGGACCCGGGCCGTGCTCGCCGTCAATGCGGTCAACTCCTTCGGCGGCGGCCTGGTCCTGCCGTTCCTCTGGATCTATCTGGACCAGGTCCGGGGCCTCGCGTCCTGGATCCCCGCGGCCACCCTCGCCGTCCAGGCCGCCACCGCCGTCGTCGGCGGCCTCGCCTGGGGCGCGGTCCTCGACCGCCTCGCGCCGCGCGCCGTCGTCACGCTGGTGATGTGCGTGGCGGGCGCGGGCACCGGCCTGTACGCCTTCGCCACGTCGGCGCCGGCCGCGCTCACCGCCGCGGTCGTGTACGGACTCGGCATCAGCGGGGTGGGCACGGTCCTGCGCTATCTGTACGCCGGTGCCGCCACGGCCCGGGAGCGCGGGCTCGCCTTCTCGGCCGACTACGCGGTGTTCAACGCGATGACCGGGCTCGGCGTCCTCGTCGGAGGTCTGGTCGCGGCTTCGGGGCCGGGGTCCCGCGCGGCCCGCTTCGCGGTGCTCTACCTCGCCGACGGCGCCACCTTCCTGGTCGCCGGCGCCGCCTTCCTCCTGCTGCTGCCGCGCATCGAGCGCACCGGCGGCGAGAAGCCGGCGACGGACGGACCGGCGGGCTACCGCGAGGTGCTGGGGCAGCGGCCGCTCGCGGTGCTGCTGGCCACCCTGACGCTGTGTTCGCTGGTGTCGTACGGACAGCTCAGGTCGGGACTGCCCGGCTACCTCACGGCCGGGGGCGCGGTGGGCCCGGAGGGGCTGTCCGGCACGTTCGCCGTGAACATCGTCGTCGCCGTGCTCACCCAGGTCCTGCTCGGCGAGCGCGTCCAGCGTGTGCGGCGCAGCACCGTGCTGTCCGTCACCGGCGTCCTCTGGGCCGCGGCCTGGGCCCTCGTCCTGGCCGCCGGACGCCAGCACGGCACCGCCGCGACGGTCACGGCCATGGCCGGGGTGCTGTTGCTGTCGGTGGGGGAGGCGCTCGTCTTCCCGGTGATCACCGGGCTGCTCAACGACCTCGCCGGGGAACGGATCCGGGGCCGGGCCAACGCCATGCTGTCGGTGGCCGTGTCCACCGGATCGGTGGCCGGTCCCCTCCTCGCCGGAGCCACGCTTCCGCTCGCCCACGGCCTGCCGCTGGTCGTCCTCCTCATCGCCGTCTGCGCGGCGGTCGCCCTGGTGGGACCGGCCCTGCGCCGAACCCTTCCAGCGGACGCCGACCTGCCCGACCCGGCACCGGAAGCCGAGGCCGACGAGCCCGCGGCCGCCGTCACCGGATCCGCCCCCGTCATCGCAGCCAGCGGTTCCTAGGAGGTACCCGTCATGCAGCACTGGCCGCTGAGCGGCATCACCGTGCGCACCCCGCTCGTGGAACTGCGCTGGCCGACCCCGCAGGACCTCGACGCGCTCGCCGGTCTGGGCGCCGAAGGCGTGCACGCGCCCGGCTTCATGCCCTTCTTCTCCCAGTGGACGGACGGTGATCCGGCCACCGTCGCCCGGCGTGTCCTCCAGCGCCACTGGAACGCCATGGCCAACTGGAGCGCCGACGACTGGACGCTGTACCTGGTGGTGGTGCACGACGGCGAGGTGGTGGGCTCCCAGTCACTGGGCGCGCGCGACTTCGCGGTGACCCGAGAGGTGCTCCTGACGTCCTGGCTCGGCCTGCGCCACCAGGGCCTGGGCCTGGGCGGCCATGCCCGCGCCGCGGTCCTGGAACTGGCCTTCGCCGGCCTCGGGGCGCAGGACGCGTTCTCCGTCGTACGGCGGGAGAACACCGCCTCGCAGGCCGTGTGCCGCAAGTTCGGCTTCTCCCACGACGGCACGCAGGTCAACGCCGTACGCGGCCGACGCGCCGTCAGCGACCGCTACCGGCTGCGCCGCACGGACTGGGAGGCGTCCCGCCGCATCCCCGCGGAGATCGACGGCCTGGCACCGGCGCTCGCCATGTTCGGCACCGAGCCCACGACGCCCGCACCCGCGGCGACCACGCTGTCCGCCGCCCTCTCCGGCGTGCGGTACGCGCCCGACCCCGACCACGTCGACGCCTGAGGAAACCGGCCATGCCACGCCCCGTCATCGCCGTCGTCTACGACTTCGGCTCCGTCGCGCCCGCGGACATCGTGGACCGGCTCGAACCGCTCGGTGACGTCGTCCTCGCCGTCTGCCGCTCCGCACACACCGAGCAACTCACCCCGCTCCTGGCCGACCTGGCCCCGGTCGTGCCGGTGGACGGCGACAGCGCACAGGACCTCGACGAGGCCGCCGCGCGCCTTCGGGAACACCGTCCCGACGCCGTGCTCACCTTCAGCGAGCGCCGGCTCGGGACGACGGCGGAGCTCGCCTCACGGCTGCGGCTGCCGTACCACGACGCCGACACCGTACGGCTGCTGACCGACAAGTACGAGCAGCGGCGCAGGCTCCGTGAGCGGGGCGTGGACCCGGTACGGACACGGCTGCTGCGCACCCCGGCGGACTGGGCGCCCGCGCTCGCCGCGGTGGGTCTGCCCGCGGTCCTCAAGCCGGTGCGTGGCGAGGGCAGCCGCAGCACCCACCTGGTGCGGGACGCGGACACCGGCGCCGCGCTCGCCGCGGAGCTGCTGACGGGCCCGGACCGGGAGACGGCCCTCGTCCTGGAGGAGTATCTGGCGGGCGTCGACCGCACCCCGTTCGGCGACCACGTCTCCGTGGAGAGCGCGGTGGCGGACGGCCGGGTCACGCACTGGGCGGTGACCGGCAAGTTTCCGCTCGCCCCGCCGTTCCGCGAGGTCGGCCACTACTGGCCGGCGCCGCTCGCCGACGCCGAACGGGCGGCGGTGCTCGACCTGGCGGGCCGCGCGGTCGAGGCACTCGGGCTGCGCACCGGCATCACCCACACCGAGATCAAACTCACCGCCCGGGGACCCCGGCTGATCGAGGTCAACGGCAGGCTGGGCGGCTTCCAGAGCGGACTGGGCCGACTGGCGGGTGGCCTGGACCCGGTGGCACTGGCCGGACATCTCGCGCTGGGCGGTCCCGCCCCCGGGGCCTGGGTGCCGCAGCAGCGGGTGGTCTACGCCCGCGCCGTACCGACCCCCGCCGAGGGCGGCCTGCTCACCGCCGTGCGCGGGGTCGCCGACGCGCTCGCCCTGCCCGGCCTCGACGGCTACGAGACCCGGGTGCAGCCCGGAACCCACGTACAACCCGGCGTTGGAACAGGCGAGTTGGCCGTGCTGTGGGGCACGGCCGACGACCACCGCGCGATGGTCGCCGTACTCGACCGGGCCCTCGACACCCTCACCTACACCTTCGCCGACGGCCGCACCCTGCGCGCCGGCGACCTGGCCGCCTCCGCCCCTCCCGTCCCCCTCGACCGATGAAAGGCCCCCGCATGACCCCCGAGACGACGACACCCGCCCCCCGTACGGCGGTTGCCGAAATCCGCACGGACATCCCGCAGTTCCTGCCGGTGGCCGGGCACCACGAACCGGCGCCCTTCTACCTGACGGCCGACATGTTCGGCGGCGTCCCCGTCGAGCTGGCCGGCGGCCCCATCGACCACCTCGTCGGCAGGCCGGTCGCCGATCCGCACCGGCACGAGGTCGACGAGATCTACTTCCTGGTCTCGCCCCACCCAGGCGGCGCGCGCATCGAGGTCCTCGTCGACGGCGACCGGCACGAGCTGACCTCGCCGGCCCTGCTGCGCGTCCCGGCCGGTGCCGAACACCGCTTCCTCACCCTGGAGGCCGAGCCCGGCAGCTACTGCTTCGGCCTGCTGCTCGGCGGTGAACGGTGACCGCCCCCGCCGTCCCGCGCACCCTGGCCGGCGCGCCCCTGCGCCTGCACCTCAGCGAGAGCCCGTACGGCCCCAGCCCGCACGCGCTGCGCGCCGCCCACGAGGCCGTCGACGACACCGGCACCTATCCCGACCCCACCCGCACCGCGCCCGCGCGGGCCATCGCCGACCTGCTGGGCGTCCGGCCCGACCAGGTCGCCGTCGCCAACGGCAGTGACGAACTCGTCCTGCTCACCGCGCTGTGCCTGGGTGACCGGCAGCGCCCCGGGGTCACCACCGCGGGCACCTTCCCCGGCTACAGGATCTGTCTGGAGAACGTCCGGCGCGGCTGCCGCGAGGTCCCCGTCGACGGCATCGCCGCCCTGGCCGACGCCTTCGACGGCGCGGGCGTCGCCTACGTGTGCAACCCGCACAACCCCACCGGAGGCGCCCTGGACCGGGCCTCGTTCGACCTCCTCGTCGAACGGGCCGCCGCCACCGGCACCCCCCTCGTGGTGGACGAGGCCTACCTGGACTTCGCCCCGCCCGGCACCCCGCAGGTGCTCGACTACCTCGGCACCGGGGCACCCGTGCTGGCGCTGCGCACCTTCTCCAAGGCGCACGGGCTGGCCGGACTGCGCATCGGTTACGCCGTGGGCAGCGCCGGCCTCGTGGGCCGGCTGCGCGAAGTGCAGGGCAGCATGCCGTTCAGCGTCAACCGGGCCGCCCAGGCCGCCGCCGTGGCCGCGCTCGCCGACCGCGACCACCTGGAGCGGGTACGGCAGGGCAACGCCGTGGCCCGTGAGCGGTTCCGGGCCGACCTGGCCGCCCGCGGGCGCCGCGCGCTGCCGTCGGTGACCAACTTCCTCGCCGTACCGGTGCCCTACTCCGCACGGGCCGAGCGGCTGCTGGAGCGTGACCACGGCATCCTCGTCCGCGACGCGGGCCGCTTCGGACTCGACGGACACCTGCGGATCTCCGTCGGCGAAGCCGCACACCTCGACCGCCTCCTCGACGCCCTCGACACCGTCGCCCCCGTTGCCGACGCCGACTTCACCCCCGTATCCCACAGCACAGCACAGGAGCAGCAGTGACCCAAGCCATCGCCCTCGACACCGACCGCCTCCGGCTGCGGGAGGTGCTGCCGGCCGAAGCCCTGGAACTGAGGGAGGGCCGGACCGCCGGACTGGACTGGCTGGGCGGAGCCCCCGGGGAGGGCTCGCGGGAGGCGGCGGGGATGCTCGCCGGCGCCCACGCGGCCGGACTGCACCGCCCCGGCTGGGGCATGTACGTGCTCGTCCGCGGCGAGGACGGCCTCGTCGTCGGCGGCATGGGCTTCCACGGCCCGCCCGAGGACGGATCCGTCGAGATCGGCTTCGACCTGCACCCCGACGCCCGCGGCCGGGGCTACGCCACCGAGGCCCTCGCCACGCTCGCCCGCTGGGCGCTGGACGACACCGGCGTCGACACCGTCATCGCCACCACCACGCCCGAGAACACCCCCTCCCAACGCGTCATGGAGCGCGCCGGCTTCGCCCGCCGCCCCGACCACGAGGGCCAGTTCGTCTACGCCCTCACCGGCTGACCGGGCACCGGCCCGCACCCGATCCGGCGGCGGGGGGGGGGGGGGGGCGGGGGCCCCCCCCCCCCCCCCCCCCCCCCCCCCCCCCCCCCCCCCCCGGCCCCCCCCCCCCCCCGGCCTAACCCAACTCCCTCCCCCGGCCCCCCCGCCCGCCCCCCCCGCCCCTGCCGAGGCGGCCGGCCCGCCGTCCCGGCGCCCCCCCCCCGCCCCGCTCCGAGACCCCACCCGCCGCCACTGGCCGGGAGAATCCGAGGCACCCCGTGAAAACCGCACCCCTGCCGGCCGCGCCGCCCACCCGGGAGGCGGCCGACGCGCCCGCCCAGCCGTACGGCTACCGACGCCATGTGGCGGTCGAGCCCGACTGGCGGCGCTTCCCGGCCTGGCGGCACGTCACCCCCGCCGAGTGGCGCGACCCGCAGTGGCAGCGCGCCCACTGCGTCAAGGGAGTCCGGCAGTTGCGCGAGGTGGCCGGACCCGGACTGGACGACGCGTTCTACGAAGACCTCGCCGCCGACCAGCGGCAGTACGCGACGATGCCGATCCTGCTCACCCCGCAGGTCCTCAACACCATCGCCCCCGCCTGCGCCCCCGACACCGCCGCCTGGTACGCCGACCCCGTCCGCCGCTACATGCTGCCCGTCGCCAGCGACCGGCACCCCAGGTGGCCCAGTCACCCGCTCGCCTCCCGCGACTCCCTGCACGAGGCCGAGATGTGGGTGGTCGAAGGGCTCACCCACCGCTATCCGACCAAGGTGCTCGCCGAACTCGTCACCACCTGCCCGCAGTACTGCGGCCACTGCACCCGGATGGACCTGGTCGGCACCTCCACCCCGCAGATCGACAAATACCGGTTCGTGCTGCGTCCGGCGGACCGCCTCGACCGGATGATCGCGTATCTGCGCGCCACCCCCACCGTGCGCGACGTCGTTGTCTCCGGCGGTGACGTGGCCAACGTGCCCTGGCCGCGGCTGCGTTCCTTCGTGGACCGGCTCCTCGACCTGGACAACATCCGGGACATCCGGCTCGCCAGCAAGGGCCTGGTCGGACTGCCCCAGCACTGGCTCGCCCCCGACGTCCTCGACGGCATGGCCCACCTCGCCGCCAAGGCGTCCGCGCGCGGCGTCGGCCTGGCGATGCACACCCACGCCAACAACGTCCAGCAGGTCACCCCGCTGGTCGCCGAGGCCTCCCGCGCGCTGCTCGCCGCGGGACTGCGCGACGTACGCAACCAGGGCGTGCTCCTGCACGGCGTCAACCACACCCCCGAGGCCCTGCTCGATCTGTGCTTCGCCCTGCTCGACAGCGCGCAGATCATGCCGTACTACTTCTACCTCTGCGACATCGTGCCCGGCGCCGAACACTGGCGGCTGCCGCTGTCCGAGGCCCAGCGCCTCCAGCACGCCGTCATGGGCTACCTGCCCGGCTTCGCCACGCCCCGCCTGGTGTGCGACGTCCCCTACGTCGGCAAGCGATGGGTGCACCAGGCCGACGCCTACGACCGCGTACTGGGCATCTCCGACTGGTCCAAGAACTATCTGACCTCGGTGGAACACGACGACCCGCAGGCGCTGCACCGCACCCACCACTACTACGACCCGCTGCACACCCTGCCCGAGGCCGGGCAGGCGCACTGGGCGCAGTGGCAGCCGGGGGAGGGCCGGTGAACGGCACGACAAGGGCCCAGAGTTCGCCGCTCGGACTGCACCGAGTGCTCGCCCCGGCCGGGGTGCTGCCGCAGGCCGCCGACCGGCTCGACCCCGACTCCCCGCTGCGCGAGGACGAACTGCGCATCGACGTCGAGTACCTCAACCTGGACGCGGCCTCCTACCGCCAGCTCCACGAGCAGTACGACGGCGACGGGGACGCGATACGGGAGGCGGTCTGCCGGATCGTGCGTGAGCGCGGCAAGATGCACAACCCGGTCACCGGCTCCGGCGGCATGCTGATCGGCACCGTGGCGGAGGCCGGGCCACGCACCCCGCTCGGCCTCAGGTCCGGGGACCGGGTGGCGAGTCTGGTCTCGCTCACCCTGACCCCGCTGACGCTGACCGACGGGCTGCGCGACTGGGACGGGCTGGGGGAGCGCGTACCGGCCCGCGGGCACGCCGTCCTCTTCGGGCGGTCGGTCGCCGCGGCCCTCCCCGCCGATCTGCCCGACGAGCTGTCCCTCGCGGTACTGGACGTGTGCGGCGCGCCCGCGCTGACGGCCCGCACCGTGGCCGAGTACGCCGCCCGGTGCGGCACCGCGCCGTCGGTGGCGGTCCTGGGGGCGGCCGGGAAGTCGGGCAGCCTGGCGCTGGCGGCCGCCCGCCGCGCGGGTGCCGGACGCCTGGTGGGCGTCGTGCCCGACGGCGCGGAGGAAGCCGCGCTCGCCGCGTCCGGCCTGGCCGGCACGGTCCTGCGGGCCGACGCGCGCGACGCGGTCGCGCTGACCGAGCGGCTGGCCGGGGCCGGCGGACCCGTCGACATCACCGTGGTCTGCACCGACGTACCCGGCTGCGAGCACGCGGCGGTGCTGGCGACGCGGGACGGGGGCACCGTCGTCTTCTTCTCGATGGCCACCTCGTTCCCCGCGGCCGCGCTCGGCGCCGAAGGGCTCCGCGCCGACGTCACGATGCTCATCGGCAACGGCTACCAGCCCGGACACGCCGAGCAGGCACTGGACCTGGTGCGCACCGAGCCCGGGGTGCGGGAACTGTTCGCCCGCAGACTCGCACCGCCCCGCGCCGGCACCCCCGTCTCCCGGCCCGCCACCCCCTCCGCCCCCACCGGCAAGCTCGGCCTCGATCCCCGCCTGGTGCGCCGGGCAAGGGAGTTGGCGGTCCGGGCCGGACGCCCGGTGGTGGACCTGGCGCGGTCCCACACCACCGTGGCCGTCGAGCGGGCCGCGCTGCGGCTGGCCGGGCTGTCCGGGGCCGACGCCGAGGGCATCCCCTGGGCCAACCGGCTGGTGGACGCGGTGCGCGACCAGGTCGGTCTGGAACACGGGGTGGCCCTGCCGGTCTGGCACGCGCTGCGGACCGGGCCGAGCCGCGACCTCACCGAGCTCGCCGCCCGCGCGACCGCCCGGGACGTCTCCTTCCGGCTGCCCGAGGGGGCGGCAGCGGAGAGCGCCGTGCGGGACGCCCGCCGGGCCATGGCCGGGGGCCTCGCGGTCATCGACGCACGCCGCGGCGAACGCGAGCGCCTGATCCGGGAATGGGGCGAGCCCGGCGGACCGCTCGTCTACCTGATCGTGGCCACCGGCGACATCCACGAGGACGTCCGGCAGGCGGTGGCAGCGGCCCGCGGCGGCGCCGACGTCATCGCGGTCATCCGCTCCACCGGCCAGTCGCTCCTCGACTACGTGCCCCACGGCGCCACCCGCGAGGGCTACGCCGGCACCTACGCCACGCAGGAGAACTTCCGCCTGATGCGCGCCGCCCTCGACGAGGTGTCGGCCCAGCTCGGCCGCTACGTCCGCCTGACCAACTACGCGTCAGGACTGTGCATGCCCGAGATCGCCGTACTCGCGGGACTCGAACGGCTCGACATGATGCTCAACGACTCGATGTACGGCATCCTCTTCCGCGACATCAACCCGGTCCGCACTTTCGTCGACCAGCGGTTCTCCCGGCAGCTGCACGCCCGCGCCGGCATCGTCATCAACACCGGCGAGGACAACTACCTCACCACCGCCGACGCGATGCAGGCGGCCCACACGGTGACCGCCAGCCAACTCCTGAACGAGTACTTCGGCAAGGAGGCCGGACTCACCGACACCCAGCTCGGCCTCGGCCACGCCTTCGAGATCGACCCGGACCTGCCCGACTCGTTCCGGATGGAGCTCGCCCACGCGCTGCTGGCCCGCGAACTGTTCCCCGACGCCCCGCTGAAGTGGATGCCGCCCACCCGGCACATGACCGGCGATGTCTTCCGCGGCTATCTGCTCAACGGGTTCTTCAACCTGGCCGGGGCGCTGACCCGGCAGAACATCCTGCTCGTCGGCATGATGACCGAGGCCGTCGTCACCCCCTTCCTCTCCGACCGCGACCTGGCGCTGCAGAACGTCCGCTACGTGATGGACGCCGCCGGCGCCCTGGAGGAGGACTTCCGCCCCGCCCCCGGCGGCGTGATCGCCCGGCGCGCGGAAGCGGTGCTCGGGGAGGCCGTCGACCTGCTGGAGCGCATCTGCGACCGCGGCCTGCTGGACGCCATCGCCGCGGGCACCTTCGGCGGCATGCGCCGTCCCGTCGACGGCGGCCGCGGCCGAGACGGAGTCGCCGAACGCGCCGCCGGCTACCGCAATCCCGCCGTCGAGCTGCTGGAAGCGTCCCCGGACCCCGACCGTGAAGGAGAAGACCAGCGATGAACTTCCCCGTCGGGCCGCCGACCGCGGTTCGTCCCTACGGGGACACCACCGACGACGGCATGGTGCAACTGTCGTTCACCCTCCCGCTGCCGCACGGCCCGCTCGCCGAGGCCGCGGCCCTCGAACTGGCCCGCCGGATGGGCATGGAGCGCCCGCTTCTGGTCCACGCCCGCCAGGTGGGCACCGAGTTCAGCTTCTTCGTCGTCTACGGCGCGGTCGTGCACCGGGTGGAACTTGAATCGGTCGACGTCGTGGAGCGGGAGTATCCGCTGCTGTCGGCCCAGGAGGTCGACGAGACCGTCCATGAGGGCCTGCGACGCGACCTGGTCGTGGTCGGCGCGTGCATCGGTACTGACGCGCACACCGTCGGCATCGACGCCATCCTCAACATCAAGGGCTTCGCCGGGCAGAAGGGCCTTGAGTACTACCACTCGATGCGGGTCGTCAACCTCGGTGCCCAGGTCGCGGTGGCCGACCTGGTGCGCCGGGCCGTGAGCGAGGGCGCCGACGCCGTCCTGGTCTCCCAGGCCGTCACCCAGCGCGACGCGCACCTGACCAATGTCCGGGAACTCGGCGCCGAACTGGACGCGGCGTACGCCGGGCGCACCCGTCCCCTGCTCGTGGTGGGCGGACCGCGCTTCGCCCCGGGCATGGCCGCGGAGCTGGGCGTCGACCGCGTCTTCGGACGCGGTACCACCCCCGACGACGTGGCCAGCTATCTCGCCCACGCGCTGACGGGCGGAAGGCTCCCCGCGACCGCGACCGCGACCGCGACCGCGAACGTGACCGAGCCCGCGAACGTGACCGAGCCCGCGACCGAGCCCGTGGATGACAGGAGCGCCGTATGAAGCCCCCACAGATGCCCGAGGTGCCCGAGATGCCTGGCGCGACGGTCGCCGGGGACCGGCTCGACGCCCGGTTCCGGGCGGTCGCCGCCCGCGAGCCCCACCGCACGGCCGTCACCGACACCCAGGGCTCCGCCACATACGGCCGGCTCGCCGAGCACGCGGACGCCGTCACCCGTGCCCTGCGCGGCCATGTGGCCCCCGGACAGCCCGTCGCGCTCCGCGCGGGGCGGTCCCGGTACGCGCTGGCCGGCCTGCTCGGCATCCTGGGCGCCGGCGCGTCCTACCTGCCGGTCGACCCCGGATATCCGCAGGAGCGGCAGCGCTATCTGCTCGACGACTCGGGGACCCGACTGGTCCTCACCGAAGGACGGCCGGCGCCCGGCGAGACCCCGCTCGCCGAGCTGGGCCCGCTCGTCCTCGCCTCCCGTCCGCCCGCCCCCGGCGCCGCCGACACCCCCGTCCTCCCGCCGGACACCGCCTACACGATCTACACCTCCGGCTCCACCGGCGCCCCCAAGGGCTGTGTCGTCGGGCACGCGCAGGTGCTGGCCCTGCTGGACGCCGCGATACCGCTGTTCGGTACCGGAGCCGAGGACGTGTGGACGCTGTTCCACTCCTGGAGCTTCGACTTCAGCGTCTGGGAGATCTGGGGCGCCCTGCTGTACGGCGGCCGGGCGGTGGTGGTCGACCGGGACACCGCCGCCGACCCCGAGGCCTTCGCCGCGCTGCTGGCCGCCGAGCGGGTCACCGTGCTCAACCAGGTGCCCTCGGCCTTCGGCAACCTCGTCACCGAGGCGGCGGCCGCTGGCGTACGGCTGCCAGGCCTGCGCCATGTCGTCCTCGGCGGCGAGGCACTCGTCCCCGACGACATACGACGGTGGTGGGCGGCGGGCACCTCGCCCGCCGCTCGCGTCACCAACATGTACGGCATCACGGAGACCACGGTCCATGTCACCCACTGCCCCGTCACGGCCGACGTCCTGCGCCACGCCGGTCCCGGACGTACCCCGATCGGACGGCCGTTGAGCCATCTGAACGTCGAACTACGCGATGAAAACGGGGAGTTGGCGGCTCCAGGAGAACTCGGTGAGCTGTGGGTGGGCGGCGCGGGCGTGAGCCACGGCTACCTGGGCCGCCCCGGACTCACCGCCGAGCGGTTCCCCGCGGCACAGGACGGTTCGGGCCGCCGTTACCGCAGCGGCGACTGGGCCGTCGCTGACGCCGACGGCTTGCTGTACTACGCGGGGCGGATGGACGGCCAGGTCAAACTGCGCGGATTCCGTATCGAACTCGGCGAGATCGAGGCCGAGTTGCGCGCACTGCCCGGCGTGAGCGGAGCAGCCTGTCTGGTCGACGACAGTGGCCGTACGCCGGTGCTCGGCGCCTACCTGGTCGCCGACCGTGACGTACTCCCCCCGGCCCGGGTGCGTGAGCGGCTCGCCGAGCGGCTGCCCGCGCACATGCTGCCGCAGCGTCTGCACTACCTCGACCGGCTGCCGGTCACCGCGCACGGCAAGCTGGACCGGGCGGCCCTGGCGGCAGCGCCCGCCACCGGCGCGCGCGGGAGAAACGCCCTGGCCCACACCACACCAGGTGGCGATCACCGTGCCGGTTGAGTTCATCGGAATGATCGGGACCAAGGACTCCGAGGGCGGCCCCCACGGGCCCGCCGTCGACCCGGAGTTCACGCGGCGGTTCGCCCGCGTGCACGAGGAGGCGGGCTTCGACCGCGTCCTGATCGGCCACAGTTCCAGCTCGCCCGACGGCACCCAGGTCGCCGCGTACGTCGCCGCGCACACCGAGCGCCTCGGGCTGCTGCTCGCCCACCGCCCGGGCGTCCTCGCCCCCACCGCGGCCGCGCGGACCTTCGCCACCCTCGACCACTTCAGTGGCGGCCGGCTCGCCGTCCACATCATCTCCGGGGGCAACGACGCCGAACAGCGGCGCGACGGCGACTACCTGGGCAAGGACGACCGATATGCCCGCACCGACGAGTTCCTGGAGGTCCTGGAGCGGGCGTGGACCGAACCGGAGGGCTTCGGCCACCAAGGCCGCTGCTACCGGTTCGACGACTTCCGCTCCGAGGTGAAGCCGCTCCAACAGCCCCGCATCCCCGTGTACTTCGGCGGATCCTCGGCGGCCGCGTACCGGGTGGGCGGCAAGCACGCGGACGTGTTCGCCCTGTGGGGCGAGCCGCTGGCTCAGACCGCCGAGCAGATCGCGGCCGTGCATGCCGCGGCCCGCGCGGCCGGACGCACGGTGCTGCCCAGGATCAGCGTGTCGTTCCGGCCGGTGCTCGGCCGTACCGACGAGGAGGCGTGGGAGCGGGCGCACGGCGTCCTCGACGCCATCCGCCGGCGGGGGACGGCGGGTTCCTTCTTCGACCGTGCCCGGCCGCCGCTGCCGCTCGGGCCGTCGGCGCGTCCCGAGAACGCCGGTTCCCAGCGGCTGCTGGACGTCGCGGCGAAGGGCGAGCGGCACGACCGGGCCCTGTGGACCGCTCCCGCGGCCGCCACCGGGGCGGCGGGCAACTCCACCGCACTGGTGGGCACTCCGGAGACGGTGGCCCGAGCCCTGCTGGACTACATGGACATCGGCGTGACGACGTTCCTGCTGCGCGGGTACGAACCACTGCGGGACGCCGAGGAGTTCGGGCGGACGCTGCTGCCGCTGGTACGCCAGGAGGCCGAGCGGCGCGAGCGCACGGCGGTGCCCGCGGGATGACACCGGTGGTGCGTCCCCACCAGGGGCGGGGGCGCACCACGACGGCGGAGGGCGCCGGTGGGGATCACCCACCGGCGCCCTCCGCCGTCGTACGGGGGGGAGCTCACGCCTGTGCCAGGCCGAGGTCGAGGTGCCGGGAGACCTGAAAGGCCAGCACCATGAGGTGCGCGCGGTTGCTGACTCCCGCCTTTCCCCGGATTCTGCGCAGATAGGTGTCCACGGTGTGCGGGCTCAGATTCATTCTGCGCGCGATGGAGGAATACGTGTGGCCCTCGGCGAGATAGCCGAGTACTTCGAGCTCACGGTCGCTGAGTTGTTTCAGGATTTCGACGGCGAACGGACTCACAGGTGTGCCTTTCTTGGGGAGACGAGGGCCACGCGGCCGGGCCCGTCGCCGGCTCGCCGGCCGGGACTGTCGGCCGCGCCTCGCGCGCGCCGCCGGGCCGAACGCCGTTGACGCGGGTTAAGGTGCGCCCGTGGTCGGGGGACGACACGGTGGGGGTGCAAACCAAGTGGTGACCGTCTGCCCGGTCCGGGGGCGGCGCGCTGACCCGGGTCCATGTCCGGTCCCAGGCGCGCTGGTCCTGTCATGGCTTCCGCGGGCGCGCCGCTCCCCGGGCTCGTCGAGCCGCGTGCGGACCGGTTCAGCTGTTCGTGCTGCCCCAGCCGCTGTCGCCGGTCGGGGTGATGCCCTCCGCTTCGGTGACCACGTCGTTGATGCGGCGACCGCCCCACCCGCTGTCACTGTCCGTCGTGCCGGTGCCGGCGAGCACGGAATGCGGGGCCGTTCCGGACGGGTGCGCCGACACGGTCTGGGTCGCTCCCATAAACGCGCCGAATGCGATGCATGCGAGGGCGGACGCTGCGGCGGCGGCACGGAAGAATTTCATGTGGGGCACTCCTGGTTCTGATTTCTCTAGCGGAACCGGTAGTTCCATGTATTCGATCTCCGGTGCCTCAAGACTTTCGTGTCGGCGGTGGTCATGGCCAGGGATCCAGGTGCTCACCAAGCTGCCCCGCAGCAAAACGAACAGGGGATGTAATGTTCATATCCGAGCAGAATCGGGCAATTGACCCTCCCGCACGGCCCAGTGACAGGGAAGTCGCCCTGTACCGATGGGTGTCGGCCAACGAAAGGATGGACCCGGACCGGGCGGCCCGGGAGTTAGGCCTCACCCCGGAGGACGTGGACGCCGCAGTCGTCTCCCTGACCGAACTCGGCCTGCTCAAACCCGATTCGGACGACCCGGCGCGGCTGCGCCCCGTCGATCCGGACCTCGTGGCCGCCGTGGTGACCACCTCCATGGAGACCGCGATCCGCACCCAGCAGGCCGAACTGCACCGCATCCGCGACCAGTTCGCCGATCTGCGCGGCCACTACCTGGACAGCCTCAGCCGGGAGTCCGTCGACCTCGAGGTGATACCCGGAGTGGAGGAGGTGCGGGCCGCCCTCAACCGGGCAGCCGAGGAATGCACCGAGGAGATGCTCACCAGCCAGCCCGGCGGGAACCGGGTGCCGGAAGTCCTCCAGGAGGCCCTGGCCCGCGACACCGCGATGCTGTCCCGCGGCGTGCGGATGCGCACGCTCTACCACCACACGGCACGCTTCAACGGCCCCAGCCAGGCCTACGTCGCCACCGTGTCCGCCCTCGGCGCCGAGTACCGCACCGCGCACGAACTGTTCGGCCGGCTGATCGTCTTCGACCGCAAGGTGGCCTTCATCCCCGAACGCGGGGGCACCTGGGGCGCGGTGGTGATCCGGGAACCCTCGGTCGTCCACTACCTGTGCGAGGTCTTCGAGCAGGCGTGGACGCAGGCCGCGCCGTTCTCCGACGCCGCCGCCGACGGCCTGGAACTCGTCGCCAAGGACATCCACCGGACCATCGTGCGGCTGCTCGCGGCGGGCCTGAAGGACGAGAGCATCGCGCGTCGGATCGGCATGTCCCTGCGCACCGCGAGGAAGCACATCGCCGACATCATGGAGACGCTCGGAGCCGAGAGCCGTTTCCAGGCCGGCGTGCTCGCGGCGCAGCAGGGACTCCTCGACGAGGTCCCGGAGGCCGGGCCGGGCGCCTGATCCGACCACGGAGCTCCAGAACTCCCGGGGGATTACCGCCAGTGTGGCGACGGGCCGCCACCGTTTCGGTACCGTGAACCCGGGACTGCCGCAACCCCCGCTGTGTGCAGCAGAGTTCCTGCAAACCACAGGAACGGGACGGGGCTACGGTGCCGCTCGTCCCTGTGGCCATGTGGCGGAAGAACAGGAGACTCCCCTTCCCGGGACGTCCCGTGCACCACGGACGGGCCGTCCGCGCGTGAACCACGGCACGCGGGACGGCGGGTGCGACGCGAAGCGGGAGCGGGACGTGGACTACGAAGGAGACTGGAGCAAGGGCAAGACCGGTCTGGACCTCTTCGTCAGGGACCTGGCGCTGTGCCTGTCGGTCCACCGCGACAGAGGGCCGGCCCTGGTGTGGCCGGACGGCGCCGACGCCGTGCTGTCGGAGGACGGCGGCGTACGACGCGGGCGCGCGGACCCGGGCCCGGAGCGGGAGGGTGTGGCCGCCGGGACGGCGCGGCTGACCTCCGGGCTGGGCGACCTGCTGGGCTGCCGCGTCGGCAGCTCGTATCTCACCTTGCCCACCGGCGCGCGGAGCACCGGCGACACCGCGGCCACCGACCTCGTGCTCCTGCCTGTGCGCGGAAGCTGCGACGGCCGGGTCGAACCCTCTCCGCCCGGCCAGACCCGCGCCGTACTGGACCGCGCCCTGGAACTGCGGCTGCGCGTGGGCGAAGCCCTCTACGTGCCGAGCGGATTCGGCTACGAACTGAACGAGGCGCACTCGCCGTGCACGCTGCTCGTCCTCGCCCTGCACCCGCCGGCCTGGTGAGACCCGCGCGCCGACGCCGGGAGCCGCTCCCGTATGTCGGCGGCCGGCGTGAGCCGTGCCTCCCGCAGATAGAAGTGCCCGCCGGGGAAGGACCTCGTCTCGGCCGTCGCGCGGGTGCAGTGCCGCCACTCCCGTACGGCTGCCTCGGTGACGGACGGGTCCTGCCGCCCGTGATACGCGACGACCGGGGCGTCCAACGGCTCGCCTCCGGGGACATGCCGGTAGGTCTCGATCAGCCGGTAGTCCGCCCGGACGGCGGGCATGACGATCGCACGCAACTCCTCGTCGGCCAGGACCTCGGCGTCGGTGCCGCCCTGTTCGAGGAGTTCGGCCGCCAGCTCGGCGTCCCCCAGCAGATGCCGGGAACGCGGGCGGAGCCGGTGCGGAGGCACCATGGCGGAGACGAAGAGGTACGACAGCTCGATCCCGTGACGGGCCCGCAACAGCCGCGCCGCCTCGTACCCCACGGCCGCTCCCATGCTGTGCCCGAACACGGCCAGCGGCCGGTCCGCGAGCGGGACGAGGGCGGCGGCCACCGCTTCGGCCAGCTCGGCCATGCCGGTGACCGGGGGCTCGTGGAAACGGTCCTGGCGCCCCGGGTAGCACACCGCCAGCACGTCCAGCGCGGGGGACATCAGCTCCGGCCAGTCGCGGAAGAACGTCGGCGCACCGCCCGCGTGCGGCAGGCAGACGAGCGTGGCCTCGGCCGCGGGCGGCTCGGCACCGTAGCGGCGCAACCAGGTGCCGTGGCCCGGCCGTCCGGCGTCGGGGATGTCCATCTCAGGCCTCCGGACGGGTCTGCCGGCGGGCGAAGTGGATCAACGGCTCCGCACCTTCGTCCACCGCGGAGTGGACCACGTGACCGATGACCAGGGTGTGGTCCGCCACGGGCACGAACCGGGTGACGTGGCACACCACACCGGCCACCGCGCCGTCGAGGAGGGGAGCACCGCACCGGGAGGTGTGCGCGACCCCGTCGAAGCGCCGCGCCGAGGGCAGCACCGCGAACCGCGCGGCCTGCGCGCGGAGCCGGTAGGGCAGCACGCTCACGCCGAAGCGGCCCGCGGCCCGGATGTGCCGGAGCGTTCCGCTGTCCGAGGCGAGCGAGGCGAGGAGGGTGGGCGGGCGGTCGGTCAGGGAGAGGACCGCGGTGGCGGTGCAGCCGACCGGGTGGGTGCCGTCGTAGGCGGTCACCACCGTGACACTGCGGGCGAAGCGGGCCATCGCGTCGCGGAACGCGTCCGGCGGGACCGTGTCGGGGCCGTTCCCGGGAGCGACGGCTTCCTGGGTGAGCGCTGTCATGCGTGAGTTCTGCCTTTCGGGACGTGGTTCTGTTCCGGTCCCGGCACCGCCGTCCCGCCCGGCCGGGGAGCCGGGCCGGGCGGGACGGCGCCCGCGGACGGGCTCAGGCCTGCACGGAGCTGCGTATCGCCGTGCCGAAGTCGGCGGTGGTCGCGCCCGCGGTCTCGCCGCCGTCGACGACCAGCTCCTGACCGGTCAGGAAGGCGGCCTCGGGCGAGGCCAGATAGTGGAAGGCCGCCGCGATCTCGGCGGGGGAGGCATGGCGGCCGGCCGGGATCCGCGCGTTGACGTCGGCCAGCATCTCGTCGGTGTACTCGGCGAGTTGCATGGGCGTCAGGACCGCTCCGGGACTCACACAGGCGACCCGGATGCGGGGGCTGAGCTCCAGGGCGAATGTCTGGGTGAGGGCGATGATGCCGGCCTTGGTCGCGTTGTAGTCCGCGTAATGTGGGTAGCCGCGGCGGCCGTTGACGGACGCCGTGGCCAGCAGGACTCCGCCGTCGCCGTCGGCCATGAGGCGGGCAGCGCTCCGCCACAGACCCAGTGTGCCCAGGAGGTTGACGTCCACCACGCGGCGCGCCGCCTGTTCGGCGATGTCGAGGACGCCGTGGCGGACGCTGATGCCGGCGTTGGCGATGACCACGTCCAGGGAGTGGTCCCGGTGCACCCGGGCCAGGGCGTCGTCGACGGCCTGCCAGTCGGCGACGTCGCAGCGGATCCACGAGACGAGGCCGCCGGGCTCGTCCTGCGGTTCGGCGATGTCCAGGCTGACGACACGGTCGCCCGCTCGGGCGAAGCGCTCGACGGTGGCCCTGCCGATACCGCTGGAGCCACCGGACACGACGATGGTGCGCATCTCTTGCCGTCCCTTTCCTGAGGGGATGCGAGGGGGATGTGACGGGGTGGGTGAGGGGGTGGTGAGGGGCGGGTGAGGGGCGCGACGTCGGCCGGAGTCAGAAGAGGATCCGCGCGTCGCGGGGCGAGGCGTGCGGGGTCGTCTTGCGCAGGTCACGGCTGACGATCATGCGCTTGAGCCAGCGGTCCGTTCCGTCGTGCGCCGCTCGGAAGGCCCTGCGGCCGTGTACGGCGACGTAGTTGTCCACCACCGCCAGGCTGCCCTGCTCCACGACCACGTCGAGCTGGACCCGCTCCAGCTCCTCCATCAGTTCGTCCAGGGCATCCTGGGCGGCCGTGTCCTGGCCGGCGCACGTCATGAACGGGTAGTCGATCCGCAGGTAGGGGCGCTCCCGCTCGCCGGACAGGACCGGCACGGGCTCGGGGTCGGACTGCATCCGCAGCATGCCGGCCAGTGCCGGGTGGTCGGGGTGGCGCTCCTGGAGCTGGCGTACGTGCTCGTCGTCCGGCCGGATGAGGAAGCGCGGCGCGCGGAGCAGGTCCGCGGTCTCGTCGCTGATCTTGACGTCTCGGACGGAGGCCACGATGGTCGGCACCCGCTCGTGGTTGCGCATCCCGAACAGCAGCAGGTAGTCGCAGCGGCCCGGGTGGAAGCCGTCCTCGGTGTGGAACTCCAGCAGGCACGCGCTGCCGTGGCCGCTCTGGCGCAGCTCGTCGCCGCGGATCGGCAGCAGGTTCTGTACGACCCGGCCCAGCTGGAGGGTGGAGAAGGTGAAGGGGTCGCCCAGGGCCGTGCCGACCATGGCCAGGAAGAGTTCCTGGTCGAGGGGCGGGCCGTCGGCGGGTACGTCCTCCCAGTGGGCCGGCGTGGGGCCGACGGCCGTGTCGTCGACCGGGAAACCGTGGATCACCAGCGCCGCGGCGGGTTCGGTGCGGCGGAAGTGCTCCAGGAAGGTGCGCAGCCCGGGCGGAAGGTGCGCCGCCGCGTCCCAGTGCCGGTCGTAGAAGGCGGGCTGTGCGGGAGACGGGGAGGAGCCGCGGAGGCGGGCGATCGCCTCCTGGATCTGTTCCGTCTCAGCGGCGGACAGGACGTATTCGAGGGGAAGGCCGTGATACATGCGGGGACCTGCCGGTTTCTGAAGGTGAGGAAGGTAAGGAGGGCGAGGAGGCTGGGGAGGCTGGGGAGGATAGGGGTACGGGGACGGGGAGGGGCAGCAGGGAGACGGCGGCGCAGAGCAGGCACAGGGCGCCGCTGAGGCGGAAGGCCTCGGCCGCTCCGCCCCGGGCGAGCAGCGCGCCGCCCAACGCCGTGCCCAGGCCGCTGCCGAGGGCGTCCGCCGTGCCGAGGAAGCCGAAGGCCCGTGCCGTACGGCCGGGTCCGGCGTCGCGCGCCACCTGAGCGGAGATGAGCGGCAGAGCGACGGCGAGGAGAACGCCTTCGGTGAGCGACAGGGCGACGGCCGCGGCCACCGAGCCGACCAGGGGGTAGAGACAGGCGCAGCAGCCGAGCAGCAGTGCCGCGCAGCGGATGAGTACGGTGCGGGACACCCGGGGCAGGACGGCGCCTGCCCGGGGCGACAGGACGAGCGCGGGCAGCGCCAGGCAGGCCGCGGACCAGGCGATGAGCGCGTCCGGGGCGCCCAGTCCACGGAGGTACACGGCCCAGACCACGGAGTAACCGCCGTAGAGCGCGGTGATGCCGAGCAACAGCACCAGAGGCGGCCACAGCGGGCGCAGCAGCGGGGGCGTCGCGAGGCGTTCGGGCATGGCAGGTTGCCGGGTTCCGTTCGTCGGCCCCGAAAGGCCCTCCGCGCGGTCCCACCGGTCTGCGGCGCCCGCCACCGCGGTGGCGGTGAGGGCGACGGCCGTGGCGGCCCATGCCGCCCACGAGCTGCCGCGCAGCAGCACGGCTCCCGCGCCGAGCGGACCCACCAGGGCACCCAGCATCTGCGCGGCCGTCAGACGGCCGTAGGCACGCTCCAGCCGGTCCGGCCCCGGCGCGGAGCCGCCCGGACCGGGCGCGGCCAGCGTGGCGCGCAGCCCCGTGGCGGTCAGCGCCGCTCCGGCCATCAGCAGGAAGTCGGCGGCGGCCAGGCTCCACCACGGGGTGAGCGTGGCGAACGCCAGACAGCCGACGCTCTGCAGAGCCGTGCCCAGCAGGGTCGTCCGGGCAGTGCGGCAGCGGTGTCCCCAGCGGCCCGCGGCGAGCTGGGCCAGAGCCCCGCCGGCCGCGGCCGCGGCCATCACCAGCCCGATCCGGTCCTTGGCGACTCCCCGGTCGAGGAGGATGAGCGTCTCCGCCGAGAACAGGCCGAGCTGACTCGCCCGCGCGAGGAAGGCCGTGGCCGTGACCGGAAGGGGCGCGCTCACCGCGTCGGTGCCGCGTCGGCGTCCATCGCCCGGACCAGGCTCCTGGGGCGCAGGTCCGTCCACTGCTCGCCGATGTAGTCCAGGCAGTCCTGGCGCGAGCCTTCCGGCCGGGCCACCGTCCAGCCCGCCGGCACCTCCGCGAACGCGGGCCACAGGGAGTGCTGGTTCTCGTCGTTGACGAGGACGAGGTAGGTGCCGTCCGGGTTGTCGAAGGGGCTGCTCATGATGTGGTTCCTCCTGGGTGTCGGGACATGGGTGGTGCGACATGGGGGGTGCACATGGGGGGTGCGATGGGGCGGGCGCCGTGATGAGCACCGGGTGACCGACGGGTCAGCCGAGGCGCCGGGCGAGGGCCCGAGGGGTCGGCCGGTCGAAGACCGCGCGCACCGGGAGCCGCTGGTCGAGGCCGAGGGAGCGGACACGGCCCGCGAGCCGCAGTGCGCGCAACGAGTCGCCGCCCAGGGCGAAGAAGTCGTCGTCGGGGCCGACGTGTTCGAGGGCCAGGACCTCCGCGAAGAGGGCGCGTACGGTGTCCACGGGACCCTCGGCGGGGCACGGCCGGCCGGGCAGACCGGTCAGCACCTGACGGAGCCTGGCCGCGATGCGTTCGGCGGTCTCCTGGTCGAAGAGGTCGGGCCGGTAGCCGAGTTGCAGGTAGAGCCGGTCGCCGGGCACGCCCATCAGGGTCATCGGGTAGTGGTAGGCGTCGCGGCCTTCGAGGCCGGACAGCCGTATCCCTCCGGCGCACACCTCTCCCTCGTCGGCGGGGTAGTTCTCGAAGACGGTGGAGGTGTCGAAGAGCGGGCTGCCTCCGGCCAGCGTGTGGATGTGGGCCAGGCCGAGGTGGTGGTGCGGTGTGAGAGCGGACTGCTCGTCCTGGACACGGACGAGCAGGCGTTCCAGCGGCTCGCCGTCCGCCAGGCGCACCCGCACCGGCACGGTGTTGATGAACAGGCCGACCCCGTTCTCCACTCCGGCGAGCTCCGGGGGACGCACGGAGACGGTGGCGCCGAAGACCACGTCGCGCCGTCCGGTCGCCTCGGCCAGGACGAGTGCCCAGGCGGTCTGCATCACGGTGTTGAGCGTGACCCGGTGCGTGCGGGCCAGCTCGGTCAGCGCGGTGGTCTCCGCCTCGGTCAGCTCCGTCACGACCCGTTCGGGCAGCAGTGGCGTGCCCCCGCGGTCGGCGTGCGGCGCCAGCAGGGTGGGTCCGTCGAGTCCGTCGAGCGTGTCCCGCCAGGCCTTCTCCGCGGCGTCCCGGTCCTGCCCGGCCTGCCAGGCCAGATGGTCGCGTACGGAGACCGCGGGCAGCCGCCTCGGCAGGTGACCGCCGCCGTTCTCCCGCGCCGCGTACAGAGCGAACAGGTCGCGCAGCAGCACCGGCAGGGACCAGCCGTCGAGCAGGAGGTGATGGACCGTCAGGAGCAGGGTGTGGCGCTCCTCGGTCTCCCGTACGAGGGTGAAGCGGGCCAGGGACGGCCCGGTCAGAGAGAAGCGGCTGCGTCGGTCGGTGGCCAGGATCTCCGCTCGACGGGCTTCCCGTGCGAGGGGGTCCAGGTCGTGTTCGGCCCACGACGGCTCCACGTCGCGCAGGACCAGTTGCACGGGTGTGCCCGAGGCGAGGGTGCCGAAGGCCGTGCGCAGCGGGGCGTGCCGGCGCACCAGGTCCCGGCAGGCGGCGCGCAGGGCGTCCCGGTCGAGGGCGCCGTCGAGCCCGAGGGACAGCTGCACGTTGTAGACGTCCGCCGTCCCCTCGTCGTACAGCGCGTGGAACAACAGCCCTTCCTGCAAGGGCGAGAGGGGGAGGACGTCGGTCAGTGTGTGCCGCGCCCAGCGGGCTTCCAGCGCGTCGATCTCGTCCTGGCCGACCCGTTCGCCGGCGATGGCCACGACACCGAGATCGGACGGCGTGTGGCCGCCCGCGGTGGGACCGGCGGTGTGTGCGACCAGTGCCCGCAGGGCCCGGAACCAGGTGTCGGCGAGTTCGCGCACACGGTCCTCGTCGAGCAGTTCGCCGGGCCAGGACCAGTTGGCCACCAGACGCGGGCCGTCGGGGTGTTCCTCGGTGACGGCGTTGAGGTCCACGGCGTGCGGGAGCGGCATCGCGGGGTCGGCGGGGACGATGCCGGCGCCGGCCTCGTCGACGGCCTCCCAGTCGGCGGAGCCGCCCGCCGCGAACCGGCCCAGGTAGTTGAAGCCGATCTGCGGGGTGCGACCGGAGGCGAGCAGCGGGCCGGTGTCGCGGTTGAGGTGGCGCAGCAGCCCGTAGCCGATGCCCCGGTCCGGTACGGCGCGCAGCTGCTCCTTCACGGTCTTCACGGCACGGCCGAGTGCGACCCCGCCGGCCCACACGTCCGCCCAGTCGGTGACCCGAGCGTCGAGGCGTACGGGATACAGGGCGGTGAACCATCCCACCGTGCGGGAGAGGTCGGTCCCGGGGACGATCTCCTCCTGCCTGCCGTGACCCTCCAGATCGACGAGGACGCCGTCCGGTCGCTCCGGTCCGCGCCAGTGGGCGACGGCCAGTGCGAGGGCCGTCAGCAGGATGTCGTCGATCCCGGCGTGGAACGCCTCGGGCACGCTCGTCAGCAGCGCGGCCGTCTCCTCGGCGGGCAGGGTCACAGTGACGTCCCGGCGGGTGGCGTAGACGTCGCGGGCCGGGTCGAGCGGGCGGGTGGTCAGCAGGGAGTCCTCGGCGGCCGGCATCGCCTGCCACAGCGGTAGTTCCGCCGTGCGTGCGGGGGCGTGGGCGGCCTCGGTGAGCCGACGTGACCAGGTGCGCAGGGAGGTCGGCACCGGGTCCAGGGCGGCGAACGCGTCCTGTCCGGCGGCCGCCGCCCGCCAGGCCGTCGCGAGGTCGGGCAGGAGGATCCGCCAGGACACTCCGTCCACGGCGAGGTGATGCACCATCAGCAGCAGTCGGCCCGGCTCCGCCTCGCCACGGTCGAGCCACACGGCGCGCAGGACGCGTCCCGCCCGGGGATCGAGCTTCCGCTGCGCCGCCGAGGCGAGCTCCGCGACGGTCTCGCCCGGGTCGCGGTGCCGGGTGAGGCAGTCGGCGGCCCGCACGCTGCCCCGCGCGGCGACTTCCAGCGTCCACCGGCCTTCACCGTCACTGCTATCGCCACCGCCACCGCCGTTGCCGTCGCCGTTGCCGTCGCCGTTGCCGTCGCCACCGCCGTTGCCGTCGCAGTCGCCGAGCCGCAGACGCAGCGCGTCATGCCGGTCGAGGACCGCCTGGAGCGCCCCGAGCAGGTCCTCCTCGCGCAGCCCGGCCGGTACGCGAACCAGCATGGACTGGTGGAACCCGGCCACGGGGCCGCCCTGTTCGCGCAGCCAGTGGGTGATGGGCGTGAGGGACACGGGCCCGGTGCCGGCATCGTCGGGTTCCGTGTCGGGCCCGGTCCCCGCCGGGGCGGCCACCGTGGCGAGGGCGGCCACCGTGCGGTGCTGGAACACGTCTCGTGGCGTGAGGGTCAGCCCGGCGCGGCGGGCCCTGGCGACGAGCTGGATGGACAGGATGGAATCGCCGCCGAGTTCGAAGAAGCCGTCGTCCGGCCCGACCCCCGGCACGCCGAGCACCTCGGCGAACAGCGCGCACAGCGTCTCCTCCACCGGGCCGTCGGCGGCCCGTCCGCCGACGGCGGTGAACGCGGGGGCGGGCAGCGCCTTGCGGTCGAGCTTTCCGCTGAGGGACAGGGGGAGTTCCGCCAGTGGTACGAACGCCCGCGGGACCATGTGCTCGGGCAGACCGGCGGCGCAGTGGGCGCGCAGCTCGTCGGCGTCGAACTCCGCCGTGCGCGCCGGGTCCGCCGGGACGACATAGGCGACCAGGCGCTTGGCGCCGGGCTGGTCCTCGCGGACCACGACCGCCGCGGTGCCCACGGACGGGTGGCGGGCCAGGACGGACTCGATCTCGCCGAGCTCGATGCGGAATCCGCGGATCTTCACCTGGTCGTCGGCCCGCCCCAGGTAGAGGAGTTCGCCGCCCTCGGTCCATCGCACGATGTCACCGGTGCGGTACATCCGCGAGCCCGGCGGGCCGAACGGGTCGGCGACGAACCGCTCGGCGGTCAGCCCCGCCCGCCCGTGGTACCCGTGGGCGAGCTGGACGCCCGCCAGGTACAGCTCGCCCGGGGCTCCCGGGTGGGCGGGTTGCAGACCGGCGTCGAGGACGTAGACACCCGTGTTGTCGACCGGGCGGCCGATGGGCACCGAGGCGGTGTCCGCCCCGGGCCGGCTGCGCCGGTGGGTGACGTCCACGGAGGCCTCGGTGGGGCCGTAGAGGTTGTGGAGTTCGGTGCCGGCGGCGTCGAAGAGGTCGTGGAAGCGGTCGGCGAGCGAGGTGGGGAGCGCCTCGCCGCTGCAGATGACCCGGCGCAGGCCCGTGCAGCGGGCGGCTCCCGGAGTCCGGAGGAAGGACTCCAGCATCGACGGTACGAAGTGCAGCGTGGTCACGCCCTCGCGCCGGATCAGGTCCGCCAGGTACTCGGGGTCCTTGTGCCCCTCGGGCCGCGCCACGACCAGAGTGGCCCCGGTGAGCAGCGGCCAGAAGAACTCCCAGACCGACACGTCGAAGCTGGACGGTGTCTTCTGCAGCACCCGCTCCCCGGGCGTCAGGCCGTAGGCGGACTGCATCCACAGCAGCCGGTTGACGATGCCCTCGTGGGGGACGAGCACGCCCTTGGGGCGACCGGTCGAACCGGACGTGTAGATCATGTAGGCGGGCTCGCGCGGGTCGACGCGCGGCAGCTCCCCTCCGTCGGCCACGGCCTCCTCGATCAGACGACCGTAGACCTCCGGGGTCACCACGAGGGCCGGGGCCGCGTCGTCGAGCATGTACCGCACCCGGTCCTGCGGATAGTCCGGGTCCACCGGCAGGTACGCGGCGCCCGCCTTGTGCACGGCGTACAGGGTCACCAGCAGGTCCAGTGAGCGGGGCAGCGCGACGGCGACGATCCGGGACCGGCCGGCACCGCGGGCCCGCAGGGCGTGCGCCAACCGGGTGGCGCGGTCGTCGAGTTCGGCGTACGTCAGTGTCGTGCCCTCGAAGACGACGGCCGTGGCGGAGGGTGTGCGCGCGGCCTGCGCGGCGAACAGCTCGGGCAGGGTGGTGGCCGGGTGCGGGACGGCCGGGCCGGTTCCGGCGGCCGCCAGTGCCGCCCGGTCCTCCGCGTCGAGCGCTCCGACGCTGCCGCACGGCAGTTCGGGGGTGGCGACCAGGGCGCCCAGGATCCGTGCCAGGCCGCGGGCGAGCCGCCGCGCGGCCGCCCCGTCGACGACGTCGGGGCGGTGGCTGAGGTCGAGGCGCAGCCGCCGGCCGGGTACCGCCACCAGGCTGAGGGGGTAATGCATCGTGCCGGTGGCGGCCGTGTCCTCCAGGATCCCGACGCGCAGTCCGCCGAACGTCCGGTCCAGGGACTCCTGGTCGAAGGGGGCGTTCTCGAAGACCACCGCGGTGTCGAACAGGTCGCCGAGACCGGTCAGGCGTTGGATGTCGGCGAGACCGAGGTGGTGGTGCGGGAGCAGCGCGGACTGCTCGTCCTGGACGCGCTTCAGCAGGCCGTCGAGTGGTTCGGCGGCGTCCAGTCGCACCCTGACCGGCACGGTGTTGATGAACAGGCCCACCGTCTCCTCCACGCCGGCCAGCTCCGCGGGCCGGCCGGAGACGGTCGCTCCGAAGACCACGTCCTGGCGGCCGGTCACCCGGGCCAGCAGCAGCGCCCAGGCGGACTGCACCAGGGTGTTGACCGTGAGGCCGCGGGAACGGGCGAACCGGGTCAGGTCCGTGGTGAGCCGCTCGGGCAGATGGGTCACCACGCGACGCGGGAACACGGCCCGGCCGCCGCCCGCTCCGGCGGGCGCCACGAGGGTGGGCTCGTCCAGGTCGCCCAGGGCCGTGCGCCACGCCTCCCGCGCGGCCTGCCGGTCCTGCCCGGCCAGCCAGGCGAGATGCCGGCGGAAGGAGGGCGCGGGCGGCATGCCGTCGGCGCTCCCGCCGCGCTCGTACAGCTCGTACAGCTCGAACAGGTCGCGCAGCACCAGCGGGAGCGACCAGCCGTCCAGCAGGATGTGATGGTTGGTCAGGAGCAGGACGTGCCGGTCGGCGTCCATGCGCAGCAGCCGGAACCGCACGAGCGGAGGGGCGGCGAGGGTGAAGCGGCGCTCCCGGTCCTCGGTCGTGATCCGGTCGAGCGCGGCGGACCGCTCCGCCTCGGGCAGCGGGCTCAGGTCGTCCTCCGCCCAGGGGACCTCGACGGCGCGCGGCACGATCTGGACGGCCCGGCCCGTCCCGCGCTGGAGGAATCCGGCCCGCAGCGCGGGGTGTCGCGTCAGGACGGTCTCGCAGGCCGTCCGCAGCGCGGCGGGGTCGAGCGGGCCGGTCAGCTCCAGCGAGGTCTGGACGGTGTACACGTCGCTGCCCTCGTCGTCGTACAGGGCGTGGAAGAGCATGCCTTCCTGGAGCGGCGTCAGCGGCAGGACGTCCAGGTCGGGGCGGTTGCCGGCCGTGGACCGCGGTGCGGTGCTCGGTGTCGCGTTCACTGGGCGGACTCCCATTCGGCCACCAGCTCGGCCAGTTCGTCGTCGGGCAGGTCGATCGGGGGCAGGAGGTCTTCGTCGGTGCATGGGGCGGTCTCCGGCTCCAGGTCCTGGGCCGCCGCGGCGAGCCCGGCCGCCGTCCGGTGCGTGAAGACGTCCCGGGCGGTGAGGACCAGTCCCGCCCTGCGGGCCCGCGCGACCAGCCGGACCGAGAGGATGGAGTCGCCCCCGAGGGCGAAGAAGCCGTCGTCGGGACCCACCGCGTCCAGGCCGAGGACCTCGCCGAAGAGGGCGCAGAGGAGTTCCTCGCGGGGTGTGGCCGGGGCGCGTCCCGCCGCGTCGGCCGTGACGGCGGGGGCGGGCAGGGCACGCCGGTCGATCTTGCCGTTGCGGGTCAGCGGCAGGCCGGGCAGCGTCACGAACGCGGCGGGCACCTGGTAGTCGGCCAGCAACGGGGCCAGATGGTCGCGCAGTTCGGCGGCCGTCGGCGCATCGGCACCGGGCGGTGGGACCACGTAGGCGGCCAGCCGCTTGACGCCGGGAGTGTCCTCGCGCGCCAGCACACAGCACTGGGCCACCGCGGGGTGCCTGACCAGGGCGGCCTCGATCTCACCCGGTTCGACGCGGAACCCGCGGATCTTGATCTGGTCGTCGGCGCGCCCGAGGAAGACCAGTTCACCCCGCTCGCTCCAGCGGACCAGGTCGCCGGTGCGGTACATGCGCTCGCCCGGCGCCCCGAAGGGGTCGGCGACGAAGCGCTCCGCGGTCGCCTCCGGGCGGTCCAGGTAGCCGCGGGCCAGTCCGGCGCCGGCCAGATGCAGTTCACCGGCGACGCCGGGCGGTACGAGGCGCAGCGCGCTGTCCAGGACGTAGGCGCGCATGCCGTCCAGCGGCCGGCCGATGGGCACCGTGGCCGGCACCTCGTCCCCGGCGCGCATGCGGTGCCGGGCGGCGAAGACGGTGGTCTCGGTGGGGCCGTAGCCGTCGACGACGACCAGTGCCGGGTTGGCGGCCATGACCCTGCGGACGGCCTGGCCGGGGACGACGTCGCCGCCCGCCCACACCTCCCGCAGCCCGGCGAAGCTGCCCGGCGACTCCTCGGCCAGCAGCCGGAACAGCCCCGCCGTGAGCCACAGCGCGGTGACGCCGTGCTCGGTGACGAGGCGCTCCAGGACCGGCCCGTCCAGCTGGCCGGGCGGTGCGAGCACGATCCGGCCGCCGCTGAGGAGCGGCTCCCAGATCTCGTACGTCGCCGCGTCGAAGGCCTGGGTGGAGTGCTGGAGCACCGACCGGTGGGCCTCGGTACCGAACGCGCTGTCCCCGGCCAGGTCGAGGACGGCCCGGTGGGTGACACCGACCCCCTTGGGCTCGCCGGTCGACCCCGAGGTGAACAGGACGTAGGCGAGTTGCTCGGCGCGGACCTCGGGAAGCGGGCCGGCGGTGTCCCCGCGCACTGCCGCGCCGGGCTCGTCCACGACGAGGAGCTGCCCGGGAGCAAGGGCCCGCGCCGTGTCCCGTGAGGCGAGGTCGGTCAGCAGGATGCGGGTCTGCGTGCGGCTCGTCATCGCGCGCAGCCGGTCGACGGGGGAGCGGGCGTCGAGCGGCATGTACGCGCCGCCCGCCTTGAGTACGGCCAGCAGGGAGACGATCAGCTCGGGCGAGCGTTCCTGGAGAACGGCCACCCGTTCCTCGGGCCGCAGCCCGAGCGCGAGCAGCCGGTGGGCCAACTCGTCGGCGCGGCCGTCGAGTTCGGCATAGGTGAGCGTGCCGTCGACGCCGGTGACCGCGACCGCGCCGGGCGTGCGGGCCGCAAGTTCGGCGAACCGCCGGTGGATCGCGGTGTCCGACGGGGGCGCGGTGGCCGCGTTCCACTCGTGCAGCACGCGCGAGCGCTCCGCGGGGGAGAGCAGGTCCACGGCGGCGAGTGGGGTGTCGGGTGCGGTGGTGAACGCGTCCAGGAAGCGGGCCGTGCGCGCGACGACGGCCTGGGCGGTGGCGCGGTCGACCAGGTCGGGACGGTAGGCGAGGCGCAGGGTCAGTCGTTCGCCCGGTTCGGCGATGAGGGTGAGGGGGTAGTGGGTGGCGCCGTAGCTGTCGGCGGTGCGCACGGTCACCCCGGCCGACTTCCGGGCGGTCCCGGTGCCTCCGGCGTGGTTCTCGAAGACCGTGGAGGTGTCGAAGAGCTGGTCGAGCCCGGTCTGCCGGCGCAGCTCGGCCAGGCCCAGGTGGTGGTGCGGGGAGAGGGCGGACTGCTCCTCCTGGACCCGGGCGAGCAGCCGCTCCAGCGGCTCGGCGGCGTCGAGCCGTACCCGCACCGGCACGGTGTTGATCAGCAGACCGGCCAGCCGGTCGACGCCGGGCAGCTCGGCCGGGCGCAGCGAGACGGTGGTGCCGAAGACGACGTCGTCGCGGCCGGTCAGCTGAGCGAGGGTGACCGCCCACGCGGCCTGTACGACGGTGTTCGGTGTGAGGGAGCGGGACCGTGCGCGGTCGGCCAGCGCGGCGGTACGTGCCGGGTCGAGGGTCACCCGGACGTGCTCGGCCAGGACGGGTGCCCGGCCCCGGTCCGCGTCGGGCACCGCCAGCGTCGGCTCCCCGACACCTTCCAGCGCGATGGTCCACGCCTTCTCGGCCGTCTGCCTGTCCTGCGCGGCGAGCCACTCGGCGTAGTCCCGCAGGGTGATCGGGTCCGGTGTGCGGGAGTCACCGCCCTCGTATCCGTCGAGGAGGTCGTCCAGCACCAGGCCGAGCGAGGTGCCGTCGAGGACGATGTGGTGGCCGGTGAAGACGAGAACGTGCCGTTCGGCCGCCAGACGTACGAGCAGGAAACGCACCAGCGGCGCGGCGGCCATGTCGAAGGGCCGTGCGCGGTCGGCCGCCAGCTCGCCGGCGATCCGCTCCTCCTGGCTGCCCGCGGGCAGTGCGGTCAGGTCGAGCTCGGTCCACGGCACGGTGTGCGCCTCGGTGATCACCTGGACGGCCCGGCCGGAAGCGGTGCGGGTGAAGGCCGCGCGCAGGCACTCGTGCCGGGCGAGCACCGCCTCGCAGGCGGCACGCAGCCGGTCCGGGCGGAGCGGGCCGGAGAGCTCGTAGGCGGTCTGGGCTATGTACGGGTCGATGCCGGCCGTCTCGCCGTCCGTGCCCTCGTACTGGGCGTGGAAGAGCATGCCCTCCTGGAGCGGGGTGAGCGGCAGGACGGCGCTGTGGCCGGGGTGGGCGGCGGCGAGGGCGGCGCGTTCGGCGTCGTCCAGGCTCACCAGGGGGTGGCGGGAGCGGACGGGCTGTTCCCCGCTCGCCTCCGGGCCGCGCGCCACCTCGGCGATCGCGGCGACGGTCTTGTGCTGGAACACGTCCCGGGGGTGGATGACGACCGAGGCCTCGCGGGCGCGCGCGGCCAGCCGTACGGCCAGGGGGGAGTCGCCGCCGAGGGCGAAGAAGCTGTCGTCGATGCCGACCCGGCGCACGTCCAGGAGTTCGGCGAACAGGGCGCACAGCGTCTTTTCCACGGGTGTGCGCGGGGGGCGGCTGTCGGCGGCGGCGGTGATCTCCGGGGCCGGCAGGGCGTCGCGGTCGAGTTTTCCGTTGTGGGTCAGTGGCAGTGCGTCGAGGGCGACGAAGCCGGCCGGGACCATGTACTCCGGGAGGGACGCGGCGAGATGCTCCCGCAGGGCTCCGGCGTCCGGCATGCCGGCGCCCGGGGCGGGCACGACGTACGCGACCAGTCTGCGCACCCCCGACCGGTCCTCGCGCACCACGACACCGCACTGGGCGACGGCCGGGTGGGCGGCCAGCACGGACTCGATCTCCCCGGTCTCGATGCGGAAGCCGCGCAGCTTCACCTGGGTGTCGGCCCGGCCCACGTAGACCAGCAGACCGTCCGGGCCGCGGCGGACGAGGTCACCCGTGCGGTACATGCGCTCGCCGGGAGCGCCGAACGGGTCGGCGACGAACCGTTCCGCGGTGAGCGCGCCCCGGCCCAGATAGCCGCGGGCCAGCCCGGCGCCGGACAGGAAGAGTTCTCCGACGGCCCCGTCCGCGACGGGGCGCAGGGCGCTGTCGAGGACGCGGGCGCCCAGGTTGTCGACCGGGCGTCCGATGGTGGGGGTGGCCGCGGCACGCAGGTCGCAGTACATCGAGTCGACCGTGCACTCGGTCGGTCCGTAGACGTTGCGGGCGGTCAGCCCGGGGGTGGCGCGCAGCTGTGTCCAGAGGTCGTCCGGGACGGCCTCGCCGCCGAGCACCAGGACCCGGGGGCGGTTCCCGCCCTCCAGCAGCCCGGCTGACAGGAGCTGGCGGGCGTGGGTGGGTGTGGTGTCGAGCAGGTCGATGGCGTACTTGTCGGCGTAGACGGCGAGCGCACCGGCGTCCCGGCGGGTCGCGTCGTCGACGACGTGCAGTTCGTGCCCGGCGACGAGCCACAGCAGTGCCGTCCAGGAGGCGTCGAACACGAACGCGTTGGTCAGCGCAACCCGGAAGCGCTCGACGCCGGCCTCCGCCACGGCGGGCTCGATGAGGACCCGGCGGTGGTGCTCGTAGAGGTTGCCCAGACTCCGGTGCTCGACGGCGACACCCTTGGGCCGGCCGGTGGATCCGGAGGTGTGGATGACGTAGGCGAGGTGGCCGGGGCGCAGTGGGCGGGTGCGGTCGGCGTCCGTGGGGTCGGTGTCGGGCAGCCCGGGCAGACCGAGCCCGGCGTCCTCGATGAGCAGTACCCGGGCGTCGTCGGACTCGGGCAGCGTGCCGGCCTGCGCGGCGGTGGTCAGGATCAGCGCCGGGTCGGCCTCGGCGAGGACGCGCCGGGTCCGCTCGGCCGGGTGGTCCGGGTCCAGCGGTACATAGGCGGCACCGGCCTTCAGGACGCCGAGCATGGCGATCACCGTGTCGGCGCCGCGGGGGAGGGCCAGGGCCACGCACTTCTCGGGGCCCGCGCCGAGGCCGGCCAGGAGGTGGGCCAGCTGGTTGGCGGACGCGTTGAGCTCACGGAAGGTGAGCGTGCGGCCGGGGGAGACCAGGGCGGTGGTGTCGGGGGTGCGGGCGGCCCGGTCGGCGAACAGGTCGGTGACGGTGGCGGGGGCGACGGGGCGGGGCGGTCGGCCGGCGCCGGACAGAGCCGACTCGAGCTCGGGGCCGGTCAGGGTGTCCAGGCGGCCGAGGGGAAGGCCGGGGTCCGCCGTGGCCATGGCGGTGAGGAAGGCGAGGAAGCGCTCCTGGATCCGGGACAGTTCAGCTGCTTTGTAGAGCGCGGGGTTGGCGTCGAAGGAGAACCGCAGCCCGTTGCCGTCCGAGCGTTCGTAGACCGCGATGGAGAGGTCCCCCACCGGTCCGTTGGACACATTGTGAACGGTGATGGAATGCCCGGCGAATGTGACGTCGAAATCGAAGGGCATGATGTTGATCATGGGGCCGAAGAGATGCCGACCCTCGTCCAGCAGACGCAGATCCCGGCGCAGGTCCCCGTACGGATAGCGCTGGTGGCGCAGTAGTTTCCTGAGTTCTCCGGCGACATTCCGCAGGACGTCCCCGACCGTCATCTCGGGGGAAAGACGGACGCGCAGGGGGAGTTCGTTGGAGACCATTCCCGGAACGTTCCGCGCCTGAGCCCCGTGGCGCGCACCGACCGGAATTCCGAGAGTGATGTCCTGGATTCCGGTGACCCGGTGGAGATGCGCGGCCACCGCCGCGATGATCACGGCCGACCACGTCGTGCGGGAGGCACGGGCGGTGGCCCGTAGCCGGTCCAGGACGCCGGGGGAAAGGATCGCGGTGCGCCTCAGGAACGTGTCCGAGGGCGGGGCGGCGCGTCCGGAGCCGGCGAAGGTGGCGATCTCGTCGGGGCAGTCGGCGAACCGCTCGGTCCAGCGCGCCCGGTCCTTGCGGTACTGCTCGGAGTCGCGGTAGGCGTTCTCGCCGTCCAGCAGTGCGGTGTACGGCGCGAAGCCGCCCTCCGTGCCCGGGTCGCCGCCGGCCAGGGCGGTGTAGACGCGGGCCACGCGGGCGGTGATGGCGGCGGCCCCGAACGCGTCCACGACGACGTGGTGGTAGCGCTGGTGCCAGAAGTAGCGGTCCTCGGCCAGCCTGATCAGGGCGTACGCGTACAGATCCCCGTCGGCCAGGTCGACGGGCCGAGCCATCTCGCCGGTGATGTACGCGCGTGCCGCCGCCTCCGGGTCGGGCTCGCCGGAGAGGTCGAGCCGGGTCAGCCGGGGTCCGGGCGGATCGCCGAGCACCTGTCGTGGGCCGTCCCGTTCCTCGGTCGGCCGGATGTGCAACGCCCCGGCCTCGCGCACCACTTGCTCCAGGGCGGTCTCGAATATGTCCCCGTCGACCGGTCCGTGGATTTCCACGAATTCGCCGACGTTGTAGACGGGTGAATTCCGATTCAGCTGGTGCGCGAACCAGACCCCGCTCTGGGCTGCCGTCAACGGCAGCGAAGTGTGCTGGGCAGCAGACATGACTCCACCTCGGTCTGAGCTACGGCGGTCGGGACACCGCGGAAATACCGTGAACGTGCCGCGTCGCGTGGGTCCTTGCGCAGGGAGCGGACGCGTTCTCGATGATTTCCTTTGCGCGTTTTCCGCTCAAGTCACGGGATGGCGTTACAGGCGGCGCGGGTGGCGTCCCCATGCCGTTTGTCCAAGTCATGCGCCCGGGCGGCACCACCACCGGTGGGGCCGCCGTCACCTGGATGCGGACGCGATGGCGCGGGCGCCGATTTCGGCTCCTTCCCGCACTCCCGCGGCGA
Source organism: Streptomyces sp. NPDC086549 (assembly GCF_044746205.1). Lineage (NCBI taxonomy): Bacteria > Bacillati > Actinomycetota > Actinomycetes > Kitasatosporales > Streptomycetaceae > Streptomyces > Streptomyces sp. NPDC086549. The sequence continues at coordinate 59,046 of NZ_JBIVBS010000008.1, read as the reverse complement.
GCACGCGTCTTTCGTGCAGGGACATGCTCCGTTCGTACAGGATTCCGTACGCACGCATCAGCACACTCGTGGTCAACCAGGCCGCATCTCGACCGACAAGCGGAGGCGGAGCTCCATGCGGACGTTCGTCTACACATCCCACCCCTCGCGGGTGGTCTTCGGTTCCGGCACAGCCGACCGGCTCGCCGACGAGGTGAAGCGCCTCGGCGGCTCCCGGGTGCTGCTGCTGTCCAGCCCACCGCTCGCGGAAGCCTCCGCACGGGTCCGCGAGGCGCTCGCCGGCCTGGTGGCGGCGGAATTCGACGGGGCCGCCATGCACACGCCCGTGGAAGTGACCGAACGGGCACTCTCCGTGCTGCGGGAGGCGGGCGCCGACTGCCTCGTCGCCGTCGGCGGCGGTTCGACCACCGGCCTGTCCAAGGCACTGGCGCTGCGTACGGGCATGCCGCAGGTGATCGTGCCGACCACGTACGCGGGCTCCGAGGTGACCCCTGTGCTCGGGGAGACCCGGGACGGGCGCAAGATCACGCAGTCATCGCCGGCGATCCTGCCCGAGACGGTCCTCTACGACGTCGACTTCACGCTCTCCCTGCCCCCCGCGATGTCGGTGACCAGCGGCGTGAACGCCCTCGCGCACGCCGTGGAGGCGCTGTACTCCGCCGACGCCGATCCCGTCACCGACGGGCTGGCCCTCGACGCGATCTCCCGTATCGCGCGGGCGCTGCCCCGCCTCGCCGCCGACCCGGCCGACCGGGAGACACGGGCCGACCTGCTGCATGCGGCCTGGCTCGCCGGCACCTGCCTCGCCACGGTCGGCATGGGCCTGCACCACAAGCTGTGCCACACCCTCGGCGGCAGCTTCGACCTGCCGCATGCCGAGACGCACACCGTCGTCCTGCCGCACGCCATGGCCTACAACGCGTCCGCCGTGCCCGACGTGATGCGCCGCATCGCCGATGCCCTCGGCGTGGCCGACGCTCCCAGCGGCGTCCACGACCTGGTCGCCTCCCTGGGCGGGCCCACCTCGCTGCGCGACCTCGGCATGCCGGAGTCCGGCCTCGCCCGCGCGGCCGAGCTGGCCACCGCCACGCCGTACCCGAACCCGCGCGAGCTGACCACCGAGGGCATCGCGGAGCTGCTGACCGGCGCCTGGCACGGGCGCCGCCCCGAGGGACCCTCCTCCACGCAGGCGATGCTCGCCCGCCTCACCGAACAGGTGGTGGCGAGTTTCGCCCAGGCGCCCGACCCGCGCGTCCGCACCCTGCTGAGCGACCTCGTCCGGCACCTGCACACCTTCGTCGCCACCAACGACGTCACCGACGGCGAATGGCAGTACGCCATCGACTTCCTCACCCGCGCCGGGGAGATCAGCGGGCCGACCCGCCAGGAGTTCGTACTGCTGTCGGACACCCTCGGCGTCTCCAGCGCCGTGGACCTGCTCACCAACTCCCGTACGCCCACCACCACTCCGTCCGCGGTGCTCGGCCCCTTCTACGTGGAGGGCCCGCCCGAGGCCGCGCACGGCAGCGACATCTCCGCAGGGCTGCCAGGCACCCCCCTCTGGGTGGACGTGCGGGTCACCGACACCGACGACAAGCCGGTCAAGAACGCGGTCGTGGACGTCTGGCAGTCCAACAAGGACGGCTTCTACGACGTCCAACTCCCCGATCTCGACGGGCCGGTGCTGCGAGCCCGGCTGCGCACCGACGCCGACGGACGCATCACGTTCTGGTCCATCCTGCCCTCGCCGTACCCGATCCCCGACGACGGGCCGGTCGGGCAGATGCTGGCCGCGGTCGGACGCCATCCCAACCGGGCACCGCACCTCCACTTCATGCTCGACGCACCCGGCCACCGCCGGCTCATCACGCAGCTGTTCGTGGCGGGCGGCGCCCACCTGGACGGCGACACCGTCTTCGGCGTCAAGAACGAACTCGTCGTCGACTTCACGCCGCAGAGCGGACCCACCCCCGACGGCCGCCGGGTCGACGGGGAGTGGCGCCGCCTCGACTACACCTTCCGCATCGCCCCCCTGGCCGACTGACCGAGGAGCGCTCCCCATGACAACCACCGACACGCACAACGCGTACGACACGTACGACACCGACGTCCTCGTCGTCGGCAGTGGCCCCGCCGGCGGCTCGGCCGCCCTGCTGCTGGCCACGTACGGCATCCGCACCTTGCTGGTGACGAAGTACGGCTGGCTGGCCAACACCCCGCGGGCGCACATCACCAACCAGCGCACCATGGAGGTCCTGCGCGACCTCGGTGTGGAGTCCGAGGCCCTGGCCGTCGGCAGCCCCTCCCACCTCATGGGGGACACGGTGCTGTGCACCGCGCTCACCGGCCAGGAGATCGGCCGTATCCGCAGCTGGGGCACGGGCCCCGAGTCGGCCACCGAGTACGCCTCGAAGAGCCCCTCCCAGATGATCGACCTGCCCCAGACCTACCTGGAGCCGATCCTGGTGAGCAACGCGGCGGCCCGCGGCGCCAAGGTCCGCTTCGACACCGAGTTCCTCAGCTTCACCCAGGACCCCGACGGCGTCACGGCCCTGCTCCGCGACCGGGTGCGCGGCGACGAGTTCACCGTACGGGCCCGCTACCTGATCGGAGCGGACGGCGGGCGCAGCACGGTCGCCGAGCAGTTGGGACTGCCCTTCGACGGGCGTATGGCCAAGGCCGGCAGCATGAACATCGTCTTCAAGGCCGACCTCACCCGGTACTGCGCCCACCGGCCGAGCGTCCTGTACTGGGTGCTGCAGCCCGGAGCCGAGACCGGCGGCATCGGCATGGGCCTGGTCCGCATGGTCCGCCCGTGGAACGAGTGGCTGCTGGTGTGGGGTTACGACATCGAACAGCCCCCGCCGGAGGTGGACGAGGAGGCGGCGCGGCAGATCGTGCGCGACCTCATCGGCGACCCCGACCTGCCCGTGGAGATCACCTCGACCTCGCTGTGGACGGTCAACCACAGCTATGCCTCGACGTATTCGTCCGGGAGGGTGTTCTGCGCGGGAGACGCCGTACACCGTCACCCGCCGTCCAACGGGCTCGGCTCCAACACCTCCGTGCAGGACTCCTACAACCTCGCCTGGAAGCTCGCCATGGTGATCCGGGGCGAGGCCGGACCCGAGCTGCTCGACACCTACAGCGCCGAACGCGCCCCCGTGGGGCGGCAGATCGTCGAGCGGGCCAACCTCAGCCGCGACCAGTTCGGCCCGATCTTCGACGTACTGGGCGTCGGTGCCGGCAGCGACGAGGAGGTCATCGCCGAGGGGCTCGCGGCGATAGGCGCCCGGACGCCCGAGGGCGCCAAGAAGAGGCGTCTGCTCGAAGAGGCGATCCAGCTGAAGAACTACGAGTTCAACGCGCACGGCGTCGAGATGAACCAGCGTTACGTGTCGGCCGCGGTGCTTCCCGACGACGGCCCGGCCGAAGTCTGGGACCAGGACCGGGAGTTGGTGCACCGGCCGACGACCCGTCCCGGCGCCAAGCTGCCGCACGCCTGGCTCGTCGACGAGCGGGGAGAGCGGGTGTCGACGCTGGACGTCGTCGGAACCGGCGTCTTCACCGTGCTGACCGGCCTGTCCGGCGGAGTGTGGGACACGGCCGCGACCGCGTGTCAGGAGGCCCTCGGGGTACCGCTGCGGGTGGTGCGCGTCGGCGACGACAACTCCCTTGACGCGTACGGCGAATGGAGCCGTGTCTCGGAGATCGCCGAGGACGGCGTGCTGCTGGTGCGACCGGACGGACACGTCGCCTGGCGACGTCCCGCCGCCCCCGACACCGAGGCCGCGGCACAGGACGAGCTGCTCGGCGCGCTGCGCCGGGTGCTGGCGCGCTAGGAGAGAGCGGGATGGACAAACTGGTGGCCACGGCCGAGGAAGCCCTGGCGGACGTGACGGACGGCCGGTCCTTCGCCGTCGGAGGCTTCGGACTGAGCGGTGTCCCCGAGGTCCTCATCGGCGCCCTGTACGAGTCCGGCGCCGGCGGCCTCGGCGTCGTGTCGAACAACTGCGGCGTCGACGGCCGCGGGCTCGGCATCCTGCTGGCCGCGGGCCGCATCGCCCGGGTCACCGGCTCGTACATCGGAGACAACAAGGAGTTCGCCCGCCAGTACCTCGCGGGCGAGCTGGAGGTCGAACTCACACCGCAGGGCACGCTCGCCGAGCGACTGAGGGCGGGCGGCAGCGGGATCCCGGCCTTCTACACCCCGGCCGGTGTCGGTACACAGGTCGCCGAGGGCGGCCTGCCGTGGCGCTACGCCGCCGACGGATCGGTCGCCGTGGCCTCGCCGCCGAAGGAGGTGCGGTCCTTCGGCGGCGTGGACCACATCCTGGAGCACGCCATCACCACGGACTACGCGCTGGTCAGGGCCGCCCGCGGCGACCGGCACGGCAACCTGGTCTTCCGCCGTGCGGCCCGCAACTTCAATCCGCTGGCCGCGATGGCCGGGCGCATCACCGTGGCCGAGGTGGAGGAACTGGTCGAACCCGGAGTGCTCGACCCCGACGAGATCCATCTGCCGGGAGTGTTCGTGCAGCGCGTCGTGGCGCTGACGCCGCAACAGGCAGCGGACAAGGGAATCGAGAAGAGGACGGTGCGCGAGCGATGAGCTGGAGCAAGGACGAGATGGCGGCGCGCGCCGCGAGCGAGCTGCGGGACGGAGACTACGTCAATCTCGGCATCGGCCTGCCCACCCGCGTGGCCGACTTCCTGCCGCCGGGGGTCGACGTGGTCCTGCACTCGGAGAACGGACTGCTGGGCGTGGGGCCGTACCCGTCGCCCGACGAGGTCGACGCCGACCTCATCAACGCGGGCAAGGAGACCGTGACCGTACGGCCCGGAGCGTCGTTCTTCGACTCCTCGCTCTCGTTCGGCATGATCCGCGGCGGCCACATCGACACCGCCGTCCTCGGCGCACTCCAGGTCTCCGTCCGCGGCGACCTGGCCAACTGGACCGTCCCCGGAAAGATGATCAAGGGCATGGGCGGAGCGATGGACCTGGTCCACGGCGCCCGCCGGGTCGTCGTGCTCATGGAGCACATGACCAAGGACGGCAGCCCCAAGATCGTGGAGGAGTGCACGCTGCCCCTCACGGGCCGTGGCTGCGTGCACCGGATCATCACCGACCTGTGCGTCCTCGACGTCACCCCGCACGGACTCGAACTCGTCGAGACCGCACCGGGAGTGACGCCCGATCAGGTCGCGGCCCACACCCCTCTGACCGTCCACCACTAGCCTGCCGGGAGCTTTCCATGATCGAGCGACCGCGTGACGTGTACATCGTCGACGCCGTCCGCACCCCCGTCGGCCGCTACGGCGGTGCCCTCGCAGGCACCCGCCCCGACGACCTCGCCGCCGGTGTGCTGCGCGGCCTCCTGGACCGCAGCCCCGACCTGGACCCGGCGCGCATCGACGACGTGCTGCTCGGCAACGCCAACGGCGCCGGCGAGGAGAACCGCGACGTGGCCCGCATGGCCGTGCTGCTCGCCGGGCTCCCGGTCAGCGTGCCCGGCGCCACCGTCAACCGCCTGTGCGGATCCGGTATGGAAGCCGTCGTCCAGGCCGCTCGCGCCATCGCGCTCGGCGACGCGTCCATCGCGGTGGCGGGCGGCGTCGAGTCCATGAGCCGCGCCCCCTGGGTGCTGCCGAAGCCGGACCGGGCCTTCCCGGCGAAGGACCAGCAGCTCCACTCGACGACGCTCGGCTGGCGGATGGTGAACCCGCGTATGCCCGCGGAGTGGACGATTCCGCTGGGCGAGAGCGCGGAACTGGTCGGTGCCAAGTACGGCATCACCCGCGAGGCCCAGGACGCCTTCGCGCTCGCCAGCCACCGCAACGCCGCCGACGCCTGGCGCGCCGGTCTCTACGACGGGGAGGTCGTCCCGGTCGAGGGCGTGGATCTGCCGCGTGACGAGGGCATCCGTGACAACACCTCCTTGGAGGCCCTCGCCCGGCTCAAGCCGGCCTTCGTCACCGACGGCACCATCACGGCCGGCAACGCCTCACCGCTGAACGACGGGGCGGCCGCGCTGCTGCTCGCCGACGAGGAGGGGCTCGCGGCGATCGGGCGTGAGCCCCTGGCGCGGGTGCGGGCGGCGGCGGTGACGGGCATCGAGCCGCAGTACTTCGGCCTCGGTCCGGTCGACGCCATCCGCAAGGTGCTGGACAAGGCGGCGGTGGCCCCGGCCGATCTGCACACGATCGAGCTCAACGAGGCCTATGCGGCCCAGGCGCTGGCGTGCCTGGCCGCCCTGCCGGAGCTGGACCCGGCCCGCGTCAACCCCCGTGGCGGCGCGATCGCGATCGGGCATCCGCTGGGTGCGTCGGGCGCCCGGATCACCGGAGCGGTCGCGCACCAGCTGGCCGCGGCGGGCGGGGGACGAGGACTTGCGGCCCTGTGCATCGGCGTGGGCCAGGGCCTGGCGCTGGTGCTGGAGCGCTGACGGGGCAGGGCTCCCCCTCGGCGCCCGGTGTACGGGGGCTCAGCCGGCGCGGCGCAGAACCGCCGGGGTGGTGCCCAGCTTGGTGCGCATCACGCGCGTCAGGTGCTCCTGGTGGGAGAAACCGCACTCGACGGCGACGTTCCCGATCGCGTCGGACCCGGTCCGCAGCAGTCTGCAGGCGTGATCGAGCCGCAGCCTGAGCAGGAACTGGTGCGGCGACTGCCCTGTGCTCGCGCGGAACTGCCGGGTGAACTGGCTGGGGCTCAGCGAGACCACGGCGGCGAGCTCCGCGATCGGCAGCGGTTCGGCCAGCCTCTGCTCCATGAGCTCTCGCACAGCGGCGAGCTGCCGCGAGGAGAGCCCGGAGTGACGGGGCCGCGGTGCGGTGGTGGCGCCGACGGCATGCCGGCGCACCAGCTGGGCAGCCAGCATTCCGGTCAGCTGATCGGTGTACGTACGGGCCGACGGCTCCCAGCGCCGTACCGCACCGTCCAGCGCCAGCATCAGCTGTTCGGTGAGCGGGTCCGTGGCTCCGAAGTCCTCGGACAACTGCACGGGCCGGCCTTCGTTGGCGTCTCGCAGCGCCTCGTCGGCGAGGTAAGCGTGAACCGTGTCGAGACTGCCGGTGAGCTCGACGGCCAGGGTCCGTTCGGCCGGCTGCAGGAAGAGCCCACCGGCGGAGATCGTCCGTGACTGGATGCCCGGGCGCTTCCCGCGCCGGACGGTGACAGGTCCGTTGAGGTGCAGGATGAGCAGATGGGTGGGGGCCGGATCGAATTCGGCACGATATGGCTGCTCGTGCTGGGAGGACAGGTACAGCCGTTCCCATCCGAGTCCGGCGCTGCTGTGCCGCGGGCGCACGCCGGGCTGCCGCAGGATGCCGACCGTGTCAGCCAGCTCGAGCTCTGCCACGGTGCCTTCTCCTCTCAGCACCTCTCATTGATTGAATATTGAAATATACCGCGTGGGGTCGTCGAAGGGAAGGCGTGTCGGCGCTTCAGCCGAGATAGCCGCCGGTGAGGGCCAGGACTGCCGAGCCGTCGTTGTCGGCGAGCTTGGTACCGGTGAAGGCGCGCGCCCACTCGGAGGTCTGGAGCCGGAACGCGGGCCGCTCGGCGGTGAGGGCCTCGATCACCGTGACGGCCGCCTGCTCCGGGGTCTGCGCGGAGTCGGCGAACTGCTTCAGGGTGCGGGTGGCGTAGTTCTGCAGCAGCTCCGCGTAGTCGCCCGCGGCGGCGATCAGGCGTTCCGGGTCGAGGCCGATGTTGTTCACGAACTCGGTGGCGACGGCGCCGGGTTCCACCACGGAGACGGTCACTCCGAGCCTGCCGGCCACCGGGGCGAGGCTCTCCATGAAGCCCTCGACCGCGAACTTGGCGGCGCAGTACGCCTCGTTGAAGGGCTGGCCGACGACTCCGCCGACCGAGGTGACGGTGATCAGCCTGCCGCCGGACGCGCGCAGGTGGGGGAGCGCGGCCTTGGTGGTCTGTGCGACACCGAAGAAGTTGACCTCCATCACGCGGCGTACGTCCTCGACGGTTTCGTTCTCGATCGTGCCGACGTGGCCGGCGCCCGCGTTGTTGATCAGTGCGTCGAGCCGGCCGTACTCGGCGACGGTGCCCTCGATCGCGGCGGCCACGGAGGCCGGGTCGGTGACGTCGAGCCGGCGGATGTCGAGCGTGACCCCGGCCCGCTCGGCGGCGTCGCGCAGTGCGTCCGCCCGCTTCGGGTCGCGCAGGGTGGCGACCGTGGTCCACCCGGCCCGGGCGGCGGCGACGGCGGTTTCCAGGCCGATGCCGGAGGAGGTGCCGGTGATCAGGACGACGTTGGAGGACATGTGACTGCCTTTCCCGGGGGTGGAGGACCGTGAGGTGGGCGTGAGCCCTGGTGCGGGTTGCTGGTTCTAAATAGTTATGGAGTACCACCATCATTGTCAACCATGGTGGTACGAAAGGGGCTGGTCTAGACTCCGGTCATGGACGCCCCGGACCGGCTCACCGCCGAGGTGATCGCCCTCTTCGCGAAGATCACCGACCTCTACAGCCGCGAGTACGAGACCGCCTCCGCCCACCACGGACTCACGCCGCAGCAGGTCAAGGTGCTGCTCGCGCTGGACGAGGCACTCCCGATGCGACGGCTCGCCGAGCGTGTCGGCGCCGACCCCTCCAACCTGACCGGGATGGTGGACCGGCTGCAGAGTCGCGGCCTCGTCGAGCGCGTGCCCGACCCCACCGACCGGCGGATCAAGCGCATCGCCGCCACCGACGCCGGCCGGGCGGCCGCCCGGGACCTCCGTGCCCGCCTGCGCTTCGCCACCGACCCGCTGGTCGCCCTCGACGGGAACCAGCGACGCGGCCTGAGGGACCTGCTCCAGCTGATGGTCGACTCCCAGAGTCCCGGCGCCTGATCACGGCGGCACGTTGACATTATGCAGGTGATTACCTGCATAATGTTGAGCGTGAGCCTCCATGCAGAGGAGTACGCCATGACCAACGGACCCACCTCCGTGCCGACCTACGTCTATGTCACGTACATCCGCGCGAGCGCGGAGCAGGTGTGGCAAGCCCTGACGGACGCGGACCTGACGGCGCGCTACTGGGGGCACGCCAACGTCTCGGACTGGCAGCCGGGCTCGACGTGGGAGCACCGGCGCGTCGACGGATCGGGCGCCGTCGACGTCGTCGGCCGAGTCCTCAAGGCCGAGCCCCCGACGAGTCTGGTCATCACCTTCGAAGACGCCCCCGACGCCGAACCGCCGAGGGAACCGTCGGTGGTCACCTTCCTCGTCGAACCGCACCACGACATCGTCCGCCTCACCGTGACCCACGAGAACCTCCCCAACCCGGAGATGTTCAAAGGGATTTCGCACGGATGGCCGGCCGTACTGGCGAACCTCAAGTCGCTGCTCGAGACCGGCGAGGTCCTCCCGCAGGCGCCATGGGAGATGTACCGCGCCCACACCTGAGCCGACAGCACGACCGGGAAGGGAAAGAAGACACGATGGACACCACCCCGCTCCGACACGCCTACCGCGCGCTGCTGGACGCCGCCGCCACAGTGGCCGACTCCGGCGGCACGAGCCCCGTCCCGCCGGCCGGTGAGTGGAACGCGGACCAGATTCTGGCGCACGTCGCCGTCATCAACGCCGCCACCATCACCGCCGTCTCCTCCGTCGCTTCGGGAACGAACACGACGTACGACAACCGCATGGCGCAGGATGCCTGGACCCTGGAACGCGTCATCGCGCTCGCCGGCGGCAACGCGGGGCTTCGGGACCGCATCCGTGTCCAAGGAGACGCCCTCTGCGCACTCGGCGGACCGATGCTGAGCGAGGGCGAACTCGACACATTGGTGCCCACCCTGCTCCTGTCCAACGGCACCGTCCTGGTCGACCAACCGATGCCGCTCAGGGACCTCGTCACGGGCCTCGCAGAGGCGGAGCTGCCCGGCCACACGAAGCAGCTCCTGGCCCTCCTGCCGGACGGCGCCGGGACCGATCCCGGCGCAGCGGCCGGACAGTGAGCCCACCCGCACAGGCCGCCGCCGTCACGACGTCCGGCCGGGCTTTCCCTCATCGGTTGTCGCTTCGAGAAACCGTGCTCGGTCGACGATCGCCCGGTCGATCTCGCCCGCCGCGACCAACCTCCCCGAACCGTCGACGGCCCGTACCCGGAACGTGAGGCGCCGGCCCGCAAGGACCGGAGGTTCGGCGAAGACATCCACCCACCCTCCGACCCGCGTGGCACGGACGTGCTCGACGCGCAGGGCCGTTCCCACTGTTGTCCGACCCGCCTCGGTGAACGGCGCGGCGGCCCGCATCGTCGCCGCCTCCATCCAGGCGATCAGCCGCGGGGTGGACAGCACCGGCACATCCCCACTGCCCATCGTCACCGCGGTATCGGCTTCGGTCACCTCGTGGCGCATCGCATCACGCTATCTCGTCGTGACCCCGCAGGCTCACCACCCCGCAGGCTCACCGCTGGTAACGGGACTACCGTGGTGGTGCATGAGCACCTGGTTGCCCCTGGATGCCGGTCCCCGCGTCGCCGGCGCGGTCGTCCTCGGAACCGTGGTCGGCGTGGCCGTGGCGTTGGCGACCGACGTGGCGCTGGGTGCTCTGGCCGGGATCGCCGCGACGGAACTGTTCTCCGTCGTGGCGGGTTGGATGGTGCTGTGGCCCATGGACGCCACGGCCACCCACCGCAATGCCAGACGGGAGGACTTTCGACCCGTCACCGAGGAGCTGCTGGTCGTGGCAGTGACCCTGTGCGGACTGGTCACGATCGTGCTGCTGCTCGTGCGCGGCAGGTCCGACAACGGCAACGCCGCGGCCGCGACCGCGTTGTGCGGGGTCTTCATGGCCTGGGCGGCGTTGCACCTGATGTACGCGACCCGCTACGCCTACGTGTACTACGAGAGCGCGGAAGGGATCGACTTCAACTCGGACCAGCCGCCGGCATACCGGGACTTCTTCTACTTCAGCTACAACCTCGGCATGACCTATCAGGTCTCCGACACCGGTGTGTCGAGTTCGGCGATCCGTGCGATCGTGCTACGCCACGCGCTGCTGTCGTACGTCTTCGGCACGAGCATCCTCGCCACCGCCATCAATCTCGTCGTGGGAATCGTCAGCGGCTGACGGCTACGGCAGCGCGAGGACCGTGTCGATCCGTGTGCGGATCTCCTCGTCCTGGAGGAATGCCCGGTAGTCGCCGTACTGCGACAGGCGGCGGTCCGCGGCCCGGAGCCGCGTCAGGGCCTCCCGGACCGGCGCGGTGAGGCGTCCGTGGTGGCTGAGCGAGGCCAGGGCGACGCGGAGCCTCCAGTACTCCTGCTCATCGGCGGCGCACGCCAGCACCGCTTCCGCGGCCTGTGCCGCGTCCGTCAACGGTGGCTCCGACGGCAGCGGGTCCGGTCCGGCCTCGCCGGGGAGCATGTGCTTCTCTCCCCAGGCACGGAGGACCTCCCTGAGATCCCGGACCAGCCAGCCGTTGCGGGCGACCTCGTCACGCAGCGCCTCGCGCACCGCGGGGAGCAACTCCGGTGCGTGCGCGCGCAGTGGCTGCAGTACGTCGGCGACGTCCGGCTGGCGCGGGTCCCCGATGCAGTAGCCCCGCCCTTGCATGTCCCGGTAGGGCGCGACGAGCCGTTCCACGAGGTCCGGGAGGGCGCGCGCGTCCCCGATCCGGGTCAGTGCCCACCGCGCGTGGTCGCCGACGGTGCCGTCGAAGAAATCCGACTCGCCGGGATCGTCGAGGAGCGCGGCGAGCCGGTCGGCGTAGGGGGCCGCCCGGCGGCCGAGCACCGCCAGCAGATGCGTCGCCTTGTACCGTACGTCGTCGTCCGGGTCGGCGAGCAGTCCGGCCGCCACGGGCAGCAGCGCGGCTGCCGCGGACGGCCGTTCCACCAGCAGGCGCCACGCCTCGTCCAGCGCCCCCCGGCGCAGGTCGGCGTCATCGATGCGGCTCCCGGCCTCGACGAGCCCGACCACGAACGAGGTCGCCACCACCGTGTCGGCCTTCAACAGGTCTACGGCCCAGGACGCGACGTCGTTGCGGTCGTACGGATACTCGCAGTCCAGGGCGTACCAGACCTTCTCGAATTCCGGAGCGAGCACGGGGTCGGTGAGGTGCTCCAGGAGCATCGGGCAGACCCGCAGCGGCGCTTGCGGGTCCAGCGGCGCCATGGCGATCACGGCCGCCACCCGCAGCACCCGGTCCTCGCCGTGGAGGAGGCCGTCCAGCAGCGCGCGTACCTCGGCGGCCGTCCCGCCCGTCGGGTCCTCGGCGGCCGCGGCCCTGCCCAGCTCCAGCAGCACGGTCACCCGAACCGAGCGGTCCGTCTCCTCGTGCCACCGCTGAAGCAGCGGCGCGGTCCGGCCGGCGATCAGCCCCAGCGCGGCCCGCCGTACGACCTGATCGGCGTCGCCGAGCAGGGTCCGCAGGCGGGGCCACTGTCGCTGCCACGCCGCGTTCCACCCCGGGTCCATGTCCGCGTGCTCGGCGCTCGTGTCGTTGTCGGCCAGACCCACCAGCACATGACCAGGTCCAGCCGCCGGACCGTGTCCGGGTCGGTCACCAGGTCCACCAGGAACGGCAGCGCGGCCGTGCCCGCGTCGGTGACCCGTCCCGGGACCACGAGCAGGCGGTGAAGATCGCCGCAGGCGCGGTCCAGGGCCACCTCCCTCGTGGTGGCGTCCGCCCGCGCGAACCGGCGCAGCACCTTCGGCACGTCCCTGGCCGACAGGTCCGGCTCCACCGGCTTCAGGGCGCGCCAGTCCACCGCGTCCAGCCCCTCCAGCATGTCCCCCGCTTTCCTCGCGCGAGTGCGTCCCGCGTCCGGGGCATCCTGCCACCGTGGGGGCGGCTGCGGCACGGCAATTGTCCCGGAGTCGCCCCGCCGCACCAGGCAGCGGGGCGACCGGTATCTGACGGAGCATCAACCTCCGTACGCCGCGAAAATCTTCGCGAACTCGTACGGGGCCTGGGCGATGTTCGTGCACCGGTACAGGGCACCCGTGCAGGCGTTGCGGTCGCGCGTCGCCTCCCAGAAGGCGAGTTCGCCGAGGTGCTTGCCCTTGGCGAAGGCCACCAGCTGGCGGGCGTCGGCCTGGTCGTAGACATGGCCGTCGTCGTTCTGCCCGAGCATGGGCGTCACTCCGACCATCGCCCACACCTGGGCGTCCGTCCGGCCCGGGTAGAGCGACTTCAGTTGGGCGAAGGTGCTCTGCGCGGCCTGGAGGGCGGCGTCGCCGTAGTCGACGCTGCGGTAGTAGTCCATGGCCATGACGTTCACGACGTCGAGGTCGACACCGGCGTCGCGGGCCGACGCGACCACGTTCAGACCGTCCGCGGTCAGGCCCTCGGGGAGCGCCGGGAGCGTGAGCGAGATCCTCAGTCCCGGATGGGCTTGTTGCAGACGGGCCAGGGCCTGGGAGCGGCGGGTGACGGAGGCCGGGTCCGCGGTGGCGGCCCCCTCGATGTCGAAGTCCACGTACGTCAGGCCGTACGCGTTCACGACCGCGTTGTACTCGGTGTAGAGCGCGTCCACCGAGCCGCAGGCCTGGGCCAGTTCGATGCCGGACGCGCCGCCGAAGGAGACCTTGACGTCACCGCCGCCGGCCCGGATCGCGTCGATCTGGTCCTTGGCCCAACCATCGCGCGGATCATAGGCGTTGAACCACATCGCCTTGCAGCCCGAGGCGGTGACGAACGCCATGGTGTAGCTCGTGACCCCGCTCGCGGCGGCCATCTCGGGCATGCTCGGGGTGGGCCATGCGCCCATGTCGACGTAGGGCGCCGTGTGGACGCCCCCGCCCGGCTGGGTGCCGCCCGAGGCGGTGGTGCCGCTGACCGCCGCGCTGTAGGCGGAGGCGTTGCCCGCCGCGTCCTTCGCCCGGATGCGGAACGCGTAACTCGTGCCCGCCTGCAGTCCGGTGGCGGTGTACGAGGTTCCTGTCACGCTGACCGGTGTGCCGCCGTCGCGCGAGACCTCGTAACCCGCGACCGATCCCGAGTCGTCGGTCGCGGCGGTCCACCGCACGGTCAGCGACGAGCCGGTCGCCGAGCCGACGGTCACCCCCGTCGGCACACTGGGCGGTGTGGTGTCGCCGCCGCCCGAACCGCCCGCGCAGGGCGCTCCGTTGAGTTTGCAGTTCGTGGGTGTCCCCGAACCGCTGGACACCCAGCCGAAGGTGGTGGTGGCACCGGGCGCCAACGACCCGTTGTACTCACGGTTCTTGAAGGTGTAGTGGCTGCCGCTCTGGGTGAGCAGAGCGTCCCAGTACGAACCGACCGTGGTGCCGGAGGGCAGGTCGAACTCGACGGTCCAGCCGGACAGTGCGGTGCTGCCGCCGTTGGTGATGGCGTACGCGCCCTGGTAACCGCCGTCCCAGGACGAGGACTTGGAGAAGGTGGCGGTCGGTGAGCCCGCCGCGGTGGCGGGCGGGGACAGGAAAAGGAGCAGCGCCCCGACGAACAGGGCGGCGACGAGTGCCGACGGTCTTCGCATTGCTGCCTCCACTGGAGGTTGGGCGCCGGAGCGGCGCGCGAGGCCGCGAAAGATTGGTCCATACCAAGGCTCTGTCATGTACATACAGAGCGGTGGACCGTCCGTCAAGCAGAAAGAAGGCCCTGCCGTTCACCGACGGCAGGGCCAGTGGGCGCGGTCAGGCACAGTGGTTGGCGTGCCTGACGTCGAGGACGAAACGCTCCGGGGAGTGGAGCTTGAAGGTCTTGTAGACGGGCTTGGTGCTGAAAGCGGTCCCGAAGGTGACCACACCCTCGAAGTCGCCGGTGAGGGCAAGTCCCTTGAGCCCAGGCAGATAGATCTTTACCAGCTTGGGTCCTCGGTAGACCGACTGGCCCGCCTCGTTGTGCGTGGCGGCGGGGGAGAGCCTGATCTCTAGGAAGTACCTCCCGGCGAGCGGGACCTTCTTCCCGGAGGGGTCGTAGCGCAGCTCCTTGACCGGCTGCACGGTGACCGGAGGGATCGTCCCCCGGACCTCGATGACGAGCCGGTCGTACGTGCAGTGCCCGCCCCATCGGGCGTTGGTCACGAGTGCGGTCGTGGGAGCCTGCCCGGACCGCGGGGCGGCCGAGGCGGGAGCCGTGGCGCCGAGGGCGGCGGTGAGAAGGATGCCGGCGGCGACGGCCGTACGGCGTTGATGGCGGTGGTGCATGACGCCCCCCGATCTTTCTGGCAAGGGGACAGTGATTTCACTGATGGGGACATCCGAGCGGGCCGAATGGTTGCGTCGCCCACGACCGGCGTTTCACTCGTCCGCGACCGGTTCCGTAGCAGGGGCACGAAGCCCAGGGAGCCCTTGAGCGCGGACACGTGTGTTCATGGTCGGCCTCCGGGACGGTGCGGATGTCCGTTCGGTACAGGCCACCGGGTACCCCGGCACCGAGGAGGCAGGGTCGCCGGCGGGTGAGAAACCGGCGACCTTGCACGTACGGGGCGTCCCTCAACCGGCCGCCTTGTGGACTTCGTGCCAGGTCCCGGAGGGGCAGGGGCCCATCATCCTGCCGAAGTCGGCCAGCGGCACCGCCTTGGGGCGGCGTACGTCCACCCAGCTGCTCGTCTCGGGTGACCGCGTGTTCCAGGTGCCGTCCAGCACGGGGACGGAGGTGTCGCGGGCGCCGCCCGGCCCGCGGTTGAGCCACAGGATGCGAGCCAGTTCCTTGTCCCGGTCGATCACCAGGCAGGGCAGATGCTTCCGCTCGCCGCTGCGCAGGGTCTTCTCGCACCACCAGATCTCGCCCGGCTCGGGCGAGCGCCGCTCGACGGGCCCCACCCTGGCGGCCCAGCGAGCGGGCGGTGCGGGGCTGACCCTGCGGACGACGAGGAAGAACACCACCGCCACCACCATGACGGCCACCGTCTGCGCCTCCGCGACCAGGCTCCAGGCGCCCTTGGGGTCGCCCCGCGCCGTGCGGAGCGCCGGCGGCTCGACCCGCGACCTGACCCACAGGGACACCGCCACGGACAACCCCACCAGGCCCCCGGACTGGGCGAGCAGCAGCCACGGCCGCACCCGGACGCGGTGACCGGCGCGCCACGTCACGAGGCCGGCCACGAGCAGGGCGACACAGACCAGCGCCCAGGGGCCGGCCGGCGGCATGCGGACCGGGGAGGACTGGGCAGCCAGCAGGGCCGGCACGGTCACCGGGGCGGCGAGCAGGTATCCGACCGGGACCCAGAGCTGGAGCAACACCAGTCCGGCACAGCCCAGGCCCGCGCAGGACGTCGTGTCGTTTCGGCTCATCGGATTCCCCCTGGTCCCCTGATGTCCCCTGATCGGCTGATCCCGAGATCCCGTGAGATCCCGTGATCCCCTGACCGGTCGGAAGACGAGCCGCGACCGTACCGATCCGCGCCCCGCGCACGGGCGCCGCTTCCGTAAATGTCCGAGCCTCTACGAATGGGACCGCCGGAGGGTCGTACCGGAGCGCCATTCCGCCACGCTTATGGCCGGTAATGACCGTTCGCGCGGCGGGTGGTGCCGACGGACGTCGAACAACGGCGATACTGCCCTGACTTGGTGTTTTACAGTGGCTGTCACCCGCTTCCGGTGACCTTGGTACCTGTGAGGGACACGCGAACCATGCCGACCGAAACGTTTGAGTTCCAGGTTGAGGCCCGTCAGCTGCTCCAGCTGATGATCCACTCGGTCTACTCGAACAAGGATGTCTTCCTGCGGGAACTCGTCTCCAACGCCTCCGACGCGCTGGACAAGCTCCGCCTTGCCGCGCTGCGGGACGACAGCCTCGACGAAGACACGTCCGACCTGCACATCGAGATCGAGATCGATCAGGACGCCCGGACGCTCACCGTCCGGGACAACGGCATCGGGATGTCCCACGACGAGGTCGGGCGGCTCATCGGTACCATCGCCAACTCCGGGACGGCCGCCTTCCTGGAGGAGTTGAAGGAGGCCGAGGACGCGGCGGGGGCCGAGAAACTCATCGGACAGTTCGGCGTCGGGTTCTACTCCGGCTTCATGGTGGCCGACGAGATGACCCTGGTGACCCGGCGGGCCGGGGAGAGCGCAGGCACCCGCTGGTCGTCGCGCGGCGAGGGCACCTACACCCTGGAGACCGCCGGCGACGCGCCGCGGGGAACCGCCGTCACGCTCCACCTCAAGCCGGCCGACCCCGAGAACCAGCTGCACGACTACACCTCCGTCTGGACGGTCAAGGGGATCGTCAAGCGGTACTCCGACTTCATCACCTGGCCGATCCGGCTCGTTCCGGGGGTGGCCGACGGCGAGGGCGCGCCCGAACCCGAGACGCTGAACTCGATGAAGGCCCTGTGGGCACGCTCGCGCGACGAGGTGTCCGACGACGAGTACCACGAGCTCTACAAGCACGTCAGCCACGACTGGCGCGACCCGCTGGAGACGATCCGCCTCCAGGCGGAGGGCACCTTCGAGTACCAGGCCCTCCTGTTCCTCCCGGCGCACGCCCCGCACGACCTGTTCACCCGGGACTTCCGGCGTGGCCTCCAGCTGTACGTCAAGCGTGTACTGATCATGGACGACTGCGAGGCGCTGCTGCCGCCGTACCTCCGCTTCGTCAAGGGTGTCGTCGACGCGCACGACCTCTCGCTGAACGTCTCCCGCGAAATCCTCCAGCAGGACCGGCACATCCGGCTGATCCAGCGTCGACTGACCAAGAAGGTGCTGTCCTCCGTCAAGGAGATGAAGGCGAACGACCCCGACAAGTACGCCACGTTCTGGCGGGAGTTCGGCGCCGTCCTGAAGGAGGGGCTGCTCGGCGACCCCGACAGCCGTGACGCGCTGCTGGCCGTCGCGTCCTTCGCGAGCACGCACGCCGAGGACGAGGCGACCACGCTCCAGCAGTACGTGGAGCGGATGAAGGACGGGCAGGACGACATCTACTACATGACCGGCGAGTCCCGGCAGAGCATCGAGAGCTCCCCGCACATGGAGGCGTTCCGGGCACGCGGCGTCGAGGTCCTGCTGCTCACCGACCCGGTCGACGAGGTGTGGGTCGATGCCGTGGGTGAGTTCGAGGGCAAGCGGCTGCGGTCCGTGGCCAAGGGCGAGATCGATCTCGACGCCCAGGACGGCGAACAGGCCGATGTCGAGAGGGAGAAGCAGGCCGAGGCGTACGCCGGCCTGCTCGGCTGGATGAAGGAGCAGCTGGGGGAGGACGTGAAGGACGTGCGCCTCTCGACGCGGCTCACCGTTTCCCCGGCCTGTGTCGTCTCCGAGGCCGACGACCTCACTCCGGCGCTGGAGAACATGTACCGGGCGATGGGCCAGGATGTCCCGTCGGCGAAGCGGATCCTGGAGCTGAACCCCGGTCACGTGCTCGTGCAGGGCTTGAACCGGGCCTACGAGGAGCGCGAGGACCGCACCGAACTCGTGGAGACCGCCCTGCTGTTGCACAGTCTGGCGGTGCTCGCGGAGGGCGGCCGGCCGAAGGAGCCCGCGCGTTTCGTGCAGCTTGTGGCGGAGCGGCTGGAGCGCACGCTCTAGCGGCACGGTCCTGGGTTCCGCGGACGAGCGGGCACCGAGTCGCGAGGCGGCTGCGCCGGTGGCGGTCGAGCTCCAGCTCCTCGACGTCGCCGGCACTCAGGGGACGGTCGTAGCAGACGGCAGACGGCAGACGGCAGACGGCAGACGGCAGACGGCGGGCCACGGGTGCCTGCCCGCGCTAGCCTGGCTGTATCAGACCATTTTTCCCGTTTCGGGAGGTTCCCATGACCTCGCGGCTCAACCCGTATCTCAGCTTCAACGGCGACGCCCGGCAGGCGATGGAGTTCTACAAGGAGGTCTTCGGCGGCACGCTGGCCCTGAACGTCTACGGCGATTTCGGCCAACAGGAGTCTCCCGACGCCGACAGGATCATGCACGGCATGCTCGAGACCCCGAGCGGCTTCACCCTGATGGGTGCCGACACCCCGCCGAATATGGAGCGCGCCGTGGGCGACAACTTCGCGGTGAGCCTGAGCGGCGACGACGACGCCGAACTGCGCGGCTACTGGGAGAAGCTGTCCGCCGGCGGCTCCGTGTCCGTTCCGCTGGAGAAGCAGATGTGGGGCGATGTGTTCGGCATGTGCACGGACCGCTTCGGTATCCCCTGGATGGTCAACATCGCCGGATCCGAGAGCTGACACCGCGGTGGACGGCCGGATCAGTCCGTGAGCAGAATCTCGTGGGCTGCTCGTTCCCCGGAACGTACGGCGCCCTCCATCAGCCCGTGCATCAGGGTGGCCGATTCCGTGCTTGCCCAGTGGATCCGGCCCACCGGCTGACGCAGTGCGCCGCCGTAGGTGGTGAGGACACCGGGTGCGAAGTGGGCCGTCATCCCGCCGAGTGACCAGGGTTCTGCCGACCAGTCCGTTTCCAGGTAGCCGGTGGGTGCAAGCGCCTGTGGACCGAAGCGTTCGGCGAGTGCCGCCAGCCACAGCTCGCGCCGCTGCTCGGGGCGCAGGCGGCCCAGGCGCAGGGCACCGGGGCCGAACGCGTAGCTGCTGAGCACGCCCGGCCGTCCCGAGCGCGGGGTCTGGTCGATGGTGACGGCCACCGGTGACCGGGGTGCCAGGGTCTGCCCGGAGAGGTGCTGACCGCGCCAGAACGGTTCCGGGTGGACGGTGTGTACCCGGATGACGGCTCCGGGTACCAGTCGCTGCAGCAGATGGCTGTGGACGGCGGGCAGCGGCGGGTCGAAGAGGATCCGCGCCGCCGGTGCTGGCGGCGTCGCCACGATCACCCGACGAGCCCTGACGGTGACCCCGTCGCCGAACACCTCGGCGCCGCCGCTGTTCTGGGCGATGCGCGTCACCGGGCAGGAGAGCCGTACCGCCGCACCCAGGGCCTCGGCCATCCGCTGCGCGAGTTCCGGTACGCCGCCGTCGACCAGATGGGTCTCGGTACGTCGGCTGTCGATGTAGTACGTGAACCCACCGCCGCCGCGGGCCAGTACGAGTGAGCCCAGCAGTGAGACCTCGGCCGGGTCGGCGCAGAACAGCAGGCTCATCGTCGCCGTGGCCAGCGTGCGGGCCCTGGCCGAGGGCAGGTTGACGGGGGAGGCGAGCCACTGCCCGAGCGTGCGCGCGTCCATCGCGCGGGCGCCTCGGGCCTGCCAGGGGGCGTCGGCGGGCAGGCGGCGCGCCATCCGGTCCAGGCGTGCGAAGGCCACGCCGAGGCTGGCGACGGCTCCCGCGCCGACCTTGGGGACGGTGCCGCGATAGCGGTGGTTGACGTCGTCGAGGCGCACGATCTGGTCCCCCTGTTCGTACTGGGGATACACCGACAGGCCGTAGTCCCGGCAGAGCCGGAACATCCGCTCCTGGCCCTTGCCCAGCCAGGTGCCGCCAGCCGACACCACCGTGCCGTCGGGCATCCGCCGGTTCCACACGCGCCCGCCCACCCGGTCGCGGGCTTCGAGGACCGTCACCCGGCGGCCGGCTCGCGCCAGCTGCCGTGCGGCGGCCAGACCCGCGAACCCCGCGCCCACCACACACACGTCCGCATCCAGGCTCTCCATGCTTCACCTCTACGGTGCCGCACCCGGCCGGGGCATCCGGGAGCCGCCGTTCAGGGCACCATCGGCCGCCCTTCCGGTGAATGTCGGACGCCTCGCGAGCGCTGTGGCCGTCGTAGCGGGTACGGCGTCTCAGCAGAGGACGAAGGCAGAGGACGAACCCGGACCGTGAGGAGATTGGCCGTGTACGTAGCAGTGCGGCGGTACGAGGGGGTCACCGATCCAGCCGAGGCGGGACGCCTGGTGAACGAGGGATTCGTGCCCCTCATGCGCCAGATCCCCGGCTTCGTGGCGTACTACTGGGTCGACGCCGGGGACGGAGTCATGATCTCGACGAGCGTCTTCCAGGACCGGGCGGGTGCCGAGGAATCGGTCTCGACAGCGTCGGACTTCGTACGGGACCATCTCGCGCCCCTGCTCCCCAACCCTCCCCAGGTGATGGCCGGCGAGGTGGTGGCTTCCGCATAGCGGCGTTCGTGTGCGCCTGCTGCCGGGCCCTTCAGCGCGGCGGTTCCCGCTCGACGACGGGGACGACCGCGGTCACGACCTTGCGGACGGCCGCAGCCTCCGGCGGGGTGTCCTGCCGGTCGGCGAACAGCATGTGCACGGCCCCGATCAGAGTGGGAGCGAGCGTGTCGACGTCGGCATCCGCGGTGATGCGGCCGAGTTCACGCTCGGCGGTGAGGTAGGAGCCCACCGCTGTCGCCGCGTCCGTCAGGATCGGCACGCCGGTGGGCCTGGCCCGGCGCAGTCGGGCGCGCAGGACGTCCCGGGAGGTGACGAGGCTGACGATCGCCACCGCGACCGACCCGAAC
The DNA here is from genome assembly GCF_044746205.1 of Streptomyces sp. NPDC086549. Classification (NCBI taxonomy): domain Bacteria; kingdom Bacillati; phylum Actinomycetota; class Actinomycetes; order Kitasatosporales; family Streptomycetaceae; genus Streptomyces; species Streptomyces sp. NPDC086549. The sequence goes on along the minus strand of NZ_JBIVBS010000008.1, from coordinate 37,767 downwards.
AGGTCCATCAGCGCCTGGGTGAGGTTGTCGGCGATGGTGCCGGTTCCGGCGGACTCGCGCAGGGCGGCGGCCTGGCCGTCGATCCGGGCGGCGCGGTCGAGGACGAGTTCGGCGAGGAAGGCGTCGACGTCGGCGAAGTGCCGGTGCAGGACGCCCTTGGCGCAGCCCGCCTCCGTAGTGACCGCACGGCTGGTCAGCGCGCTCGGTCCGTCCCGGAGCAGGACACGCTCGGCGGCGTCGAACAGTTGGTTGCGCGCGTCGCGGATGGCTACTCCCGTGGGCACCGCGCCCTCCCTTTCTCCTGAACTGCCTTCTGTGGAACGGCCCGGTCCGATCTTTGGGCCGGCCCGGTTCGATTGACGAGTGGGCATGCGCCCACTCATAGTGGGCGCATGCCCACTTTACCCCCGGAGCCCGCCCCTCGCTCCGCCCTCGCGTCCCACCAGCACCGGCAGACGGCGGAGTCGTTCGGCTCGAACGCCGAACGCTACGACCGGGCTCGGCCCCGTTACCCCCAAGCCCTGGTGGACCGGATCGTCGCCGCCGGACCGGGCCCGGACGTTCTCGACGTCGGCTGCGGCACCGGCATCGTGGCCCGGCAGTTCGAAGCGGTCGGCTCCAGGGTGCTGGGCGTCGACGTCGACGCCCGCATGGCCGACCTGGCACGCCGGCGCGGACTCGACGTCGAGGTGGCGTCGTTCGAAGCCTGGGACCCGGCCGGCCGGAAGTTCGACGCCGTCGTCTCCGGACAGACCTGGCACTGGGTGGACCCGGTCGCCGGAGCCGCCAAGGCGGCGCGGACACTGCGCCCCGGCGGTCTGCTGGCCCTGTTCTGGAACGCGGGTCAACCGGTGCCCGAAGTGGCGGAAGCCTTCGCCGAGGTCTACCGCCGGGCGATGCCAGACTCGCTCGCCGCGCGTCAGTGGACGGTGTCGGCCGCGGACGGGTACGCGGCGCTGTGCGCCAAGGCTGCCGACGGAATTCGGGAGGTGGGCGCGTTCGCCGACCCCGAGCAGTGGCGATTCGACTGGGAACAGGCCTATACGCGGGACGAGTGGCTGGATCAGCTACCCACGCAGGGAGCCTTCACCCGGCTCCCGCGGGCCGGGCTGGAGGAGGTGCTGTCGGGCGTCGGTGCCGCCATCGACGCCGCGGGAGGAAGCTTCACGATGCGCTACGCCACCCTGGCGGTCACCGCGAGGCGAACCGACAGTCCCTGAACCGGCGCGGGGGTTCTCCCCGCGCCCGGAATTTCGGTTGCTGTCCTCCTCGGCGTTGTGGGAGCCTTCAGCGATCTTTTCCGGCATGTACACACTCACGGCGAAGGACTGAAGCCATTGATCCCGGCGCCCGCCAGCGGCCGCCGTAGGCACTGAGCTGTCTGCCCCAGGCGCAGCAACCACCGGTGCCACGCCCGTCTCCTCACGGCGGTCCAACGATCCGGTGTCCGAAGACACCGCTACCACCGCAGCGCCCTGCCATTCACGTGAGGTCAACATCGTGGACATCGACGTCCAGAGCTTTGCCGTCGCCAATCTGCTCCGCCGCCCCATGGCAGTCGAAATCGGCTGCTTCGTCGCGGGGTTCGACCCCTCGACGGCCAGCCCGCACATCAACTACGCAACTCCGGTGCCCGGCGCACGTCCAACCGATCGGGACGTGACCGCACTGATCGAGGCGTTCCGCCGGCGCGGCCTCAAGCCGCGTCTGGAATTCGCTCCGGATGCCGCACCCGCCGTGGAACCGGCACTGCGCCGGGCGGGATTCACCACGGAAGCGGTACACGCGTACCTGGTCTGCACTCCCGGCACCCTGACGCTGCCGGCCCCCGGCAACCCGTCAGTTGCCGTGCCCGCCGTGGAGACCCCGTCCACGGACGCGGACTACACAGCGATCGACGCCGCTCTGTCCGAGGCGTTCGCGGGAGACTTCGCCTCATCACCGGAAGGCGCCGCCCGGCTGCGGCGCATCCAGGAGAACGGCGGGGCCGTTCGGTTCGTCCGAGCCCCCGGCGGGGAATGCGCCGGCGCGGCCTCCTGCTCGGCGCCCGCCGTGGGCACCTCGGAACTGGCGGGTGTGGGCACCCGCCCCGCGTACCGCGGTCACGGCATCGCCGCGTCGGTCACCGCGGCGCTGACCGACGTCATGTTCGCCCGGGGCGCGGGATCGGTCTGGCTGGAGTACTCGGGCGAGGGATCCCGCCGGGTGTACGAGCGCGTCGGCTACCGTCCCGGAGGCACTCGCCTCTACCTGACGCTCGAAGGGTGACTGCGCCAGGCCTGGAGTCGGTCGACGAGTGAGTCGACGTACTCGGGGGCGACGGGGCCCATGCCGAACAGGGTGCGGACGTACAGGGGCGCGAGGACGTGATCGAGCACTTCCAGGGCGTCGGGCGGGTGTTCGCCGCGAGCGTGGGCGCGGTCGAGCATGCCCTGGATCTGCCGGCCCCGCTCGGCGAGGAACTGGTCGCGGGCCGCGGCGCCGGACTCGCCCGCGCTGGACAGGGCGATGACCAACTGCAGCACCGCCGGCCCGTCCGGCCCACCGACATCACGGGCGACGCCGGCGGCGTATGCCCGCAGGTCGCCCTCCAGCGTGCCGGTGTCGGGGATGGGGGAGTTGGTGGTCAGCCAGGTAAGGGCCACGTCCATGGTCAGGGCCTCGAGCGTGCCCCAGCGGCGGTAGATGCTGGTGTCGGCCACCCCCGCCCGCTCCGCGACCTCGCCGACGGTGAAGTTGCCGTACCCCCGCTCGGCCACCAGGTCGGTGACTGCCTGGTGCGCTGCCGCCCGCACCCGGGCGCTGCGGCCACCGGGTCGTCTGGCCTTCGCGCCCTCTGCCATGCGATCCACACCCTGGCCCAGGACGAGGAGGTCGCTGCGGCGGTGACCGGGGACCTGCTGCGGCGGCCCTGCGGTGGTCGCGCAGGTCAATGAGGAGGACACAAGGTCCGGGCAGTGGAGGAACTGACCCGCGAGGACCAGGTCGCGGCCGCCGTCGCCGCGGACTTCCTGCGCCGCCCCGCGGTCGTCACCTTCAAGGCAATGAGCGACGAATATCCGGACTGCCGGGTGGCGGCCCGAGTTCAGCCGGTGGTGCGTTGTCCAGTCTGGATGGTGTGGACGCTGAGGACGGGGTCCAGCTCGGGGACGAGGGTCTTGGTGGAGGTCGCCACGAGATGGGCCGGTGCTGAGCCGCTCTGCAGAGCATTGACGTATTCGATGACCTCTGCGTGAGCAAGCGACGGAACCTTCTGTCGCAGCACGTGCATAGCGAAGATCCGCCCGCGGATTGCTGTCGTCTGGCGTATCTCGTCGTGCAGGTCGTCCACCGCCGTTCGCGTTGCCATCTTCCGGATGCGGGTCCGGTAGTCCGATTCCCACGCGCCAGTGACCGCCGACACCACCCCGATCGAATGCAGTCCGCCATCAACGCGATCGACGAGAAACGGGCCATTGCCCACCAGCAGCTGAGCGGGGTCTCCCGTCCGCACATACTCCGCGGACTGGTAGGAGACAATCCACGCCAGTTCGTGCTCCTCAACATGCGCCACTAGCAGTTGACCCGGCGACTCACGCTCCAGCTGCGCCTCCACCAGCCGGACAGCGAATTCACGGTCGATCATTCAGGCAGCATCTCCCACCGGCGGCGGACCGTGGCCACCGACGACCCGGCGGCCGGGGTGCAGAGCGTACTGGTCATGGCGCCTGCTTGTCTGGCAGCGGCTTGAACGGGCTGCCGGCACCGTCGGGAGCGGCGGCCCGAATCCGCTGGTAGTTCAGTCGGCCCGTGGCCGCCACTGCCGGGCTTCTCTGGTGGTGGCCAGGCTGGCCGTTCCAGCTGCTGCTGCAGAGAGGGCCAGGGTGAGGAGGAGTAGTGCAGCGCACAGGCTTACGGACAGTTGCGCGCCTTGGTTGCCGCCGCTGATGGGCTGGGCGAGCACGATGTAGGCTCCGACGCCCGCGGCTCCGGCGAGGAGGATGGGCAGGCTGACAGACCATACAGCCGTGGTGCGGAAGACGCGGCTGTGTCCGGTGAGTACGGTGACGGGTGCGAGGGTGCGGGCGAACCGGATGAATTCCGAGAGCGCCGAGAAGACCATGGCCGTGGCGATGTACATGGTGCCGACGGTGCCGAAGAACGGGATCCAGCGGGCCTGGAAGCCGATCGTGTTGGATCCGGTGCTCTCAGACAGGGGCCGGATCACCGAGTCGGTGCTCAGGGTCAGGCGGGCGGCGCGCTTGACGGCCGGGAGGTCGAGGGCCGTGCTGTCGGCGGTGAAGACGACAAGCCAGACATCCTGGGGGTCCAGGCGGGTGGTCTGGGCGGTGCGTACGGTGGCCGGGGTGTCGCCGAAGTAGGTGTAGGTGGTGGCTTTCAGGCGACGGTCCAGCTGCTGGACGGGCACCTCTTCGGTGTTCTGTCCCGTGGGGCACGGTAGATGCAGGGCCTGCAGGTCCGGGCAGGGCGCCTGGATGAGGCGTCGTGTGCTGGATCCGTCCGGTGCGAGGTCCACGTGGCCCAGTGACACCATGTGGACGCCGTGGGGGAGTGCGGCCCGGAATTCGCTGCTCGGCCGGGCGCGGTCGGCGGCCTGTACCAGTGCCATGCCTCTGCCCTCGGCGGAGCCCACGAACTCGTTGTCGTCCGAGCGGTTGTAGAGCAGTGTGCTGATGAGCTGGGTCTGTCCGATCACTCCGATGGCGATGATCAGCGTGGCGACCAGACGTACGACGGCGCCCGGGCTCGCCTGACTTGCGTGCCGCGGCGGCAATCCGGGGGGCGTACCGGGAGGTGGCTCAGCCGATCACCGAGGGCAGGGTGACCCACACTCCCAGGACGGCGAAGAGGTACCCGAAGGCGGAGCGCTGGCCGCCACCGAGCAGTGGACCAGTGACGACGGCGAGGACAAGGAAGGCCGGGCAGGCCGCGAGGGCGAGGCGTCGCAGCAGCCCGCTGTCTGCCACGCGGATGTGGGTGCGGCGCGAGCGGCGGCCGGCCGAGGGCTGCAGGAGCAGCGTGATCATGAGGACGAACGCCACCGCGCCGGCCAGGGAGAGGAGCAGACTGCCCGCCGCCTGGCGAAGGTCCCTCGCAGCGAGCGTGAAGTCGATCCATGGCAGCGTGACGTTGAAAACCAGGGCTGGGGCGATGAGTGTCGCGGCTGCGGCGGCGCCGGCGACGACCGGCAGCACGGCAGCCCCGAAGTCCATCCAGGCCCGTGCACGCCGGTTCGCGCCGAGGATGGCCAGCAGGCGGGCGCGGCGGTCATAGCCTGCCGCACCCATACGGGCGGCGGCCACGGTCAGTCCGGCAGCCGGCAGCCCCAGCAGCACCAGCATTCTCGGCTTCACGCTGCTCAGTCGCTACGTCGTATTCCGACGGCGTCATTTTCCGCAAGGTCACCTTCTGCGTGTCCATGCCACCATCTTCAACTCGTCACTGGTGCCTGCGATACCGAGTTTCCATGCCCGACACGCGCAGCCTGGTCGATTACATCGCGCGGCCGACCATGCGGTCACCCGAGCCAGGATCGAGAACAGGCACTGACGGGGACGGCGGCGTGCAGGGTCAGTCGCCCGTCGGAGATTGATCACTTGCTCGCGGCGCTGCCGAACGGCCTCTCGTACGTGCTGCCGGCGGAGGTCAGGCCGCCGCCGGACTTGCGGTGCGATGCGCAGGGAGGCGTAGCCGTCCTTCGGGAACGTCCTTGCCCGCCATGCCAGCCGCCGTCGGTGACGACGTCGGTCGTTCCGCCGTCGGTACGGACACGCAGTTGCCCGATGACGCCGGTGGGGCCGCCCTGGTTCCGGCACGCCAGCGCGATGGTGTTCGCGCCCGATGTCAGAGCGGGCCTCAGGTCCACATACTGGGCGTTGCGCCAGGAGTCGGCGCCCCTCGGGGATCCCGCCGGGGCTTCTCGTTGAGCCACCCGTCGACCGTGTCGTCGCCCGTGTCGACAAGCTGAGCGTCGGTCACCTCGCCGTCGGGGACGTTGAATTCCTTGCGGAAGTAGCGGTATCCGGCGGGGCGTCCGTGCCTGGATTCCCCTCCGGGTACCCGATCCAGTGGGCCGGGGACAGTCCGACGGCCTTCGCGTGCGCCAGGTCGGCGACCGCCTGCGCACGGCCGGGGAGCGTGCCGACGGTTCCCGCGGCGAGGGCACCGGCGGCCAGGGCCGACCCCGCGCTGAGGAAGTGGCGTCGGCCGAGCGAGGGTTGGTCGTGGGCGGCGGGTGTGTCGGAGGCAGGGGGTGTGCCGGGGTCGGGGGAGTGGTCTGACCGGCCGACGAAGTACTCCTTCACGCGGGCCGGGCGAAGCAGGACGGCTTGGCGTTGTGAATCGCTTCAATCCGTCAATGCGGGGGAAACGTGCGAGAGTTGACGTGAACCGTCAATAGGTGTGACGCCTTGTTCAAGGTGGTTCGCGAGTGGTGAGGAGTGCGGGCGGCATGCGGACAAGTGCCGTGCCCTACGCGACCGTTCGCCCGCCCGGGAGCAGAGTGGCGACGGTCGAGGCCGCCCTGCGGTGCCAGTTCCCGCTGTGGCGGAGCATGGCGTGATCACCGCCGGGGACCATGACGGCATCGGCGCGGGCGCCTGCCTCCCGCGCCTGGCGCGCGAACGACTCCGATGCGCGGGGGTCGGTGACGCGGTCGCGGTCGCCGTGGAGGATCACGACGTCCTTGTCCCGAAGATGGGACACCGGTTCTCCGTCCGGGCACCAGGGCGCCAGGGCCAGGACGCCGCGGACCTGCGGCGCGGCCGCGGCACGCAGGGCTGCCCGGCCTCCCATCGAGTGGCCCACGAGGACCACCGGCACATCGCCGACGAGGAGGACGAGTTCCTCCAGCGCCCGCCGGGCGTCCCGCAGGGCATCGGCGTCACTGCCGTTCCAGCCCCGCAGGCGGTAGCGGACCTCTCCCAGGAGGACACCTTCGTCCGGCAGCAGCGTGGCGACGGCCCGGACGAAGGGCTTCATCCGTACGGCCGCCGGGTGCCAGGGCCGGGACGGAGCCCGGCTGTCGGCCCTGCCGCCGTGCAGGAACAGTACGGCCGCACGTGTTGCACCAGGGGTGCGGCGCGGGACCAGAGCGGCGCCGGGCGCATCGGCGGCTCCGGGGACGGATCCCCGCTGGTGTCCCGTCATCCGTCCTCCTTGCGTGTCACGCGGATTCTTCCACGGAGACGGCAAGGGCTGCCGCCACGATCGTCCGCGATGACGGTGGCGGCTGCGCCGACGCGCGACCGCCACCGTCGGCCGGTCGAGGGAACGTCAGAAGCGCGGTGATCCCGGAGTGCGCTGCGGTGTCGGGACGATGCCCTGGTTCACGCCCGGGTTCCGGACACCGGACGCCTTGCAGGTGACGTCCTGCGCCGGAAGCCTTCCGGTGCTCAGGTAGTCGTTGACGGCGCGGTCGGCGCAGGAGCGCGGGTCCCTGGAGTAGACGCCGTGGCCTTCGCCGCCCTTGACGTAGACCATGCGCGAGCCCTTCAGGGCGTGGTGCATGCCGAGGCCGCTGATCAGGGGCGTCTGCGGGTCCCACTGGTTCTGGACGGTGAGCAGGCCGACGTTGTTGTCCACCGGTGTCACCGGCTCGGCCGGCTTGTTCCAGAAGGCACAGGGGGTGATGTTGGAGCCGAAGTCGCCGTACAGCGGGTACTTGGCTTTGTCGCGGATCGCGTCACTCCGGTACTGCTCGGGGTCGCGCGGCCAGGCCGCGGTGTCGCCGCAGACCACGGTCCAGAAGACGGCGGAGCCGTTGTCCTCCGGCACCTGCGCGGCGGAGGCCGCGAAACGGCGCGGTTCCCGCTCGTCGCGCGGCACGGCGGAGTGACGCGAGGGCGGACGGCCGTCGGCGGCCCTCTTCAACTCGACGACGGACTCGGCCGCCATCTTGGGACTGAAGAACGCGGCGCGCAGGCCGGCCCGGATGTCGTCCCCGGTGACCTTCTCGCCATTGACCCTGATCGGATCGCGGTCGGCCCGGGCAACCAGGTCCCAGAACGTCTTCTTCACCTTGGCCGGGGTGTCGCCGAGCCTGTAGGCGCGGTGGTGCTGGGCGGTCCACTTCGTCCAGCGGGTGAACGCCGGCTCGCTGCCCTCCGCCCATACCTGGATCATGCCGCGCCAGACCCGGGCAGGGTCGACCGCGCTGTCCAGCACGAAGCGGTCGGTCCGCTCGGGGAACATCTGCGCGTACACGGCGCCGAGGTACGTGCCGTACGAGTAGCCCAGGTAGGAGATCTTCCGCTCGCCCAGTACGGCGCGGATGACGTCCATGTCGCGGGCGGTGTTGCGGGTGGTGATGTACGGGAGCGTGTCGCCGTTCTTCGCACGGCACTTCTCGGCGACGGTCCGGGCCCACTTGACGTCCCGGCTGAACGTCTCGGACCTGTAGGGGTGTTCGATGTTCTGTTCCGCGTCCGTGAGACCGCAGGTGACCGGGCTGCTGCGCCCCACACCGCGCGGGTCGAACCCGATGAGGTCGTACTGCTCACGGACCTTCTTGGGCATCGAGTCCTTCATCATGGCCGGCATGTCCAGGCCTTCGCCGCCCGGACCGCCCGGGTTGAAGAGGATCGCGCCGCGCCGCTTGCCGGGGACACTGGTCTTCATGCGGGAGATGGCCAGCTTGATCGTCCTGGCGGTGGGGCGGCTGTAGTCGAGCGGGACCTTGATCGTCGCGCACTGTAACGCAGCGGGCGTCGAGCTGTCGCAACGGTGCCACGCGGGCCTCTGGTTCTCGAATCTCTTGAGCGGTTCTGCCGCGGATGCCTGCGCCGGGGCGAGGACGGGGACCAGCGTTGCCGTGATCCCCACCGCGAGCAAGGGCGCCATGCGTCCTATCCGCACGATGGCCGTTCCTTTCGATCAACTGACGGGTCGGAACGACCATTTCGTGTCTGCGGATACGGGCGAATCCATCTGCAGGGCGGTCCTGCTACGACTACGGGCGGACACAGAAAGAGACGTGCGGAGGAGAACCCGAACGGGCCGATTTCCGTCCGCACTTGGCGAGAGTCGTGGCCACGCCCCGCCGCACGTCGCTTCACGCACGCGGAAGGCCCTCGAACGAGGGTGCTCCTGTGCTCACGCCGGTCGGCGTGCCTCCGGACGGCGCGGCGTCGTGGCGGTGGCAGGTGCCGGGGCTCGCGTGTGCGCCTGCCTCATGGGTCGCGCGCACTTCACGGACCGCGCAAAGGCCGCCGCGGGAGCGGTGATCGTTCCCGCGACGGCCTTCTACGGCGGCCCCGGCGACCTGCTAACCACTAGCCGTCGGGGAGTTCACGATGACGGACGTCGTCACCATGCCGAGGGGTCAGGGCATTCCCTGAACCACGTTGTCGACGAACCGCGTTGTCGATGCTAGGCGGTTCCCAGGGCGTCGCGCAGCAGCGAGATGGCCTGGTCGATGGCGGCTCGGGTGGCCTTGGACTGGCTGAGCGAGTTGAGCATCATGAAGTCGTGCACCGTGCCGTCGTAGCGCACCGTGGTGACCGGGACGCCCGCGGCGCGCAGCTTGGCGGCATACGCTTCGCCCTCGTCGCGCAGTACATCGGCCTCGTCGACGATCAGCAGGGCGGGTGGCAGGCCCGTGAGCTGCTCGGTGGTCGCGTGGTTGGGGGAGGCCGTGATCTCGGCGCGCTGCTTCGGGTCGGTGGTGTAGGCGTCCCAGAACCACTCCATCGCCTTGCGGCGGAGGTAGGGGCCGTCGTCGAACTGGTCGTAGGACTCGGTGTCCATGGCCGCGTCCGTGACCGGGTAGTACATCGACTGCTGTGTGAACGTGACATCACCGCGCTGTTTGGCCATCAGGGCGAGCGCGGCGGTCATGTTGCCGCCGACCGAATCGCCCGCCACCGCCATGCGGCGGGCGTCCAGGCCCTTGGACGCCCCGTCGCGTGTGATCCACTGTGCGGTGGCGTAGCCCTGCTCGATGGCCACGGGGTAGTGGGCCTCCGGTGACGGGGTGTACTCCACGAAGGCGACCGCGGTGTGGGCGCCCACCGCCAGTTCCCGCACCAGCCGGTCGTGGGTGGCGGCGTTGCCCAGCACCCATCCGCCACCGTGCATGTACAGCACGACGGGCAGTGTGCCGGTGGCGCCCTCAGGCTTGACGATGCGCACCCGCACGTCGCCCACCGAGGCCTGCACGGTGATCCACTCCTCGTCGACCGGCAGCTTGTCGATCGGCGCGGCCTGCAGGTCGTCGAGGACCTTGCGAGCTTCGGCCGGCTTCAGCTCGTACAGGAATGGATGGTTCGAGGTCGCGTCGGCCAGCTCCTGTGCCGGGCGCTCCAGGACGATCGAGCGGGATTGAGCAGTCATGGCAGTGCTCCCTGGGGGATGCTGAAAAGCCCATGATGGAGAGCGGAGGGTGTACGACATCCTCCGGGGCGCCGGCGTCGCCGAACGCCCGGCGCTGGACAGAGCCACTGGTCAAGCCCTCGATGGGGCGACAACTCCATCGTAGTCGCGCGCCTTGCGACCCTCGACTTCGGACGTCGGCCGCGATGTCCTCGCAGCGGATTCCCGGTCACGGAGTCGCGACGGTGTGTGAGGCCCGCCGGTGGACGGAACCCCATGTTCGGGCGGCATGGCGCACCGCAGTGGCTTCCGCACGACTCACTGGGAGAAGAACGGCGCCGGATGGCAGGGGTCGGCCGAGCAGACGAACACTCCCGCGTGGCTGCCCCGGCCGACGCTCATGCCGGTGGGTTCGCGGGCCGCCGCCCACTCCTCGCTCCCCGGTTCCAGATGGCGTTCCTCCAGAGGCCAGAAACGGTGCGGCGCACCATCCTCGCCCCAGCCGCCCAGCGCGTACTCGTAGGTGTCGCACTGGAGGAACAGCTCCAGCGGCGCGCCGCACTGCGAGCACTCCAGGGCCAGGGGCATGTCGGTCACCGACCAGTTCATGCTGCCGCCCAGTTTCCAGCCGGGGACCGCCGACACGTCGTCGGGCAGGCTCCGCTCCTCCAGCCAGGCGGTGTGCCGCTCCGCGAGGCCGACGGGGAGTTCCTCATGCCATGGGTACTCCGTCAGGCGCTCGGGGTGCAGCACGCACGCGCGCGGGATCATGTCCCAGTCGTAGTCCCAGTGGTCCTCGGGGTCGGGCCGGGCGGTGAGCGGGTCGGTGACGTCCGCCTCCCGGCGCCAGAACAGCCGGCAAGCCTGGCCCCAGCCCTCCGGATGCGGCTGGTCGTGCCACTCCGGGCACCACAGCACCTGCACCAGGTCCGTGCCCTCCGGGAAACGGATCTCCGGGAACTCGGCGGCCGTGAACTGAGCGACGGCGACCAGCGGACAGGGTTCCTCCGGCCGGCCGTTGACGTCCTTGTGGTCCGCGCAGTGCGGCCACGGCTCGCAGGCCGGCCACCACAGGGGACCGCCGATGTGGCTGCCGCGCGGGCCGGGAGTGCCCCGGCGGGGATGCAGTCGCACGGTCGTCCGAGCGTACGGAGCCAGCTCGGGGAAGTCGCGCACGGGGTCGTGCGAGGCGGGGCCGGTGGTCAGGGGCATGGGGGCAGTGTGGCAAACCCCCCTCCGGCCGGCGCGACCGCCACCTTCCGCGGCTGCCGACAGCCGACCTCCGTCCGCAGATGGTAGGCAGTCGCCGGTCGCCGGTCGCCGGTCGCCGGTCGCCGGTCGCCGGTCGCCGGTCGGCAGTCGGCAGTCGGCAGTGCGGCCAACCCCTGCTCGGCGGCGGGGTCGTGGCCGGGTCGGCGGACGATGGCGACCTCCCGTCGATCCGTCATGGCGCCGGCATCGTACGGCGCACGCCAGGCTCCGTTCGAGCTCGCAGGTGTGGGGACAGCGCTGTCACCACCCGCCTGCACGGATCGCGGCGGCACCGGCGTAGTCCCCGGCATGCGCGAATCCCGCCAGGACCACGAGATCCCCGTCCCCGATCCGTCCGCTACGGATGGCGTCGTCGAGCGTGACGGGCAGCGCCGCGCCGAAGAGGTTGCCGCACCGGTCGAAGGTGTCGGGGTGCCGCTGCGCGGGCAAACCCAGTGACTTGCGCCAGTTCTCCAGGAAGGTCCGGTTGGGCTGATTGGTGATCAGGCAGTCGATGCCGGCGCTCTTCACGTCCAGCCGACGGCACAGGGCGCGTACGACCTCCGGCACCAGACGGTTGCCCCGGTCCAGTACGTCCGTGACCCCGCGAGGGGTGAAACCGATGCGCACTTGGGCCTCGCCGGGCTCCCAGTACTTGCGTCCGTCGTCGCGCACCATGGTCATGTCTCCGGCGTACGCCGCGATGTGTCTGCTCTCCGTCCCCAGGAGGGGCGCGTGTCCGGATGTCGTCAGGTAGCCCACGCCGCAGCCGTCGCCGGGGATCGCGGCCTGCGAGAGACCGCGGACCTGCGACTGGGTGAACAACTGGCCCGCCGCGCTCTGGGCGTTGCAGACGAGGGCTGTACGGGCGTCTCCGGTGAGCAGGAGGTGCCGCGCCAGCTGGAGCATGTGCACGAAGGAGGCGCATCCGGCGTTGGCCACGTCGACGAGCCAGCGGGGAGACAGGCCCAGCCTGCGCGCCACTTCGGTGCCGGATCCGACGAAGGGCTGGTCGGGCAGCTGGCTGTGGACGAGCAGGACGTCCACGCGGCTTATCTCCGCCCGGCCGTGACGTTCGATCAGTGGCTGGACGGCACGCTCGATCATGTCCGTGTTGGACTCCTCGGGCGTGACGTGGTGGCGGTACGGCGGGACCTTGAACATCGGGCTGTCGCGCAGCCTGTCCTCCGCGGCGGGATGCCCGGTGAAGAAGGCGGCGGGTACGGGCTCGCCCGGCAGGTAGCTGGAGACGTCCGTGAGGCTCACCGTGGTCATCGGGCCACCCGTGCCGCCGGGGAGCTGTTGACCGGCAGTCCGTTGCGGTGCCGGTGTTCGAGGATCGCCTTGAGGTTGTTCATCTCCAGGGTGTGGCCCGCGTAGAAGAGGTCCCAGTAGTCACCGACCCAGCGCCGGCCGGGGCGCGGTGTCAGCTCCGGGCGCGGATTGGTCCGGTAGTAGGGGTGGCGACAGTTGGTCCAGGTGATCACGGAGCCGGGGCGGCCGAGGACCGTTGCCGCCGGGAGCACCCGCATCAGATAGATCATCCACAGTTCGTCCCCCTGGTCCCAGGCGCAGTGGAAGTCGACCGTCATGGCGCCGTGATGGGCCTCGACCCGGCAGTAGATCCGTGTGTCCTGTTCCAGACGGTCGTGACCGACCCACAGGCCCGGCACGTCGGAGGGTTCGAACCCCCTGAGGCTGCAGGTCCACTCCTCCAGGTGGTGGCCGCGGCTGAGGTAGTCGTACACCGCCTCCGGCGGGCAGTCGACGTACGCGTGGATGGTGCAGTACTGCCCGTAGACCTCCTGGTGCGGATAGGAGTGCGAGGTCGTCTGCGCGCAGAGTTCGGCCAGTTTCTCCGGGCTGGTGTTCTCCACCCGGACCAGGCCAGGGATGTCAGCCAACGTGGATCGGTCGGTCATGCGCCTGCTCCTGGTCGTCGATGTGGGGGTGGTCGATGCGGGGGTGACCGGGACCGGTCGCGGTCGGGCCGGTCAGGAAGGGCTCGAACGGTGGGATCTCGCGGTGGTCGAAGTCCATGACGACCAGCGAAGGGCCACGGCGGGCGTTGCTCCGCAGCAGCGCGGCGCGCAGTTGGGAGGGCGTGTCGGCCGAGGCGACGGAAAGACGGGGGAACATGGCTGCGACGCCCGCGGCTATGCCGGCCGGACGGAAGAGGTTCTCGGGCCGGGCACCGCCCTGGAAGAGCTCCTCGCGGGTCACACACATCGCGTGCGCGTTGTTGTTGAGTACGACGAAGGTGACCGGTGCGTCGTACTCGACCGCCGTGTGCACCTCCATCCCGTGCATGAAGAACGCCCCGTCACCGGCCAGGACGTAGGTGCGGCGGCCGGTGGCCAGCGCGGCGCCGATCCCGGCCCCGAAGGTGTAACCCATGCCGCCCATCCCCACCGCCACGACGAAGCGGCCGTTTCGGGGGGCCGGCAGAGCGTGGATGGCGCTGGCCCCGGCATTGCCCGCGTCCACGAAGACGTGGGCGTCCTGCGGCAGCGCCCCGGCGATCGAGGCCACCGCCGCGCCGTAGCCGGTGGTGGCGCCGGGCAGTTCGGGCGCGGTGCGCACGCGGGGCGAGGGGTGCGCCGGGCAGGCGGGCGGCCGCGGCCGGAGGCGGTGCCGCAGGGTCCGCAGCGTGCCGGCCAGCCCACCGCGCAGTGCGACACCGGGTACGAACGGCGGCTCGGGATCGACACAGACCAGGGGCGTCGCGGTGAGCGACGACTCCAGCCGCCCCCGGGCCAGGACCGGCAGACGCGTGCCCGCCAGGAGGCAGGCATCGGCGCGTCGCAGGCACTCCTCCACCTCGCGGTGGCCCATAACCCCTGCCACGCCCACGAACCGGGGGCTGCGGTTGTCGAAGACGTCCTTGGCGTCCGGTGTGACCGCCACACACGCACCCAGACGGCTCACCAGTCCGGCCAGTTCCTCGCGTGCCCCGGACCCGGCCACACCCTCCCCCGCGATCACCAGGACACGTGAGGCGTTCTGGAGGACATCGAGCGCGGCGGCCAGCGTGGCGGGATCGGCCGACGTGGTGGGATCGGTCAGCATGGCGGGATCGGCCGACAGGGCCGAGCGGGTGCACGGAGTTGCCGTAGCCCCGCTGCCGTCGGCGACAGCCGCCGGTGCGTCGGCCGGCGCCGCGTCCACAGCTCCTGCCGGGCCGCCGGTGTCCATGACATCCGCGGTGCCGACGGGCCCTGGCCGCCCGATGCCCGCCCCCGCCGGCAGGCCGAGGCCGGACTGCTGGACGTCCTTGGGCAGGAGCAGCACCGCCGGGCCCCGGGGTTCGGTCTGTGCCACGGAGACGGCCCGCGCCAGCAGCCCGGCGATCGAGCCGGGCACGGTGACCCTGGCGCAGAAACGCGAGACGGGTGCGAAGACGTCCAGGGCGTCGAAGGAGCCGGCCCGGCCACTGGAGTCCTGAAAGGCACCCCGGCCGTCGAGGTCCGTGGGCGGCTGGCCCACCAGTGCGAGCAGCGGGATGCGCGAGGCGTGGGCCTCGGCGAGCCCCGGCACCAGGTTCATCGCACCCCCGCCGGACGTGGCGGCGACGACGCCGAGCCGGGCGGTGGCCCGTGCGTACCCGTCGGCCATGGTCACCGCGGAGAACTCGTGCTTGGCCACCACACCGCGGATCCGGCCGTGCGTACGGGCCACCGCGTCGTACAGGTCCTCGATGTTCGCGCCGCCGACACCGAACACGTACCGGACGCCGAGCCGGTCCAGTTCCGCGGTCACGAAGTCCACCAGACGCGTACGGTCCGTCATGCGGCCCTCCGCTCGGCGTCGGCCGGCTCGACGACCAGACCGGCGGGGGAGAGGAGCTGGAAGCGCTGCCGGTACTGGGCGGGGGTGAGTCCGACGAGGGCGCTGAAGGCCCGCAGGAACGTCTCGGTCGCGGTGAATCCGCACCGGCTCGATATCTGGCACACCGTCAGCTCGCTCGCCTCCAGGAGCTGACGGGCGCGGGAGACGCGCATCTGCCGGACGTACTGGCCCGGTGTCGTGCCCACCTCGCGCCGGAAGACGCGGGCGAAGTGACGCGGGCTCATGCTCGCCCGATCGGCCAGGTCGGACACCGGCAGGGGGCGGTGGAGGTTCTCCCGGACCCAGTCCTGCACGGACCGGATCGGCTCCCGGTCCGAAAGCTGTGCGTCCAGCACCACGCTGAACTGGGTTTGTCCGCCGGGCCGTTTGAAGTACAGGACCAGGTACTTGGCGACCTCCAGGGCGTACGCCGACCCGTGGTCGGCCTCCACCAGTGCCAGGGTCATGTCAATGCCGGTGGCTACGCCCGCCGAGGTGACGTAGGGACCGTCCCAGACGAAGATCGGTTCGGTGTCCACCGTCACGCTGGGGTAGCGGCGCGCCATCTCCTTCCCGTAGGCCCAGTGGGTGGTGGCCCGTCGCCCGTCCAGCAGGCCGGCCTCGGCCAGCAGGAACGCCCCACCGCACACGGAGGCCACGCGCCTGGACCGCCCCGCGGCGTGCCGGATCCACGCGACGAGGGACGGATCCGACAGGGCCTGCCGCAGACCCCAGCCTCCGGGCACGAGGAGGGTGTCGATCGGCCCCTCGCCGGCTTCCAGCGGCTCGGCCTGCATGACCAGGCCGGCGGAGGTTGGGACCGACGGTGCGTCGGGGGAGAGGCATTGCAGGCGATAGGCGCCGGCCGGCCCGGGTAACAGCCGGTTCAGCGTGTCGAACACCTCGAGCGGCCCGCTGATGTCCAACGTCTGCGCGCCGGGATAGACCACGATCACAACACGTCGTTGTTCCACGATCACACCCTGTGCCCAGTCCGGCGCTGCCCGCAACGACACCTTGTTGACGATTCCTGCCATGCCCCGGGCTCACCGGTCGGATCAGGCCAGGAGATCGAGATGTGACCTGGAATACATGACGTGCTCTGTCAGGTTTTCGACGCACTCTCGGGTGTGCACGGACAACCGCACCGACTCCAGGAGAGACGACGATGACCAGCGCGACGATGACCAGCACGACGGCGGCCGGCACGACGATGGCCGGCACGACGATGGCCGGCACGACGGCGGCCGACACAACGACCGTCAGTACGACGGCGGTCGGCACAACGGCCGTCAGCCGTGAGGAAAGCCCGGCCGGGACATCGGCGGTCGCGCCCCGGCGCGCATGGCTGGGGGTCGTATCGGCCGAGCACGCGCGGATCGCGGTTCGGCGCGGCTTCGTCCAGCTCAACCACGGCAAGCGGCACAACCTCGCCCGGATGGGCCGTGGTGACGGCTTCGTCTTCTACTCGCCCACCCAGCGCATGGGGGACCGGGGACGTCTGCGCGCCTTCACGGCGCTCGGCGTCATCGACGACGACGAGCCCTACCTCGCCGACGAGGTGATGAACATGGGCGCCAAGGGCCCTGTGCGGCCCTGGCGGCGCAACGTGCGTTTCCTGCCGGTCCATTCCGTGCCGTTGAGCGACGTCTCCGGCGAACTGCTGCTGACGCAGCAGCCGAACTGGGGATATTCGCTGCGCTTCGGTCTCGTCTCGCTGTCCGTCGACGACTTCCGTTCGCTGCGCACCGCGATGACACCCTGAACGGACGCCTGCGCCGACGGGTCCGCGTCAGGCGCCCACCGGATAGCCGATCTCCGCGATGTCCTCCGCGAGGTCCGCCCATGTGATCTCCGCGTTCAACGTGCTGACCACATGCTCGGTCAGCGGACGTGAGGCAAGGACGTGACGAACGGCCGCCAAGTCGACCGGGACCTCGTGATAGTCCTCGGCCCACCGCTGAAACGCTTCCGCCGAGCGATCCACCAGCAGATGGAACAAGTACCCGGCGCCGTCCGGATCTTCCGTGGTCTCCTCGGGGAAGTCGATCGTCCCCGCCTGCCATTCATCGTCTCCCGGCTCCCGCCACATGCACGCGGTGATGACAGGCATCCCGTCCTCGTCCGAGAACGCCGGCTCCTCGACACACGGCCGGAAGACTTCCGGCACGTCATCGAGCACGCCGGGCCATGGCCCGTCCCCCGCGTAGGGGCTCATCGGTGATTCGTGAGCGAACCCACGGACATAGGCGCCGGCGGGCGAGAAGACGATCGAGTATTCGTCGCCCGACCCGTTGCGCATCGAGGCCATCGACTCCGTCTCGGACCAATGGGCGTCGAAGGAGT
The DNA here is from genome assembly GCF_044746205.1 of Streptomyces sp. NPDC086549. Taxonomy (NCBI): domain Bacteria; kingdom Bacillati; phylum Actinomycetota; class Actinomycetes; order Kitasatosporales; family Streptomycetaceae; genus Streptomyces; species Streptomyces sp. NPDC086549. The sequence continues at coordinate 20,031 of NZ_JBIVBS010000008.1, read as the reverse complement.
AGTAGCGGTCCGCCCACTCGGGACTCAGCACCGCGTCCAGCATCGCCAGGGAACGGCAGTGATCTTTGAGGACGGCTTTCCCGGGCAGCTGTCGAGCAATGTCATGAACGGTCATGCCCACATCCAAGCGCACGCCACACGCGGCGGTTCCCCCCGTGTGTGCGACGCTGGAGTTCTGATCACCACAGCGACTCCAGGTGAGTACAGATGAGCTCCAACCGCCAGATGAGCTCCAACTGCCTGATGAGCTCCGACCGCGCCGATGGACCGTGTCCCGCGGCTGCCGCCCCGGGCAGTGGGCCCGCCGTTTCCCGGCAGGAGTTCGACGCGTTGTTCGAGACCGTGCGGACGTGGGGACGCTGGGCCCCGGCCGACCGCGGTGCCTGGAACCGGGTGACCGCGGACCGGGTGCGGCAGGCCGTGGCGCGGGTGCGGTCGGGGACGGTCGTACCGATGGGGCTGCCATGGAACACCCGGGCCGGCCCCGACAACCGCAAGCCCGCTGTGCACCGTATGACCGATCTCGGTGATGTGGAGCCGCCGGAACCCTCCACCCACAAGGACTTCATCGCCGCGGACTACCACGGCAAGGCGGTCACCCACCTGGACGCCCTGTGTCACATCGCCTACCGGGGGCAGCTCTACGACGGCCGGACGGCGAGCGAGGCCGTCGACGCCGAGGGCGCACGCTTCGGCGCGGTGTCGGCGCTGGGTCCGCTCGTCACGACGGGTGTGCTGCTCGACCTTCCCGCTGTTGCCGGGATCCGCTGGCTGGAGCCGGGACAGGCCGTCCGGGCCCGGGACATCATCGCGGCGGAGAAGGCGTTGGGCGTGACGATCGGCGAGGGCGACGCGGTGCTGCTGCGCTCCGGTCACGTCCGCCGCCGAGAGGAACTCGGCGCCTGGGATCCCGATACGGCGAGCGCGGGCCTTCATGTGAGCGCCGTACCGCTGCTGGCCGAGCGAGGCATCGCGCTGCTCGGCGCCGACGGCGACAGCGATGTGCGGCCCTCGCCCGTGGAGGGCGTCCACTCGCCGGTCCACGCGCTGGCGGTGGCGGCGATGGGGGTGCCGCTGCTGGACAACCTCGACCTGGAGGCGCTCTCCGCCGCGACTGCCGAGGCCGGGCGGTACGCGTTCCTGTTCGTGCTGTCGCCGCTGAATGTGCCGGGCGGGACCGGGTCGCCCGTCAATCCGGTCGCGGTTCTGTGAACCTCTGGCAATGACTAGCGGCTTTTCTGACCGTACTCTCGTTATTGTCATAGTTTTCTGGAAATGCTTGATCTCGTGTTGTGAGCGAGGCAAAGCGTGGTCCGGTCTGGCGGGGAACCGATGCCCACGGGGCGTACGGCACGTGGCGCGGGGCCCGTGCGTACCCGCGAACGGTTCCTGCAGGGGGAGACGATCGCAGCAGACGTGCGGTCACCGATCCTGGGTTCCTGGCAGCGCTGCCGGTCCCTGGGCCTTTCGCCGGACCAGACCGACCTTCCCTTCCGGGAGGATCTCGATCGGGACGGCAGGCTCGTACGCGCGGCCGTTCCCGTTCTCGACCGGTTGCAGTCCATATTCGCCGGCAGCCAGATGAACATCTCCGTCGCCGATGCGCGCGGGGCCGTCCTCCTTCGCCGTTTCGGAGAGGCGTCACTGGCCAGAACCCTCCCCGCGATTCAACGCGTCCCGGGATTCGTGTTCGCCGAGCAGTACGCCGGAACCAACGGCATCGGCCTCGCGCTCGCGGAACGTCGACTCATCAGGGTCCGCGGCGCCGAGCATTTCGCCGAGCGTTCGCAGGGAAGCGCCTGCCGTGCGCTTCCCGTCCGTGACCCGCTCAACGGGCGCATCGAAGGCGTCCTGTGCTTCGGGTATCCGCGCGGTGCCGAGGATCCGCGTCTGGCCGCCGTTCTGTGCAGGGCCGCCGAGGCCATCGAACGGCGTTTGCTGGGACAGAGTTCCGTGCGTGAGCGTGCGCTGCTGCGGGCGTACCTGGAGGCCAGGGCCGAAGCCGCCGCTGGTCCTCACGAACGCATCGGCGTGGACGAACTGGCCCCGGAGCTGCGCCCCCGAGACCGGGCCCTTCTCCTGGAGAAGGCCACCCAGCTGATCTCCGCCGCGCACCGGGCCGCGGTGGACTTCGGCCTGCCCGACGGCCGACGCGTCACCCTCGTGAGCCGGCCGACGACGAGTGCCTCCGGGGTGGAGGGCATCGCCGTCGAGGCCGTTCTCACAGGCCCCTCGTCCGGCCCAACCTCCGCCGAACCGCGCCGGGCCGTCGAGGCCGGCGCGGGCGCACCGCCCGCAGCTCTGCCCACTCTGCCCACTCTGTCCACCGTTCTGCCGTCCGGACACGGTGCAGACCTCCTGGAACTGGAGCGGCCTTCCGGCGGCCCGATGCCCGGTCGCCTCGCCGGACCCGTGCCGGGACAGGACGGCAGGGGTGGCACGGACGGCGCGGACGGCACGGGTGGCACGGGCGGCGAGAGGATCGCGGCCGCCGACGCCGGTGGCGCGACGGGCCTTCCTGCCGCCTCCCGGCCGCCGGCGAGAGGGCTCGTGCTGGTGGGGGAGCCGTACGTGGGGGAGTACGCCCTGGCCGCGCGACACCGCCTGGAGCTGCTGTCCGAGGCCAGCGTCCGCATCGGCACGACCCTGGACGTGCGCCGCACGGCCGAGGAACTCGCCGAGACGGCGATTCCGCGACTGGCCGACTTCGTCACGATCGACCTGGCCGAGGCCGTACTTCGGGGCGACAAGTGTGCCGACCCGCACAGCGACCTGCAGCGTACGGTCGTGCGCGGCATCCGCGACGACCTTCCCTTCAGTCCTCCCGGCAAACGGATCGACTACGGCCCGACCACGCCGCAGCTGAGGTGCCTGACCAATGGGCAGGCGGTGCTGGAGCCGGACCTGAAGGCCGCCGCGGGCTGGCTCGCCCAGGACCCCGAGCTCACCGGACAGCTGCTGGCCACTGTCCACTCCCTCATCACCGTTCCCCTGGTCGCCCGCGGCGTCCTCCTCGGCGTCGCCAGCTTCTACCGCTCGCAGGACCCCGCACCCTTCGGAGACGACGACCGTTCGCTGGCCCAGGAGCTCGCCGGACGCGCCGCCCTGTCCATGGACAACGCCCGGCGCTACACGCACGAACGCGCCATGGTCCTGGCCCTGCAGCGCAGCCTGCTCCCGCACGTCCTGCCCGACCAGGACGCCGTCGAAGTCGCCCACCGCTATCTGCCCGCCGAATCCGACGTGGGCGGTGACTGGTACGACGTCATCCCGCTCTCCGGCAGCCGGGTCGGCCTCTTCGTCGGCGATGTCGTCGGCCACGGCATGCTCTCCGCCGCCACCATGGGCCGCCTGCGCACCGCCGCACGCAGCTTCGCCGAACTCGACTTCCCTCCGGACGAGGTTCTCGCCCACCTCGACAATGTCGTGGGGCGCCTCGACCGGGAGGATCCCGAGGCCGAGGACTTCGGCATCATCGGGGCGAGCTGTCTGTACGCCGTATACGACCCGACCTCGCAGCAGTGCACCATGGCCCGCGCCGGTCACCCGCCGCCCGCGCTCGTCCACCCCGACGGCACCGTGTCCTTCCCCGACCTGCCCGCCGGCCCCCCTCTCGGCCTGGGCGGCCTGCCCTTCGAGACTGCCGAGGTCCATGTGCCGGAGGACAGCCAACTGGTCCTGTACACCGACGGACTCATCGAAGACCGGCACCGCGACGTCGACGAGGTGCTCGACCGCCTGTGCGGCGCCCTGGCCCACCCCGAGCACACGCCCGAGGAGGCCTGCCAGACCGTTCTGGATCTTGTGGCGCCCGACCATCCCTACGACGACATCGCCCTGCTCGTCGCCCGTACCCACGCCATGGGCCTCGACCGGATCGCCACCTGGGACCTGGTCGCCGACCCGGCCCTCGTCGGCGAGGTCCGTGCGGGCGCCGTCCGGAAGCTGGCCGACTGGGGCCTCGACGACACCGTGTTCGCCGCGGAACTCATACTCAGCGAGCTGGTCACGAATGCCGTCCGCCACGGTGCCGGCCCCATCCGGGTACGGCTGCTGCACGGCCACAACCTGATCTGCGAGGTCTCCGACACCAGCAGCACCGCCCCGCATCTGCGCCGGGCGGCCAGCACCGACGAGGGCGGTCGTGGCCTGTTCCTCGTCGCACAGGTGTCACAGAGCTGGGGTACGCGCTACACCACGCAGGGCAAGGTCATCTGGGCCGAATGCGCGCTGGCCGCGGTCTGACGGCCCGCTGGCCCGTTGGGGCCACAAAGGAATCCAGAATGTTCTGAATTCTGCGATTTCCTTGGCTAATATCCGTTATAAATCCACGATCAAATCTGAGTGAACCGACCAGGCCGAACCTCCGGAGATGTCCGTGCATGACGCTCCCGACACCTCTGCGAAGGCGGTCCCGCCGTTCGGGGCCGAACCGCTGGTCCGTGTCCGCGGGCTCAGCAAGCGCTTCGGCGGAACCCTCGCGCTCGACGGGATCGACCTCGACATTTCCGCCGGCAGTGTCCTGGCCCTCCTCGGCCCCAACGGCGCCGGAAAGTCCACACTCATCAAGGTGCTCGCGGGCGTCCATCACGCCGACGCCGGGCAGATCACCGTGGCCGGGCACCCGCTCGGGACCCGGGACGCATCCGGCAGCATGTCCTTCATCCACCAGGACCTCGGTCTGGTGGAGTGGATGACGGTCGCCGAGAACATCGCGCTGAGCGCCGGATATCCCCGCCGTGCCGGACTCATCTCCTGGCGCCGCACCAGGGAGCGCTGCACCGACGCCCTGCGGGTTGTCGCACGACATCTCGACCCCGAGGCGCTCATCGCCCAACTGGCCCCTGCCGAGCGCTCGTTGGTCGCCATCGCCCGGGCCCTCGCGGCCCGGGCCAGGCTCATCGTGCTCGACGAGCCGACCGCCCGTCTCCCCGCGGTCGACTGCGCCCGGCTCTTCCGTGTCCTGCATGCCCTGCGCGACCGGGGACACGGCGTCCTCTTCGTCACCCATCGCCTCGACGAGGTGTACGAGGTGGCCGACACCTTCGCCGTCCTGCGCGACGGCCGCCTCGTCAGTCACGGCCCGCTGGCCGGGCGCACCCCCGCCCGCCTGGTGCGCGACATCGTCGGTGCGGAACCGGCCGACTTCCGCCCGGCCGACTTCCGCCCGGCCGACTTCCGCCCGGCCGACTTCCGCCCGGCCGCCGTCTCCGCCGGCGGTCCGGCCGTCCTGGCCCTCGACCACGTGCGCGCCCCCGGTGTGGCACCGGTCAGTCTGGAACTCACGGCCGGGGAAGTCCTGGGCCTGGTCGGTCTGACGGGCGCCGGACACGTCGACCTGGGCCGAGCCCTCGCCGGCGCCCGGCCCCTCCTCGGCGGGCGGGCACTCCTGGGCGGCCGTCCCTACCGCCCGCGCAGTGTCGCGGATGCGGTCGGACTCGGCGTGGGCCTCGTACCCGCCGACAGACAACGGGAGGGCAGCGCCGCGGAACTGACGGTACGGGAGAACCTCCTGGCCAACCCCCGCGCGGGCGGCCGGCCGGCGCTCCGCTGGATCAGCCCCCGCCGTGAACGCGTCGACGCCACCGCCCTGATCGACCGGTTCTCGGTGCGTCCCCGCGACAGCGAGACCCCCATCGCCACCCTGTCCGGCGGCAACCAGCAGAAGGTCATGATCGGCCGGTGGCTGCGCGTCGGCCTGCGCCTGCTGATCCTCGAGGAGCCGACGGCGAGCGTGGACATCGGCGCCAAGGCCGCGCTCTACCGCCTGCTCGACCAGGAGCTGGCCGCCGGACTCGGGGCTCTGCTCATCACCAGCGATTTCGAGGAGGTCACCCGTGTGTGCAGACGCGCCCTGGTCTTCGTCCGCGGATCGATGACGGCCGAGCTCAGCGGTGCGGGCCTGACCGTCTCCGGGCTCACCAGGGCCGCCTCCGCCCTGCCCGCCTCCGGAACCACGACCACCTCGTGACCGCATCCCCCTCCCCGCCCCGGCCGCGACGGCACCGACCGGTCGGGCACCTCATCGGCGCCTACGGCCTGCCGGCCCTCACGGGCCTGCTCTTCCTGGCCTTCTCTCTCGCCCTGCCCCGCACATTCCCCACCCGCGAGAACATCGACGCGATCCTGTCCGCCCAGTCGATCCCGGCCATCCTCGCGCTCGCCGCCATGGTCCCCATCGTGACCCGGGCGTTCGACCTCTCCATCGGCTACGTCCTCGGTCTCGCGCATGTCATGGTGCTGCACCTCATCGTCGACGAAGGCAGGCCGTGGCCGGTCGCCTGCCTCGCGGTACTCGTCGGAGCGGGTGTCGTGGGCGTCCTGAACGGCGTCATCGTCGAGTTCGGGCGGATCGACTCCTTCATCGCCACGCTCGGAACCGGCAGCATGCTGTACGCAGTGACCGGCTGGGTCACCGGCGGCGGTCGCATCGTCCCCGGCCCGCAAGGACTCCCGGCCGCCTTCACCGGCCTCTACGACTCCACGTTCCTCGGCCTGCCCGTTCCCGCCTTCTACGTGCTGGCCCTCGCAGCCGTGCTCTGGGCGGTTCTGGAGCGGCTGCCGCTCGGCCGCAGCCTGTACGTCGTGGGATCCAATCCGCGCGCCGCCGACCTCGTCGGCATCCCGACCCGCAGGTACACCGTCTACGCCTTCACCGGCTCGGGCCTGATCACCGGCTTCGCCGGGGTCCTGCTCGCGGCCCAGCAGCAGGTCGGCAACCCGAGCGTCGGACTGGACTACCTGCTGCCCGCCTTCGCCGGCGCCCTCCTCGGCTCCACCGCCGTCAGACCCGGCCGGCCCAACGCCCTGGGCACGCTCGTCGCCGTCGCCGTCCTGGCCGTCGGCCTCACCGGCATCGGCCAGCTGGGCGGCGCCTTCTGGACGACCCCGCTGTTCTACGGCGGCACTCTGCTCCTCGCTGTCGGGCTGGCCGGCTACTCGGCTCGCCGTCGCCTGCGCACGGACACCGCCGCCACCCGCGACGGCCCCTCCGCCCTGCCCCCGCCCCCCAACCAGGACGGAGGTACGGAAGGCGCCGGCCCGTGACCCGTTTCCGAGGAGTTCCCGTGCACGGCAACCGCAAGGCCACCCCCGGCCTCGCCAAGGCCCGGTACACCGCTGCGGTCCTGCTGGCAGCGGCCACCGCCCTCGCCGGCTGCGAACGCGGATCCTCCGGCGTCTCGTCGGACTCCGTCACCGCCCCGGTCGGCTGCCCCGCGGTCCACGCCAGGGCCGCGGCCGAGGTCGCACGGGCGGAGAGAACGGACATCCCCTGGAACGGACCGACCGGCGGTCCCAAGGCGGTGTCCGGCAGGAACATCGTCTTCGTGGCCCAGACCATGACCAACCCCGGAGTCGCGGGCGCCGCGAGCGGCGTACGGGAAGCCGCGCGCGTGATCGGCTGGAAGACCCGGGTGCTCGACGGCGAGGGCACCCCGGCCGGCATCCAGGCGGCCATGAGCGAGGCCGTGGCCCTCAAGCCCTCCGGGATCGTCGTCGGAGGATTCGACCCCAACTCGACCTCACAGCAGGTGGCCGCGGCCAACGAGGCACGCATCCCGCTCATCGGCTGGCACGCGCTCGCTTCCCCCGGCCCCAGCCGACGGCCCCGCCTCTTCACCAACGTCACGACCCATCTCGGGGAGGTGGCCGCCATCAGCGCACAGTGGGTCATCGCGCGCTCCGACGGCCACGCCGGGGTCGTGCTCATCACCGACGCCTCGATCCCGTTCGCCAGGGACAAATCCGAGCTGATCCGCAAGGAACTCGCCACCTGCGAGGGCGTGAAACTACTCGCGTACGAGAACATCCCGATCGCGGACGCCGGTAGCCGTACCCCGCGGGAGATCTCCTCCCTCCTCGCCCGCTTCCGGAGCGCGTGGACGCACTCCGTCGCCATCAACGACCTGTACTTCGCCGATGCCGCCCCCGCCTTCCGCGCCGCCGGCCGGAAGGGCTCGGGCCCGCCCTTCAACATCGGTGCCGGCGACGGCGACCCCTCGGCCTTTCAGCGCATCGAGAGCAGGCAGTACCAGGCCGCCACGGTCCCCGAGCCGCTGTCCCTACAGGGCTGGCAGATCGTCGACGAATTCAACCGCGCCTTTGCGGGCCGGCCGGCCAGTGGCTATGTCGCCCCGGTCCACCTGGCCACGGCTGCCAACAGCCACGGCGCCACGTCCTGGGACCCGTCGGGCTACCGGGACGGCTACCGGAAGATCTGGGGCCGGTGACAGCCAAGCGGCAACCAACCCCGCCCACGCTCCTCTGGACGTCGTGGACGTCTGTTCACCCCGCAACCACCCGGCGCGCAGCGCCTACGCCACTGCGCGCCATCGGGTCGCTCTTCACCTACATCAGGACGCCTGCGTCCTGGTTCTCCTTCCGCCCGCTGCGCAGCAGCCAGGTGGCTCCGCCGATGGCCATGGCGACCGGCCATTCCAGAGCCCCAGCCACCGTCAGCGCGCCGAGGCCTCCGTAGAACGCGAGGTCCTTGACGGGCGGAGTGCTGGGCAGTCGTGTCGTGGCCGCGTGGGCCGTGCGCGTCAGTTCCTCTCTGGTGAGGTACGGAACCGGCACCGAAGGATGCAGTGTGCGCATGTGCAGATGCAGACCCGCACCGTCGCGCTCGTGGGTCTCCTGTTGCGGTGTCTCCGCTGTCCTGCCCATCCCCTCCTCCTTTCATCGGAGTCGGTGTGGTGTGCCTCTTCAATTCTCGCGCGCCCCCGGTGGCGTGTGCGCGTCCAAAGCGTTGCGATGGAATCGGGGGAGCTGAGCCGCCCGCGCAGGCGGAGGGGTGCCGGGCCGCAGGGAGCTGGTGATGCGCCGTGGCACTTCCCGGACGCGGACTGCTGAGGAGCGCGGTGTCGTGCGCGGCCGGTGCGCTGCGGGGCGAGGAGGCACGCGTGCGGTTCTTCGGAAGGCGCGCGCACGTGGCCGTACGGGGTCTGCGCCCCGGCGACCTGCCCGAGGCCGCGGCGACGAAGCTGGTCAAGGAGGTCGAGCGGCGCCTCGCTGCCGTGCCCTCGGTGGACTGGGCCGTGGTGAACACCGTGCTCGGCCACGCCGTCGTCGGCACCGACGGTTCCTCCGGGATCGAAACCATCACGGACGCCCTGATCGAGGCGGTCGAGGAGGTGGAGGAAGCCCACGGCGTCGCGCACCCGCTGCCCGAGCATCCCCTGTCGGGCGGGACGGTCCGCAGGTCCACCTCCGCCATGGCCCTGCACGTGGCGGCCGCGCCCGTGGCGGCGGTCGCCGGTCTGACGCGGCGCACCCCCATCCCCCCGGGCATCGCGGCGCTCGCTCCGCTCGTCGACGCCCACCCCCGCCTGAGGCGTCTCGTGGAGCAGGCGGTGGGCGCCGACAACGCCGGAGTGCTCCTGGCCTCCGCCACCGCGTTCATGGAGGCCGGATCCGGCGGCCTCTCCGGGGTCGGCGTGGACACCCTCCGGCACGTCCTGCGCACGATGGAGGCCAACCAGGAGGACGCCGCCTGGGCCGCGGCCGAGCCGCGCCTCGCGGGCAGCGCCGCGGCGGGAGCCCACCGTGCCCCGCCTGAGCGTCTTCCCCGCGAGACACGGCTGAAGCCCGGGCCGATCGAGCGCTACGCGGACCAGGCACCGGCCGTGGCGGCGGCGTCCTTCGCCGGATCGCTGCTCGTGACCCGGCGCCTCGGGCGCGCCGCCGGTGCGGCGCTGGCGGCGATCCCGAAGGCGCCGGGTTCAGCGCGCGAGGGCTTCGCCTGCGTCTTCGGCCGCGGCCTGGCCCGCCGGGGAATCGTCGTGGCCGACGCCGAGGCGCTGCGCAGGCTGGACCGGATCGGCGTTGTGCTGCTGGACACGGACGCCCTGGCCACCGGGTCCCATCTGCCGGCCGATCTGGTCACCCTCGACGACGACATGGCGGTGGGTGAACTCGCCGCGACGGCTCACCGGCTCTTCGACGGCTCCGCGCCGGAACGTGTGCAGCGGGACGGGGAGTGGGTGCTGGGGCCTGTCGAGTGCCTGAGATTGCAGGGGCGTACGGGGAGACAGGCCCGGGAGCGGCTGCGACGGCAGGGCGCGCGGTTCGTGCTGGGCCTGGCGCACGGGCAGCACCTGCTCGCCGTGATCAGCGTGCTGCCCGAGATGCACGATGCGGCGAGCGCCCTCCTCTCGGCCGCCCACGCGGCCGGGCTCAAGGTGGTGACCGCGGGTGCGCACGCCCGCCACGCGTCCGTGCGGGAGGCGGACGCGGTCACGGACGGAGGCGATCGTCTGATCGACTCCGTACGGTCCCTGCAGCGCGATGGCGACGGTGTGCTGCTGGTCTCCTACGACCGACGGGCGCTCCTGGCCGCTGATGTCGGTGCGGGTCTCGCCGACCCGGACGGCGCGCCGCCCTGGGGAGCGGATCTGTATCTGGACGGCGACCCCGCGTCGGCCGTGGTGATCGTCGAGGCGTGCCGCACCGCCCGGGAGACCGCCCGCCGGGGCGTACGGCTCGCCCAGGCCGCGGTCGTGGTCGGCGCGACGGCTGTGCTGGCGGGGCGGGCGCGGCGGCCGACGGCCCGGGGAGTGGCGGCGTTCAACGTGGCGGCCGCACTGGGCACCGTGACGGGTGTCTGGTCGGCGGTACGGCTGCTGCGGCGCCCGCCGCCGGTGACCCCGTCGCGGCACCCATGGCATGCGATGGACGCGGCCACCGCGCTGGACAGGGCCGGCGGCCGCGACGGCGGCCTCACGGCGGAAGAGGCGCGGGCGCGGGTGACTCCCACCGGCGAGCGCGCGCCTACGACGTCACTCGGCCGGGCCTACCTGGCCGAGATGGCGAACCCGCTCACGCCGGTCCTCGGCGCCGGAGCCGCCATGTCGGCCTCGGTGGGCGCCGTCCTCGACTCCGTCGTCATCGTGGCCGTCACCGCTCTGTCCGGGCTCTTCGGCGGCTTCCAGCGGTACCGGACCGAGCGCGCGGTCGCCCAGCTGCGGCGGGAGTCGGCCGTCATGGCCAAGGTGGTGCGGGACGGGGAGGAGAGCACCGTCCCCGCCGAGGAACTGGCCGTGGGCGACGCGGTGGAGCTGGTCCCGGGTGACGTGGTGCCGGCGGACGGCCGCCTGCTGGAGGCTCATCATCTGGAGGTCGACGAATCCGCCCTGACGGGCGAGTCGCTGCCGGTGGCCAAGGGGGTGGAGCCGGTACTGGCCTCGGACCTCGGGGACCGTACGTCGATGGTCTATGAAGGCACCACCGTGGCGGCCGGTCGCGGCCGCGCGGTCGTCGTCGCGACCGGCACGGCCACCGAGGCGGGCCGTGCCGCGGCAGGCGGGCGAGGCACGGCGCCCTCCGCCGGGGTCGAACGCCGACTGGCCCGGATCACCCGCACCACCCTGCCGGTGGCCCTCGGTTCGGCTGCCGCGGTGGTGGGGGCGGGCATGCTGCGCGGGCGCCCCACCCGGGACACGGTCGGGGCGGGGGTGGGGCTGGCCGTGGCCAGCGTGCCCGAAGGACTGCCGTTTCTGGTCTCGGCCGCCCAACTCGCCTCGGCCAGAAGACTTTCCGCACGCGGAGCCCTGCTCAGGCATCCCCGCACCATTGAGGCTGCCGGCCGCACCGACGTCCTGTGCTTCGACAAGACGGGAACCCTGACCCAAGGGCGGATCTCCCTCGTCGCCGTCGCCGCCGACGGGGACAGCCGGCCCCTCGAAGCACTCCGGGACGAGCAGCGGGCCGTCCTTGCCGCGGCGCTGCGAGCGACACCACGCCCGCACAACGGCGGCGAACTGGAACACGCCACCGACGGCGCGGTCACCGAGGGCGCGAAGGAGGCGGGAGCGGACCGGACGACGGCCGCGCCGCACTGGCGGCGCACCTCGAGCCTGCCGTTCGAACCGAGCCGTGGCTTCCACGCCACGCGCGGCCACTGCGGCGAGCAGCGGATCCTGTCGGTGAAGGGGGCTCCGGAGGAGGTCGTGGAGCGCTGTGCCACCCGGGGCGGACAACGCCTGGACCGGAAGGGGCGGAAGGCCGTTCTCGCGGCGGGTGAGAAGCTGGCGGCCAAGGGCCACCGGATCCTCGCGGTGGCGGAACTCCGGGACGCGCCGGGCGGCAAACTCACGGACGAGGCGGTGGACGGCCTCGACTTCCTCGGCTTCCTCGCGTTCGCCGACCGGGTACGCGGCACCGCCCGCGACGCGGTGCGCCGGCTGGCCGACGCCGGTGTGCACATCGTGATGATCACCGGAGACCACCCGGGCACCGCCGAGTCGATGGCCCGGGAACTGGGCGTCGTGGACGGCAGACGGGTGGTGACGGGAGCCGAACTCGACGACATGGACGACCGCGCCCTCGACAGGCTGCTGCCCGACGTCGGTGTCGTCGCCCGCGGTACCCCCGTGCACAAGGTCCGCGTCGTCCAGGCGTTCCAACGCCTGGGCCGCACCGTCGCGATGACCGGCGACGGCGCCAACGACGCGCCCGCCATCCGGCTCGCCGACATCGGGATCGCGTTCGGCACGCGGGCCACGCCGGCCGCGCGTGCCGCGGCCGACCTCGTCGTCACGGATGACCGGCTGGAGACGGTGCTCGACGCGCTCGTGGAAGGCCGCGCGATGTGGGCCTCCGTACGACAGGCCCTGGCGATCCTGGTCGGCGGCAATCTCGGCGAGATCGCCTTCACCCTCCTCGGTGCGGCCGCCACCGGGACCTCACCCCTGACGGCCCGCCAGCTCCTGCTGGTCAACCTCTTCACGGACCTCGCCCCGGCCATGGCCGTCGCCCTGCGCCCGCCGCATCCTGAGGCCGCCGAACGCGTGCTCCACGAGGGACCCGAGGTCTCGCTCGGCACGGCACTGACCGAGGACATGGTGTGCCGCGCCGTGGCCACCGCCCTGGGCGCCACAGCCGGCTGGCTCGCCGCACGGTTCACCGGCCGCACCACCCGCGCCCGCACCGTCGCCCTGGTCGCGCTCGTGGGCGCGCAGCTCGGTCAGACCCTCCTGGTCGGGGGCCGCAGCGGAGCGATCGTCGTCTCCTCCCTCGGCTCCCTGGCCGCACTGGCGGCCGTCGTCCAGACCCCGGTCCTCAGCCAGTTCTTCGGCTGCACGCCTCTCGGCCCCGTCGCCTGGGGCATCGCGCTGTCCGCCGCGGCCGGCGCGACGGCGAGCTCGCTGTTCCTGCCGCCGCTCATCGCTCGCGTCCACACGGCGGTCGGCGCACGGCGTCCGGCCACTTCCCCGTCATAGCCGATGAAGCCCTGTACCGGCGGCTGCTGTGTCAAGCCATGCGCTTGTACATCACGCGGAGGTAGTGACGGTCTCGGTGAGGCACGTGGTCGTCTCGGCCCGGAAGGCTGAAGACCGCGCAGACGCCGGTGGGCCGGGTGAGGATGCTCGACTGCTGACCGAACGTCAGGGTGTCGTTGACGTGGTGCTCACAGCCTGCGATGTCCAGGGCCGTGACCAGTTCCTCGCGGTCCACGGTGGCCTCGAACGACGTGGATTCGGGCAGGACGAGAGCGGGGAGCTTGGTGGTCGGGCCCGGCCGGAGGTTGTTCCGGATGCCGCTGACCGCTCGCCGGGTGATGTCGAGTTGCAGCCCGTCCCAGGAGTAGGGGTAGCCGTCGATGTCGGGCCCCTTCAAGCGGATGGCGGGATGCGGACGCCCCGGACCGAGGAGGTCCTCGGCCTCGGACAGGGGCATTCCGTGGCGAAGGGGCCCGATTCGGCCGGTGCGGGCGAAGTCGAGGAGGAAGGTTCTGGGTGTCAGGCTGCGTCCTCGATCGGGTGGAGAGACGGTCTGCGGCGGCACTGAGTGGCGCGGTCTACTCGGCCTCGAGCTGGTGGTCAGCCCAGACGTAGCTTTCGGGCAGCAGGTCGGTGACAAGGACGGTTCGGATGCGGTCGCCTTCGCCGACGATGACCTTGAGGGTGGGGAAGTAGTCGAGAAGGACCTGACGGCACCGGCCGCACGGGGGAACAACTCCGCGGTCACGGTCGCCCACGGCGACGATCGTATCCAGCTCGTAGGCGCCCTGGGCGGCTGCCGTGCCGATGAGGATCAGCTCGGCGCAGGGCCCTCCCGTGAAGTGGTAGGCGTTCACCGCGGTGAAGATGCGGCCGTCCCGGGCGCGGGCTGCGGCTACACCTGAACGCGACCGGGTGTTCCTTCCTCGGTCCGGTAGGAGACTCTCACGGCGGGTCTCTCCATGCCGCTGGCCAGAGACCGCCCTGCTGCCGCACGACACCGGCCCGAGGCTGGAGAACGTGCTCGGCGGAGGGCGGCGAACACCCCGGCCGCAACCGCTGAGCCGAGGATCGTTCCCGCGACCACCTTCGCCGGTGTGTGGTCGCGCAGAGCGACACGTGACCAGCCGACGACCGCGACCCGGGAGTAACCGCACAACGCCCACGGGCCGTAGGTTTGGACGAGCATGATGACGGCCCCGGCCGACACAGCCTGGTGTACGGATATCTTCCAGGCCGGCGTGATGAGTGCCAGCGCCGCAAGCCGCGTCATCCTCGGTCCGCCTGTCCGCTCGGTCGGTAGCAGTCTGGCACTGCGGGAGCGCCCGGAGTGCCGGGATTCAGGAAGTGCTGACGCCTCGGCCGGTGGGTGACAGACCTCTGCAGGGGTTGTACAAGGCGGGCAACCGAAATCGGCCCTCAGAGGGATGAAGACCGCAAACTCCGGGTTCTGGGCCCGTCAGGTCAGAACGGGCCGTGGAGACTGCCCAGTCTGTCGGTCAGGCGAAGGTTCTCGGAGTAGTCCACGGGGCAGGCGATCACGGCGACCCCGTCGTCGTCGAGGGCCCTGCGCAGCACAGGCAAAAGCTGGTCGGGGGCCTCGATCCGGTAGCCGCGCGCCCCAAAGCTCTCGGCATAGGCGACCAGGTCCGGGTTGGTGAACCGGGTGTGGCTGTGGCGGCCCAGTTCGAGTTCCATCTTCCAGGTGATCAGGCCGTATTCCTCGTCCACCAGGACCAGGACGACCAATGGGACGCGTTCACGGACGGCCGTCTCCAGTTCCTGGGAGTTCATCAGGAACGAGCCGTCGCCCATCATCGCCAGCACGCGCCGGTCCGGCCGGGCCAGCTTGGCGGCGATGGCGCCCGGCAGCGCGAACCCCATCGTGGACAGGCCATTTGAGACGAGGCAGGTGTCCGGTTCGTAGGTGGGGTAGAGGCGGGACATCCACATCTTTCCGGCGCCGGTGTCGGCGAGCACGATGTCGTGGCGGTCCAGCGCGGTGCGCACATCGGTCACGACGCGCTGCGGTACCAGGGGGAACGCGTCGTTGTCACGTCCGTACTTCAGCTCTTCGTCGAGCAGGGTGCGGATCTTCTCGCTGCTTCCCGAATCGTAGGTGAGTCCCTCGGGCAGTGCTGCCGAGAGCGCGTCCAGCGCCTGTGAGGGGTCACTTTCGACACCCACGGTGACCGGGTAGTGGGCGTCCACCTCGGCGGGGAAGCGGTGGACGTGAACGATCCGCTTGTCGCCGTTCGGGTTGATCTTGACGGGGTCGAACTCCTGGATCTCGTAGCCCACGCAGAGCAGCACATCGGCCGCGTCGAAGCCGAAGTTGCCGTAGTCGTGGCGCATGAAGCCGACCGCGCCGAGGGCGTTCGGATGGTCGTCGGGAAACACGCCCTTGCCGTGGAAGGTGGTCGCGACCGGGATGTTCAGCCGTTCGGCGAACCGCACCAGGGCGGCCGAGGCCCCGGCTCGGGCGGCACCATGGCCTGCCAGCACGACCGGGTGCCGTGCGGCCGAGAGCACCTCGGCCGCCCGTGCGATCTGGGAGGGTGACGGCGCGTCGGCCCGCACCGTGTCGATCTGCAGGGGCGCCAGCGGCTCGGCGGGGCGCTCCGCTTCGATGTCCTCCGGGACCGCGAGGAACACGGCGCCGGGCCGTTCGCTCTGCGCTGTCTTGAACGCCTTGCGTGTCATCTCCGGCACCGCGTCCGGACACTCGACACGGGCTGACCACTGGGTGACGGGAGCGAACATCGACACCAGGTCGATGACCTGGTGCGACTCCTTGTGGATGCGGCGCAGGGAGCCCTGGGCGGCCAGGGCCACCATCGGCGCACTGTTCGTCATGGCGTCCGCGGTGCCGAGCAGCAGATTGATCGCGCCGGGCCCCAGCGTGGCCGAACACACACCGGCCCGGCCGGTCAGCCGCCCGTAGATCTCCGCCATGAACGAGGCGGCCTGTTCGTGGCGTACCAGGACGTACCGGATCCCGGAGCCGTTCAGCGCGTCGACGAAGCGGATGTTCTCCTCACCAGGGATGCCGAAGACGTACTCCACGCCCTCGGCCCGCAGGCAACGCACCAAGAGGTGCGCGACGTCCTCAACTGCTGCCGTGTTCTGCGACTCGGTCGCGCCTTCGGTACCCATGAGACGAAGGTATGCACGGCCACCGGTCCCAGCCACTCGTCGGCAGCCGACCGGGGGCGCGGAACGCCGGAACCATTCGGAGGCGTTGTGGTGGCGGCTGCCGCGGTTGGCACGCAGGCTGGGCGCAGTGGACGAGTCGCCGCGCACCGTGCGGCGGCAGGGCTCCGGGAGGACCGTGTGACTACTTCGTCGCCCGCTACCGACGCGCCGCCGGCCCGGTACGACGACCTACGTGCTCTGGTGTTCAACTGCACCTTGAAGCGCTCGCAGGAGACGAGCAACACCCAGGGACTGATCGACCGCAGCACCGCCATCCTGGACGCACAAGGAGTGCACGTCGACATCGTACGGGCGGTGGACCACGACATCGCCACCGGCGTGTGGCCCGACATGAGGGAGCACGGCTGGGAGACGGACGCCTGGCCCGACCTGTACCAGCAGGTCCTGGCAGCCGACATCCTCGTGCTGGCCGGTCCCATCTGGCTCGGCGACAACAGCTCAGTGATGAAGCAGGTGATCGAACGCCTCTACGCCTGCTCCAGCCTGCTCAACGAAGCCGGCCAGTACGCCTACTACGGCCGCGTCGGCGGCTGCCTGATCACCGGCAACGAGGACGGCGTCAAGCACTGCGCCATGAATGTCCTCTACAGCCTTCAGCACCTGGGCTACACGATCCCTCCCCAGGCGGACGCCGGATGGATCGGCGAGGCCGGTCCCGGCCCCTCCTACCTGGATCCCGGCTCGGGCGGCCCGGAGAACGATTTCACCAACCGCAACACCACCTTCATGACCTGGAACCTGCTGCACCTGGCCCGGGCGCTGAAGGACCTGGGCGGCATCCCCGCCTACGGCAACCAGCGCACCGCCTGGGACGCCGGCTGCCGCCGCGACTACGAGAACCCCGAGCACCGGTAGCGAGATGCCTGTCGCAAGTGGCGGACGGCCGTCGGGTTCGGCCCCACGCAGTGGGCCGGCGCGCCGGGGACCGGATGAGAGGCGCGCACGGGAGCGGCTGAGGCGTGTGCGGGCCGGTGGGGCGGCAGCGGTGGCGTCGGCGGCCTCCCGTACCCGTACGGCGGCGCAGCGCGTCAGCCGGATGCCTCCGCCCCCGGGGCCGTTCCGGCCGGGATTCTGGCGCAGTCCGATCCGCGGGCCCTGGCTGACGTCGGTGTTCGGACTGGTCCTCCTGATCTGTATTCCGCTGCTCTTTGTCACCGGACTGCTGTCCTACGCCTCCTACAACCCCAGCCTGAGCCCCCTCAATGACGAGACACCCGACAAGGGCGTGCTGGGCTTCTACCTCTTCAGCTGGCCCACGCACCCGTATTGGCTCTACCGGCTGCTCCAGGGCGTCCATGTGACGTTGGGCGTGGTCCTCGTCCCGGTCCTGCTGGCCAAGCTGTGGTCGGTCATCCCGAGGCTCTTCGAATGGCTGCCCGTGCGCTCCGTCGCTCACGGACTCGAGCGGCTGTCCCTGCTGATGCTGGTCGGCGGCGTCATCTTCGAATTCGTCACCGGTATCCTCAACATCCAGCTCTACTACGTCTTCCCGGGCTCCTTCTATCGCCTGCACTTCTACGGCGCTTGGGTGTTCATCGCCGCCTTCGTCGTCCACGTGTGCCTCAAGCTCAGCCGGATGGCACGGGCCCTGCGCTCGCGCAGTCTGAGCGCCGAGCTGCGCACCGACCTCGCCCACACCGTGCCCGAACCCCCCGACCCCGACGGCCTGGTGGCAACTACCCCCGCTCAGCCGACGATGACTCGCCGCGGCGCGCTGGGCATGGTGGGCGCGGGGTCGCTGCTCCTCCTCGCCGTGACCGCCGGACAGAGCATCGGCGGTTGGCTGCGCGGCACCGCGCTCCTCGCACCACACAACCGCGACCCCGGCAGCGGCCCGAACGTCTTCCAGATCAACAAGACGGCGGCGAAGGTCGGCGTCACCCCCGCGCTGGTCGGCCCCAGCTGGCGGTTGGAGGTGCACGGACGCGGAGCGCCGCAGGTCTTCACACGCGAGCAGCTTCTGACGGTACCCCAGCACTCCGCCGCTCTGCCGATCGCCTGCGTGGAGGGCTGGTCCACCGACGACCAGAACTGGAGCGGCCTCCGGCTGGCCGACCTCGCCGCCCTGGCCGGCATGACCGACGCCGGAAGCGTCCTGGTCGAATCCATCCAACCACCCGGCCCATTCACCAGGGTGGTGCTGCGGGGCAACCAGATCCGCGATTCCAGAGCGCTGCTCGCCCTCCGCGTCAACGGCGCGGACCTCTCGCTCGATCACGGATACCCGGCCCGCATCATCGTTCCGGCCAACCCCGGCGTGAACAACACCAAGTGGGTCCACCGGCTCACATTCAGGGCGTGGTCATGACACGATTCGTCCGCTGGTACGGCTCAGGCCCGCTGCATCTGCTGGTCCTGATCGCCTCGTTCGCCCTCATCGCCTACGCCATGGTGCGCCTCTTCGCGGTCCGGCCGCTGGAGGTGGCGATCTGGTTCGTCGGCGCGGCCATCCTCCATGACCTCATGCTGCTTCCCCTGTACTCGCTGGCAGACCAGTCTGCCCTCTCTGTACTGCGCCATCGCACCGCCGACCGACGAGCAGTGCCGTGGATCAACCACCTGCGCGTCCCCGCCTTCCTGTCCGGCCTGCTCCTGCTGGTCTGGTTTCCCCTCGTCTTCCGGCTCGCCGTCCCCTACCCCGGTGACACCGGGCTCTCCGACAGTGTCTACCTCGGCCGATGGCTGGCGATCACCGGTGTGCTCTTCGCCGCCTCCGCACTGGCCTTCGCGATCAGAGTTCGCCGCGCCCGGCGGGCCGACCGCGGCGACGAGGGCCTGCCCGCGCCAGGTCATGGCCCCACACCGTGACTGCCGACGAGGACAAGCTGTACGGCACCGAGCAGGACCCCTACGCGCTGGCCCTGCGAACCGGCCGTGGACCGGTGTATCTGCGGCTGGTCGACGGGCGCCGGATCCGGATGCCCGTGCACCGCTGGCACGAGCAGCCCACAGCAGCTGACACGACCGTGCTGGAACGCTGCGTCGGCCCGGTCCTGGATGTCGGCTGCGGGCCGGGCCGGTTGTGTAGAGAGCTGCTGAGCCGGGGAGTCTTCGCTCTCGGGGTCGACATCGCACCTCGCGCGGTCGCACTCACCACGATCCGGGGCGGGCTCGCACTGTGCCGGTCGGTCTTCGATCGTCTACCGGCCGAGAGCGGCTGGCAGACGGTTCTGCTCATCGACGGCAACATCGGCATCGGAGGTGACCCTCACAGCCTGCTGCACCGCTGTGGTGGACTCATGGCCCCGGCGGGACGCCTCGTCATCGAGGTCGACCCCGGTGACGTCGAGGAGCTGTGCACGGCGTGGTTCGAGGACCTCCAGGGCCACAGCGGTCCGCCTTTCCCCTGGGCGCGGCTGGGGCGACGCGCGCTCCACAGGGTCGCCGAGGACCTCGCCCTCAGCATCACCGACCAGTGGACGAGCGGACACCGCTGTTTCCTCACCCTGGCTCATCGGAGATCCAAACCCACAACACATATGAGGAAGGGGACAATCTCGATGAAAGCCATTGTGGTAACCGACCGGGCCGCGGGAACGGCCGGGATGACGCTGACGGAGCGGACTGAGCCGTCCGCAGCGATCAACGACGTCAT